>NZ_JBIVFA010000008.1:0-423200 GCF_044747975.1 Streptomyces sp. NPDC090045
AAGGGCGAGGTCATCAAGACCGTCCCCGAATCCAAGATCGTGGAAACCCTCATCGAAGAGGCACTGAAGATCGCCGAACAGATGGAGAAGGACGGTGCCGAAGCCGGCGCACCCGCCGTACTCGTTCCCTGACCCCCACTCGCCACGGCACGAAGGCCGGACCATGTCATTGCTCTCTGCCATCCGGGGACCGCGCGACCTCGACCGGCTCAGCACGGCGCAACTCTCCGCACTGGCCGGGGAGATCCGCGGCTTCCTGGTCGAGGCGGTGTCCAAGACCGGTGGCCACCTCGGCCCGAACCTCGGCGTCGTCGAGCTGACGATCGCCCTGCACCGGGTCTTCGACTCGCCGCGCGAGCGCATCCTCTTCGACACCGGCCACCAGAGCTACGTGCACAAGCTCCTCACCGGCCGGCAGGACTTCGCCGGGCTGCGCGCCAAGGGCGGCCTGTCCGGCTACCCGTCCCGGGCCGAATCCGAACACGACGTGATCGAGAACTCGCACGCCTCCACCGCGCTCGGCTACGCCGACGGCCTGGCCAAGGCCCATCAGCTCCTGGGCCATCGGGGCCGTCCCGTGGTCGCCGTCATCGGTGACGGCGCGCTCACCGGCGGCATGGCCTGGGAGGCGCTCAACAACATCGCCGACGCCAGGGACCGTCCGGTGGTCATCGTCGTCAACGACAACGAGCGCTCGTACTCCCCGACCATCGGCGGCCTCGCCAACCACCTCGCGGCCCTGCGGACCTCCCAGGGGTACGAGCGCTTCCTGTCCTGGGGCAAGGAAGCGCTGCAGCGCACCCCCGTGGTCGGCCGCCCGCTCTTCGGAACCCTGCACGGAGCCAAGAAGGGGCTCAAGGACTTCATCGCCCCGCAGGGCCTGTTCGAGGACCTCGGCCTCAAGTACATCGGCCCGGTCGACGGCCACGACCTCGAGGCCCTGGAGTCCGCGCTCGGCAGGGCGCGCGGCTTCGGCGGTCCGGTGATCGTGCACTGCCTCACCGAGAAGGGCCGCGGCTACCACGCCGCCGAGAGCCACGACGAGGACCGCTTCCACGCGGTCGGCGTGATCCACCCGGAGACCGGGCTGCCGGTCAAGACCGCGGGCAAGGACTGGACCTCGGTCTTCGGCGAGGAGATGGTCGCCCTCGGCCGCGAGCGCACGGACATCGTCGGCATCACCGCGGCGATGCTGCACCCGGTGGGTCTGGCGCCGTTCGCCGCGGCCTTCCCGGAGCGCACCTTCGACGTCGGCATCGCCGAGCAGCACGCCGTAACGTCCGCCGCGGGGCTCGCCACCAACGGCCTGCACCCGGTCGTCGCGCTCTACGCGACCTTCCTGAACCGGGCCTTCGACCAGGTTCTGATGGACGTCGCCCTGCACCGGCTCGGCGTCACCTTCGTACTCGACCGCGCGGGCGTCACCGGCGCCGACGGCGCCTCGCACAACGGCATGTGGGACATGTCGATCCTGCAGGTCGTCCCCGGTCTGCGGCTCGCCGCCCCGCGCGACGCCGATCAGCTCCGCGCCCAGCTGCGCGAGGCCGCCGAGGTCGCCGACGCGCCCACCGTGGTCCGCTACCCCAAGGGCGCGGTCGGGCCCGCGGTGCCCTCGCTGGGCAGGGTCGGCGGCATGGACGTCCTGCGCGGCGAGGCGGAGCCGGGCGGCGGCCCGTACCGCGCCGACGTACTGGTGGTCGCGGTCGGCGCGACGGCTCCCGCCTGTCTGGAGGCCGCCGAGCTGCTGGCCGCGCAGGGCATCACCTCCACCGTGGTCGACCCGCGCTGGGTCAAGCCGGTCGACCCCGCCCTGCCCGGACTTGCCGCGCACCACCGGGTCGTCGTCACGGTGGAGGACAACGGCCGGGCCGGCGGCGTCGGTTCGGCGATCGCCCAGGCCCTGCGCGACGCCGACGTGGACCTGCCGCTGCGCGACATCGGCATACCGCAGCAGTTCCTGGACCACGCGAGCCGGGAGCAGATCACGGCCGGGATCGGACTGACCGGCCCCGACATCGCCCGCCGGGCCGCGGCCCTGGTACGGGCCGGCCGCCCGGCCCTCGAGCACAGCGGAGGAAAGACATCGTGACCACGAACCGGCCGGCGCCGGATCCCACCCCCACCCCCGCGACGGCCCCGGCACCGCGACGCCGCGTCCTGCTCGCTTCTCCGCACGGCAGCTGCGCGGGCGTCGACCGTGCGGTCGCGACCGTCGAGCGGGCCCTGGAGATCCACGGCCGGCCCGTGTACGTCAGGAAGCAGATCGTCCACAACTCCTTCGTCGTGAAAGACCTGGAGGACAAGGGTGCGGTGTTCGTCGAGGAGACGGACGAGGTGCCCGAGGGCGCCGTGGTGATCTTCTCGGCGCACGGGGTGGCCCCCGGGGTGCGCAGCGAGGCCGCCTCCCGCAACCTCCGCGCGATCGACGCGACCTGCCCGCTGGTCGCGAAGGTGCACCACGAGGCCCGGCGGTTCGCCGACGACGGCTACGACATCCTGCTCATCGGGCACGAGGGCCACGAGGAGGTGGTCGGCACCCTCGGCGAGGCGCCCGGCCGCATGCAGCTGGTCGGCGGGGCGGACGACGTGGCCCGGGTGGAGGTGCGCGATCCGGCGAAGGTGGCCTGGCTCTCCCAGACCACCCTGTCCGTGGACGAGACGACGGCGACGGCGCAGTTGCTGAGCCGGCGGTTCCCGCAGATCGTCGCACCACCGAGCGGCGACATCTGCTACGCGACGCAGAACCGGCAGCAGGCCGTCCGCGCCATCGCCGGCGACAGCGACCTCGTCCTGGTCGTCGGCTCCCCCAACTCGTCGAACTCGGTCCGCCTGGTCGAGACCGCCCTCGCCGCGGGCGCCCCCGCGGCCCGGCTCGTCGACGGTTTCCGGGACATCGATCCCGCCTGGCTCGCCGGCGTGTCGACGGTCGGCCTGACCAGCGGCGCCTCGGCACCGGAGGTGCTGATCACCGAGGTGCTCGACTGGCTTGCGGAGCAGGGGTACCGCGAGACGGTGCGGGTCAGCCCGGTCGAGGAGAACGTGACCTTCGCCCTGCCCGTGGAGGTGCGCCGGGGAGGCGGTACGCCCACCGCGTGAGCCCCCGCCGGCCACGTTCCGCAGCCCTGCGAACACGCCCGCATACCCCCAAAAATCGGGGCGGCCGGCCGGGGGCCCGCGTTGTAGCGTGAGGCCATGTCGCAACGATTAATACGCCTTGTTGCCACGCTGGTTGCCCTCTTCGGTGTGCTGGTGACCGTGGCAACGCCGTCCTCCGCCGCCGCCTCCGGCCCGCCCGCCGCGGGGACGGCCTCCGGCTCTCCCGAGCTTCCCGCGCCGACGGGCCGGTACCTGGTCGGCGCCCGGACGCTGCACCTGACGGACACGTCACGGCCCGACCCGTGGAAGCCCGGCACGGCCTTCCGCGAGCTGATGACCACCGTCTGGTACCCGGCGCTCTTCCCCTCGGCCCGCGAGACCCCCTTCATGTCCGCGCAGTTGTCCACCGCGGCGTTCGGCACGGCCGAACTCGGCACCGTGCGCACCCACTCCACCACCGACGCGGTCTCCCTTCCCGGCCGCAGACCGCTGGTCGTCCTGTCCCCCGGCTTCGGGATGAGCCGCGCCTCCCTGACCGGGCTGGCCGAGGACCTCGCCTCCCGGGGCTACGTGGTCGCCTCACTGGACCACACGTACGAGGCGGTCGTGGAGTTCCCCGGGGGCCGGCTGGAGCCCTGTCTGAACTGCACCGGCCAGGGTGGTCCCGAGGTGGTGCGCAGCCGGGTGAAGGACATCCGCTTCCTGCTCGACCGGCTGACCAGCCCCTCCTCCGGCCTGCCCGTCGACTGTTCGCGCATCGCCGTCGTCGGCCATGCCATCGGCGGGACCAGCGCCGTCGAGGTCCTGGGCGAGGACGCGCGCGTCGACGCCGCCGCCACCATGGACGGCACCTTCTTCACGCCGCCGCCCGCGCAGCCGGTGACGCGGCCGGTCTTGCTGATGGGGGCCCAGTGGCCGACGGCCGGCGGAACCCCCGCCGCCAACTGGGTCGACCGCTGGTCCGCCCTCGCCGGATGGAAGCGCTGGCTGAGCGTCCCCACCGCCGGCCACATGTCCTTCAGCGACGCCCACTGGCTGTACGAGCACATCGACCTGACGGGGACGATCCCGCCCGTCCTGGCGCCGGCCCTGTTCGGAACCGTGGGCGGCGAGCGCGCCACGGCGATCACCCGGAGCTACGTCGGTTCCTTCCTCGACCTCCAGCTGCGCGGCGTCCCGAGCCCGCTGCTCGACCGGCCCTCACCGGCCCATCCCGAGGTCTCCTTCGTAAGCCCGTGACGGAAGGCGGCGGCTTCGGCCGTGCCGTCGCCGCAGCAACCGCAGCGACGAGCCGGCCCGCATCGCTCCCTTGAGGGGGCGGATGCGGGCCGGCTGGGTCCGTCGCGGCGGCCGTTCCGGCCGGGTGGGCCGCTACGGAAGGCCGGGGCGCTCGGCGACGACCATGCCGTAGCCGAATCCGGCCGCCTCCAGGCGCAGGACGATGCCGTCGAACTGGTCGACGACCTGGGCGCCGAAGCGCCGGGTGAGCGAGGCGCGGTCGTCCACCAGTCTCTGCCGCATGGAGGCCATGGTCCGGGCCACCGTACGGTCGCTCACGTCGGTGATCTCCACGGGGACCAGGCCCGCCTCTTCGAGCAGCGCCGGATAGTCCCGCAGTGCCATCAGCTTGCCGGCCAGGACCGCGTACTGCGGCGCCGCCTCGGCACGCGGGGCGCCGTCACCGGGCGCGGTGCGGTCCAGGAAGTCGGTGAGGGCGAGGCGTCCGCCGGGTCTGAGGACGGCTGCCGCCTGCCGGAGCACGGCGAGCCGGTCCGGCATGGCCATGATCGACTCGAAGAGCCAGACCGCGTCGAACGACTCCGGTGCGAAGCCGAGGTGCACGGCGTCCTCGCACCGGAAGCTCACCCGGTCGGCCGCTCCGTTCTCTTCGGCGTACCGCGTGGCCAGACGTGCCTGTACCGGGCTGTTGGTGATGCCGACGACCGAGGCGCCCGTCGACCGTGCGAGCTGGACGGCCGGCGCGCCCGTGCCGCAGCCGATGTCGAGGACCCGGGCCCCGGGGCCGGCCTTGATCCGTTCGGCCATGAGATCGGTGAGACGGCGGGAGGCCTCGGCCATCGTCGCGCGGTCGGAGGGCGCGTCCCAGTAGCCCATGTGGAGGCTTCCGCCCGACAGTTCGGCGAGGAACTCGCTCGTGTCGTTGTAGAAGCCGTCCTCCGCCTCCTGCTGCGAGAGGGGCTCCGCCGGGGCATCGGCGCGGCGCGTCATCGTCCCTCCCCGCCGAAGCGGTCGAGCACGCGCTGCTCGGCGGCGGGATCCAGCCCGCGGGCGACCCCCGCCTGCCACGGCGGCTCGCCCTCCCGCTCCAGCCAGGACCAGGAATCGGCCAGGGTGTCCCGGAGCGGTCGGCTGGTGTCGAGCCCCGCGCCGTGGGCGGCGGAGACGTCGACGTCGTTGATGCCTCCGCGCATCGCGGCGGGCAGCCACAGCGGGAGGTCGAGATAGGGGCGGATCCCGGCGGCCAGGAGCTCCTCGTCGGGGACCCAGACCAGTTCCGCGTCGGAGCCGGTCACCTCGCGCATCGTCTCCAGGAGATCGCCCATCGTGTGGCGGCCGCGGGCGCACACGGTGTTGAAGGCTCCGCCGGTACCGCGCTCGACGGCGTCCAGCATCCAGGGGGCGTGATCGCGGACGTCGACGTACTGGAAGGGGTCGGACGGCCGGCCGGGGGCCAGCACCCGCCCGCCGCGGTGGATGCGGCGCAGCCACCAGGTCAGCGAGCCGACGTCCTCGTACGGGCCCAGCATCGGCCCGGGGCGGGTGATCAGCGCGCGCTCGCCGAAGACGCGCTGGACGGCCAGCTCGCAGCCGCGCTTGGCCACCGGGTAGAAGGCGTCGGACTCGTCGTCGGGATCGCCCTCGACGGTGGCGGCGCTCTCGTCGGCGCCGGGCGGAGCCGGTGGCCGGTACACCGCCCAGCTGGATACGTAGCCGTAGTGCCCGACCCGGTCGGCGAGCAGCGCGCAGGTGTCGCTCAGCACGCGGGGGGAACCGGTCCAGGTGTCGATCACCCCGTCCCACTTCCCGTCGCCGATCGCCCGGCGCAGTGCCGGTGGATCCGTCCGGTCCGCGATCAGGGGCTCGATGCCGTCGGCGGCGGGGCGGCTGCCGCGGTTGAGGGTGGTGACGTCGTCACCGCGCTCCAGGGCCGCGTCGACGATGCTGCGTCCCACGAAGTGCGTTCCGCCCAGCACCAGAAGTCTCATGACGTCCTTTCGGAGGAGGGTGATCCGGGCCGGGGTGCGGTGGCGCGGGCCCGCGGACCCTCGGCCGGCGGCCCGGATGTCGCGACGTCGGGGGTACCGGACCGGCTCACGGCCCGGCCGCCGCGGGACCCGGGCCGCCGACCGGCGTCCCGCCCGCAGCGGACGGACCGTGCGGGTGCCTGAGGTGCCGGTGCGTCAGGCGCCGGTGCGCACGGCGGAGATCGCCACCGTGGCGTAGTTCATCGTGAAGCTGCCGCCCATCGCGTCGATGGCGGTGCCGGCGCCGTCGAGCACCTCGGCCATCTTGTCCGGGGGAAGCCGGGTGAAGGCCCCCAGCGTGGGCATCTGGTCCAGCCAGGCGTCCCGGGTGTAGGTCCACTCCCAGTCGAAGCGCCACTGTTCCGGCTCCCCGAAGCCGCCGGCCTCGCGGATCCCGTCGGAGGTCTTCGCGAAGAAGGCCTGGTAGCCGTCCATGGCTCCGGTCAGCATCGCCCGGAAGTCGAACGGCGCGTCGGGCATCACCCGCTGGCAGACCTCGGCGATCGCGTCGGCCACCTCGGCCGGGAAGTGGAAGACGTTCCAGAAGGCCGCCAGGCGGCCGCCGGGGCGCAGGATCCGCGCGGTCTTGGCCGCGCCCGCGACCGGGTCGACCCAGTGCCAGGCCTGTGCGGCCACCACCGCGTCGTACTGGCGGCCGGCCGGATCCCAGTCTTCGAACGTCGCCACGTCCACCGCGAGGCCGAACTGGACGGCGAGTTCCGCGAGTCGCGGATCCGGTTCGACGCCGGACACGTGACAGCCGATCGCCTGGAACTGCCGGGCGGCGATGCCGGTGCCGGTGCCGACGTCGAGGACGTCCTTGCCGGAACTGCCGGCGACGATCCGCTCCACCATGGCCTCGGGGTACCGGGGCCGGGCCCGGTCGTAGCGTTCGGCGTCCGCGCCGAAGGACTCCGCGACCTGTCGCTGCTGATGTACTTCACCGTGAGGATTAGTGGGCATGCGCCCACTTTAAATGGGCGGGCGCCCACTCGTCAACTCCGCCTGCAGAAAGCCGGCTTCGGCGCTCTGCACGCGAGTGCGGCTACGCGGGGGCCTGCGCGACCACGACGCCGTAGCCGAAGCCGGCCCGCTCCAGGAGGGGCAGGACGGTCTCGTACTGGCGCACGACCTGGCTCCCGTACTTCCCCACGAGCTCCTCGTGATCGTCGGTGAGCTTCTGCCGGAGGCAGTCGAGCGTCCGGGCCACCGTGTGCTCCGTGACGTCGGTCCGCTCGACCGGCACCAGCCCGGCCTGTTCCAGCAGGGACGCGTACTCCTCCAGGCGGATCGGCCTGGCCACCAACGGGGAGTGCCCGTGCTCGCGCGAGTGCTCGGCCAGGTCGCCCACGGCCTGCTGCATCGGGTCCGGCGCCGGGTCCAGGTCCAGGAGGTCGGTCAGCGCGACCCGTCCGCCCGGCTTGAGCACCCGCGCGACCTGGCGGAGCGCCCCGAGCCGATCGGGCAGGTGGAAGATCGACTCGATCATCAGGACCGCGTCGAACGACCGGTCCGCGTAGTCGAGGACGGTGGCGTCCGCGCACCGGAACTCCACCCGGTCGCCCAGTCCGGCCTCCCGGGCGTTGCGGACGGCGGCCTCGATCTGTACGGCGCTGTTGGTGATGCCGACGACCTGCGCGCCCGTCGACCGAGCGAGCTGGACGGCCGGCGCGCCCGAGCCGCAGCCCAGGTCGAGGACCCGGCCGTCCGGCTTCACCTCCAGCTTGCCCACCAGCAGATCGGTGAGCTGCCGGGACGCCTCGGCCATCGACGCGGGGTCGGACGGGGAAGTCCAGTACCCCTCGTGCAGGCTCCCGCCGAACAACTCGGTCAGCAGGCCGCTGAGATCGTTGTAGAAGCCGGCCACCTCCTTCGACGGCGGGGCCTGCGCTCCCGCCTCCTGCGCGCCGGCTGCCGCGATCTGATCACTCACTGAGCTCATCTCCTGTCGAATGGGGGGTGAGGGCGTGCGCCGCGGTCACCAGGTGACGGGGAGTTCCCGCATTCCGCTGATGAGCCGGCCCTCGGCGTTGGCGAGTTCCCCGGCGGGTACGGCCAGCCGCAGGCCGGGGAAGGCGGCGAGCACCGCGCGCAGTGCCACCTCCAGCTCCATCCGCGCCAGTTGGGCGCCCAGGCAGCGGTGCGCGCCGTGGCCGAAGGTGAGGTGTCCGGCCGCGCCCGCGCGGGTCACCTCGAACCGCTCGGGTTCGGGGAACGCCTCCGGGTCGAAGTTGGCGCCCGGCAGGCTGGCGAAGACCACGCTCTGCGCGGGGATGACGACGCCCCCGAGCTCCACGTCACACGTGGTGGCCCGCACCTGACCGGCGTTCTCGCGGGCGCTCAGCGGCGCGTACCGCAGCACTTCCTCGACGGCGCCGGGGACCAGCGAGGGATCGGCGCGCAGTGCCGCCAGTTGGTCGGGGTGGTCGAGCAGGGCCGCCAGCCCCTTGCCGAGTTCGGTGGCGGTGGACTCGTTGCCGGCCATGAGCAGGCCGCAGCCGAGGTGGACGAGCTCCGTCTCGCCGAGCCGGTCCTCCTCGTCCCGGGCCGTGATGAGCTCCTGGAGCAGGCTGTCGTCCGGGGCGCGGCGCTTGGCCGCGACGAGGTCGGTCATGTACGAGACGACCGCCTCGAGGGCCTTCAAGGACTCTCCGGGCGGGTAGGCGGTGGTGGCCATGACGCGATCGGCCCAGCCGCTGAACAACTCCCGGTCCTGCTGCGGGACTCCGAGGATCTCGAAGATGACGGTGAGGGGCAGGGGGCGGCACAGGCCGGCGACCAGGTCGGCGGTGGGCCCGGCGGCGGCGAGACGCGCGACGAGGTCGTCGGCGATCTGCTCGATGCGCGGGCGGAGGGCGCGGATCCGGCGGGCGCTGAACGCTCCGGCCACCAGGCGGCGCATCCGGGCGTGTTCGGGTCCGTCCAGGTCGTTGATCCCGGGTTTCGCCAGGACCGCCGACGGAACGACGACCGCGCCGATCCGGCGCGCCTCGGCCCGGCTGAACCGCGCGTCGGAGAGCACGGTGCGGACCTCGTCCATTCCGGTGACGAGCCAGCCCTTCTGACCGGACTCCGTGGTGACTTCCCGTACCGGCGCCTGCCGCCATGCCGCGAGAACCGGCGCGGGTACCGTATAGGCGTCACGCCCTGCCACTGCCGCCGCCCGCGGGCAGCCCGAAGGCATGCCTGTAGAGGCATTTAAGGGTATAGTGGGCATGCGCCCACCGTAGTGGGCAGATGCCCACTCGTCAACGTCTGGGCGCGGTACGCATGAAACGCACGAGGTCCACGAGAAAGGCGAGGGAGGCCCGAATGCCGACAGGGGTAGCGATCCGCGACGTGTCCCAGCAGCTCTTCGACGCAGCCGAACGAGTCCTGCTCCAGCACGGGCCGAACGCACTGACCAGCCGGGCCGTCACCGCCGAGGCGGGCTGCGCCAAGGGCGTCCTGCACCGCCACTTCGCCGACTTCGACGCCTTCCTCGCCGAGCTCGTCCTGGACCGCATCGGCCGGATCCAGGCCCAGGCCGCCGCCATGTCGGCCTCGGTCGGGACGGGGACGGTCGTGGACAACCTCACCACCGCGCTGACGGACCTCTTCAAGTCGGTCGCCGTGGCGATCGTCGGCCTCGTCACCGCCCGGGACGAGCTGCGCGCCCGGCTGCACCAGGCGGGCTCCATGGGCGTTCCGGTCCTGGCCGAGGCCACCGCGATGTTCGCCGCGTACCTCGCCGCCGAGCGCGAGCAGGGCCGCCTCGTGAGCGACGCCGACGTCGACACGCTCGCCCTCACCCTGATCGGATCGGGCCACCTGCTGTTCGCCGGCCGCGGGGGCGTCGCACCCGAGGTCGCCGACGTCCGCAAGGTCGTGAGCTCGGTCGTCGCCGGCGCCGCCCGGCCGTAGCGGTCGGGGCCCTCGACTCGGACCCGGGTCCGCGGACCGGCCCCGGGCCCGCCCCATAGCGGCCCGAACCGCTCGGCCGAACGAGCCGGCCGGACGGCCGCGTTGACGTGTGGGCGGTCGCCCACTATCGTGCGGGCATCTCCACCTCCGCGCTGACGCGAGCGGGTCGCGCCAAGGTCGGCGTCCATGACGCCGGGCCGGGTGCCACGCGCGGGGACGGACCGCGGCACGGAACCAGGAGCTCCGGCGCCACGGCCCGGAGCCCGGTGCCACGGCTCTCCGCCCGATCGGCGCTCCCCGCCCCGCAACGCCCTCCGGGATCCGGTCGAACGTGCCGGTGCGGCACCGGCCCTGACGCGTCCACCGCCGAGCGGACCCGGGCTTCCGCATCGCCCTGATGAACGGCGCGCCCGCGTCCCGCGGCCCCCGCCGCCGGCTCCGGCACGGCCGGCGGGACGCCCGCCGGCAGCCTTCGCACCCGCACCGCGGCAGAAGAGCCGCCCGCCACGTCCCGGCTCCCGCCCGTCCGACAGAAACGGGTCACATGAAAGCCCAGCACATCACGGAACTGCTCATCGGGCTCGCGACGGTCGTGCTGCTCGCCCGCCTGCTGGGCGCGCTGGCCCGCCGGCTCGACCAACCGGCGGTGATCGGCGAGGTCCTGGCCGGCATCCTGCTGGGGCCGACGCTGTCCGGCGACCTGATCTCCGGCCACCTCTTCCCGACGGACATCCGACCGCAGCTCACGGCCCTGGCCACGGTCGGGGTCGCCGTCTTCATGTTCACCGTGGGCCTGGACTGGGACCTCGGCCGCGCCCGGCGCTCCGGGACCCTCGCGGTCACCGTGTCCCTGAGCTCCGTCCTCCTCCCCTTCGGCCTGGGCAGCGCCCTGGGCCTGTACCTCCTGCGGGAGCACCACAGCCCGAACGACGTGGCGTTCGTCCTCTTCATGGGCATCGCGATGTCGATCACGGCGTTCCCGGTACTCGCCCGGATCCTCACCGAACGCGGCCTGGACCGTACGGCCCTGGGCGCCCTCGCGCTCGCCTGCGCCTCCATCGACGACGTCCTTGCCTGGTCGGTGCTCGCCGGTGTGACCGCCGTCAGCGGCGCGGCCGGCGTCGGCCAGTGGCGGCTCCTGCTCGTGGTCCCCTACCTCCTGGGCATGCTGTTCGTGGTACGGCCGCTGCTGCGGCGCCTGGCGGCGCGCGGTGCCGGCGCCGGCAGCCTCGGCCCGACCGGGTTCGCGTGCGTCCTCGCCGGGCTGCTGCTGTCCGCGGCCGCGACGGAGTGGGCGGGCCTGCACTACATCTTCGGAGCCTTCCTGTTCGGCGCCCTCATCCCGCGCGAGCAGTCCTCGTCCCTGCGCGCACGGATCCACGAACGGCTCGGTCAGCTGAGCCAGACCCTGTTGCTGCCGGTCTTCTTCCTCACCGCCGGCCTGGCGGTCGACCTGTCCGGAATCGGCCCGGGCGCTCTCGCCGACCTGGGGCTGATCCTCCTGGTGGCCGTCGGCGGGAAGTTCGCCGGGGCGTTCCTCGCCGCGCGCGGCCACGGCGTACCGGCCCGGCAGTCCGCGGCCCTGGCCACGTTGATGAACACCCGCGGGCTGACCGAACTCGTCGCGCTGAGCGTGGGACTGAGTCTGGGGATCATCGACCGGGACCTGTACTCGCTGATGGTGGTCATGGCGGTGGTGACCACGGCGATGGCCGGGCCCCTGCTGCGCCGGCTCCTTCCCCGGCGGCGCCCCGAGGCCGCGGAGGACTGGGATCCGGTCGTCCCGAACGTGCCCGCCGCCGCCCGCCGCTGACTCCCCGTGGCCGGCGCCGGCGGACGGGTGAGGGCGGTGGCCCGGCTGATGCTCAACCGGGCCACCGCCCCTTGCGTCGCGCGGGCCCTTTCGGAACGGGCCGTCAGAACTGGACGATCCCCGAGGCGACGGCCCACCCGATCAGCCGGGACTTGCTGCGCGCCCCGACCCGCAGCCGGGCGTCGCGCAGGTGCTCGTCCACCGTGTTCTTCGAAATGCCCAGTCGACGGGCGGTTTCCTTCGCGGTCAGGCCCAGAACGGCGAGCCGGACCACCTCGGTCTGCCTGGGGGTGAGTAGTTGCGATGTTCCTAACACGTCACTCAACACCTCGCTTTAGCCTGCACAGGAGCGCATATGAGATCGAGCTGTTCGTCGGGTCCCTCGCGCAAACGCCGTCAGTAGGACTCCTTGGCATTGATCCGGGCCGGCGCGTAGCGCTCGCCCGGCTTGGGCTCGTACCGCGGCCACCGGGCCTCGTTACCGGTGGGCGTGTCCCCGAGCACCACGACCCGCAGTCCCGTACGGCGCTGCTGGTAGTCGTCGACGGCGTAGTGCTGGGTGACCCGGTTGTCCCAGATCGCCACGTCTCCCTGCCGCCACCGGTACCGGCAGGTGAACTGCGGGGAGGTGGAGAACTCGGCGAGGTACTGCAGGAGCGCGTCGCTCTCGTTCCGGCTCAGCTGCACGATGTGCGAGGTGTGGGCCCGGTTGACGAAGAGAGAGCGGCGGCCCGTCTCGGGGTGGACCCGGACCACGGGGTGCTCGGCCCGGCTGTCCAGTCCGGGGATGTGGATGGCGTGGACCGCGGTGAGCCCGTCGAGCAGCTCCCGCAGCGGGGCGGAGAGGGCCTCGTAGGCGAGGTACTGGTTCGACCACATCGTGTCGCCACCCGCACCGGGGCTGCGCACGATCTGCAGGATCGACCCGATCGGGGGGTTCGGCGCATAGGTCATGTCGGTGTGCCAGATGGGGATCTTGCCGTCCTGCTCCGAGTCGATGATCTGGATCTCGGGATGTCCGTCGAGGTGGGGCAGGTAGGGGTGGACCTCCAGTTCACCGAGTCTGCGGCCGAAGGCGGTGCGCGCCTCGGGCGACCATCCCTCCTGGTCCGGGATGAAGAGCACCAGGTGCTCCAGGAGCAGACGGCGCAGCTCGGCGAACTCCTCGTCGGTGACGGATTCCAGGCGCAGGCCGTGGATCTCCGCGCCGAGGGCAGCGGTCAACGGACGGACTTCGAAGGCCGTCCCGCGTAAGTTCGACATGGTTTCAACCCTTTCACTCGTCTTCCAACCCCTGCATGGGTCCTGCTCGTTCGGTCCGCGGCGGCGGATCACCCCGCCCCGCCGGCGGGCCGTGCCCTTCGGTCGGGCAGCAGACCGAGCTGGACCAGCCGGTCCACAGCGGTGAGCGGACGCATGCCGAGGCCGGACATGTTGTAGGTCGTCAGGTGGCGCAGCCGGGGGCTCCTGGACGTTCCGGTGAGCAGGCGCCGGCCCAGCATCCGGCCGCCGCGCGAGGTGCTGGTCATCATGCGCGCGGCGTTGTGGCTCATGGTGTGGATCGCCTTGACGCTGCCGAGGCGTTCGCCCTCGTACGCGCGCAGTGCGGCGTCGGCCGCGGCCGGGTCGGTGAGGTCCACGGCGGCCAGCCGGGAGGCGAACGCGGCGGCGTCGGCGATGGCCGTGTTCATGCCCTGGGCCGCCAGCGGGTGCACGCCGTGCGCCGCCTCGCCGATCAGCGCGATGCCCGGCCGTACCAGGGACGGCGCCCGGAACTGGAAGACCGGCAGCAGTTGCCGGCTGTCCAGGCCGCCCTTCAGCGCCGTGGCGAGGGGAGCGAGGGCGGGCACGTCGGCGAGCAGTTCCTCGCACCACTGCTGCAGTCGCGCCTGGTCCGCCTTCCGCAGCTCGTCCGCGGCGACCTGGACGTAGACCCGGATGCGCTCGTCCGGCAGCGGATAGACCATCACCAGCCCGCGGTCGGTGACGTAGGCGGAGACCTCGTCGTCCACGGGCGGCTTCCCTTCGAGTTCGAAGGACAGCAGCCGGTGGTCGTACGCGACCGGGTCCGCGGTCATCCCGGACAGGCGGCGCAGCCGTGAGGACCGGCCGTCGGCGGCCAGTACGACACCGGCGCGAATCTCGCGCTCGTTCCCGGCCTCAGTGACCCGCACCCCGACGACGCGGCCTCCACCGTCCCTGACCAGGTCGTTGACCAGCACCCCGCGCCGTCGGCGCACGGTGTCGCCGAGCAACTCCTCCAGGCATTCCAGGATCGCCGCGTAGTCGAGGGAGAGCATCCAGGGCCGCTCGCCGTCGAGCTCCGCGAAGTCCATCGTGAGCAGTTCGCGGCCGTCGGCGCGCCGGGCGACGAGCCGGTCGAGGCGGACCGCCCGCCGGGTCTCCAGCGCCGGCAGGACACCCCAGCGGTGCAGGAGGTCCAGCGAACCGGGCTGGAGCACCTCGCCCTTGGCGACCGGGGGCTGCCGCCGCTGCTTCTCCAGCAGCAGCACGTCCACGCCCAGCCGGCCGAGGGCACAGGCCGCCGCGAGGCCGGCCACTCCGGCCCCGCAGATCACGACACCGGCCTCCTCGGGAGCATGCGTCTCCCTCACGTGCCCCTGCCCCGCGCCCCTCACACCTCCTCCTTCGCGGGGGCCGTCGCGGCCAGCGCGGACCGGTAGCCGCCGAGTGCCGTCAGGGCGAGACCGGTCACGATCAGGCCGTCCACGTAGTAGGCGAGGTTGCGGATGTGCATGCAGACCTGGCTCGCCGGCCACAATCCGTCCGGCTGCTGCGCCGCCAGGATCCAGTCGGCCGCGCTCCGGATCCGGGGGTCGTCGGCCGGCACCCCGCCGGCGAGCAGTGCCCGCAGGGCCCAGGCGGTCTCCTCCACGGTTCCCCGCGCGGGTTCGTCACCGAGGATCCCGGTGTCGCCAGGTCCCCAGGAGCCGTCGGGGAGCTGGGCCCGCAGCAGGGCGTCACGGGCGCGCCGGGCCACCGGGTCCGCGGTGCGTCCGGCACGGCCGAAGGCCACCAGCACCATGGCGGTCCCGGGCGTGAGCCCCCGGTACCACAGGGCCTCGTAGGTGCCGTCCGGCCGCTGGTGGGCGCGCAGCCAGTCCAGGGCCCGGCGCACTCCGGGGTGGTCCGGGGAGGCGCCGCCGGCCAGGGCCACGTCGACGGCCTGGGCGGTGACGTAGGGGCAGGGGCCGTCGTTGGCGAGTGTGGTGTCGGGGACGAAGGTCCCCCACGAGCCCGTACGGTCCTGCCGGGACTGGAGCCAGCGCAGGCCGCGGCGCAGTGGTTCGGCGCCCTCCGTCTCGTCGCCGGTCTGGAGGGCGGACAGTACGGTGGCGCTGTCGAGGAAGTTCGGCCAGCCGCGCGGGCCTTCCCAGCCCCAGCCGCCGGGCGGGGCGCCGAACACGGGGAAGGCCCGGTCCTGTTGGCAGCCGCGCAGCCACTGCCGTGCCCGCGCCAGGCGTTCGTCGCGGGCGTAGCCGGCCTGGGCCAGGCCGCGGGCCACGAAGGAGCCGCCGATCAGGTCGAGGCCCTGCATGATGTGCCAGGAGCCGTCCGCCTGTACGTGGGAGCGGAGGTAGTCGACCGTGTCCGCGGTCATCGCGGCCGGGGCCCCGGTGCTGGTGAGACCGAGGCACACCAGGGCGACCAGCCAGTTGTCCCCGCCGTAGCCGCCGCGCTCGTTCTCGCCCGCTTCCACCCGGCCGAGCGTGCGGAGCCCGGCCCGCCGGGCGGATCGGTGGAGGAGGCGGCCGGGCCCGGCGGACGGGGCGAGGCGCGCCTGGAGGAACGCCATCGCGACGAACGGCGCCACCCGGAAGGAGAGCCTGCCGCGCCACAGCCGTGGTGGCAGCAGGAGGAGCTCCAGCGGGATGCGCCGCGAGTCCTTGATGTCCCCGAGGCCCGCGAGGGCGAGGAACGTCCTCGCCAGGTGGGCGATGCCGGGGTCGGCGAGCGACTCCACCCCGCCGTGCGCGCGCACCAGGTCCAGGGCGCGGCGTACGGGCTCCCGGTGTCCGGCCGGATCCAGCAGGTGCAGGCTGGCCGCCGCGATCACGGTGGGGACGAGCTGGGTGGGGGCGCCGGCGACTCCGCCCCAGCCGCCGTCGGCGTTCCGGGCGGCCAGCAGCCACCCCGCTCCGCGGCCGACGAGATCACGCGAGCGTTCGCGGTCGGCGATGTGGAGGGCGGCCACCGCGCCGGCCGTCCCCAGCACGGCGGCGGGCCGCCGGTTGGGCCAGGAGCCGTCGGGACGCTGGAGGGCGAACATGGTCTCGGCGGCCTGCGTGATCGACGCCTCGACGCGACTGTCCAGAGCTGAGCACACGGAATGCGTTCTCCTTCTCCCCGCCAGGGGGCGGTCGGTTCATGGGGCGGACGGTGCGCGGTCGCCCGGTGCGAACTCGTGCCGGGAACGCATCGTGCGCTGGGTGCCGATGGTCAGTACCAGTGCCACGGCGAGGATTCCGAGTGCCGCGGGCAGCCCGAGGCCCGGCACGAGCAGGGCGTCCGCGAGGACGAGGCGCTCGGCGACCAGCACCTCGTGGGAGCTGAGGGCGACGCGCGGGGTGAGGGCCCGGCCGGGGACGAAGAGCAGCCGGAAGGCCCCGCATCCGACGATCGCGGCGAGCAGCACCAGCAGGAGGTAGCCGGTCTGCCGGCCCGGTACCACCGCTGCCCCCGCGAGCGCGGCCGCGACGGCCGCGCCGTAGAGGACCGCCGCCGTACGGGCCGCCGTACGCAGGCCGTGGCGCACGGCGAAGGTGGCGTATCCGCCCTCGCGGTCCCCGGCGACGTCGCGCAGGGTGCCGACGAGGTTCGAGGCGGCGTCGTGCGCCCAGAACACCGCGGCGAACAGCAGCAGTCCGGCCGGCGGAAACGGTGCGGCGGTCATCGTGCCGAAGAGGAACGCCGCGCCGGTGAGGGCGCCGCGGACGATGTTGCCCCAGATCCCGCGGGCCTTGAAGAGGCCGTTGTACGCGAGCGCCCCGCCGATTCCGGCCACCAGGAGCAGGATCGTGCGCCAGTTGAGGACCACCGCGACGACGGTGGCCGCCGCGGCCAGGGCGGCGCCGCAGGCGAGCGCCGTCGAGGGTCGCATCCGGCCGGAGGGGATCGGCCGCTGCGGCTTGTCGATGGCGTCGAGGTCCCGGTCGAGGTAGTCGCCCAGGTAGTGGGCGGCGGTCCAGACCGCGGTGGGGACCAGCCAGGCGACCAGCATCCGCGCGGCCGAGAGCGGGGTGGGGTGCGGGGCGGCGGTCAGGGTGGCGCCGGCCAGCCCGACGAGACCGGGGTACCAGAGCGTGTAGGGCCGCCAGGTGTGCAGGTGCGCGCCGAGCGTCCGGCCGAGCGGAGTGCCGGCCACGTCAGAACGCGCGCCCGGACGAGTAGTCCGCGATCTGGGCGAGCGTGTCGGTGCTCTCGCCGGCCGGCAGTCTCGTGAGGCAGTCCTTGGCGTCGGCGATCAGGTCCGCGGCGAACTGCTGCGCCGCCTCGCGGCCTCCGGTGCTCTCGACGATCTTGCCGACCACGGCGAAGGACTCCTCGCTCGCGCAGTCCTCGCGGAACGCCCGTTCCAGCTCCCAGCGTTCGCCGGACGAGGCGCGCTGGTAGCTCAGCAGGATCGGCAGGGTGGGCCGCCGGTTCTGCAGGTCGCTCTCCCGCGGCTTGCCGATGAGCGCCGAGGAGCCGTCGAAGGCCAGGAGGTCGTCCCGGACCTGGAACGCGGTCCCCAGTCGCATGCCGAAGGTGCCCAGGGCGTCGATCCAGTCCTGGCGGCCGGTGCCGAGCACCGCACCGATCCGGCAGGCCGCCTCGAAGAGCGCCCCGGTCTTCAGCTGGGCCATCGTCAGGTACTGCTCCACGCCGCAGTTCAGGTCGCCGACGAACTCGGACTCCAGCAGCTGTCCGCGGCACACCCCCACGCCGGCCGACGCCATGATGGAGGTGACCGCCACGATGTCGGCGTCGGAGACGCCCGCGGGCCGGGCACCGGTGAGGGCGGCGAAGGTCTCCAGGATCAGACCGTCCCCGGCCACGATGGCGTCGGGAACGCCGAAGGCCGCCTGGACGGACGGGCGCCCGCGCCGGATGTCGTCCTCGTCGATGATGTCGTCGTGGATCAGGGTGGCGACGTGCAAGTACTCGATCGCGAGGGCCAGTTCGGTCAGTTCTTCCGGGGCCCCGCCCACGCACCGGGCCGACTCGAGCACCAGGAGGGGCCGGAGCAGTTTCCCGGCCGGGACGAGGGCGTGCTCCGCGATGGCGCCGAGGGGGTCGCGGCGTCCACCCCAGATGGCGGTCAGCTCGCGTTGCAGCAGGTCGCCGCCGGCCAGGAAGGAGGTCAGGCCGGACAGCCCCGACTCCCCCGGGCGGGTCATGTTGTTGACGGTCGTCATCCCTCGCACTGCCTTTCTTCCGGCTTGCCGATGGTGGTGGTGAGGGTGCCGATGCCCGCGATGGACACCTCGACCCGGTTGCCGGGCGACAGCGGACCCGACCCCGCCGGTGTCCCGGTGAGGATCACGTCTCCGGGCAACAGCGTCATGTGCTCGGTGACCGCGGCGATCACCTCGTGGACGGGGACGAGCAGGCCGCGGGTCGTCGCGCGCCGGACGGTCTCGCCGTCCACCGCGCAAGTGATCTCCGCGTCCGCCGGGTCCAGGTCCGTGGCCAGCCAGGGGCCGAGGGGCGTGAACCCGTCGAAGTGCTTCGCCCACACGGGCGGGTACGGCGTCCTCGCGGCCCCGCCGGGTACGTCCTCGGCGGGCAGCGCGTAGGCCGTGAGGTCGTTGGCGCAGGTGTACCCCGCGACCACGCGGGCCGCGTCCCCGGGCCGGACCCGCGTGCAGCGCACCCCGATCACGACGGCCAGCTCGGCCTCGTACGTCAGCTCCCAGGCGCTTCCCGGATGGACGACGGTGTCGCCGGAGCCGGTCAGCGAGGAGGGCGGCTTGAGGACGACCGCGCACGAGGCGGCGCCGGCCGGACGCCCGCTGCCGTCGGGCACGTGCCCTTCGGGAGCCCGGTTGAGCGCGACGCAGGCGATCTTGCTCGGCTCGGCGGGCGGCAGGAGGGTGAGCTCCGGGAGCGGGCGGGCCGGGCCGTCGGCCTCCACCCAGCGGCCGGCCTCCGGGTCGTACGCGACGGGAACGACGTGGCTGCCGTCTCCACGGTGTTCCAGGCGGCCGTAACGGGGCCGCCCCTCATCGATATATCGACAGACAAGCATGTGTAGGTTTCCTTCCTGGCCGTGACAGACGAGGACGGACGGGAGGGGAGGCCACAACGGGGCGACCCCTCACCGGGAACGGGAGCCCTCACCGGCGACGGGCACGCCTCATGCGGTGAGGTGCGGGCCTCATGCGGTGACGTGCGGGCCCCGCCGGGCGGCGGGCGGGTTCACCAGGCGACGGGCAGCGCCGTCAGTCCCAAGGTGACGTGGCCGCCGCGCCAGCGCAGGCTCTCCGGGGCCACCGCCAGGTGCATGTCAGGGAAGCGCCGGAGGATCGCCTCGAACACGGCTCTCATCTCGACTCTCGCCAGGGCGGCGCCGAGGCAGTGGTGGGCTCCGTGGCCGAAGGCGAGATGCGGGTTGGGCCGGCGCGCCACATCGAACCGCGCGGCATCGGGGAAGACCTCGTCGTCGCGGTTGGCGGCGTTGACGGAGACCTGGACGAGTTCACCGGCGCGCACGAGGCGGCCGCCCAGCCGGACGTCCTCGGTCGCCACCTGGACCCGGTTCAGGTCGATGACCGGCTGGTGGCGGAGCAGTTCCTCGATCGCCGGGTCCAGCAGCCCGGGGTCGTCGCGCAGTCTCGCCAGCTGATCGGGGTGGCGGAAGAGGCGGAGCAGTCCGGCACTGATCGCGGTCCGGGTCGTCTCCAGCCCGCCCGCGAGCACCACGACGACCAGCGTGACGAGTTCCTCCCGGGTGAGCGCCCCCTCCTCGTCGTGGGCGCGGACCAGCGTGCTCAGCACGTCCTCGTCCGGCGGGGCCCCCTGCGCGAGCGCGGAGCGCTTCGCGTCGGCCGCGCGGGTCACGTAGGCGCTGAGCTCACGCCACGCCTCCTGGTCCACACCACCGGCGCCCACCGTGGTGATCCGGTCGCACCAGCGGCCGAGTACCTCGTGGTCGGCGACCGGGAACCCCAGCAGTTCGCAGATGACGACGGCGGGCAGCGGGGCGGAGACGTGGCGGACCAGGTCCGCGGGCGGGCCGTCCTTCTCCAGGGCGTCCAGCAGACCGTCCGTCAGGTCCGCCACGCGCGGGCGCAGCGCGTCGATCTGCCGGACCCCGAAGGCCTTCGAGACCAGACGGCGGAGTTCGAGGTGCGGACGGCCGTCCATGTTCACCGTTCGCATGGGGCGTGCGCCGTCGGCCGGCTGCGCGGTACCGGCAGCGCCCGACAGGTCGCGGGTGAAGCCCGCCCCGGAGAGGACCGTCCGCACGTCGTCGTGGCGGGTCACGAGCCAGGCGGTCCGCCCGTCGGGTAGGCGGATCCGGGAAACCGGATCCGCCCGCCGTAACCGTTCCAGCTCTTGCGGGACTTCCCCCGCGTGGTCGGCCGAGCTCGGGTAATCGGCAATGTGGTCCATAGTCTGAATTCCGATCTGCACGCGTTCGCGACGGAGCGCGCGCCGAAGCGGCCCACGGTGTCGTACACCGCGCGGCACAGGTGACAGGGAATACCGGTGGACGGGTGAAGAGGTAAATGACCGGAGGCCGGCGACGTCTCAGACTCGAGGTCGACCCGGGGGTGGCGAATGGGTCCACGGGAAACCGGGAGCGCCCTGTTTCGGAATATCAGATGCCATCTCACTACCCCCGTACGATTGCAACTCTGCGGCACCGAAGCAGCGATGAGGGCGCGGTCGGGGAGCCGACCCGCCGCAACATCTCGCGCTTGTACCGCTTCTGTATCAATAGAAACATCGCCGAGGGACCCTCGGCGTAACAACCCTCATTTTGGAGGGTACCCAAACACTCCAGGGCTCGCTATAATCCGCCCGCCTCCGGGCCCGCCTGAACGCGAATGCGAATGACTCACGACTCCCCGCCATTCGCAACTCATTTTCCGTTGCGCCGGCGAGGCCCCGCCGTCTGCCCGTGCGCGCGAACTCGATCCGTTAGCAGACGAATGCCCGATCGGGTACCCCAGCAAAGTGAGGGTTGTTGGCCCCACCCCTGTCCCGGCAATGTGCCTGTTGCCGATCAGGAGACCAGGAATACCGAGAGACGGGGGAGGTGTTCGTCCATGTCATGGATGGCTCAACTACTGGAGAGGGGCCGGCAGCGCCGGGGCGAGCGGATCGCAGTCCTCGACGGCGAGAGGCAATGCACCTATGCCGAGCTGGACCGCCGGACCGACGCTCTGGCCACGGCTCTCCTCGGCCTGGGCATCGGTCTCGGCGACCGGGTCGTGGTCGTCTCGCACAACCGCCTGGAGGTGCTGGAGACCTACTTCGCCCTCGGGAAGATCGGGGCGGCCGCGGTTCCGCTCCACTACGGGGCGGTGGCCGGGGAAGTGGCCTCCGCGGTGCGGAGGTTCGAAGCCTCGGCCGTCATCGGTGAGGAGGGGCTGCCCGGTACGGCGGATCTCGGCCACGGCCTTCCCGTGCTGCGGTACGAGAGCGAGGAGTACCGGCAGGCCGTCTCCCGCGCACCCGACCTGCCCGAAGGCGAGGTTCCCGACGACGCGTTGATGTTCATCCTGCAGACGTCGGCGACGACCGGCCGGCCCAAGGGCGTCTGCGTGGACCACCGTTCGCTGCGCTCCGTGGCGCTGGGCTACCTGGCCGACGTCCCGACGGACCGCGAGACCGTCTTCCTGCACTGCGGACCGCTTTCCCACGGGGCGATGGTGATCCCGCTGATCTACCTCGCCGCCGGCGCGACGGTGGCACTGATGCGCATGTTCAGCCCGCAGGAGTGCCTCGCCACGATCCACCGGAACGGGGTGACCCACCTGTTCCTGGTCCCGGACATGCTCAGGTTCCTGCTCAGGGCCAAGGGGTTCGCGCCGGAACGGACGGCCGGCCTCCGGGAGGTCATCTACGGTGCGGCGCCGATGCCGCGCCCCCTGCTCCTCGAAGCCCGGAAGGCGCTCGGATGCGGGTTCCGTCAGCTGTACGGCCTGACCGAAGCCGGCGGCCCGGTGGTGACCCTGCCGCCCGAGGACCACGACTACGCACCGGGAGAAGCCCGGGGCCGGGCCGCGTCGATCGGCCGCGCGACCGCGGGCACGGCCGTCCGGAGCCGTGACGACCGGGAACACCCCTCCCCCACCGGACGGATCGGCGAACTCTGGGTGCGCAGCCCGGCCGTCATGCGGGGCTACTGGGCGGACACCGCGGCGACCGAGGACGCCCTGCGCGACGGCTGGGTGCGCACGGGGGATCTGGGGACGGTGGACGAGCAGGGCTACATCCACCTCACCGGCCGGGTCAAGGACGTCATCGTCCGCGGCGGGCAGAAGGTCTACCCCGCCGAGGTCGAACAGGTCCTTCTCAGCCATCCGGCCGTGCGCGAGGTGTGCGTCGTCGGAGTGCCGAGCGAGGACTGGGGCGAGCTCCCGTACGCCTGCGTGGTGGCCGACGGCCCGGATCCGGGGCTGGCCGGCGAACTGCGTGACCTCGCCCGTCGGCAACTGGCGCGCTACAAGCGGCCGGTGGAGTTCCTGACCCTGCCGGAGCTGCCGCGCAACAGCGCCGGGAAGACCGACCGGCGCAGCCTTCGCGCCGCCGTGGCCGACGGCGCCGCACCGACCGCTGGGACCGCCCGGCCGACGCAGGGAGAGTGAGCATGGCGAGCACCGAGCTGGAACACGTCCTCACCCGACTCGAAGCCCTCCTGGCGGAGGTCTGGGACGACCTCCCCGACGGTACGCCGGTCCCCCGCGACGCCTCGCTGCTGAGCCTCGGCGTCGACTCGCTCACCCTCACGATCCTCCTGGACCGTCTGGAGAACGAGTTCCGTGTCGCATGGGACGCGGACCGGCCCCCCTCCGCCTTCAGTTCGCTCCTCTCCCTCGCCGAGTCCGTGGCCGGACGGCCGGAGTGAAACCCCTTCCCACCGCCGCCCCCGGCTCCGAGCCGGCGCGCGCCGCCGACCGGTGCCACGTGGACGGCGCCGGCTTCCGGTCGCTGATGAGCTCGTTCCCCACCGGAGTGACGGTCGTGACGAGCACCGGCCGGGACGGCTCGCCCCGCGGCGTCACCTGTTCCTCGCTCAGCAGCGTGAGCCTCGATCCGCCGACCCTGCTCGTCAGTCTCAAGACCCACGGCAGCACCCTCGACGCGATCAGGTCCGGGGGCCGGTTCGCCGTGAACCTGCTGCACGCGCGGGCGCGCCGTACCGCGGAGGTCTTCGCCTCCCCGGTGGAGGACCGCTTCGCCCACGTCAGCTGGCGCCCGACCGGGGCGGCGCGCCTTCCACGGCTGGTCGAGGACGCCTTCGCGGTCGCCGAATGCGCCGTCTCCTCGCTGTTCGACGTCGGTGACCACACGGTCGTCCTCGGCGAGGTGGCGGCGGTGGACGTCCGGCCGGGCGTACCGCTGCTCTACGGCCTCCGGGAGTTCTCCGCCTGGCCGGCGACCGGCCGGGACCACCGTGCCGACCGAACGAGGGGAATACCGCGATGACCGCAGCCGCACACAGGGCCGGGCTGGCCGACCAGTCCGGCGACGCAGAGACCGTCCTGGCCTGGTTCCGGCGGATGAGGGAGGAAGAGCCCGTCAGCCACGACGAGGCGGCCGGCGTCTGGCACGTCTTCCGGTACGCCGACGCGGAGCAGATCCTGGCCGACCCGGTCACCTTCTCCTCGGACTTCAGCGATCTCACCCCCTCCCAGGAGGACGTCGACCTCTTCTCCCGGGGCAACCTCATCCGCAAGGACCCGCCCGACCACCGCAAGCTGCGCGCCCTGGTCGGCAAGGCGTTCACCCCGCGCGTGGTGGCCCGGCTGGAACCCCGCATCGCCGAGATCACCGCCGGGCTGCTGGACGACATGCGGGGATCCGACCGGATCGAACTGGTCTCGGACCTCGCCTACCCGCTGCCCGTCATCGTCATCACCGAGCTCCTGGGCATCCCGGCCGAGGACCGGAAGACCTTCCGGCGGTGGGCGGAGGCCCTCGTGTCGCCGGACGGGCAGACCGGCGGCCTCATCCCGAACGAGCAGCGCGTGCAGTCCATGGCGGCGGTCATGCGCGAGATGAACCCCTACTGCCTGGAGCACATCCGCTCCCGGCGCGCCCGGCCCCAGGACGACCTGATCAGCGCGCTCGCGGCCGCGGAGGTGGACGGACAGCGGCTGGAGGACGAGGAGATGGTGGGCTTCGTCAGTCTGCTGCTGCTCGCCGGCCACATCACCACCACCGTGCTGCTCGGCAACGCGGTGCTGTCCCTGTCCGAACACCCCGAGGCCGTCCGGGCCCTGCGCGCGGACCCGGGCGGGCTGCCCACCGCGATCGAGGAGGTGCTGCGCCACCGCGCGCCGCTCGCCCCCATGACGCGGAGGACCAGCAAGGACGTCCGGATCGGCGGGCACACCGTGCCGGCGGGCCGGATCGTCGTCACCTGGCTGTCCTCGGCCAACCGGGACGAACGCCGGTTCGCCGACCCGGACCGCTTCGACTTCCGCCGGTCACCCAACCCGCACCTGAGCTTCGGGCACGGGATCCACTTCTGCGTGGGCGCTCCGCTCGCGCGCCTGGAGGCCCGGATCGCGCTGGAGATGATGCTCGACCGGTGGAGCGGGTTCTCGGCCGGCCCGGACGTCGAGTTCCACGACTCGCGCGGGATCTTCGGCCCGAAGCGGCTCCCGCTCCGGCTGCAGTGGGCCTGAGCCCGGGCCGGCCCGCCGCCCCCGCCCGAGCCGGCGGGGATCCAGACCACGAGAACCAGAGAGAGGACGAGCCGGACATGGCGACGACCACCGAACCGACCGCCCGCACACTGGACGTGCCGGGCGCACGCATCTGCTACGAGACCGGCGGAACGGGCCCGTTGCTCCTGCTGGTCGGTGCGCCGATGGGCAGCAGGGGATTCGCGACCATCACCCCGCTGCTGGCCGAGCACTTCACCGTCGTCACCTACGACCCCCGCGGCTTCCTGCGCAGCACCGTCGAGGACCCGGACGCGGAGGTGACGCTCGACGTGCTGACCGACGACGTCCATCGGCTGCTGTCGGCGCTCGGCCGGGAGCCCGCGTACGTCTTCGGCAGCAGCGGCGGCGCCTCCATCGGCCTCGCGCTCACCGCCGGCCACCCCGAGCAGGTCCGCACCCTCGTGGCCCACGAGGCGCCCCTGGTCGAACTGCTGCCGGACCGGACGCGGTTGCGCGCCGGGATCGAGGAGGTCTACGCGACCTTCACCGGCGAGGGCCGCAACGCGGCGCTGAAGAAGTACGCCGCCCTGACCGGTGTCGAGCGCTTCTCCCGGCCGCCGGGCGGCGGCCGGCACGAAGTGACCGACCTGGAATCGTTCACCCCGCCGGCCGATGTCCGGGCCATCCTCGACCGGTTCTTCCTGCACGTCCTGCGTCCCACCGCTCTCCACCGCCCCGACCGGGCCGCGCTGCGGGCCGTGGCCGACCGCATCGTGGTGGCGGGCGGCTCCGACGCCGAGGGCCAGCTCTCCCACCGGTCCGCGACCGCGCTGGCCGAGGAGCTCGGTACGAAGCTCGTCGAGTTCCCCGGCGACCACACCGGCTTCCAGGGCGAGCCCGAGCCGTTCGTCCGTCTCCTGCGCCAGGTGCTCACCGAGAGGGCCTGAGCCGGCGCCGTGCCATCGACCCCGTGCTGCACCCGGAGTGACCCATGACCGATCTGACCACGACCGATCCGACCTACTCGGACTACCTGCGGGTGGACACCCTGCTCTCGCTGCAGACTCCCCGTACGCCCGCCACCGCCGACCGCGCGGTGGCCCTGGCCGAGCACTTCTTCATCGTCGCGCACCAGTCCTGCGAGCTGTGGCTCAAGCAGGTGATCGCCGACCTCGACGCCGTGGTGCAGGCCCTCGCGCCCGAGTCCGGAGCCGAGGGCGTCGAGACCGGCGTGGAGCTCCTGCGGCGGTCGAGCGATCTCCTCCGGGTGCTGCACGAGCAGGTCCTGGTGCTGGAGCGGCTGCCGCTGCGGCACTTCGCCGAGTTCCGGCCGTACCTCGGCACGGCGAGCGGGGCCCAGTCCGAGCAGTTCGCCCGGCTCGCCCGGCTGATCGGGGACGGCCGGCGGGCCGGGGCGCTGTACGAGGCGTTCACGGCGGCCGCGGCCCGTCGCGGCGCCTCGGTCGCCCAGGTGTGCCGGCCGGGACACGACACGGGCGGGCTGTACCGCGTCGGCGAGGGGCTGCTCGACGTCGGCGACGGCTACTGGCGCTGGAAGGTCGCCCACCTCGGTCTGATGTCGAGGATGGTCGGCGACGAGCCCGGCACGGGCGGCAGCAGCGGTGTCGACCACCTGGTGCGGCGCATCGTCCTGCCCTTCGCCGAGCTCCGGCGGCTCCGGGGCGCGGCGCACGCCCCGGAGCTCGCCGGCAGCGCCGGCTGAGAACCCCTTCGACCACGAAAGACTGAGGTGAGGACCAAATGATCTCCCGTGTGGTAATCGTCGGCGGCGGGACCGCCGGGTGGATGACCGCCACCTACCTCAAGGCCGCCCTCGGCGACCGGATCCACGTGACCCTCGTCGAGTCGGAGAACGTCTCGACGATCGGGGTGGGCGAGGCCACGTTCAGCACCGTGCGGCACTTCTTCGAGTTCCTGGGCCTGGCCGAGCACGAGTGGATGCCCGAGTGCCACGCCTCGTACAAACTCGCCATCCGCTTCGAGGACTGGCGGGCCAAGGGCCACCACTTCTACCACCCGTTCGAACGCCCGCGGTCCGTCGGGGGCTTCTCGCTGGCCGACTGGTGGCTGCACCTGCGGCCGGGTGACCAGTACGACCGCGACACCTCCGTGCTGGCCGCGCTGTGCGAGGCGAAGAGCTCGCCCCGGTACCTCGACGGGACCATCTTCGAGCAGGAGGTCACGGCCGGCGGCGACCGCCCCATGCACCGCGCGGCGCCGAACGCCGGGAGCACGCAGTTCCCGTACGCCTACCATTTCGACGCGACGCTGCTGGCCCGCTTCCTCACCCGGTACGGGACCGGGCGCGGGGTCCGGCACGTCGTCGACGACGTCCTCGACGTACGCCTCGACGAGCGCGGGCACATCCGGAACGTCCTCACCAAGGACCACGGCGAACTCGCCGGAGACCTGTTCGTCGACTGCACCGGCTTCCGCGGCATGCTGCTGAACCAGGCCCTGGGCGTGCCCTTCCTCTCGTACCAGGACAGTCTGCCCAACGACAGCGCGGTGGCCCTGCGCGTGCCGGTGGACGTGGCTTCGCGGGGCATGCGCCCCTGCACCACGGCCACCGCCCAGGACGCCGGATGGATCTGGACGATCCCGCTGCTCGACCGGCTGGGCACCGGGTACGTGTACGCCGGCGACTACCTGTCGAAGGAGGGCGCGGAGCGGACCCTGCGGGAGTTCGTCGGTCCGGCGGCGGACGACCTGGAGGTCAACCACATCCGGATGAGGATCGGGCGCAGCGCGCAGTCCTGGGTGAAGAACTGCGTGGCGATCGGCCTCTCCAGCGGGTTCGTCGAGCCGCTGGAGTCGACCGGGATCTTCTTCATCCAGAACGCCATCGAGCAGCTGGTGCGGCACCTCCCCGACCGGCAGGACGACGACCGCCTGCGCCAGGCGTACAACCGGCAGGTCGGGCGGGTCATGGACGGCGTCCGGGAGTTCCTCGTCCTCCACTACTACGCCGCCGCCCGCGACGACAACCAGTACTGGCGGGACGCCAAGACCCGTCCACTGCCGGACGCCCTCGCCGAGCGCATCGAGCAGTGGCGCACCAAACTGCCCGACGCGGACTCGGTCTACCCCTACTTCCACGGCTTCGAGCCCTACTCGTACACCGCCATGCTGCTGGGCCTCGGCGGTCTGCCGGTCCCGGCGCTCCCGGTGCTCGGCGGACTCGACGACGCCGACGCGGTCAGGGAGTTCGAGCTGGTGCGCCACCAGGCGAAGACCCTGGTCGACCGGCTGCCCAGCCAGTACGCCTACCTGGCGCACCAGCACGGCGGCGCGGCGGGCCGGGCCGCGGGCGTCTGATCGCATGGCGCACCGAGAACGGCACTGGCTGGTCAGGTTCACCGAGTGGATGCAGCCGGGGTTCATGGCCTTCGGCACGCTCTGGGGCCTCACCCCGCCCCTGGAATGGATCACCGCGGACGGGGCCCACCCGCCGGATCCCCGCTCACCCCCCGGCCCGGGCCACCCGGAGTGCCTCGTCCCCGACCTTCCGCCCTCCCCCGCCGAGCGGGCCCTGTGGAGTCAACTCACCACCGGAGCACGCGGATCGGATGCCATCATGTGATCTTCGGAGGGGATACCGAGGGGGTCGGATGGAAGCCGCCGGTCGTACCGCGCTCTTGATCGGCGTGCGGGACAACCCCGGGGTCGCGCACCGGCTGCGGCCGCTGGGGGCCACCGTCGACGCGGACCTCCGGGCCATGGGCGCCGCTCTGCGGGGGAGCGGCTACGCCGTCGAGACGCTGTGCGATCCGACGCGCAACGAGATCACCGAGCGGATCACCGCCCTCGCGGCGGGGGCGGCCGCCGGAAGCACCCTGCTCCTCTACTTCACCGGGCACGGCGTGCGCATCGGTGACACCGACTATCTGGTGCCCGCCGACGCCCGGGCCTCCTCCGGACCCGCCGACGCCCGGGCCTCCTCCGGACCCGGCGGCGACCGGGACGCCTGGGACCAGCCGCACGTACGCGAGTCCCTGCTGGACGCGGACATCAGCAGGTATCTGGCCGACTGCGGCGCCGGCACCGTCCTGTGGCTCATCGACGCCTGCCGCTCGGCCGGGGACGCGGGAGCCACCGCGTTCGGAAGCCACGTCACGCAGGGGCCGCCGCACTCCGGCTTCGCCCTGCTGACCGGATGCGCGCCCGGCGAGCGCAGCGGTTTCTCCGAGGCCGGCAGCTTCTTCTCCCTCGCCCTCGCCCGGGCGTTCGACCCCCTGACCGAAGCCGTCACGGTGGAACAGGTCCACGAGGCGGTCCGGCGGGAGACCCAGGCCCGCGCCCGGCGCGCGCGGGCGGCCCCTCAGCAGGTCCTGATCCGCTACGGCAGCGACCGGGAGGCCGAGACCAGGTCGCGGGAGATCGCCCGGGGCAGGCGCCTGCTGGAGGCGTGGCAGGATGCCGTGCGCACGTCGGTGCTCTGGGACCGCGTCCCGGCCGGCGACGCGGCGTCCGTCGCCCCCTTCCAGGACTGTCTGGCCTCGCTCGCCGTGGACGTGGCCCGGCACGTCCACCACGCGCAGGAGCGGCTGCCCGACCCGTGGGCCGACGACGAGTTCCCCGTACGTCTGCTGCGCGACGTGCTCCCGATGCTCCTGCCCGAGGACGCCGGGCTGTCCGCCCTGGAGGTGACGGCGCTCATCGCCGGCGTCCTGCTGCACGAGGCGGCGTGGGCCGGCCGGCTGAGCCGGGCCGCCGAGATCCGTCCGCGGTCGGTGGGCCGCCGTTCGGACGCCGACGACCAGCGGCGGCACTACGAGCAGATCACCGAGCACCATCCCCAGGTCACCGAGAAGCTCACGGGCTGGTACTGGTGGGAGTCCACGCCGTCGGACGACCGCGACGCCGTCGTGCTGTGGCTGGTGCACCGGTGGATCGCCGAGCGGTTCGCCACCGACGAGGAGGCCGTGCCCGGGGCGTGGGGCGACGGCTTCGTGGCCCGGCTGCTGGAGGGGGCGCCGCCCCCTGCGGACGGGGCGGGCGCGCCGGGCAAGGCGGCCACGGCGGGCACCGGACGGGCGGCGCAGCTGTCGGCGGCCCTGCGGACGGTTGCCGCGGGACTGGTCCTCGGGGAACCGCCGGAGGGCCGGCGGGCCGAGCTCCCCGCCCGCCATGTCGTCCGCGGGACGAGGACCCCGCAGCGGCTGCGGGTGCGCCCGCTGGCGGCGCTGCTGCGTCTGGCGGGGCTGCTCGCCTTCGACGCCCGGCGACTTCCGGAGGTCGTCGCCGAGCACCTGGCCGTCTCCGACCCGGTGGTGCCGCACGAGGTGATCACCGTGCTGCGCGACGCGGTGTGGGACCTCGACCGGAGCGGCGGGGCACCCCCGTACCTGCACCTGGACGCCGTCTGCCCGCACCCCGCGGTCCATGCCGCACTCGCCTCGGTCGTCGAGGACGCCGACGAACTCGTCCATGCCCTCACGGAGACCGCGCAGCGACTGCCCACAGACGAGGGCGCGTTGCTGAAGGGGCTGCCCGCACGGCTCACCGACCACCGCCTCAGGCCGGAAGAGCAGCGCGGCCTCCCCGCGTACGACGTGCCCCTGGCCCGCTTCTCGCTGGCGCAGACGGAGATCCGGCGGCTGCTGATGGGCGAGGAGCTGTACGACGGGAAGCCGGCTCTGGCCCTGCGGGAGATGTACCAGAACGCCCTGGACGCCTGCCGCTACCGGGAGATGCGGGTCCGCTACCTGCGCAGCTGCGGGAAGGCACCCCGGCCCTGGGCGGGCTCCATCCGGATCGAGACCGGCGAGGACGACCGCGGCCGCTACGTCGAGTGCCTCGACAACGGCGTCGGCATGACCGAGATCCAGCTCAGGAGCACCTTCACCCGGGCCGGCCGGCGTTTCGACCAGTCCCAGGCCTTCCGTCGCGAGCAGGCAGCCTGGCTGCGCCAGGACCGGACGCTGCGGCTCTACCCCAACAGCCGTTTCGGGATCGGTGTGTTCAGCTACTTCATGCTGGCCGACGAGATGGTGATCGTCACGCGGCCGGTCGGCACCGACGGCAGGCCCGCGCAGAAGGCGCTGCGCGTGGAGATTCCCGTCAGCGGCAGCCTGTTCCGGGTGCGGGAGGTCGACGAGCGCGACGGCACGGACCTTCCCGACGGCGGCACGCGCGTACGCCTCTACCTGCGCGATGCCCATGTCATGACGGACGCCTCCTGCCTGTCGGCGCTGCGTTCACAGGTCCTGGTCGGCGAGTTCGCCCTGGAGGTCCGGGGCGCGGACGGCCGGGGGGCCACCTGGGGACCCGGCGAACTCCAGGCAGGTGAGGGTAAGTTCGAGGTCGCGGCGGACTCCGCGGTCGAGGCGGTGCCCGGCACCCTGTGGTGGGTCGAGGACGGCGGTGCGCTCGTGTGCGACGGCATCCTCTCCGACAAGGGCACGTTCGGCTACGTCCTCAATCTGTCGGGCGCACACCGGGGCAGACTCAGCGTCAACCGGAACAGGCTGGAAGGGTACGACGTCCGGTGGGCGCACGAGCAGATGCGCCGGGGCGCTCCCGCCCTCGCCGCGTGGCCCGGACTGACCCTCGACTGGCTGCGGAGCCTGGAGTCCAGGCACCCCTCGATCGCCCGGATCCTGTGGAAGGAGTGGCGGGGCCGGGGTGTCCTGGTCGGGGCCGAGTACGGCCGCAGGGTCGACCTCGACGAAGTCGGCTGGTTCAGGCTGGACGCGCGCCTGGGAGACCGGTCGCGCGGCTCGGGCGAGGAAGGCCGGCTCCATGACGCCGTCCGGCCCTGGAGGACCGCCGCTCTCGGGCGGGGTTCCCGCGGGCGGCTGCAAGCGGCTCCCGAGTCCCTCGAGGGCCATCCGGTACCGCAACCGGGCTGGTCGGACATCGCGACCGGGGTCAAGGGGGACTGGCGCAACGCGGTGCAGGCGGCCGGGACCCAGGGGATCCGCGTATCGGAGGTGCTCCGCGCGGCCCGGTCCCTGCGGATCGTGCACCCGATGCTGGCCGGGCCGGCGGTCTTCGGCCGTGGCGACCTCGACTGGAGGCCGGACGCCACCGACCTGAGGATCGTGTCGGGGCTCCTGGGTCCGGACCGGGACTCCGTGCGCGACTTCCCCGTCACCGTCGGGGGCCGCAAGAAGGCCAAGCCGAAGGGCCCCGACACGATCCTCCACCGGCATCCGCCGCAGGACCTCGGCGGGATCGTCCGCACGTCCGCCCAGTACCGGACGGAGCTCGGGCGGTTGGCGGACGCGTGCGCCAAGTACGCGCCGTTCCTCCCCGGGCCGGTCCCCGACGTGCCCGGCCACCACCGCGACCACGTGTGCACCGAGGAGGAACTGGCCCTCCTCTACGTCCCGGAGGACACGTACACCTGGCGGCCGGTCACCACTGCCCGGGACCTCCGGTCGGCGGCGGTGCGCGGAGGGTGCGATCCGCGCGAGGCCCTGCGGCGGATCGCGCCCTTCGGCTGGCTGCGCCCCCTTCCCGATCCGGAGGCCGTCGACCGCTGGGCCCGGGTTCCCGCCGATCTCTTCCCCCTCCTGTGGCACTACGTCGTCGGCGAGGGCGACGGCGGCGACGGACGCACCGTGCTGCCGTGGGCCGCCACCATCGCCCTCGCCGCGGAATGGGAGATTCCGCTGGGCAAGGCGGAGCGGATCCTCGCCGCGCAGGCGGAGGCCCTCGGTCTGGCCCACCAACGGCGGTACCCGAAGGGCTCTGCGGGACGGCGGACCGTTCCCTCACCCGGGACCGGCCAGCTCGTGGGCCGGCTGCACGGGGTGGACGTCCACCTCGAGGGCGGGGTCTCGCTCCGGGACCTCGCGTACGTCCGGTCGCACAAGACCTCGTTGCAGGAGCAGTCCTGGAGCGTCGACGAACTGCGCGCCGCGGGAGTCTCCCTGCCCGACTGCGCGAACCTGCTCCGGGCCTGGGGCGAGCTGCCGACGCCGAGCAGGTACGCCTTCTCCGGCGCCGACCCCTCCTTCGACGCTGCGGACTACCCGGTCCCGGCCACCGGGGCCGTCCTGTTCACCGCGAGCGTGCAGCTGCGGGAGAAGCTGTCGTACCTGTGGAAGACGGCGAACCGGGAGGCCGAGCGCCTGAAGCTCGCGCCGGAACTGACGGCCGGGGAACTGCCCAGAGAGCTCAGGAAGTTCAGTCCGTCGTGGGAGGAGACGGCGGCCCTGGTCGCGTACGGGTTCGACGACGAGACCGACGGTGAGTGGTGCGAGAGCCCCCGCTGGACCCCGCTCACCCTGCACGGCCTCGTCGAGTACGCCCGTGAGCGCCGCAAGGGCGTGCGCGAGGCGTTCGAGGCGCTCGTGCCGCTGCGCGCGATCGGCGCGCTCGTACCGGAGCTGGATGCCGAAGCCGTGGCGGCCCTCCCCGGCGGCGTGCCCGACGACCGTGACGTCGCGACCGTCGCCCCGGAGCACCGGGCCTCCCCCGCCGGGTCCCCTCTCGTGCCGCTCGACCTCGTCAGCATCGCCGGCCGCCTCGGTGAGCCCGTGAGCCGCACGTGGCGGCGGATCAGGCCGTACCTGGCCTTGGCAGGAGGGGCGCCGCCCTTCACCGGGGTACCCGACGTCGTGCCCCGCTGGCAGGACCTGGTGATCCTCTCCGAACGGCTCGACGGCATGCTGCCCGCGGCCCCCCGGACGGCCGGCGGGGAACGGGTGGCCGCCTGCGCCCTGGCCGTCGGGGAGACACCCGCATGGGTGAGGGAGCGACTGGCCGTGTACGCGGAGATGTTCGGGCTCGATGTGGAGCCGGCCGAGAAGGACGAGGAGGGCGCATGACGACGGCACCCGGCCGATCGCACGACCACGGACTGGCGTACGCGGAGGAGGACCTCGGCGAGGTCGACCCGGCGCTCTTCACCCGGCGGACCGCTCCCGACGGCACGGGAGTGGTCGTCTCCGGGACGTGCCCGCGCTGTCACGGCCGTACGGAGTCGCCGTTCCCGTGGGCGATGCCGGGGACCGGGACCAAGGGGGTGCTGGGCCGCCTCCTGGGAACCGCGACGGCGGACCCGGCCCCGGCCGAGCCGGATCCCCTGTTCGAGGAGACGCACTTCTGTGAATGCGGGCACGCGCATCCCCAGTGCCCGCCGGACACGTGGTACCGCGGGTGCGGGGCCAGCTGGCGCGTCCGGCGGTGAGCGCGCACTCCGATCGGCGCTGGGCCGAGCGCGCCCGTGAACTGGAGTTCACCAGACTGCCGGAGCTGCGCAGACAGGCCGAGGGCTGGCGCACCGGCCTGACCGGGCTGACGACGCTGCTGGCCGTGCTCGTGCTGCTGAAGGGCCGGGACAATCTGGCGGAACTGCCGCAATGGGCCCGTGCCACGGCGACCGGACTGCTGGTGTCGGCCTTCGTCCTGCTGGTGGCGGGCTCGCTCCTGGCCGTGCGTGCGGCCCACGGTGTGCCCGGCGGCGAGATCCTCCTGGGGGGACAGGCGCTCCGGCGCTGGACCGAGCAGGAGGTGTCGCGGGTGACCCGGGCGCTGGGCCGGGCCTCCGTGTGCTGCCTGCTGGGGGTCCTCCTGGTGGTCGGGGCGCTGCTCCTCGCCTGGGTGACGACGTCCGCCGCCCCGGACCATCTCGTCGACGTGCGCACGAGCACCGGGAGCGTGTGCGGTGAACTGGTCGCGGCGGACGGGCAACAGGTGTCGCTCCGCACCAAGGCGGGCGGCACGGTCTCCGTGCCGCAGACGAGCGTCGTGAGCCTGCGGCCGGCCCGTACCTGCGGCACGGCCCCGTAGGCCCGCTGCGCGGGAGGCGCGGCCGAGCCCGGGCCTCCCGAGAGGTCAGGGGCGGCGCCAGAGGTCCCGCAGGAGCCGGCCCAGGACGGCCGAGGCCGGGAAGTAGCCCAGCTGCCGGGAATCCAGGCTCTGTTCGGGGTGGTCGCCGATGAGCACGAGCCTGCCGGCGGGCACGCGCCGCTCCGGTACGCCGGCCAGGGCCGGAGCGAGGTCCCGCGGCACGGGGTCGCCGGGCACGGCGAGCACCCGCTTGATCAAGTGGGCGCCTTCCTCGCGCGGGTTGGCGACCACGACCACCCGGCCCCGGCGGGCCGCGGTGCCGCGGACCACCAGGACGCGGTCGCGCTCGCGGTAGGTGGGCTCCATGCTGCGGCCCCGTACGGTCACCAGCACCAGCCGGCGCCCCGGCAGTGCGGCGAGGGCCCCGCGAGCCGTGCGAGCCGGGACCCGTGCGCCTGTGGCGCGCGCGGGGAGGGCCAGGACACCGCGAGGGCGTCGAGCTCCTCCCGGCTCGGCATCACCCCGGCCGCAGGATCGTAGGAAGGGCCGCGCCGGCCGGAGCCGGGACGGGAGGCGGCACGCGCCGGACGGGCCCTCACCGCGGGACCGCCGCGTCGGGGACGGCCTCGGGGACGGCGGGGGCCGGGTCCTTGGGCCCGTCCTGGTAGTCCTTGGCCTGCAGGTGGAACAGGTCGGCGTACGTTCCGCACGCGGCCAGCAGCTCCTCGTGGCCGCCCTGCTCGACGATCCTGCCGTGCTGGAGCACCACGATCACGTCCGCCTCCCGCACCGTGCCGAGCCGGTGGGAGATCAGCACGCTGGTCCGCCCGGCGCGGAAGCTCCGCAGCGAGGCGTGGATCTCGTGTTCGGCCTCGGCGTCGAGGCCGGAGGAGGGTTCGTCGAGGATCATCAGTTCCCGGTCGTGCCGCATCAGGGCACGGGCCAGGGCGACCCGCGGCGACGGCCCGGGGCGAGAGGCGTGAGTCCCCCAGGTGCCGTTCCACGAAGCCCTGCACGCGGAGCATCTGGGAGCGCCGGTACGACTCGGCCGGTACGCAGGCCGCGGTGTCCAGCTCGTGGGCCAACAGGGCCGTCAGCAGGTCGAGGAGGATGCCGCCCAGCCGGGCCGTGTCGGCCGGCCGGTAGTGCCGGGCGTCCCTGACCAGGCGGACGAGGAAGTCCGTCAGGAGGGGCCGGCCGTGCAGCGGGAGCGCCAGGTGGAACAGTGCGGGATCGGCCCTGCGGATCAGGTGCGGGGTACGGAGCACCTGCAGCGAGCGGAAGGTCAGCGCGGGCACGTCTCCGACGTGCGCGGCGCCGTCCTCACTACGGATGGCCGTCTGTAACAGGATTCTCTCCTTCCCGGTGGATCCCCTCGAAGGGGACGGGGTCCGTTCGCCAACCGGCCAGCGCGGGCGCCCCGGTGAGGGCCCTGCGCACGATCCGGTCGCCGACCGAGGCGGCGTCCTCCGCGCCGGCGGCCAGGAGGAACAGCGCGATGTCCAGGCGCCCTTCGGCGGAGCGGGTGTAGACGTGCTCCAGCCGGTCGGCGGGGACCGTTACGGCCCAGATGACATCGGTGACGAGATGGCGGTCGACGGGCCGGCCGGGATGGTCCGGCGGCGCCGACAGGAACAGCAGGGTCATGACGAGGTGCACGACCCCGGTCAGTGCCAGATCAGACCGAAGAAGATGAAGAACACGGCATGCCTCGTTTCCGGCGGTCGGGGGAGGGGGCGATCGGAGATCGCCCGGTCGGTGTGCAGGGAGGCGGGCCCGCCTTGTTCCTTGTGACGAGTCTTGCGACCGGCCGCGGCGCACGGAAGGGAGACCGGGTGACAGCAACCGTTCCGGAGCGGTTGCTGTCACGCGCGAAGCCCCTGGCGGAGACCGGGATTCTCAGTGGAGAACCCGTCCCGCCAGGGGCTTCGTCGTACGGTCGCAGTCCGGCCGGAGCTAGCAGATGCGCGGCAGCTGCTCCCCGAGCGGCAGGTCGACCACGCGGGTGCCGCCGAGGGCGGTACGGGAGACGACCATGCCGGGGTGGGCCTCGACGGCCTCGCCGATCACCGTGGCGTGCCGGCCCAGGGGGTGGGCGCGCATGGCGTCGAGGACGGCGTCGGCGTGTTCGCGGGGGACGAAGGCGACCAGCTTGCCCTCGTTCGCCACGTAGAGCGGGTCGAGGCCGAGGATCGAGCAGGCGTTCGCGACGGCCGGCGGGACCGGGACACGGCTCTCGCTGATCACGACACCGGTGCCCGAGGCGGCCGCGATCTCGTTGAGCGCGGCCGCCAGGCCGCCGCGGGTGGGGTCGCGCAGGACGTGCAGGTCCGGGGTGACGGCGAGCATGCTCTGCACGAGGCCGCCCAGGGCCGCGCAGTCGCTCTCGATGTCCACGCCGAACTGCAGCCCCTCGCGGACGCTCATGATCGCCACACCGTGGAGGCCGATCTCGCCGCTCACGATGACGACGTCGCCGGGCACCACGCGCTGCGGGCGCAGGTCCACCCCGTCGGGGATGATCCCGATGCCCGCGGTGTTGATGTAGACGCCGTCCCCGTGGCCCACCTCGACCACCTTGGTGTCGCCCGTGACCACCTCCACGCCCGCGGCCCGCGCGGCGGCGCCCATGGCCTCGGCCACGCGCGCCACGGCGGACATCTCGACGCCCTCCTCCAGGATGAAGCCGCAGGAGAGGTAGGCCGCCCGGGCCCCGCTCATGGCCAGGTCGTTCACCGTGCCGTTGACCGCGAGGTCGCCGATGGTGCCGCCGGGGAAGAAGAGCGGCCGCACCACGTACGAGTCGGTGGAGAAGGCCAGCCGGACTCCCCCGAGGGTGACGGCCGCGGAGTCTCCGAGCTGGGACAGCGCCTCGCCGCCGAAGGCGGGGGCGAAGAGGTGCTGGACCAGTTCGGCGGAGAGGGCTCCCCCGCCGCCGTGGCCCATCACCACGCGGGGGTGGTCGCGCAGCGGGGCCGGACAGGTCCAGCCCGTGATGTCGAGTGCGGTGTCAGACAACGGGGCTCGCCTCCAGCGGGGCGGTCGGGGCGGCGGGCACGGTCTTCAGTTCCAGCCGCCGGTAGAGGTAGTACGCGGCGCAGGCGCCCTCGCTGGACACCATGGTGGCGCCGAGCGGGCTGCGCGGGGTGCACAGCGTGCCGAAGGCCTCGCACTCGTGCGGCTTGAGGAGCCCTTGGAGCACCTCGCCGCTGCGGCACGCGGCCGGCTCGCGGGTGTCGATGCCGGTCACCGAGAAGCGGTGCTCGGCGTCGAACTCCCGGTAGCGGTCGGACAGTCGCCAGCCGCTGCCGGGGATGACGCCGATGCCGCGCCAGGCCCGGTCGGTGACTTCGAAGACGTCCTCCAGCATGGCGAGGGCGGCCGGGTTGCCCTCGGGGCGGACGGCCCGCGCGTACGCGTTGTCGACGGTGTGCTCGCCGCGTTCCAGCTGCCGCACCGCCCGCCGTACGCCTTCCAGGATGTCCAGCGGCTCGAATCCCGTCACCACGATCGGCACGCGGTGGCGCGCGGCCAGTTCGGGGTACTCGCCCACGCCCATCACGCTGCACACGTGCCCGGCGGCGAGGAAGCCCTGGACCCGGCAGCTCGGCGACTGCATGATCGCCTCGATCGCCGGGGGCACCCGGACGTGGGAGACCAGCAGGCTGAAGTTGCGGATGCCCAGCCTCTTCGCCTGGTGGACCGTCATGGCGTTGGGCGGCGCGGTGGTCTCGAAGCCGATGCCGAAGAACACCACCTGCCGGTCCGGGTTCTCCCGGGCGATCCGCAGGGCGTCGAGCGGGGAGTAGACCACGCGTACGTCGCCGCCCTCGCTCCGCACCCGGAACAGGTCGCGGCCGGTCCCCGGCACCCGGAGCATGTCCCCGAAGGAGCAGAAGATCACGTCGGTGCGGGAGGCGATCTCCAGCGCCTTGTCGATGACCTCCAGCGGGGTGACGCACACCGGGCAGCCCGGACCGTGGATCAACTCCACCTGATCCGGGAGCAGTTGGTCGATGCCGTGCCGGATGATGGTGTGGGTCTGGCCGCCGCAGACCTCCATCAGCGCCCAGGGGCGGGTCACGGTGGCGTGGATGTCGTCGAGCAGCCGGCGGGCGAGCTCGGGGTCCTGGAACTCGTCGATGTACTTCACGGCGTGACCTCCTCCTGCGGTGCGGCGGCTGGTTCGCCGGTGAAGGGCCAGGGCTCGCCGCCGGCTTCGGCGGCCTGTTCCCACGGGTCGCCGAACTCCTCCTGGAGCATGCCGAGTTCCGCGAAGAGTTCGAGGGTCTGGCGTGCCGACTCCTCGTCGAGGCGCTGCAGGGCGAAGCCCACGTGGACGATGGCGTACTCGCCCACCTGGAGGTCCGGCAGGTACTCCAGGCACACCTCCTTCTGCACACCGCCGAAGTCGACGGTAGCCATGCGGGTGCCGTCCTTCTCCCCGATGTCAAGCACTCTGCCGGGTACCGCCAGGCACATGGGCTTCTCCTTGCTGTGGGTGGTGCGCGGTGTCGGCGGCGGCCGCCACCACGAGCTGGCCGAGGGACAGCCCGCCGTCGTTCGGGGGGACCCGGCCGTGCCGCAGGACGGTGAAACCGCCCGCGCGCAGGGTCCGGGCGCACGCGGACGACAGCAGGGTGTTGGCGAAGACCCCGCCGGTCAGGGCGACGGTGTCCAGGCCGTGCCGCTCGCGCGCGAGCTCGCAGAGCGTGCCGACGAGGGCGCCGACGGCGGTGTGGAAACGTGCGGCGATCAGCCCCGGGTGCGTGCCCGCCCGTACGTCGGCCACCACCGCGGCCAGTACGGGCGCGGGATCGGCGGTGACCGGAGCGCCGGCCGGGCCGGGCGGGACCCGCAGGCCGAAGGCGTAGCCGGGGCCGGCCTCGCCCGCTCCGAGCGCCGCGCCCTCCAGCTCGATCGCGGCCTGCGCCTCGTACCCCGCCCGGTGGCAGACGCCGGCGAGGGAGGAGACGGCGTCGAAGAGCCGGCCCATGCTGGAGGTCGGCACGCAGTTCAGGCCGCGTTCCAACTGCCGCTCCAGAACGTGGAGTTCGTCCGGCGGGCAGGCGGCGGCGCAGGGCAGGTCCGGGCTCCATCCGATGCCCGCGGCCCGCAGGTGGGACAGTGCCATGCGGTACGGACGCTGCACGGCCGTGTCGCCGCCCGGCAGCGGGACGTATCCGAGGTGGGCGAAGCGGGTGTACCCGGCGTAGTCGGCGAGGAGGACCTCGCCGCCCCACACGGCCCCGTCGTCGCCGTAGCCGGTGCCGTCGAAGGCGATGCCGATGACCGGCCGGCCGCCGTCCAAGCCGTGCTCCGCCATGGCGGAGGCGATGTGCGCGTGGTGGTGCTGGACGCGCACGAGCGGCCGGGCGCCCGCGGCGCGCCGCGCCCAGCGGGTGGAGCGGTAGCCGGGGTGCCGGTCGGCGGCGAGGCGCAGGGGGCCGACGCCGGTGATGGACTCCAGCTGGCGCTCGGCGCGTTCGAAGGCGTACTGGGTGGCGAGGTCGTCCATGTCGCCGACGTGGGCGGACAGCCAGGCCCGGCGCCCTTCGCCGAGGCAGAAGGCGTTCTTCAGGTCACCGCCCACGGCGAGGGTCGGGGGGACCGGCAGCGGCAGCGTCAGCGGCAGCGGGGCGTATCCGCGGGAGCGCCGCAGGGTCAGCGTCTCGCCGTCGCAGACCCGCACCACGGAGTCGTCGCACGGCACGTGGATGGGGCGGTCGTGGGTGAGCCAGGCGTCGGCGAGGCCGGCGAGCCGGTCCAGGGCCTCGTCGTCGTCGGTGACGATGGGCTCGCCGGCGAGGTTCCCGCTGGTCATGACGAGCAGGCGGGGGCCCGGAGGGTCGCCGGGCAGGCCGAGCAGCAGGTGGTGGACGGGGGTGTACGGGAGCATCACGCCGAGGTCGGGACAGCGCGGGGCGACCCCGTCAGCCAGGGCGCCCGGGGTGCCCGGACCCGCCGTGCCGCCCTCGCGGCGGCGCAGCAGCACGATGGGCCGTACGCCTCCCTCCAGCAGCTTCCGCTCCTCGGGGCCGATGTGCGCGAACCGCTCGGCGTCGGACAGGTCCCGGGCCATCAGGGCGAAGGGCTTGTCACCGCGGTTCTTGCGGCGGCGCAGCTCGGCCACGGCGCCGGGGTGGGTGGCGTCGCAGGCCAGGTGGTAGCCGCCCAGTCCCTTCACGGCGAGGATCGCCCCGGCCGCCAGCAGCCGGCGCGCCTCGGCGATCGGATCGACGCCCGGGGTCTCGCGGGGCGGCTGCCCGGTGAGCAGTCTCAGCCGGGGGCCGCAGGCCGGGCAGGCGACCGGCTGGGCGTGGAAGCGGCGGTCGGCGGGGTCGCCGTACTCGCGGGCGCAGTCGGGGCACATGGGGAAGCGGGCCATGGTGGTGTGGGCCCGGTCGTACGGCAGCCCGGTGACGATGGTGAACCGCGGCCCGCAGTGGGTGCAGGTGATGAAGGGGTGCCGGTGGCGCCGGTCGGCGGGGTCCGCCAGTTCGGTGCGGCAGTCGGCGCAGGTGGCCACGTCCGGGGAGACCAGGGTGCGGGCGGGACCGCCGGTCCGGGAGGCGACGATGGTGAATCCGGCGCCGCCCGAGACCGGGACCTCGCAGTGGTCGACGGCGTCCACGACGGCCAGCGGGGGCGCGTCCGCGGCGAGGTGCTCGCAGAACCGGTGCACCGCCGCCGGGGCGCCCTCGACCTCGGCGACGACGCCCTCGGGGGTGTTGGTGACGTGCCCGGCGAGACCGAGCCCGGTCGCGCGGGTGTAGACGTAGGGCCGGAAGCCGACGCCCTGGACCACGCCGCGGACGGTGACCCGGCGGCGCTGCACGGCCTCCATCAGCGGGTCTGCGCGGCGGAACGCACGTGCGGGTGATCGTGGCGGTGACCGTCCCCATGACCGTGGCCGTGGCCGTCGCCGTGGAGGTGCCCGTCCCCGTGGTCATGGCTGTGGCCGTGGTCGTGCCCGTCCCCGTGGTCGTGGTCGTGGCCGTGCGCCTGCTGCCGGGCGGCCATGACCGGGGTGTGCGTCGCGGCGCCCGCGCCCGCCGCCAGCGCCCGGTCGAGCAGGAGGCCCAGCCCCTCGCCCGCGCGGGCCGAGGTGAGGACCACCTCCACACCGGGGTTGACCTGCTCGACGTGGGCGCGGAAGGCGGCCTCGTCGAAGTCGACGGCCCGCGCGATGTCGGTCTTGGTGACCACCACCAGCTGGGCCAGTCCGAAGGCGGTCGGGTACTTCAGCGGCTTGTCCTCGCCCTCCGTCACCGACGCCAGGACCACGCGCAGCGATTCCCCGAGGTCGTACGAGGCCGGGCAGACCAGGTTGCCCACGTTCTCCACGAAGAGCAGCCGGGTGTCCTCGGGCAGCCAGCCGTCCAGGTGCCGGCCGAGCATCCCGGCCTCCAGGTGGCACAGGCCGTCGGTGAGCACCTGCTTGACCGGTACGCCCGAACGGGCCAGCCGCGTCGCGTCGTTCTCGGTGGCCAGGTCCGCCGTGAGGGCGGCCACGGCCACGCCCCGCTCACGGGCGAGGAGCAGTTCGCGTTCCAGCAGCGCCGTCTTCCCGCTGCCGGGACTGGAGAGCAGATTTACCACCGCCGTTCCGCGGGCGGTGAGTTCGGCGCGCAGGACCTGGGCCGCCATGTCGTTCTTGGCGAGTACCGCCTGCCGCAGATCGACCACTCGGCACATGGTTCAGGCCTCCTCGGGAATCGGTTCGCGGGTACGGGCACCGGCGGGGCCGTCCTCCCAGCAGACGCTGAGGATCTCCAGCTCGCGGCCCGACAGCAGTTCCACGTCCGTGGCCCTGCCGCATCCGGGGCAGCACAGCTCGGGGGGCATCCCCACGGCCCAGGTGCCGGGGCAGGAGGCGCAGCGGGCGCGGGCCGGGACGGACTCGGTGACGAGCGAGGCTCCGTCGAGGACCGTTCCGGCACAGGCCAGTTCGAAACAGAAGGCCAGCGCGTCGGGGACCACGCCCGCCAGCTCGCCGACCTGCAGCCGTACGGAGGTGACGGCGCTTGCGCCGCCCGCCCGGGCCGCCTCTTCCACCTGGCCCACTACGGCCATGGCGATGGACATCTCGTGCATGGGACTCCGTCCTGCCGGGGCTCATTACACCGGCGGGACGGGGTCGTCGCGGTCGGGCACGCCGGTGCGCGGCGTGCCCCGTACGCCATTCGGGCGCGGCAGGGGCAGCGGCGTCACATCCTGCGGATGCGCAGGTAGCGCCTGAGGTCGGGGAGGACCACGGCCAGGACCACGGCGAGGGCGGCGGCCGCGGCCCCGCCGATGACGGCGTTCTTCATGGGGTTCTCCTCAGTTCGCGGCGGAGGCCGCCGGTTTCGTCGGGGGACGGACCGCGGATCAGGTCCAGGGCCATGCGTACGGCTTCCGGGACGGCGGCGGTCACGGGTGCGCTGAGCCCGATGCCCTCTTCGACACAGGCCGGTTCGCAGCCGAGGACCAGCGTGCGCCGCGGAGGGGTGGCGCCGGTGCCGGCGCACAGGGTGCCGAGCAGCGCGAGGACGGTGTCGGGTGACATGTGGTGGCCGTCGAGGACGGGGCCGCCGGGCGCGGCGTCCACGGGGCCCGGGCTGCCCGGATCCCCGCTGCCGTCGGCCTCGATGAGGTAGAGCGTGCCCGGCTCGCCGCCCCGTGCGGTGGCGTCGATCAGCAGGAGCGTGTCGTAGCCGTCGAGGAGCTGGTAGGCGAGGTGGACCCCGCGCACGCCGAAGTCCACCACCTCGACCCCGTCGGGCAGCGGGTGCGCGGACAGCGCCCGCACGGTCTCGACGCCGAAGCCGTCGTCGCCGAGGAAGACGTTGCCGATGCCCGCGATCAGGACCCTGTCGCTCACGCGTCCTCCAGGGGGGTGACCTCGTCGGGCTGGAAGTAGAGGAACCTTCCCTGCTCCCGCCGGATGTCGGCGCCCGGGTCCTCCTCGACGGTGACGGCGAGGTGGACCCCGCCGTCGACGTCGTGCAGGACCGCCTCGACGAGCGCGGCACGGCCCTGGAGGAAGAGGTCCTGGGCGTCGGTGCGCCGCAGTCCGGGGCGCAGCAGGACGCGGCTGCCCGGTCCCACCGAGGCGCCCCCGATCGTGATCCGGTCGCGGGCCGGGTCCGCGGTCTCCGCCCGGGCCGGGTCCCACCAGGGGGTGTCCGGCGTGAACACCGCGTCCACGTCGGGGAGTTCCCTCAGCAGGGGCGGCTGGTCCGGGCCGGTGATCTCCCGCAGGCCGCGCACCGCGCCGTGCAGGCGTTCCAGCACCTCGGGGGGCATGGAGTCGGCGAGGTCGATCACGGCGGCCGCGCGGGCGTCCGTACCGCGTGCCTCGCGCTTCTCCTGCTCGGTCAGGGCCGCCGTGCGCAGGGCGAGGATCTCGTCGATCTCGGTGGAGTCGTACATCGCGCCCGCGCTCTCGGGGGCGATGGCCGCGTGGTCCTCCAGGATGATCGGGGAGGACAGGACCACGTCGGCGCGGCCGGGTTCGCCCGCGAGCACCGGCCAGGTGTGGCGGTTGGCGCACGCCGCCACCGCCTCCCGGGCCCACTCGGGCGGGTCGGTCATGGACAGGAAGGAGCCCGCGTCGAGGCCCAGCAGGAGGTGGGCGGCGACCAGCGCGTGCGGCAGGGCGGCCTCGCGGTCGGCGGACCCGTTCCCGGAACCGGCCGCCGGAGCCCACGGGCTGGTGTTCTCCACCACCGCACGGAGCCTGAACACGCGGTAGGCGCCGTCGAGTTCGGTGGCCAGGAGCCTGAGGCGGCCTTCGACCTCCTCGGTACGCCGGACCATGCGGCCGACCGTCCGCCCCTCGCCGTCGAGGACGGTCTCGGTGTCGTCGCGGGCGGGGCGGCGGAAGGGAACGGTCACTTCTCCGGCCGCCAGTTCGGCGACGGGGACGTTCAGTTCGACCCGCTCCTCCACGCCCTCGTCCCAGGGGACCAGGACGCGGTCGGCCAGGTGCAGCTCGGCGACCTCCGCGAAGCGGCCGTCCTCCAGGGCCTGTTGGACGGTGCGCCGCTGGGCCCGCAGGAACCGCAGCTCCAGGGCGAGCGTCGCCCCGCCCTTCGGCTCCATCAGGATCTCGGTCTGCTGGAAGGCGTGCTCCTCGTGCGCGCGGCCCCACGCCGGGGGGACGAGCACGCCGAACTGCCAGCGCAGCCGGTTCTTGGCCGCCGAGGCCCGGTACGGGTAGAGCACGTACCCCTCGAGGAGGACGGCGTCGGCCACCTGCCGGGCGGCGGCGAAGCGGGACTGCGCCGCGGCGGTCGTCGTGGTCGGGGAGCCGGTCACGGGGCCGTCCTCTCACTGCGGCGGGGCAGGACCGCACCCAGCCGGAGGGCCCCGGGCGGGGGTGGCTGCGGGGGCGGGGCGGCCGCGTCCAGCAGGGCCCGTACGGTCGCCTCCCACGAGGCGAGGGCGTGGCGGGAGCGGAAGGCGAGCAGCTCGTCCATGGTGTCGCGGGGCAGCCGGAGCCAGCCGCAGCCGGGGAAGTGCTGCTCGACCATCTCGCGCCACACGGCCACGGGCATCCGGTACGCGGCTTCGCGGTCCCAGGGCACCGGCTCGACCCGGAAGCCGCCGTCACCGGTGAAGGCGGTGCCGGAGAAGAGCATCAGCAGCGGTACCTCCCCGTCCTCCAGGGCTTCGAAGTAGCGGGTCGCGGCGATGTCCATGTCGTAGGTGCACGGCACGACCAGGTCCGTCTCGGTCTCCCCGGTGAAGCTCGGGACCATGGCCTGGACCTGGGCGAACTGCACGGGCTTGAGCGAGGTGCCCCAGCGGGCGCGCTCGCCGAACAGGTCGGCCAGGCCCTCGGCCTCGGCGGGGCCGTAGCCGCGCCGGGCCGGTTCGATGCGGATCTGGCAGCGCAGGGCGAGGGCGTGCACCCGGGCTCCCCCGGCCGCGGTGATGCGCAGCCGGAAGACGAGGGTGGGGCCGGCGGCGTAGGGGTCGGCGCGCACCCCGGTGCAGGTGAAGGAGAACTCCGTCATCGGGCGTCCTCCGCCAGGATCCTGGCCCGGCGCTCCACCTGCGCGAAGAAGTCGCGCAGCGCGGCCCGGGCCTCCGCCCCGCCGTCGAAGCCCTGCCACAGCAGCCGCATCCGCCCCACCAGCTCGTAGCAGATGTCGATGGGCACCAGGTAGCACTCGGTGCGGCCCTCCGAGCGGCGCAGCAGCAGCGCCTCTACGTCGGGTTCGAGCAGCGCGGCGAGCCGGCCGGTGCCGAGGACGGTCTGCCAGGTCTCCGGGGCGAGTTCGCTCTCGGTGGCTCCGGCCGGGCTCGGGTAGAGGGCGACGAGCCGGTCGAGGGCGGCGTTGCGGAAGAAGAACGCGACCCCGACCGGGATCTGGAGGAGTTCCCACGCGCCCTCGTCGAGCCGGTGGCCCGGGTCGGTGAGGTAGCGGTCGGGGACGGCCCGCAGGCGTCCGGTGGCCGCGCCCGGCCGGTCGAACAGCAGGGCGCAGGCCGTGCAGGCGCAGACCAGCGTCCGCTTCTCGGTCTCCACCAGGTGGCGGTGGGACTCCCCGGGCACGATCACCCCGCACAGTTCGCAGGTCTCGGGCCGGGGCGGGCGCGGGCCCGCGAACCTGCGCAGCCCGCGCGGCGAGCGCGGGCCGTCCGTACGGATTCCGGGGCCGGTCACGACACCCGCGCCGGGCTGGGGGGCCGGGTGCCGATCTGGAGGAGGGCGGGCGGCGGGGCCGCGGCGGGTTCCATCTCCACGCTCGTCACCTCGGGCGCGAAGCAGGCGAGGGTGTCCTCCAGGGTCTGCCGGGCGTCGGCCTGACCGCCGCTGCCGCAGCCGCAGCCGCCGGTCGCGGGCCCGGGGCGCAGCCGCAGGACGCCGGTGCCCTCGTCGAAGGCGACCAGCTCCAGCGGGTCGGGGACCGCGTCCAGGGCGCGTGCGATCCGGGTGCGCGCGTCCTCGGGGTGCAGGCCGTGCAGGGAGAGCAGGCTGGCGACGAGTTCGTCGTCGAGCACCGCGTCGAGCGGGCCGTGCCCCAGCCCCTCGACGATCCGGGCGAGCCCGGCGCCGTAGAAGTCCATGAGGACGCGCACCAGTTCCTCGGCGGCCGCGCAGGCCGCCCGGTCGCCCGTGGCGGCGATCCGGTCGAGCACCTCCTCGACCCTGCGCCCCGCCTGGGCGGCGTCGAGCACCGCGCTCATCCGCCCAGTCCGCTCAGGCCGGTGGGCACGTGCATGGTCTTCACCGTCTTGCCGCCGCCGACGTACATGTGGACACCGCAGGGCAGGCAGGGGTCGAAGCTGCGCACCGCGCGCATGATGTCGATGCCCTTGAAGTTCTCCGGGCTGTTCTCCTCGAAGATCGGGGTGTTCTGGACGGCGTCCTCGTACGGTCCCGGGGTGCCGTAGCTGTCGCGGACGCTGGCGTTCCAGGGCGTCGGCGGGTACGGGTGGTAGTTGGCGATCTTCCCGTCGCGGATCACCATGTGGTGCGACAGGACGCCTCGTACGGCCTCGGTGAAGCCCACTCCGATGGACTCGTCCGGCACCTCGAACTTCTCCCAGGTCTGCGTGCGTCCCGCGCGGACCTCGGCGAGGCCCTTCTCGGCGCAGTGCAGGGCGATGGCGGCCGCGTACGCCTGGAAGTAGGTGCGGGCGCGGTTGCGCTCCAGCGCGTTGCTCCACTTCGGGATCTTCCACTCGAAGCGGGTCTCGGGCTTGGTCATCGTGCGCGGCAGGGTGATGACGACGCTGTTCCCGGTGGCCTGGACGTAGTCGGTGTGGACCAGCCCGGACAGGGCGGTGGACCACAGGCGGGCGATGGGGCCGCCGCCGGTGTCGAGCGCGAGGTGGTCCTTGCCGTCGAACCAGCGGGGCGACATCACCCAGCTGTACTTGTCGTCGAAGTTCCGCTTCTGCGGGGCGGGGATGGTGTGCTGGTTCCACGGGTGGCGGGGGTCGACCGGGTTGCCGAGCGGGTCGTGGGTGACGAACTGCTCCTGGCCCTGCCAGTCGTCGTAGTACGAGCTGCCGAGCAGGATGCGGATGCCGAGGTTGATCTCGGTGAGGTCGTTGGTGACCAGTTTGCCGTCGACGATCACGCCCGGGGTGACGAACATCTTCCGTCCCCAGTCGGTCATGTTGGCGTACGTGAAGTCGCAGTACTCGGGGTCGTTGAGGGCTCCCCAGCAGCCGAGCAGGACGCGCCGGCGGCCGACCTCCTCGTACCCGGGCAGGGCCTCGTAGAAGAAGTCGAAGAGGTCGTCGTGGAGGGGGACGACCTTCTTCATGAACTCGCAGTACCGCATGAGGCGGCTCATGTAGTCCGTGAAGAGCTGGACGGAGGCGATGGTGCCGACGCCGCCCGGGTAGAGCGTGGAGGGGTGCACGTGGCGCCCCTCCATCAGGCAGAACATCTCGCGCGTGTAGCGGCTGACCTGGAGGGCCTCGCGGTAGAACTCGCCCTCGATGGGGTTGAGGGAGCGCATGATGTCGGCGATGGTCTTGTAGCCGTGCTCCCCCGCGTGCGGGGACGGCGTGCGCTCGGCGAGCTCCAGGACACCGGGGTTGGTCTCGCGGACCATCTTCTCGCAGTAGTCGACCCCGACCAGGTTCTCCTGGAAGATGTTGTGGTCGAACATGTACTCCGCCGACTCGCCGAGGTTGATGATCCACTCGGCGAGGTGGGGCGGCTTCACCCCGTAGGCCATGTTCTGCGCGTACACGGAACAGGTGGCGTGGTTGTCACCGCAGATCCCGCAGATGCGGCTGGTGATGAAGTGCGCGTCGCGGGGGTCCTTGCCGCGCATGAAGACGCTGTAGCCGCGGAAGACTGACGAGGTGCTGTAGCACTCCGCCACCCGCTTCTGCTTGAAGTCGATCTTCGTGTGGATGCCGAGACTGCCCACGATCCGGGTGATCGGATCCCAGGCCATCTCCACCAGGCCGCTGCCGTCGCCGGCCGCCTTCGTGTTCGGTGCCATCGTGTCTGCCGTGACCCTTCTTCGGTGCGGGGAGCGGGAGTTGGGGTGTGTTTCCGGGGGCCGTCACCAGGGCGGGCGGTAGCCCGTGGTCAGGCTGCGGCCGCCGTGCCGCCATTTCGGCTCCTCGTCCACGGTGTGGGCGGTGACCGACCGGAGCTTGCGGATCAGGGCGCCGTACGCGCCGCTGGCCGTCACAGACACCCTGGCGCCGGGGGGCTCGTCCATGAACGGCATGAACTTGTCGGGGAAGCCGGGCATCGTGCAGGCGATGCAGATGCCGCCGACGTTGGGGCAGCCGCCGATGCCGTTCATCCAGCCGCGCTTGGGGACGTTGCACTTGACGACGGGACCCCAGCAGCCGAGCTTGACCAGGCACTTGGGCGAGTCGTAGGTCTGCGCGAACTGGCCCTGCTCGTAGTAGCCGGCGCGGTCGCAGCCCTCGTGGACGGTGGCGCCGAACAGCCAGGTGGGGCGCAGCTTGTCGTCGAGGGGGATCATCGGGGCGGAACCGGCCGCCTGGTACAGGAGGTAGGTCAGGGTCTCCGAGAAGTTGTCCGGCTGGATCGGGCAGCCCGGCACGCACACGATCGGGATGCCGGCCTTCGAGGTCCAGTCCCAGCCCAGGTAGTCGGGCACGCCCATGGCGCCCGTCGGATTGCCCTCCATGGCGTGGATGCCGCCGTACGTGGCGCAGGTGCCGATGGCGACGACCGCGAGGGCCTTGGGGGCCAGCCGGTCGATCCACTCGCTGGTGGTAATGGGCTGCCCGGTCTCCGGATCGTCGCCGAAGCCGCACCAGTAGCCCTCGGGCTTGATCTTCTCGTTGGGGATCGACCCCTCGACGACCAGGACGAACGGGTCGATCTCGCCCCGCTCGCCCTTGAAGAACCACTCGATGAACGTGTCGGCGCCGCCGACCGGTCCGCATTCGAAGTCGATCAGCGGCCAGTGCACGGCGATCTTGGGCAGACCGGGCAGCACGCCGGTCACGATCTCCTCGATGCTCGGCTGCATCGCGGCCGTCAAGGACACGGAGTCGCCGTCGCAGCTCAGGCCCGCGTTGATCCAGAGGATGTGGATCGGCGGGTCTTCGACCGGGTCCTTCGTCACTGCGGCCATGGGATGCCTCCTCGGGGAGGGGGTCGGGAAGGGGGTGCGGAGAGGCGGCCTGTCTCGTCCTCACCCTTCTTGCTAACAGCAGGCCGGGCCGGGCGCCGCGTCAGGTGCGGCCAGTCCAGTGACACCGCGCGGCCGGACGGCCGAGCGGGGCGCGGCGGCCGGCGGCGCGGTGACGGCCGGGGCGGCGGCCTGCGGGACGGCCCGGGGCGCGGCCTGCCGGGCGGCCTGCGGCGCGAGGGCGGCCGCGGAGGCGGCCGCGGGGGCCCGGTCCGTCGTGGCACGGGTGAGGTGGGGCGGGGTGGCGACCGCGCGCTCCTTGCGTACGAAGGCGCGGCGCAGGGCGTGGTAGGGGGCCTCCGGGTCGAAGAAGGTCCGCCGCATCCGGGCCAGCTCGGCCTCGCGGTGGGCGGCCAGCGGCCGGACCGCCTCGTCGCGCTCGCGGGCCGCCTTCTTGGCGGCGATCCGGGCCGCGGTGGCGGGCAGGGCGGCGAGGCGGGCCGCGAGGCGTTCCGTCTCGCCCGTGAACTCCTGGGGCGCGCAGGGCACCGTACGGTCGACCAGGCCCAGCCGCTGCGCGGCGGCGGCGCTCAGCGGCAGGGCCTCGGCGGTGAGGCGCTCCGCGAGGGCGGGGCCGACGCGGCGCGGCAGGGTGTAGGTCCAGTATTCGGAGCCGTACAGCCCCATCAGGCGGTAGTGCGGGTTCAGGACGACGCCCGAGCGGCACCAGACCTCGTCGGCCGCGAGGGCGAGCACGGCCCCGCCGGCGGCGGCGTTGCCGCCCAGCGCGCTGACCACGAGCCGGTCGGTGGTGGTCAGCACCGCCTCGACGAGGTCGTCCATGGCGTTGATGTTGGCCCAGGACTCCTCGGCCGGGTCGGCGGCGGCCTCGATGACGCCCAGGTGGATGCCGTTGGAGAAGAAGTCGCGGCCGCCGCCCAGGACCAGCACGGAGGTGGGGCGGGTGCAGGCGGTCCGGTACGCGTCCAGCAGGCGCCGGCAGTGGGCGGTGCTCATGGCGCCGCCGGGGAAGGAGAACGTCAGGAAGCCGGCCTGGCCCTCCTCGTGGTAGCCGATGTCGGACCAGGTGCGGCGGTGCGGGCCGGCGTCCGGGGGCGCGGGCACCTCGGGCAGCGGGGGCAGCCGGTCCGCCAGGGCCACCGTCGCGGGCAGTTTGGGTTCGGCCGGCCGGCCCGGCAGGCGGCGGGCGCGCAGTTCCGGGATCCAGACGGCGCCGTCGGCGGTGGCCCGGCAGACCGCGCCGGCCCGGGTGGCCAGCAGTGCGCCGGGGCGGCCGCGCAGCTGTTCCTCTCGGTGCCCGCCGTGCAGGAACCACTCGCCGCCGAGCAGGTCGTCCCGTACGCCGGGCTGCGAGTCGGCGGCGCGCAGCGCGCGCAGGACCTGCTCGGTGCCGTCCGCCTCCCAGTCGATCCGGCGCTCCTCCTGGCGCAGGAGCGGCCGGGCCCGGCCGCCGGTCTGCGGCCGCGGGACATAGGTGGCGGAGGCGAAGCGTTCCACCGCGAGGAGGACGGCCTCCAGGGCCGCGTCGGCGATCTCGCCGCGGTAGAGGTCGCTCTTGCCGACCGGCGGCACCGGGCAGTCGGCGCTCGCCCACACGTCGCCGGCGTCCATCTCCGCGTTGGCCTGCAGGACCGTGACCCCCCATCGGGTCTCCCGGTCCCGGATCGCGTGGTCGAGGGAGGAGGGGCCGCGGTCGCCGACCGGTCCCGGGTGGACGATCAGGCAGGTGTGGGCGGACCACACCTCCTCGGGGACGGCCGTGGTCAGCATCGGCGCGACCACGAGGTCGGGCCGGTGCCCGCGTACGGCCTCGGCCAGGGAGGTGCCGGGCAGGGCGAGTTCGACGGCGACGTGGTGGCCGTGGTCGCGCAGCTCGGCGTGGACTCGCTGCGTGAGGCTGTTGAACGCGCTCGCGACGAGCAGGACGTACAAGTGATCTCCCAGCGGCGGCCCGGAGCCGCGGTACGGCGGTGCCCGGCCCGACCGGCCGTGCGTGTCCGGAACATGACCGGCCGCCTGAGATGGTCGGGGAGATCGGGGCGCCCGCGGCCGAGGCCGCGCGGGTCGTCACTCGAAAGCGCCCCTTACGGGGTCCGCTCGGCCCAAGGGCGGGTCCGCTACTCGACGTCCTCGATCCCGATGGCCTTGGCCAGGTCCCGGTGCGCGGGGCCCGGCTCGCCCTGGTACTGCTCCAGGAGGGCGGCGGCGATGGCGTCGAGCTTGACCTGGATCGCGTGCTCGGCCCGGCGTTCGGAGTTCTTCAGCAGGGCCAGGAGCAGCAGGGCGACCGCGCCCATCGCGTCGCCGAGGAGGTGCTGCCAGCTGACGTCCAGGTGAGCCAGGTGGACCGCGACGAAGCCCGCGACCAGCAGGACGCAGAACAGGGAGAAGGCAGGGGAGCTGGTGAAGTTCGAAGCCAGCTCCGCCAGCTTCTCGAAGCGGCCGAGCCGCCCGTGGTCACCCTTTTCCGAGGGATGTTCGAGGGCCATGGTGTGCAGGTGCCCGCTCAGGCCGCACCCAATCGGACCGGCCCGCTCAAGCACCCGACCGGCCCACGCCGGCGGGGGTCCGGGGCCGCCACCGGCTCCGGGCCGTCACCTCGCCCGTACGGGCGCCCACAGGCTGACGCTCCACACGTCCCCGTGCCCCGTGTGGCAGCCCCGCTCCTCCTCCTCGTCGTCCACGACGAGCACGGAGACGTGGGACGCCTCCGCCCGGTACTCGAGGAATCCGCCCTGGGCGCTGACCGTGAGTTCCGGGGCTCCGGGGACGCGCTCGAGCTCCTCCCGCACGGCTTCCCAGGCGACGTGGCGGGGGAAGTCGACCTCCATGATCCGGGCCCATTCCCGGGCCATGTCGTGGCCGGACGCGAGCCGGTGCAGCTCGATGGACGCGCCGGACATCACCCACTCGTCGCCGGGGTTGAAGGAGAACTCGACGAATCCGTGATCGCGGCGCAGCGACTCGCCGCCCTCGTCCACGACGTCGACGAAGCGGTGGCGGACGGCCCGGCCGGCCTCGTCGAGGGTGGAGCCGATGCCGAGCCCGTGCAGGCGTCCGGTCCTGAGGAAGGAGGCGAGGAATGCGATGCCGTTCACGGCAGGGATCATCACACGTCCGGTCGTGCGGTCGCCATGCGCACCCGCCCCGACGGACCGGGCGGGATCCGGCTGTTGAACGTGGACCGCGGGCCACGCAGGATGGCCACGAGCGAGGGAGGCCCGTGAATCCGTCCACCGAAGTGACCACGCGGACCGTGCGCGCCGAGGACGGCGCCACGGTCCATGTCCGGTTCCACCGAAGGCCGGAGGATCCGTCGGCCCCCGTGCTGGTGTGCATGCCCGCCATGGGCACCAGGGCCGTCTCCTACACGCCCCTGGCGGAGGCCCTCGTCCGGGCCGGGTTCCAGGTGGTCCTCGGCGAACTGCGGGGGCAGGGCACGAGCTCCGTACACGTGCGGCGCGGGGTGCGCTACGGCTACCACGAGATGGTGAGCTACGACTACCCGGCGCTGTTCCGGGCGGTCGCGGCCGCCTTCCCCGGGGCTCCGCGCTTCCTCCTGGGGCACAGCCTCGGCGGTCAGCTCGGCGCGCTCTACCTCAGCCAGGAGCCGCACATGGCCGCGGGCGCGGTCCTGGTGGGCGCCCCTTCCTGCCACTACCGCGGCTGGCCTTTCCCGCAGAGCCTCGGGATGCTGGCGGGATTCCGGCTCGCCGCCGCGTTCTCCTCGGCGTACGGGTACTTCCCCGGGCGGCGCATCGGCGTACTGGGCAACGACTCCGCCCAGGTCCTGCGGGACATGGCCACCCAGGTCCGGACGGGCCGCTACCGCGTGCCGTCCTCCCCCGTGGACTTCGAGCCCTCACTGGCCGGGCTGGACCTGCCGGTGCTCGCGGTGACCGTCAAGGGCGACGCCATGGCCCCGCCCGCAGGGGTGCGGGGACTCAGCGACAAGCTCACGAGCGCGCGGGTGACGCACTGGGAGCTGGTCCTCGGCGAGGGGGTGCCGGGCAGCCGGCACTACGGGTGGATCCGCGACCACGCCTCGCTCGTCGACCGGGTGCGGACCTTCGTGGACCAGGTCTGACCGGCCTGCGGCGACGGGCCCGCGCGCCGGCCCGTCAGCCCAGACGGGACGGAGAGGAGGCGCCGGGGGTCAGCAGCCGGGGGGCGCCGGTGCCGTCGGCGGGCACGGTCCACAGGTCGGTGCTGTCGGCGGCCCCGTCGGTGGGCAGGGCGTAGGCCAGGGTCCGGTCGTCGAGCCAGGCGGCCTGGTCGTCCACGCTGCGCTTCTCGGCGAGCGCGTGCTCGCGGAGCGTACCCAGGTCCATGACGTGTTCGCGCCACAGCGAGGCTCCGGCCCGCACCCGCTTCTTGTACGCGATGCGGGTCTCGTCCGGCGACAGGGACGGGCATTCGACGTTCTGCGCGAGGGTGGTGACGGTACGCCGGGAGATCGATCCCCTGACCAGATGGGTCTGGCCGGCGGTGGCGAGCGTGGCGTAGAAGGTGTCGTCGTCCTTGGAGAAGGTGACGCCCCAGAAGTTCACGTCCTGGGCGCGGTAGTCCCGGCCGTCCATGGAGATGGCGAACTCCTCCAGGCTGGATTCGAGCTTCCCCGTGCGGGTGTCCAGGATCGCGGTGCGCGTGGAGAAGAACGCGGAGCCGTAGGACTCGCCGGAGACGAAGACGGTCCAGGCGGCGAACCGGCCGCTGGGCGAGACGCGGGCACGGCTGGGGGTGCCCGCCAGGGGGAGGCTGCGCACCGTGCGCAGGTCGGCGTCGACGATCAGGGCCTTGTTGTCCTGGGCGAGCGCGCCCGGCGAGGAGCGCAGGCACACGCCGGTGCCGGCGGCCGCGTGGAAGCGCTGGCAGTCGAGGTCGGAGGCGGTGCGCGCGGACTGGGGCGCGTCGGCCGGGACCGAGGCGAGCGTGCCGCGGTGGGGGCCCTGTCCGCTGTTGAGGAAGGCCAGTTCCCCCTGCCGGGTGAGGGTGACGCCGCCCGCGGCGATCTCCGGGCCGCCCGTACGGGGCCGGTCGGCGCGGTCGGCGGCGCGCACCACCAGCGCGGTGGCGAGGCCTCCGAGCAGCAGCACCGCCACGGCGAGGACGAGCAGGCGGCGTGAGAACGACAGCGTCATACGGGGGGCCTCACGGGCTTCGGGTCGAGGTCAGAGTCGGAGTCGGAGTCGGGGAGGACGGGGCCGTCTTCGGGGGCGGCCGGGCGCAGGACGAGGCCGGCGACGGCCGCGCAGCACAGCAGTCCGGCCGCGGCGGCGGCGAGGGCCGGGCCGGTGCCCCAGAGGCTCCACGCCGCGCCGAAGGCCAGCGAGCAGCCGAAGCGGGCCAGTGCCTGGCCGGTGCCGACCAGGGCGAGGCCGGTGGCGCGCAGCCCGCCGGGGACGGTGGCGGCCACGGCGGCGGGGAGCACGCCGTCGGTGGCGGCGTAGAACATGCCGTGCAGTGCGAGGACGAGGTAGGGCAGCGGCGGCCAGTCGGGGGCCCACAGCAGCAGCCCGTAGCCGGCCAGCAGGAGGGCGTGCCCGGTGAGGAACACGGTGCGCCGGCCGATCCGGTCGGCGAGGGCCCCGGCAGGGACGGCCAGCAGCAGGAACACGGCGGCGGTGCCCAGCGGCAGGAGCGGGAACCACTGCTCGCCGATGCCGGTGCGGCGCTGCAGCAGCAGGTAGACGAAGGCGTCGCTGACCGTGGTGAGGCCCAGCAGGACGGCGCAGAGCGCCAAGGCGCGCAGCCGGGGCAGCCGCAGCAGGGCCATCGCGTCGCGCAGCCGTACGGGGTCCGGGCGGGCCGCGCCGCCGCCGTCGGCCGGCCGGGGCGGGACCGCCGCGGCCCCGCCGGACGGGACGAACAGCACGAGGACCACGACGCCGAGCACCGCCACGCACGCGCTGACGCCGAAGACGGCGTCGTACCCGTCGACCGCCATGCTCAGCACGAGGAACGCGGCGAGCGGGCCGAGCAGCGCCCCGGTGGTGTCCATGGCCCGGTGCACGCCGAAGGCGCGGCCTTGTAACCCGGCCGGTGTCGAGAGGGAGATCATGGCGTCGCGCGGCGCGGTGCGCAGGCCCTTGCCGGTGCGTTCCAGCGCGAGGATCACGCTGATCGGGCCGAGGCTGTGGGCGAACAGCAGCAGCGGCTTGCACAGGGCCGACAGTCCGTAGCCGATGCCGGCGATCAGCTTGTGGTTGCGGACCCGGTCGGCGAGATGGCCGCCGGTCAGCTGCACCAGGGCGCTGACTCCGTTGTAGAGGCCGTCGAGGGCGCCGAAACCGAGCGGGCTCAGGCCCAGTCCGGCGATCAGGTACAGGGGCAGGACCGCGGTGACCATCTCGGAGGAGACGTCGGTGATCAGGCTGACCGTGCCCAGGGCCAGGACGGCGGAGGTGACGGCGGGGGTCCGTAAGGATCCCCGGTCCGGCGGGGTCCCCGTGTCCGCGGGCGAGGGCGCGGAGCGGTCCGCGAGGTACATGCGCTGGAGCTCCCGGTGCCGACGGTCTGAGTCCTCGAACGTGCGAGTGAAACCCTAGTGGTTGTACGGGCCAACGGTGGGGCGTACGGCCCGATTCGGCCGCACGCCCCGGTGCCGGCGCTCAGCCCTGCCGGCTGCTCTCGTCCCGCAGCCAGGTGGAGAAGTCCTGGTTCCGGATGGCCTTGCGGGACCCCCTGCGGGCGGCGAGCGCCGCCAGGACGAAGACCACCACGCCGGGGAGCAGCCGCGGCTGGGCCCGCAGCAGGACGCGCAGGTCGGCCGTGCCCGTACGGGCGGACGGCGCGGCCGCACCGGCCCGTTGCGAGGCCTGGAAGCGCTCGAACTCGGCGGAGGAGGTCGCCGCGCGGATCCGCCGCCGCACGAGGTCGGACCAGGTGCGCGGCGGGTGCACGACGACCCGGGCCGCCTCGACGACGCGCCGCTCCTCCGGCCCGAAGGCGAGGGACGCGGCCAGGTCGTCGGCCATCAGCGGGGGCAGCGCGGCGATCCGCGCGTGCCCCGGCTCGGTCACCGCGATGACCCCCCGCCCGAACAGCCCCTCGCGGACGGCCGGGAGCAGCTGCCACACGCGGTAGTACGCGCGGACCGGCCAGGCGCAGCCGGCCAGCGGGATGTCACGGCCGGGGGCGGCGGCGAGCAGGCCCGGACTTCCGGCGAGGGCGCCCGTCAGGGCCCGTACGTCGGCGGCCCCGACGACGACGTCGGCGTCCACGTAGAGGCGGGGGAAGCCCCGCGCGTGCTCGTCCCCGACCCGGAGTGCCGTGTGTTTGGAGGGAGTCGGTATCTCCACCACCCGTACGCGGGAGCCGCGCGCGCCCGCCACCCGGGCGGTGTCGTCCGTACAGCCGTTGCACACCACGACGATGTCGGGTCCGTCCGCCGGTGTGCCGGTGTTGCCGTCGGCGTCGGCCAGGAGCGCGTCGAGGAGCCGGCCGATGACCCGGCCCTCGTTGTGGGCCGGGATCACGATGCTGGTCACCCGGGCAGTATGCACGGTCGAACACCCGCGCCAGGCGATTCCGCCAACTCTGCCCGGGGGTACGCCCGGTGGACTAGATTGAGCGGCGCCGAGCGGATTCGGCGCGCTTCGGCGCGGCCGGCACGATCCGGAACCGGCAAGGGTGGTACGGGTTCGGCTGCTTGTGGGGAACAGGCGGTCGGGCCGGGGGGCGGCATACGCGATTCACGCAGAACATCGGTTGTGGGGGGCCATCACCGTTGAGCAGGTCACGCACGGGACGCGCAGGCGTCCGGCGTGCCCCTCGGCGACGGCGTTCCTCCTCCACCACACGCGTCCCGGCCATGGGTTGTCGACACGCCAGTCGGCGTGCGCGGAAGGAAGGGAACGCTGTGAAGGACACCTCCAAGGACGGCGCGCAGAGCGCCGACCGCACCGTCGGGCAGGGCGCCGGAATCTCCGGCCGGGGGTCCGCGGCTCCCTTAGGCATCGCCGTGGTCGGAGCGGGCTACTGGGGCCCCAATCTCGTCCGCAACTTCCAGTCCAGCCCGCAGTTCCGGCTGCGGTGGCTCTGCGACCTGGACATCGACCGGGCCCGCCAGGCGCTCGGCAGGTACTCCACGGTGCAGCCGACCTCGGACTACGCGGCGGTCCTCGCCGACCCGTCCGTCCAGGCGGTCGCCGTGGCCACCCCGGCCGGCACGCACCTGGACGTCGCGCTGGCCGCCCTGCGGGCCGGCAAGCACGTCCTCGTGGAGAAGCCGCTCGCCGCCACGTACGAGGACGGGATGCGGCTGGTCGCGGAGGCGGAGAAGCGCGGTCTCACCCTGATGTGCGACCACACCTACTGCTACACCCCGGCGGTGCGCCGCATCCGGGAGATGGTCCGCTCCGGCGAACTCGGCGAGATCCACTTCGTCGACTCGGTACGGATCAACCTGGGGCTCGTCCAGAAGGACATCGACGTCCTGTGGGACCTGGCCCCCCACGACCTGTCGGTCCTCGACTTCATCCTCCCCGACCACGTGCAGCCGGTGGCCGTCGCCACGACCGGCGCCGATCCGATCGGGGCCGGCCAGTCCTGCGTGGCCTACCTGACCCTCCAGCTGAGCACCGGCGCCATCGCGCACGTGCACGTCAACTGGCTCTCCCCGACGAAGGTGCGCACCACCATGGTCGGCGGCTCCAAGCGCACCCTGGTCTGGGACGACCTCAACCCCACCCAGCGCGTCTCGGTGTTCGACCGGGGCGTGGAGCTGAGCACCCCGCAGGAGATCGGCGCCGACGAGCGCCGCGACATGCTCGTCTCCTACCGGAGCGGCGACATGGTGGCGCCCGCGATCGGCGAGAAGGAAGCACTGCGCAGCATGGTCGAGGAGTTCGCCGACGCCATCAGGACGGGCCGGCCGCCGCTGACCGACGGACGGGCCGGCCTGAAGGTGCTGGACATCCTGGAAGCGGCCTCCCGGAGCCTGGAGTTCAAGGGCGCGGTCGTCGGACTGCGCACCGGCCGCTGACCGTTCGCGGATCCGTGACACGAAAGACGATGAACGACTCAGTGGGGGCAGGGCGTTGAGCAGCGTACGAGGCAAGAGGATTCTGGTCACCGGCGGAGCGGGCACCATCGGCTCGCACCTGGTGGACCTGCTGGTGGACAACGGGGCGCGCGAGGTCGTGGTGCTCGACAACTTCGTGCGGGGGCGGACCGCCAACCTGGCCCGCGCCCTGCCGAGCGGCGTGGTGGAGGTCGTCGAGGGGGACATCCGCGACCTGGCCGCGGTGCGCAAGGCGACGGAGGGCGCCGAGCTGGTGTTCCACCTGGCGGCCATCCGGATCACCCAGTGCGCGGAGGAGCCGCGGCTGGCGAACGAGGTGATGGTGGACGGCACGTTCAACGTGCTGGAGTCGGCGGCCGCGGCCGGCGTGGGCAAGGTGATCGCCTCGTCCTCGGCCTCGGTCTACGGACTGGCCGAGCAGTTCCCGACGACCGAGCGCCACCACCCGTACAACAACGACACCTTCTACGGCGCCGCGAAGGCCTTCAACGAGGGAATGCTGCGCAGCTTCCACTCCATGTACGGGCTGGACTACGTCGCCCTGCGCTACTTCAACGTGTACGGGCCGCGGATGGACATCCACGGGCTCTACACCGAGGTGCTGATCCGCTGGATGGAGCGCATCGCCTCGGGCGAGCCGCCGCTGATCCTCGGAGACGGCCTCCAGACGATGGACTTCGTCGACGTGCGGGACATCGCGCGCGCCAACCTGCTGGCCGCCGAATCGGACCTGACCGACGAGGTGTTCAACATCGCGAGCGGGACCGAGACCAGCCTGCTGGAGCTGGCGAACGGCCTGCTGGAGGCGATGGGCGCGGACGGCCTGGCGCCGGAGCACGGCCCGGCCCGCGCCGTGAACGGCGTGACCCGCCGGCTCGCGGACACCGCACGGGCCGCGGAGCGGCTCGGCTTCACCGCCGGGATCGACCTGCGCAGCGGGCTGCGGGACCTGGTGGACTGGTGGCGGGCCGAGCGCGCCGCCGACGCCGCGTCGGCAGCCGCGGCGGCAGCGGCGGACACCGCGGCCGGGGAGGCCGGCCGATGAGCGCGCAGGATCCCGTACCGCCCGCCCGCGTCCCGGTCATGGTGCCGTGGCTGGGCGAGGAGGAGGCGAAGGCCGCCGCCGACGCGGTGCTCTCCGGCTGGGTGGCGCAGGGCCCGCGGGTCGCCGCGTTCGAGCGGGCCTTCGCCGAGCGGGTGGGCGCCGGGCACGGCATCGCGGTGAGTTCGTGCACCACCGCCCTGCACCTGGCCCTCATCGCGCTGGACCTGGGCCCGGACGACGAGGTGATCGTCCCCTCCCTGTCCTTCATCGCCACGGCCAACGCGGTCCGCTACGTGGGCGCGCGACCGGTGTTCGCGGACGTCGAGGAGGCCACCGGCAACCTCACCCCGGCCACCGTGGACGCGGTCCGCACCTCCCGGACGAAGGCGGTGCTCGCCGTCCACCAGGGCGGGGTGCCCGCCGACGTGCACGCGCTGCGCGCGGCGTGCGCCGACTGGGACGTCGCCCTGGTGGAGGACGCCGCCTGCGGCATCGGCGCCACGGTCGGCGGCAAGTCCGTCGGCCACGGTGCGCTGCTCGCCGCCTGGTCCTTCCACCCCCGCAAGGTGATCACCACCGGCGAGGGCGGCATGCTGACCACGGACGACGCGCAGTGGGCGGAGCGGCTGCGGCGGCTGCGCGAGCACGGGATGAACGTGTCCGCCGCACAGCGCCACGCGAGCAGCAAGCCGATCGTCGAGAGCTACCTGGAGGTCGGCTACAACTACCGGATGACCGACATCCAGGCCGCGGTCGGCCTGGTGCAGCTCGGCAAGCTGGACGAGATCGTGGCCCGGCGCCGGTCGCTGGCCGCCCGGTACGCGCAGCTGCTGCGCGGCGTGCCGGGTCTCACCCCGGTCCGGGACCCCGGTCACGGCGAGGGCAACTTCCAGTCGTACTGGGTGCTGCTGGCCGAGGACTTCCCGGTCGGCCGGGACGAGCTGCTCGCGGTGCTCTCCGAGGCGGGGATCTCGGCCCGGCGCGGGATCATGGCCTCGCACCTGGAGCCGGCGTACGCGGGCCACGGCGCGGCGCCGCTGCCGGTCACGGAGCGGATCAGCCGGGATTCGCTGATCCTGCCGCTGTTCCACACGATGACGGACGACCAGCAGGACCGGGTGGTGGCGGTGCTGCGCGAACAGGCCGGCGGATGAACGGGCCGCGGGGCACCGAGGACCTGCTGATCGTCGGCGCGGGCGGGTTCGCCCGGGAGACCGCCCAGGCGGTCCGGGACGTGGCCGCCGCCGACGTGGCACGGGGCCTTGCGCCGCGGTGGCGGCTCATCGGGCACCTCGACGACGATCCGGCCCTGGAGGGCCGGGACGTCGACGGGGTGCCGGTGCTGGGCGGCAGCGAGCGGGTGCACGAGCTGTGGGCCGCCCGGGTGGTGGTCTGCGTGGGCAGCCCGCGCGACTACGCCGTGCGCGCCCGCGTGGTGCGGCGCCTGGGGCTGCCCGTGAACCGCTACGCGACCGTGGTCCACCCCACGGCGGTGGTGTCGGCGTCCTCGATGCTCGGCGCGGGCTCGGTGCTGCTGGCGCAGTGCGTGCTGACCGCCGCCGTCCGGGTGGGCTCGCACGTGGCGGTGATGCCCCAGGTGGTCCTCACCCACGACGACGCGGTCGGGGACTTCGCCACGCTCGCCTCGGGGGTGCGCCTCGGCGGCGGGGTGCGGCTGGGGCGGGGGGCCTATGTGGGCGCGGGCTCGCTGGTCCGCGAGTACACGACGGTCGGCGCCTGGTCGCTGACCGGTATGGGAAGCACGGTCCTGGCCGATGTGCCGCCCGGCGAGGTGTGGGCCGGGAGCCCGGCCCGCCGGCTGCGCGCGGCGGACGCTCCGGCGCTCGACGAGCTGCGGACCGATGGGGAGATGACCGGCCGGTGGCCGGGGACACGGATGGAGAGCCCAGTCGCATGAACCAGATACCGCTCGTGGACCTGAAGGCGGCGCACGCCGAGGTCGCCGGGGAATTACGGGCCGGATTCGACCGTGTCCTCGAGAACACCGCCTTCATCGGCGGTGAGGAGGTCCGCGCGTTCGAGCGCGAGTACGCCGACTTCGCCGGGGTCGGTCACTGCGTGGGCGTCGCCAACGGAACCGACGCCCTCGAACTGGCGCTGCGGGCCAGTGGGGTCGGGGTGGGCGACGAGGTGGTGCTGCCCGCCAACACCTTCATCGCCACCGCGGGCGCCGTCGCCCGGATCGGCGCCCGGCCGGTGCTGGTCGACTGCCTCCCCGACACGCTGCTGATGGACCCGCGGGCCGCGCTGGACGCGGTCGGCAAGGCCACCCGCGCGGTGGTCCCGGTCCACCTGTACGGGCAGTGCGCCGCCACCGCGGAGCTGACCGCGCAGCTGCCGGCGCACGTACGGATCGTCGAGGACGCCGCCCAGAGCCAGGGCGCGACCCGCGACGGCCGCTCCCCCGGCAGCGGCGGGATCGCCGCGACCAGCTTCTACCCGGGCAAGAACCTCGGCGCGTACGGCGACGCGGGCGCGGTGGTGACCGACGACGAGGAGAGCACGGACCTGGTCCGGGCCCTGGCCAACCACGGCGGCGTCGCCAAGTACCGGCACGACGTGGCCGGTTTCAACAGCCGGCTGGACGGACTGCAGGCCGTGGTCCTGCGGGCGAAGCTGGCCCGGCTCGCGGAGGGGAACGCGGCCCGCCGGGCCGCGGCCGCCCGCTACGACGGCCTGCTCGGCGGGCTCGCGGCGGCCGGCCGGGTCACCCTGCCGGTCACGGCGAAGGGCAACGTCCACGTGTGGCACCTGTACGTCGTACGGGTCGCCGGAGCGGACCGCGACGCCGTCGTCGGCAAGCTCAACGCGGAGGGCATCGGAGCGGGCGTGCACTATCCGGCCCCGGTCCACCTCACCCCGGCCTTCGCCCACCTCGGGCACGGCCGCGGCGCCTTCCCGCGCGCCGAGGACGCCGCGGACCGGATGCTCTCCCTCCCCCTCTTCCCGCAGATCACCGCCGCCCAGCAGCAGCGGGTCGTGGACACGCTCAGCGACGCACTGCGCTGACACCTCCCGGTTCACGCCAACAAATGAGGTACAGATGAACAAGCGGAGAAGGCTGCTCCGGTTTCGGTACGGTCTTTTCACCGTGGTCGCCGCCCTGGTGGCCACGGTTCTCTCACCGGCCTCGGTGGCCGGTGCCGCCGACCCCTGCGGTCCGACGTCGAACGCCGTGGTCTGCGAGAACTCCAAGCCGGGCACACCGATGTCGGACTGGTTCGCGCCCAGCGCCTGGGGCGACATCAAGGGCTTCAGCGCCCAGACGAGCGTCCAGGCCGGCGACACCGTCCAGTTCAAGGTCCAGTCCCCCTCCCCCTACCGCGTCTCGGTCTACCGGCTGGGCCACTACGGGGGCAACGGCGCCCGGATGCTGTCGACGGAGGCCCAGGCCGCCCAGACCTACCCGGCCAACTTCGCCCAGGGCGGGAATCCGAAGAACTGCACGACCAAGGCCTCGACCGGTCTGGTCGACTGCGGCAACTGGCCCGTGACGGCCACGTGGAGCGTGCCGTCCGACGCGGTCTCCGGCCTGTACATCGCCAACTTCGACCAGGCGGACGGCAACGGCCTGATGCCGTACCCGTTCGTCGTCCGCAACGACTCCAGCCACTCCGACATCCTGGTCCAGACGAGCGACCAGACCTGGCAGGCGTACAACAACTACGGCGGCCAGGACCTCTACGACGGCGCCGGTCCCGCACCGGACGGGCGGGCGTACGAGGTGAGTTACAACCGGCCGCTGGACATCGGCGGGGAGAACGGGATCTACGGATCCGAGTACCAGATGATCTCGTGGCTGGAGCGCAACGGCTACGACGTCAGCTACATGTCCGGGATCGACATGTCGGTGCGCGGCGGCTCCCTGATGCAGAACCACAAGGTGTTCATGTCCTCGGGGCACGACGAGTACTGGACGCAGGAGCAGTTCAGCAACGCCCTGAACGCCCGGCGCGCCGGTCAGCACCAGACGTACTTCGCCGGGAACGAGATCTTCTGGAAGACCCGGCTGGCGCCGAGCATCGACGGCGCCAACACCGCCAACCGGACCCTGGTCTGCTACAAGGAGACCAAGCTGTCCTTCCCGGTGCCCAACGGCGTTCCCGACCCGAGCGGCACCTGGACGGGCACCTTCATGGACCCGGCCAGCGCCACCAACGGGCGTCCGTACCAGCCCCAGAACCAGCTGACCGGAACCCTGTTCACGGTGAACGGCTACCGGGCGGACGCGATCACCGTGCCGGGCACCTTCGCCAAGATGCGGCTGTGGCGCAACACCACCGTCGCGAACCTGACCCCCTCGCAGACCGCGACCTTCCCGACCGGAACGCTCGGCTACGAGTGGGACTCCGACATCGAGGACGCGGCGCGGCCGCCGGGGCAGATCAAGATGTCCTCCACCACCGTGGACATCGAGGACGGCAAGTACCGGCTGGACTACGGCAACACCTACGGGAACGGCACCGCGACGCACAGCCTGGTCGCCTTCCGCGACCAGACCTCGCACGCACTGGTCTTCGGCACGGGCACCGTGCAGTGGTCGTGGGGCCTGACCAACATGCCGACGGGCAATCCGGACGACGCGGTGGTCACCGAGGACAAGCGGATGCAGCAGGCCACCGTCAACGTCTTCGCGGACATGGGGGTGCAGCCCAAGAGCCTGCAGGGCAACCTGGTCCCGGCCACCGCGTCCACCGACGCCACCGGGCCGACCGTCAGCGTGACGAGCCCCGCGTCCGGCGCCACCGTGCCGGCCCTGCGGCCCGTGACCGTCACCGGCACGGCGGCCGACAGCGGTGGCGGCGTGGTGGCCCGCGTGGAGGTCTCCACGGACGGCGGAACCACCTGGAAGGCGACCACCGGCGTCGGCTCCTGGAGCTACACCTGGACGCCGACCGCTCCCGGCTCCGTGCAGGTCAAGGTCCGCGCGGTGGACGACAGCGTCAACATCGGCGCCGTCACCACGGTGCCGCTGACCGTCGGCCCCCAGCAGTGCCCCTGCACCGTCTGGCCCGCGGCCGCGGTACCGGGGACCGTCAACGCGGGTGACGGCAGCGCGGTGGAGCTCGGCGTGAAGATCCGCACCACGGCGGCCGGTTCGATCACCGGCGTCCGCTTCTACAAGTCCCCGGCGAACACGGGCACGCACACCGGCAGCCTGTGGAGCTCCAGCGGTCAGCGCCTGGCCACGGGCACGTTCACCAACGAGACGGCCTCGGGCTGGCAGCAGCTGAACTTCGCCACTCCGGTGCCCGTCAAGGCGAACACCACGTACATCGCCTCCTACTTCGCCCCGCACGGCGGGTACTCCTTCGACAACACCTTCGCCTCCGGCCCCGCGGGGCTCGCCCCGCTCACCGCGCTCAAGAGCGGGACCGACGGCGGCAACGGCGTCTACCGCTACAGCCCGACGGGCGGCTTCCCGAACACGGCCGCGAGCGGCAGCAACTACTGGGTCGACGCGGTCCTGGACACCTCGGCCGCGAGCACCACACCGCCCACCGTCACCTCCACCTCGCCGCAGTCGGCGGCGACCGGCACGCAGATCACGGCATCGGCGTCGGCGACCTTCTCCACGGCCATCGACTCCGACACCCTGGTGTTCACCCTGAAGGACTCCGGGGGAGCCGCCATCCCGGGTACGAAGGTGATGGGGGCGGCCAACAGCGCGACCTTCACGCCTTCCAGCGAACTCGCGCTGAACTCGACCTACACCCTCTCGGTCCAGGCGAGCGACCTGTGGGGCAACGCGATGGCCGCACCGGTCACGTGGAACTTCACCACAAGTCCCAACCCGCCCACCGTGAACTGCCCTTGCGGCCTCTGGCCGAACACCGCCACGCCGACCACCGCGAACGTGGTGGACGACACCAACTCCGTGGAGCTGGGCACCCGCTTCCAGTCGGCGGTGAACGGCTACATCACCGGTGTCACCTTCTACAAGGGCGCCGGCAACACCGGTACCCACACCGGCAGTCTCTGGGCCGCCGACGGCACCCTGCTCGCCACCGGAACCTTCGGCAGCGAGACCCTGTCCGGCTGGCAGCAGCTCAAGTTCGCCACCTCGGTGCCCGTCACCGCCGGCACCTCGTACGTGGCCTCGTACCACGCGCCGCACGGCAACTACTCCGTGGACGGCGGCTACTTCGCCGGGGCGCACCGCTCCTATCCCCTGGTCGCACCGGCCGACGGATCGGGCGGCGCCAACGGCCTCTACAAGTACGGCGCGACCACCACGTTCCCCACGAACACCTTCGGCTCGGTGAACTACTGGGTCGGGCCGATCTTCACCACCACCCTGCCGAACGGCATCCAGTCGGACGGTTCCACGGAGGTGGCCGGCCAGTGAGCACGGTCAGCGTGGTGATCCCCTGCTACAAGTACGGCCATTTCCTGGCCGACTGCGTCAAGAGCGTCCTGGACGAGCAGGAGGGCGTCGACGTCCGGGTGCTGATCATCGACGACGCCTCCCCCGACGACTCGGCGGAGGTCGCGCGCGCCCTGGCGGCCGCCGACCCGCGGATCGAGGTGCGGGTCCACGAGCAGAACCGGGGTCACATCGCCACCTACAACGAGGGCCTGCTGGAGTGGGCCGACGGGGACTACGTCGCCCTGCTCTCGGCCGACGACCGGCTGGTCCCCGGGGCGCTGGTGCGTGCCGCCGCCCTGCTCGACGCGCATCCGGAGGCCGGCTTCGCCTACGGCCGGCCGCTGCGCTTCCAGCACGGCGGCCCGCTGCCCGCGGCCCGTACCCACAGCACGGGGTCGGTCGTCTACCCCGGGCAGTGGTGGCTGGAGCGGCGGTTCCGTGAGGGCACCGGATGCATCACCTCACCCGAGGTGGTCGTCCGCACCAGCCTCCAGCGCAAGGTCGGCGGCTACGATCCCGAGCTGCCGCACGCCGGTGACATCGAGATGTGGATGCGGCTCGCGGCCCACGCGGACGTGGGCTACGTCCAGGGGGCCGACCAGGCCTTCTACCGGGTCCACGGCAACAACATGTCCACCACGGACTTCGGTGGGCAGCTCGACGACCTGCGCCAGCGCCTGGTCGCCTTCGACTCGGTGCTCGACAAGTGCGGCGGTCTGCTGCCGGGTGCCGACCGGCTGGCGGTGGCGGCGCGCACCCGGCTCGCCCGGTACGCGCTGCGGCGCGCCTACCGTGCGTACGACCGGGGACGCACGGCGGTGGTACCGGTCGACGAGCTCGTGGAGTTCGCCGCCGAGTGCCTGCCCGGCGGCTACACGTCGCTGGCCGAGTACCGGGCCCTGCGCAGGCGCCGGCGGGTCGGTCCGCGCGTGATGCCCTACCTTCAGCCGCTGGTGCTGTCGGCCGTCGCCGACCGGGGGCGCGAGTGGCTGTGGTGGCGGTCCTGGAAGCGCCGAGGGATCTGATGCCCCGTCTCCACCGGTTCCACCGGCGGGTCCTGCGGACCGGCGTCGGCGCTCTCGCGCCGGCGCCGGTTCCGGCGTGTCAGGAGCCGGTCGGTCCACAGGGCCGCCGCCACCCCGCCGACCGCGGCCAGCAGGGCCACTCCGGCCAGGCCGCGCACCCGGTCGCCGGTCCGCGCGAAGGCGTGCGGCTGCACCAGCAGGTCCACGCTCATCCGGGCGGCGTCCGGGATGCCCTGCTGCGTCTGGAGTTCGGCGAGGTGCCGGGTGTAGACCTCGATGATCTTCCGTACGGAGGCGTCGGCCGCGGCGGGGTCGGAGTGCTCCACCTGGATCTGGAGCGAGGGGATCAGGTGGCGCGGGCTGACGCTCGTACCGCTGTTGCGCGGTGTCATCCGGTAGGTGCCGGTGACTCCCGCGGCCTTGAGCTCGGCCGCTCCCGCGGGCGAGCCGAGCTGCTGCACCACCGCGTAGGAGACGGCGGCGAGCGGCGGCTGGAGGTTCGCGAGCTGGTTGGGCTGCCTGCCGGTCACCGGCGGCTTGAGCACCACGATCGCGGAGCTGAGATGGACCGGTTCGGGCCGCAGCACCGTCGCCGCTCCGGCGGCCGCGAGCAGCATCGCCACGACCAGGACGTACCAGCGCCGACGCAGCGCACGGACCAACTCACCAGGCGACACGGGGATCCTTTCCTTCATGTCCGATCTTTGCAGGACCCGGGTAGGTTCGCCATCAAATCCGTTACGCGGCAGGGGTGTTCGTGAGCATTCGGGAAATGGTCGCGGTGCTGCGCCGGCGCTGGTACGTGATCGTGCCGGCGATCCTGCTCAGCCTGCTGGCGGCGCTGCACCTGTACCGGTCGGTGCCGGTGGCGTACCAGTCGCAGAGCTCGGTGGCCCTGCTCGACTCCAACGCCGCCTCCCAGCTGCCGCCCTCCTTCGGCAATCCCATATCCAACGCGGGCGGCACCCTGGTCGTGACGGCGGACGTGCTGATCAGGACGCTGTCCGGGGCCGACGCCGCCCGCGAACTGCACAGCCTGGGGGTGACGGATCCGTACACCGTCGGGTTCGCCGCGAACACCTCGGGCCCGCTGCTGACGCTGACGGTCACGGGCACGGACCGCGAGAAGGTGCTGGAGGAGACGAGCACGCTGACGGACTTCGCCGGTGAGCAGCTCAACGCGCTCCAGGCGGCGGCCAAGGTCCAGCCCGCCTACTTCGTGCAGAGCACGCCGGTGGTGCTGCCGCAGACCCCGGTGGCACAGCTCAAGAGCCGCTACCAGCAGGTGCTGGGGGTCCTCATCCTCGGCGTCACCGGCGGGTTCACCCTGTCCTTCGTGGCGGACGCCCTGCTGGCGGTCCGCCGCCGCAGGCGCGAGAGCTCGGCCGAGGCCACCGCGCGGGGACTCGCCGGCCGGCGCAGGTCCCGGGGCCGTCATGTGGACGCCACCGCGCTGCTCACCGGCTATCTCGCGCTGGCCTTCTTCATTCCGTCGAACCTGACGCTGCCGGGCATGGGCGGGGTGGGCACCCCGGCCAACGTGTTCGCCCTGCTGGCCCTGTTCTGGTACCTGGCGACCTGGCTCACCGGCCGGATCCGGCCGGCGCCCGGGACCCGGCTGGCCCGGGTGGCGATGTGGCTGCTGGCCGTGTCGGTGCTGGCCTCCTACATCGCGAACGCGGGCCGCGGGAGCGTGCGCAAGGAGCTGCTCGGTGCGGACCGCGGCCTGATCGCCCTGCTGGTGTGGGTGTCGCTGGTGGTGCTGGTCTCCGCCGGCATCCAGGACCGCGCGCGCCTGGACGTACTGATGCGCCGGGCCGTGGTGATGGGGACGATCGTGGCCGCCATCGGGTTCTACGACTTCTTCACCGCGACGAACATCGCCGACAGCATCAGCATCCCCGGGCTGCAGTCGAGCGTCCCGCAGATCGCGACCCTGGACCGCGGGGCGTTCACCCGGCCCCGGTCCACGACGGCGCAGCCGCTGGAGTTCGGCGGGATGCTGGCGCTGCTGCTGCCCTTCGCCGTGCAGCAGGCCTTCGATCCCGTACGGAGCCGTCTGCGCGCCTGGCGCCGCTGGGCGCCGGTGGCGCTGATGGGCGGGGCGCTGCCGCTGACGGTCTCGCGCACCTCGATCATCGGGGCGCTGATCGTGATCCTGGTGATGGTGCCGCGCTGGAAGCCGCAGCGGCGGTGGACCGCGATCGGCGTGCTGGTGTGCGCGGTGGCCTGCTTCAAGGTGATCATCCCCGGGCTGATCGGCACCATCACCGGCCTGTTCGCGTCCTTCCTGTCGAACTCAGACAGCAGTACCCAGGCCCGTACCGTCAAGTACAGCGCGATCGTCCCCTACCTGGACGAGCGCCCCCTGGTCGGGCAGGGTCTGGGCACGTTCATTCCCGAGCTCTACTTCTTCACCGACAACCAGTACATGCTGACCCTCGCCGAGATGGGGTTCCTGGGGCTGCTCGCGCTCCTGTTCCTCCTCTTCACCGGCATGCACCAGGGCGGGGCGATCCGCCGGCTGGCCGTCGGCGAGTCCGACCGGGAGCTCGGGCAGGCGTTCTTCGCCTCCGCCGCGGTGGCCCTGGTCGTCAGCGCCACCTTCGACGCACTCAGCTTCCCGATGTTCGCCGGGATGTTCTTCCTGACGATCGCCGCCGGAGGCAGTTACCTCGGCTTCATCCGGCGCACGGCGCCGAAGCCCCGATCCGTGGAGTTCCCATGTCTTCCCGCCGACCAGCCTCCCCCGAGTCCCTCCCCGGCGCCGGCTCCGGTTCCGGTCCGGTAGCGGTCCTCGTCGTCACCTGGAACAGTGCGGCGGTGCTGCCGGAGTTCCTCGCCTCGCTGCCGGAGGGCATGGCCGGGACCGACTGGCGTCTGGTCGTCGCCGACAACGACTCGGCCGACGCCACCGTGGGCCTGGTCCGCTCCCTGGCCCCGGACACCACGGTCGTCCAGACCGGCCGCAATGCCGGGTACGCGGCCGGGGTGAACGCCGCTCTCGGCGCCGCCGCCGCGTGGGAGGGCGGCTTCCGGGCGGCCCTGGTGTGCAATCCGGACGTCCGGATGCGGCGGGGCTGCGCGAAGGTGCTCGTGGACGCGCTCGACGTCGCCGCGCCGGGCGGCGGCCGGGTCGGGATCAGCGTCCCGCTGCTGTACGAGGAGGACGGCCGCACCCTCGTGCAGTCGCTCCGCCGGGAGTCGAGCGTGCCCCGCGCCCTCGGCGAGGCCGTCATCGGCAACCGCCGGGCCGGGCGCTTCCCCGGCCTGAGCGAACTGGTCACCGACCCCGCAGCCTACGAGCGGCCCACGTACGCGGACTGGGCGACCGGAGCCCTGATGGCCCTCTCCGCGGACTGCCTGGCCGCCTGCGGCCCGTGGGACGAGTCCTTCTTCCTCTACTCCGAGGAGACCGAGTACTGCCTGCGCGCGCGGGACCGGGGCCACCTCACGCGGCTCGAGCCGGCCGCCGAAGCCGTGCACCTCGGCGGCGACTCCCGGGTCTCTCCCCGGCTCTGGACGCTGCTCTCCCTCAACCGCGTCCGTCTGTACCGGCGTCGGCACGGCGCCCTGGCCACGGCCGCCTTCCGCGCGGCCGTCCTGCTCCGGGAGACCTCGCGCGCCGCGCTCGGGCGCCCGGCCAGCCGTGCGGCCGCGGCCGCACTCGTCCGGCCGGGCGCCCTGCGCACGACACCGGGGCCCTGACCGCCGCTCTAGGAGGTGCGGGGGCGGCAGACCATGGCGACGAAGTCGTGCCCCACCTCCGGGAGCGCCGCGTCCTCCGCGGCGAAGCATTGCTCCAGCAGCTCCAGCGTCTCCGGCTGCTGGTCGCGGAAGTTGTGCGCGATCCCGGAGAACGCGATGTGCAGCACCGTGCCCCCGTAGGGCCGTTCCTCGATCACCTCGAAATGGCGCCGCAGGCCCGGCAGCAGCGCCGCCGCGTCCACCGCCTCCGAGGGGTCGTCCAACACCATCGACAGCCTGCTGGGACGCACGACGCGGCGCTTGATCCGGCCGTCGGCGAGGCGCCGGCGCTCCTCGGGGAGCCGGGCCAGCAGCGCGTTCGCCGCCTCCAGCTGGCCATCGGTCCACTGGAACCGGGTGGGTCCGACGAACTCGTCCACCACGAACGTCCCGTCGGGCTCGATCAGTCGGGACAGCCGCGGCAGGGTCTCGTCGAGCTGGTCGAAGTGGTGCAGGGACTGGAGGCCGAGCAGTACGTCGAAGCGCTCCCCGTCGGCGGCCATCCGGTTGACGTCGGTGACCCGGAAGCGCAGGACGTCTGCGAGGCCGTGCTCGGCGGCGGCGCGGGTGGCGAAGTCGATGCGCTGCTGCGCCACGTCCACGCCCTCCAGGAGACCGAACGCGCCGGTCTTCGCCCAGAGCAGTTCGTTTCCGCCGGTGCCGCACCCCAGCGAGAGGCCCTGCAGATCGGTGCGCGGCGCGAAGTGCCGGGCGGCCACGTACTGGGGGAAGGAGGTGTCCGCGTCGCCCGTCATCAGCAGGTTCCACCGATTGATGACCGCCGGTATCGCCCACCACTCGGTCAGCGACGGGTCGACCTGGGACCAGTGCTGGACCACCCGCGCTCCGCCGCGCACCCGCAGTTTGGCCAGCACCGGGTCCAGGTCCAGCTTGCGCACCTTGCGCAGCAGCCGGTCCGCATCGTGCCGGTTGATCCGGTTGTTCAGCATGCCCGCTCCGTTCGTACGGCGGTCAGCGACTTCGTCACACCCAGCACCCGCTCGTCGAGGAGCACCGAGCCGGGGAACAGGTAGCGCATTTCGGTACGGGTCAGCAGCTCGATGTTGATCACGGCGTTCATCGCCGACTCCGGGCTGTCGGGGCGGCTGTGGACCAGCGGCCAGCGCCGTACGAGACGGGCCCTGGCGGCGAGCGGCAGGAACTGGAAGCCGGGCGCCACGAAGTGCGGCTCGACGGGGAAGTAGCGGTACGGCGTCTGGATCCAGTGCAGCGGGGCCAGCGACTCGACGGCGGCGACGAACAGCCGACGCTGGCTGTGGCCGCCCACGTGCTCGATGGTCGAGTTGGAGAACACCAGGTCGTAGCCGCCCTCGGCGCTCAGTTCGGCGGCGACGGCCGGGTCGGTGACGTCGGCGATCTCCGGGGTGATCCAGTCGGGCAGTTCTGCGGGGTGCTCCTCCAGGTTGATCAGGTGGACGTGCTTGGGGCGCACGGGTGCGCGCAGCCACATCTCGGCCGTCCCGCCCAGGTCCACGACGCTCATGTTCTCGATGCCGGGGAAGCAGCGTCGCAGCCGCTCCCAGCGGGCGACGCGCATGCGTTCGCCCAGCGAGCCGGGCGCGTCGACGAACTTGTTCCTGAGGGCCCGGGATCGGGGCATCGGATCAACCACCTGTGTTCGGAGTGGATAGGGGGCGACGGTCAACTGGACTGCCGCCATTGGGTGTAGAAGCTTTCCGGGTTCACCAGGTACCGGACGGTGGGGTGCGGCACGTGGAGCACCCGGTGCCGACGGGCGTACCGGCGGATCAGCTCCCAGTCCTCGCGGGGCAGCACCTCCGGTGTCCGGCGCAGTCGGCTGAAGTGGAGGGAGCGAGTGCGGCGGGCGACGAAGGCGTTGGTGTCCAGGAAGGACTCGCGGGCGGCCCTGCGCCGGTCGTAGGGCACCGACAGGACGTCCCGCTCGGTTCCGTCGGGCAGGACGCGGCGCAGTGCCGTGTAGACGCCGTCGGGGCCGTCCGGGGACTCCAGGACCGCCAGCGTCCGTTCCAGGTGGTCGGGTTCCCACACGTTGTCGTCGTCCAGGAAGGCCACGTACCGCGAGCGGGTGAGGCGGATGCCCACGTTGCGCACGACGCCCGCCACGGCGGTGTTGTGCGCCAGAGAGACGGCGAACAGGCGGGGATCGTCCGGGAGTTCCGGCAGTCCGGCGCCGTCGTCGACCACGATCACGACGTGGTCGCGCACGGTCTGGCCGAGGGCCGAGCGCACCGCGGTGCGCAGCGCCTCGGGACGCCGGTGGGTGGCGATGACCGTGGCGACCAGCGCCGAGGGCGGCGACGACAGGACCGCGGCCAGCCGTCGGGTCTCGGCGTCCTCGATCCGGCGCAGCCGCACCGCGGTGTGGGCCAGTACGACCTTGTTCCTGGCCTCGAACAGCACCAGCCAGCCGAACAGTGCCTTGAGCAGCGTCCAGGGCGCCCGCGCGGAACGGCGCACGACGCCGCTCACGGGGCCGGCTCCGGCTCGATCGGGCGGCCGTCGGACATCCGGTTGTTCCGCCACACGTTTCCGGCGCCGCCGTGGTTCCAGTGGGCGACCACGCCGTAGCCGCCGGAGGCGGGGTGGTACTGCGTCGAGAAGACGTTGTCCGTGACCTTGATCCCGGTGGCTCCGGTGCTGCCGCCGTAGAGGGCGTACGCGCCGCCGGCGATCCAGTTGTTGTCGACGGTGACGTTGCGGACCACCCCGGTGTCCGCGAACAGGCCGATGCTCCCCGAGGCGCCCTGTGTGAGGCTGGTCGGGTTCAGCAGGGTGTTGTGGCGGATGATCAGTTCCCCGGTGTTGCCGCCGCCGCTGATCACCGTGTTGGTGTGCTGCCACTCGCCGCCCAGGTTGATGAACGGGACGAGGTCGTGCACGTAGTTGTCGTGCAGGTTGCCCTGCCCCATGGACAGGGCGTCGCCGAACACCGACACGTCGCACCAGCCGACCTCGACGGAGCTGCCGCCCATGTTCGACACCGCGTAGTCCACGCCGCCGTTGTCCGGGCCCTTGCCGGGCACGGCCGTGATGGTGGAGTGCAGGACCCGCAGGCCGCTGTAACCGGGGCGCAGGTTGATGCCCCACCAGTTGTCCGAGGTGATCTTCGTGTCGATGACGGTGACGTCGTTCGCGTAGATGTCGAGGGAGCCGGTGATGTCCCACCCCCGGATGACGAGCCCGTCGGTACGGACGGCCATGTACCCGGTCCTGTGGGGCTCCAGGGGGATCCGCGGACCGGTGGTGCTCGCGTCGGGGAACCCGCAGGCGCCGGGAGAGGCGCAGGCGGTCTTGGCCGCGGGGGTGCCGGACGGACTCCCGGCGCCCGCCGTGGCGGTGGGCTTCTCCGTCGGGGAGGGAGAGGCGGCGGGGCTGCCGCTCGCCTGGCCGGCCGCGGTCGGGGCAGCGGCGCCCGGTGGCGCCGAGGACCGGCTCGCGGGGCAGGTCGGCGCGTCGTCCGGGCAGTCCGACGCGGCGGTTCGGTCCGGTCCCGAGCAGGCCACGCCCAGGACCGCCAGTAAGGCCGCGAGCAGCAGTCCCGCGAGCGAGGTCCGGCTGATGCGCCGTGACATCGGGTTCACCTCATGTCCTGTTGGTCGGGCCGGGGCGTGGCGTGGCGGCCGACGCCCCGCAGGAAGTCGCGGCTGGGCAGGACGCACAGCACGTAGCCGGCCAGGGCGATCGCGGCGACGGCGAGGAGGGCGAGCGGGCCGTCGCCGAGCGGACGCTCCAGGCCGAGGATGATCGCGGCCATCACGGCCCCGCCGAGGAAGGGCCACGCGCAGGCCCGGCCGATCGAGCGGACGCCGATGCCTCCACGGCTGAGGGCGTACAGGAAGACGGGCACCACCAAGCCGCCGGCGACCAGGACCTGGGCCTGTGAGACGCCGACGATGCCGTTCAGGCGGGCGCCGAGGAAGAGCGCCGGGACCAGGGCCGCCAGCCACAGGCCCTGGACCAGCAGGAGCAGCCGGCGCTGTCCGGTCGCGACCATGCAGTCGTAGGCGAGTTCGCAGGCGATGCGGATCAGGCCGAGGGCCATCAGCCAGGGCAGGGCCGCGGCGGCGGGGGTCCACTGGCTTCCGTAGATCAGCCGGACGGACGGCTCCGCGAGGCCCGCCAGCAGGACGCACAGCGGGACGGTGCCGGTGATCACCACCCCCAGGGCCCGGCTGAAGCCCTGGGCGAGCGCCTGCGGCGAATCGGCCAGGCGGGAGAAGCCGGCGAAGGAGACCCGGCGTGCGGCCTCGGAGATGATCCGCACGGGCCAGCCGGAGACGTTGAAGGCGAGCACGTAGAAGCCCAGGGCGACACTGCCCAGCGTCGCGCCCACCACCATGGTGTTGACGTTGGCCACGGCGAGGGCCAGCAGGCTCGCCCCGGCCAGCGGAAGCCCGAACCGCAGGAGCTTCCGGGCCTGCCCGGGGTCCCAGCCGTACTTCAGGGTGCCCGGTGCGGCCAGGCAGCAGCCGATCAGCGTCACGGTGTTCCCCGCCACGGCTCCCCAGGCGAAGCTCATCGCGCCCCAGCCCGCGAAGGCCAGCAGCAGCGTGACCGAGGTACTGACCACGAAGTTGAGTCCGTCGATGATCATCCGCTTGCCCTGGGCGAACTCACGGGTGAGGAACTGGCCGGGGACCGCCGCCACCCCGCCGATCAGCACGCACAGGCACATCACCCGCAGGACGCCCGTGGCGTCCGGCGAGCCGAGCAGGCCCGCCACCGTCGGTGCCGTCGCGAACAGCGCCACGTACAGCAGGGCGCTGGAGAGGGTGCTGAGGGTCAGCACGGTCGGCGCGAACCGCCGGGGGTCCCCCTCCCAGCGCACGATGGCCAGGCTCACGCCCAGCTCGTTCGCGGACAGCAGGACCAGCAGGACGGTCTGGGCGACGCCGTACACGCCCCATTCCGCGGGGCCCAGGGCGAAGCGTGCCAGCACGATGCCGGTCGCGAAGTTGCCCAGGCGCAGGACCACGGTGTTGATCAGGCTCCACCGGGCCGCCGAACGGACCTTGCGCTCGAAGGAGGCGGTGGCGGGGGGCGCGGGAGGAGCCGGGGCTTCGCTCGGCTCACCGGTCTCAGTGTCCGGTGCGCGGACGGTGTCCATGAGTCGACTCCTCGTCGAGCGGCTCGGCGGCGGACGGTACGGCCACGACGGGCTGTGGCGCCTCGGGCTCTGCGGCGGCCGGTCCGTCCTCGGTCGACCGCGCCCAGCTGGGCGGCCGCCGGATGGCGAGCGTCTGTTCCACGGCCGGTTCCCCGGTCGGGGGGAGGGGGGCGGTCGTCGTCTCCTCCCCCGGCTCGGAGCCCGGTGCCTCCGGACCGGGCTCGGTCTTGGGCCCGGTCTTGGGCCCGGACTCGGGCTTGGTCTTCGGCTTGGGTGACCTCCTGCGCGCCTCCACGTAGAAGGCGGCGACCATGCTGAGCACCAGGCCCAGGCCCCCGGCCATGACGAGGTACTGCAGCCTGGTCTTGGTCTCGGCCACCGGCTTCTGCGGCGGCACGATCGTCGCCATGCGGATCATGGCGTCCGGGCCGACGTTCTGCTTGGCCTGGAACTCGGTCAGCCGCTTCTCGGCATAGGCGGTGAGCTTCCGGTCCGACTCCAGGACGCGGTCCGGGTCGCTCCCGGTGACGGTGAGCCACATGAACGGGCCCAGGGCGTTGTCGGCGATCTTCGCCTCGGGGGTTCCGGTGACGCCCAGCTTCTTCAGGTCGGCCAGCGAGGCGTCGGAGTTGAGGTTGCGGGCGAGTCCGTCGGCCATGCCGGTGAGGGAGGCCTGCGTGCTCAGGAAGGGGTTGCCGTCGTAGGCCTCGGTCGCCTTCTGCGAGTTGAGCATGGTCACGGTGCTCTGCGACCGGTACGTCACCGGCACCACCAGGTGCACGCCGACGACGAGCGCCCCGGTGACCAGCAGTCCGGGCAGCAGCACGTACCAACGCCTGCGCATGACCCGCCAGATCTCGGCGAGGTCCATGGTCTTCCCCCTCTTGTCACTTCACTACGGTTGCTGCGGGACGAGATCGGTCGGCCGGAGCCGGGTCCCCGCGGGCGGGCCGTCGAGCAGCACCGCGGCGATGCGCTCGCTCGCCCGGCCGTCCCAGAGTCCGGGGCAGCGCGGCGCGGGCGGATGGTCGAGCACCCGGTTCACGGTGGCCGTGATGCGGTCCGGATCCGTGCCCGCCAGGACGTTGGTGCCCTCCTCGACGGTGATGGGGCGCTCGGTGTTCTCCCGGAGGGTCACACAGGGCACGCCCAGGGCGGTGGTCTCCTCCTGGACGCCCCCGGAGTCGGTGAGCACCAGGCGCGCGGAGTCCTGCAGCGCGATGAAGTCGAGGTATCCGGCGGCCGGTACGAGCCTGATGCCGCCGGGGACGCCCAGGTCGGCGAGCCGTTCGGCGGCCCGCGGGTGCACGGGCAGCAGCAGCGGGCAGCGGCCGGCGATCTCGCCCAGCGCCTTGAGCAGGCCGCGCAGGGCGGCCGGGTCGTCGACGTTGGCCGGCCGGTGCAGGGTGACCAGGCCGTAGCCGCCGCGGGTGAGTCCGTAGCGGTCCAGGACGTCCGACCGCCTGGCCCGGTCCAGATTGGCGAGGAGGGTGTCGATCATGACGTTGCCCACCACGTGGATCTGGTCCTCGCGGTAGCCCTCCGCCCGCAGGTTCGCGGCGGCGTCGGGCGAGGGGGCCAGCAGGTAGTCGCTGAGCCGGTCGGTGGCGACCCGGTTGACCTCCTCCGGCATGCTCCAGTCCCGGCTGCGCAGGCCGGACTCCACGTGGGCCAGCAGCGGGCCGGCCTTGGCGGTGACCAGGGCGCAGGCGAGGGTGGAGTTGATGTCGCCGACCACCACCACCGCGTCCGGGGCCAGTTCGTCGAGCAGCGGCTCGAAGGCGGCCATCACCCGCCCGGTCTGCTGGGCGTGGGTGCCGGATCCGGCACCCAGGTACCGGTCGGGCGGGCGGATGCCGAGGTCGCGGAAGAACACGTCGTTCATGGACTCGTCGTAGTGCTGTCCGGTGTGGACGAGGATCACCTCGGCGCCGCGGCGCTCCAGTGCGTCCATCACCGGTTTGATCTTCATGTAGTTGGGCCGGGCTCCGGCCACGCAGACGATCCTGGTCATGGGGTCAGAGCACCTCCACCTTCGGTCCGGTCATGCGGTTGCGGGTGTCGAGGACGAAGGAGGCGTGCTCCGCGATCATCTGGTAGTCGAAGGAGTCGTGGTCGGTGAGCAGGACGACCACGTCGGCGGCCGCCACTTCCTTGCGGGTCGGCTCGACCCGGACGAGCCGGGCGTCGACCTTGATGCTCTCCACGACGTGCGGGTCGACGGCGCGGACCTTGGCCCCCATGTCGAGGAGCAGCTCGGCGATGCGGACGGCGGGCGACTCCCGTGCGTCGCCGGTGTTCTTCTTGTACGCGAGCCCCAGCAGCAGGACCTTGGAGCCGTTGACCGAGCGGCGCTTGGCGTTGAGCGCGTCGATCACGCGGCGGGTCACGTACTCGGGCATGTGGTTGTTGATGTCGTTGGCGAGTTCGACGAAGCGGAAGTTCTGGCCGAGTTCGCGCTGCACCCGCCAGTTCAGGTACGAGGGGTCGATCGGCAGGCAGTGGCCGCCGACGCCCGGGCCGGGGGTGAACTTCATGAAGCCGAAGGGCTTGCTAGAGGCCGCTTCGATGGCCTGCCAGACGTCGATGTCGAGGTGGCGGGCGAACATCGCGATCTCGTTGACCAGCGCGATGTTCACGTGCCGGAAGGTGTTCTCCAGCAGCTTCGCCAGCTCGGCCTCCTTGGGCGAGCGGACCGGGACGGTGGTGTCGACGAGTTCCCCGTAGAAGGCCTCGACGGCCTTGAGGGAGCGGGCGTCGACTCCGGAGACCACCTTGGGGGTCTGCTGGAAGCCCCAGACGGTGTTGCCGGGGTCGATGCGCTCGGGGCTGTAGCCGAGGTGGAAGTCCTCGCCCGCGGCGAGCCCGGAGCCGTCCTCCAGGATCGGCGCGAAGAGCTCCTCGGTGGTGCCCGGATAGGTGGTGGACTCCAGGACGACGGTCGCACCCGGGCGCAGGAAGCGGGCCAGGGTGTGCGCCGACTCCTCGATGTAGCGCAGGTCGGGGGCGCCGTCCTGTAAGGGGGTCGGCACGGTGACGACGGCGACGTCGAAGCCGCCGCAGTCCCGGGCCAGTTCGCTCGGGCGGTACGAGCCGTTGGCCAGCGCCCGGTTCAGCCGTTCGGAGGAGACGTCCTCCACGTACGATTCGCCGGCGGCGAGGCTCTTGACCCGCCGCGCGTCCACGTCGTACCCGATCACCTGGTGTCCGACCTCGGCGGCCCGGATGGCCAGCGGCAGTCCGACGTATCCCTGTCCCACGACGACGACGCGCATCAGTGACTCCTGTTCGCGGAACCGGCAGACGGTGTGCGGTGGATGAGCTCCCGGACCGTCATGGCCAGGAAGGCGGCGTTGGTGGTGAGGTAGCGCTTGCCGAGACGGCGCGGCTCCTGGAGGGTGCGGTAGAACCATTCGAGGCCCATCCGCTGCCAGACCAGCGGGGCCCTCTTGGTGATGCCGGCGAGGATGTCGAAGGAGCCGCCGACGCCGTGGACGACGTGGGCGCCGGTGCGCTTGCCGTAGCCCGCGGTGAAGATCTCCTTCTTGGGCGAGGTCATCCCGAGGAACAGCATCCGGGCGCCGCTGTCCGCGACGCCGTCGGCGATCGTCTCCTGGTCGGAGTCGGCGAAGTAGCCGTTGCGGCTGCCGGCCACCCGCAGTCCGGGGAAGCGTTCGGAGATCCGCCGGAGCATCAGTTCCAGGACGGACTGTTCGGCGCCGAGCAGGTAGACGGGGATGTCCGCCACTTCGGCCGCCGCGAGCAGCCGCATGAACAGGTCGATGCCCGCGACCCGTTCGGGCAGCGGAACGCCCAGGACGCGGCCGGCCCAGACCACCGCCTGGCCGTCGGCCAGGACGAGGTCGCAGCCGGCGACCGCCTCGGCGAGGCGGGGATCGCGCCGCATGTTGACCAGCTTGGCGGCGTTGACCATGCCGATCTCGATCTGTTCACCGCGCCGCACCGCGTCGAGGCAGCGCTGCACGGTCTCGTCCATGGTCAGGGGATCGAGCGCGATCCCGAAGAGGGTGGGCCGTCGGGTCATCTCGGCAGCCCCCCGAGCCAGGCGAAGAGCATCCAGCCGAATTCGTACGGCCGGCATTCGCGGTCCACCGCGAGCGGCCGGAAGATCCGGTCCAGCGGGGCGAGCCGCGCGCCGGGCGCCACCCGGGTGGTGAGCCCGCGGGCTGCGCGGACGGCCTTCTTCGGGTCGCCGCGGTGGACCTTGCGCCAGGTGACGCCGAAGTCCTCGCGGATCACCGGCTCCCGCGGGGTCCCGGCGGGACCGGCGAGTTCGGGGACGTCGGTCATCCAGCGCAGCCCCTTGCGGACGGCCGCGCCGAAGTCGGTACCGCCCGCGTCGGCCAGGTCGAGCAGGGCGGTCGGGGCCATGGCGTGCTGGTGCACGCTGTAGACAGGGTAGCCCTCGATCACGCCGCCGCGGCGGGCGTCGTAGTGCCACCACCACTGGCCGCCGTCCCCCTGCAGGGCGCAGATGCGGGCGGCGCAGGCGTCGGCGGCCGCGAGGGCCTCCGGGTCGTCGCCGCTCGCGTGCAGCCGGGCCAGTGCCTGGAGCGGATAGGTCTGGTCGGCGAAGCAGGCCACGTGGGAGCGGTATCCGGGGACCAGCCCCGGCCCGGTGGCGTGCGGGAAGAGCGAGCCTTCGCCCGTCCTGGCCGCCAGCAGGCGGGTGCGGGCGGCCGCGAGGCGGTCCTCCACGTCCACCGCGCCGCGCGCGGCGGTGAGGGCGGAGAGCACCCAGGCCGCCTCGACCGTGTACTGCGGCCGCCCGGGCACGTCCAGCGCCGCCACCCGTTCGAGGGCGTCGGACAGCTTCGGGTGGCCGGTCTCGGCGGCGGCCCAGGCGATGAGCGCGGCGTCGCCGAGGTTCACCACCCCCGGCAGGCGCTCCACGAGCAGGCCCGCGAACTCCTCGGCGGAGCGCCCGCCGAACAGGGCGCGCTGGCGGTCCTCGGGCAGGAACCGGGCGCCCAGCGCGGTGATGGCCGCGTACCGGGTGCTGGTCCCCCGCTGCTCCAGGCGGCGGGTGCCGTCGGGCGACACGGTTCCCGCCCTGGTGAAGACGAAGGTCTCGGCGTCCGGCAGGTACATCGCGGGAAGTCCCGCCTCGGCCAGTGCGAGCAGCCGCTCGGCGAGGGCGTGCAGCGGCAGGTCCTCGCCGGCCAGTGCTCCTAATCGTGTACTGGTCATCGGGTCCCCACCCCGACTCCCCGGGTGCTCCGCGCACCCCGTATCTCCGAGCCGTACGGCACCAAGACACCTACCCCCTCTGATCGCTCCTCGGAGGGGGATTGCGCGTGACGGCGACGCCCGTGCCGCCGGTGTCGTCCCACCGGTGGCACGAGCCGTCCGAAGGCTGCGTCTGGACCCCCCAGCGATGCCTCGGACTGGGGCATGCTTGATCGGCAGTGCCGGCAGGCGCGTGGTGTCCGCGCCGGCCGTCACACTGCCGCGATGCCCTCGTCGTGTACAACCCCCCACTGAGCACAGCCTGTTGCGTGCTCAGATCCCGTATACAGGGACAAGGTATGCCCACGGATGTTCGTTGATTGCGGTTTTGAGGAAATGCCGATGACGTAGTTTGCCGACGTTGCGTCAGGTCCGCTCGAGGAGCGCGCCGTCCTTCTCGTCGTGCAGCGCACCGGTGCGCGGGCACTCCCATACGCCGGGCTCGCCCGCACGCTCCACCAGACGGACGCCGGCCCGGCCCACCCAGCCGATCCGCCGCGCCGGCACACCCGCCACGAGCGCGAAGTCCGGTACGTCCTTCGAGACGACCGCGCCGGCCGCGACCAAGGCCCAGCGCCCGATCCGCACGCCGGCCACGCACACCGAACGGGCCCCCAGCGAGGCCCCTTCGGCGACCACGACCCCGGCGGGCTCCCAGTCGCCGTCGCGCTTGAGCCGGCCGTCGGGTTCGACCGCGCGGGGGTAGAAGTCGTTGGTGAGGACGACCGCGGGACCGATGAACACCCCGTCGCCGAGCTCGGCCGGCTCGTACACGAGCGCGTAGTTCTGGAGCTTCACGTGGTCCCCGATGCGTACGCCGGGCCCGACGTACGCCCCGCGCCCCACGATGCACCCGCGCCCGAGCCGGGCCTCCTCCCGTATCTGCGCCAGATCCCAGATCGTGGTCCCCTCACCGAGCTCGGCGCTCTCGTCGACCTGGGAGGAGGGTTGAATGCGGACACTCACGGCGCGGTCCCCTTACGGTTCGCGAGGCGTTCGGACGTACGGACGCACGTCCGCACGGGCCGAGCATATGCGCCGCGAGGACACCCCACCCGTTGATCAACCAACCGTCCGGAAACGGGATTTGGCCGGTTTCACACCCCGCCGCGGCCGGCCGCGACCTGCCCCGCCCGGCCGCACCGGACGGTCACAGGAGGCGCTCGGGGACGGAGCCGGCCGGGACGGTGCGCGCGTGGAGGCGGCCGTCGGGGGCCCGGAACTCCACCTCGCCCATCGGGTCGGCCGTGACCTCTCCGACGGCGGCGGCCTGGCGGCCGTACGGGTGGGCGTGCAGCGCCGCCAGGACCCGGGCGGTGTGCTCCGGCGGGACGAACAGACAGAGGCAGCCCGCGCAGGCCGCGTCCAGCGGAGCGAGGCCCCGGGCCCCGAGGGCCACCCGGGCCTCGTACCGTACGGGCAGGGCGGCTTCCTCGACGCACAGCGTGAGGCCCCGGCCCGCGGCGCACTGGCGCAGTACCTCCGCCAGGCCTCCCGCGACCACCGTGCGGGCGTGGTGGATGTCGGCGCCGACGGCCCGCAGCAGGCCGCCGAGCGGGGCGCAGTCGCTGGGCACGTGGTGCTCGTACCCGAGGCCGTCGCGCAGCGAGACCAGGTGGGCGGCGTGGCTGCCCAGCGGCCCGGTCACCAGGATGCGGTCGCCCGGCCGGACCGATTCGAGGTCGAGGGCCGGTGCGCCGGGGACCGGCACGCCGAAGGCGGTCGCGGTGACGAAGACGCGGTCGGCCTCGCCGGCGCGGACGACTTGGGTGTCCACGGCCGCGATCGTGACCCCGGCCTCGGCGGCGGCGGAGCGGACCGAGGCGGTCAGCCGGTGCACCAGCTCCAGCGGCAGCCCGGCCTCCAGCACGATGCCGAGGGCGATGTGCCGGGGTTCGGCGCCGGTGACGGCCAGTTCGTTGACGGCTCCGCAGACGGCGACCCGCCCGATGTCGCCGTTGCCGAAGAAGGGCGGGTCGACGACGTACGTACCGGTCCGGACGATGACGCTCCGGTCCGGCAGGAGCTCTTCCTCGATCAGGGCCCGTACCCCCGGACCGAAGCCGACCTGGGCCGCTTCCCACCCCTGTGTGTACGTCACGCCATCCCCCGATGCCCGCGAGCCATGATCGTCCCATCATCCTGCGCCTACGGGGTCCCGCATACCCGTGTCACCCGTACGGCGACGGATGAGGGGTCAGTAGGGGCGGCGGCCGGTCCGTCCGTAGCCGCGCAGCAGGACGACGGCGCCCGCGGTGGCCAGGGCCGGGAGGAGGGCGAAGCTGGCCAGCATGCCCAGTTCGGCGGTGGCGCTCTGCTCGGCGGCGCGGCCGGTGCCGGAGGAGACGTAGCCGGAGAGCTGGAGCACGAGGCCGTAGAGGAAGGGGCCGAGGGCGACGCCGAGCCCCTCGCCGGTGGTGAACAGGCCGGACAGGACGCCGGCCTGGCGGCGCTCGGTGCGGGCCGTGTCGTCGGCGATGCACTCCGGCAGCATCGCGTACAGGAAGAGCAGCTGGCCCGCGTGGCCGGTGCCCGCGAGCGCCATGGTGGCGAGCACCGCCGCCGGGGGCAGCACGGGCGCCGCGAGGAAGAGCAGGCAGCCGGCGGCGAAGAGCGCGGAGGCGAGGGCGTGGCCGCGGCGGCCGCGCAGCCGCGACCAGAGCGGGAGGGTCAGCAGGTTGGGGGCGACGAACGCGGCCACCATGGGGCCGACCCCGGCGGAGTCGTGCAGCACGTGGTCGGCGAAGTACGGCGCGCCGGCGAGGAGGACCCCGGTCGCGACGGACTGGACGACCACGCACCGCAGCAGCGCCATGAAGGAGGGGTTGCCGCGGGCGGCCGCGAACTGGCGGCGCAGGCTGGGGAATGTCGTCGAAGTAGCGTCGTCCGCCCGGAGGGCGGGGCCGGCGGGGCCTGGTGCGTGCGATCGCAAGGCGGAGGAGGGAGGCGACGCGGAGCGTCGTCGACCGACGACAACGCGGCGAGCGTGCGTGCCAGGCCCCGTCGGCCAGACGGGACTTCGACGACACGACCCAGGCTCGCTCTCCAGGACGCGGCCGGAGCGGCCGGCGCCGGAGGTGCCGGCGAAGACCCAGAGCGCGCCCAGGGCGATGACCGCCGCGCCGAAGACGCCGACCCAGCGGTGCCCGGCCAGGCCGCCGCCGCCGGCCTCGACGAGTGCGGGAGCGGCGGCGCCGGTGACGAGGGCCGCCACGCCGATGACGGCGACCCGCCCGCCGACCAGCCGCATCCGGTCCTCGTCGCGGTCGGCGAGCTCGGCGGGCATGGCGACGTACGGCACTTGGAAGAAGGCGAACGCGGTGGCGGTCAGGAAGTAGCCGGCGGCGGTGAACCAGGCGCCGGCGGTGCCCGGCAGCAGGCCCGCGAAGGTCAGCGCGAAGGCCAGGGCCATCGCGAGGCCAGCGCCCAGGACGTACGGGCGGCGGGCGCCCCAGCGGGTGCGGGTGCGGTCGCTGGCCCGCCCGACCAGCGGGTTGAGCAGCGCGTCCCACGCCTTGGGGACGAAGACGATCGCGCCGGCCAGCGCGGCGCCCACGCCCAGGGTGTCCGTGAGGTACGGGAGCAGGAGCAGGCCGGGGAGCGTGGTGAAGGTACCGGTGACGAGCGATCCCGAGGCGTAGCCGTAGCGGAGCCGGGCGGTCGGAGCGGCCGGCGCCCCGCCCGGCGGTCCCGCCGGGCCCGGTGCTCCCGGTCCCGTCGGTTCCGACGGTGCCTTGGGTGCTCCCTCCGGCCCCGCACGGTCCGGTACGGCGCGGGGGGTGCGCGCGGACCCTGTGGTGGCCATCGGGGCCCCTTCCGGGATCGGGGAGAGCAGTGGTTCGAAGGCCCCGCCCGAAGGGCGGGGGACGTCCCGGGGGCGGGGCCTCGGTACCGACAGTGCCTCCCGCCGCATGGACGTCACTAAAGGCCGGGGGGCCCGGAGGGCGCCGGCGGGGCGGGACGAGTTCCTGCCATGCACGTTGCTGACACCGGCGCCGAGTGGCTGCCCGCTCCGCCACCGCCCCACCATGGCTGCAGAGAAGGAGAGGGACATGACAGTCGACAACGGCACGACCTCGCCCCCCACCATCCATGGACACGCGACCGCGGGCACCCAGCACCTGATCCACCGTCCGCCCACGCGGGCGTACTACGCCCTGGACGCTCCCAGCCTGGGGGAGGAGCACTTCACCCTCGTCGGCGCGACTCCCGTCACCCACCCGCTCTTCAACGACGGCCCGGGGTACTTCCACGACCTGCAGATCGCCACCGAGACGGTGCGCGAGATCGGCGAGTTCGTCGGGCACCGCTACTTCGGCGTGCCCGAGGACCGGCCCGGGCTCTTCTACCGCTTCACCCTCGACTTCACCGACCTCTCCGCCTGGCGCACGGACGCGGGCACCGCCGGCCCCGTCCCCCTGGCGACCCACATCACGGCCCGCCCGGCGAACGTGGTGGCCGAGGTGCCGCGCGGGCTCGACTTCCACCTCCAGGTCACCATCGACGGCCGCCCCTGCGCGACGGGCGCCGCCGGCCTGGTCTTCCTCATGCCGAAGCTGTACCGCAAGCACGTGGAGCACTCCCGGCAGGCGCTGCAGGCCGCGCCCGAGCTCGACGACGCCCCGGACGGCCCGCTGCACCCGGTCGACTCGGCCGAGGCGGGCCGCTACGCCCCCGAGAACATCGTGATCAGCGAACCGACCGACGTCTCGCGCGGCCGGCTCAGCACCTGGCTGCTCTCCACCCGGGTCAGCCCCGTGTTCACCGGCGAGGACGGCCAGTACTCCGGTCTGCACCTGATGGAGGCGCTGCGCCAGACCTCGCTGCTCGCCGCGGGCCGCGTGCACGGACTCAACCCCGCGCGCAGCACGCTGGGCGCCTGCCAGGTGCACTTCCGCGGACCGGCGGAGCGCGATCTGCCGCTGCGCTGCGTGGCGGTGGCCGGGCCCCTGGAGCGGGACGACGAGGGGCGGCCGACCGTTCCCGTCACGCTCACCCTGACGCAGCGCCGCCGGGCCGTCGCCGAGGCCCGTACCTCCGTGGTGCAGGACTACTGAGCATCATGCGCTTCGGGATTCTGGGCCCGCTTGAGGTCACCGGCGGTACGGGCCCCACGGACACCGGCCAGGTGACGTCGTACGCCCCGCAGGCCGCCAAACTGCGGGTCGTCCTCGGCACGTTGCTGGTCCGGGCGAACGAGGTCGTGTCGGTGGAGAGCCTCATCGACGAGCTCTGGCCGGACGCGCCGCCGCGCACCGCGACGACGACGCTCCAGGTGTACGTCTCCCACCTGCGCAAGACCCTGCAGAGCGCCGACCCGGAGCACGGGCGGGAGGCACTGGTCACCCGCCGGCCGGGCTACCTGCTGCGGGTCGGGGCGGACGCGGTCGACGGCACGGCCTTCGAGGACCTGTCCCGGCGCGGCCACCAGGCCCTGCAGGCGGGCGACTTCGCCGCCGCGGCCGATCTGCAGCGGCGGGCGCTCGCGCTGTGGCGGGGGCCGGTGCTGTCGGACACCCCGCACGGTCCGGTGCTGGAGGGCGCGGCCGTCCGCCTGGCGGAGGCGCGCACCACCGCGCTCGACGAGCGCATCCGGGCCGAGCTCCACCTCGGGCTGCACCGCGAACTGGTCGCCGAACTCCAGGAGCTGGTCGCCGAGCACCGCATGCACGAGGAGTTCCACACCCATCTGATGGTGGCGCTGTACCGGTGCGGCCGGCAGGCCGAGGCCTTACGGGTGTTCGCGCTGCTGCGCGAGACCCTCGTCGAGGAGCTGGGGATCGAGCCGGGTCCGGCGTCGAGCCGGCTCCAGCGGCGCATCCTGGAGGGCGACCCGGCGCTGTCGCGGTCCGGCGCCGGAACCAGGGCCAGGGCGGCGACCGCCACCGGGCCGGAGGGCGGGGCGCGGGACGCGGGCGGGGCGCCGGCCGGGACCGAAGGCACGTACGGCGAGCGCGCGGCGGGCGAGGGCGGGGACACCGGCGGGGAGGACGGCGCCGGGGCCTCCGCGGGCGACCGGGCCGCGGCGCTCGCGTCGCTGCTGCCCGCCGCCGACCCCTGCTTCACCGCCCGGGCGGACGAACTCACCGCACTGGAGCGGATGCTGCGCAGCGCCCCGGCGGGCGGCTGCGTCGCCGTGACGGGCATGCCCGGAGCCGGCAAGACCGCCCTCGCGGTCGAGGCCGCGCACCGGGTGGCGGACGCCTTCCCCGACGGGCGGATCTTCGTGGACCTGCGGGATGCGACCGCCGTGTCGGCTGAGGGGACGGAGGGCGCGCAGGCCCTGGACCGGCTGCTGGAGCGGGCCGACGGGCCCGCCGGGCCGGCGGACGGCCCCTCAACGGCCCCCCGCGTGCTGCTGATCCTCGACGGCGTCAGCTCCGAGACGCAGGTGCGGCCCCTGCTGCCCGCGCTGCGGGGCGCCGTGGTGCTGCTCACCGCGCGCCGCGTGCCCGCCGGGCTCCCCGGGCTGCGGTCCGTGGTGCTCGGGCCGTGGCGCCCCGAGGAGGCCAGGCGGCTCGCCGGCCTGTTCACCGGGCGTGCCGGGACCCGCGCGGTGACGCGCGGCGGCGCTCCCGTGCTCGATCCGGGCCCGGTCCCCGATCCGGGCGCGGTCGCCGAGATCGCCGAACTGTGCGGGCGGCTGCCGCTCGCCGTACGGACCGCCGCCGCGCAGCTCGCGGCCCGGCCGCACTGGACGGCCGCCACCCTGGCGGACCGGCTGCGGGACGAGAGCGGCCGCCTGGACGCGCTGCGGACCGGCGACGTGGACGTACGGGCCCGCCTCCTGGAGGCGTACGCGGCCTGCCCCGACGACCAGCGCCGGGCCTTCCGGCTGCTCTCCCTGCTGCCGCCCGGCCGGTTCGGCGCCCGGGAGGCCGCGGCCGCGCTGGACGTCACCGGGCCGCAGGCCTCGGCGGCTCTGGAGGCCCTGGCCGACGAGCGGCTGGTGGCGGTGGACCGGGACGGCTGGCACCTCCCGGAGCTGCTGCGGCTGCTGGCGGTGGAGCGGCTGGCCCTGGAGGAGCGGCCCGGGGCGGCGCGTGCGGGGGCCGAGCGCGTGTGCCGGGCGTACGCCGTCGCCGCCGCGGAGCCCGGTCACCTATCCGACCAGGGCGCGCGCGGGCTCGTACGGCTGGCCCGGACCGCGTACGACGCCGGGCTGTGGGAGCTGACCGTACAGCTGACGGACGCCCTGGCCGGCGGGTCGGTGCAGGACGAGGGCGAGGCCGCCTACACGCTGGCCCTGGACGCCGCCGAGCGGTGCGGGGACCGGTCGGCCCGGGCGCGGATGCTGCGCTCGCTCGGCGATCTCGCCTGGCAGTACCGGCGCGTGGAGCGGGCCCACGAGCTGTTCTCCGGGGCGCTGGCGGTCGCCCGGGCGGCGGACGACGAGGAGGAGGCGGCGCGCGCCCTGGTGGGGCTGGCCGAACTACGGCTGGACGCCGGGGAGTCGGCGGAGGCCGCCGCCCTGCTGGAGCCCGCCCTCGCCGCCCTGTCGGCGCCCGGCCGCACGCGGGGCCGGTACGAGGCGAGCCGGGCGCGGGCGCTGCTGGCGCTGGCGCAGGACGGGCCGGAGACGGCGCGGGCCTGGTTCGGCGAGTGCCTGGAGCTGGCGGGCGCGCTGCGCGATCACCGGCTGGAGGTGTACGCACTGCGCTCGATGCGCGCGCTGAGCGCTGGCTCTGGCTCTGGCTCCGGTCACGGTCCCGCGGCGACGCGTGCCGTGGAGATCCGTCCGGGGCTCTGGCGGATCCATCCGGCCGGGGTCCGCACATGAACGGGAGGCCGGCCCCCGGCGTGGGGGGAACCACCGCGGTGTCCCTCGGCCCGGTGACGGAGCTGGTGGGACGCGAGCTCGAAGCCGCCGCGCTGCGGGAGCGGCTGCGGGACCCGTCGGTGCGGCTGGTGACGGTGACGGGCCGGGCCGGTGTGGGCAAGAGCCGGCTGGCCGTGGAGGTCGTACGAGAAATCGCCGGCGAGTTCGCCCGGGTGACGACCCTGGACCCCACGTCCGGCAGCCCGGAGCTCCCAGAACTCCCCGAACTGCCGCAGCCGCCCGGCCTGCCCGGCGTATCCGGGGTGCCCGGCGCGCTCGGAGTGCCCGGGGTGCCTGGGGTGCCCGGCGCACTCGGCGTGCCCGGCGTGCTCGGCCTGCCTGGCGCACTCAGCGTGCCCGGCACATCCGGCGTACCCGACGCATCCGGCGTATCCGGGATGCCCGGCGTGCCCAGCGCACTCGGCGTACCCGGGGTGCCCGGCCTGCCCGGCGCACTCGGCCTATCCGGCGCGCCCGGGGTGCCCGGCGTATCCGGCGCGCCCGGGGTGCCCGGCCTGCCCGGGGTGCCCGGCCTGTCCGGGGCGCCCGGCCTGTCCGGGGCGCCCGGCCTGTCCGGGGCGCCCGGCCTGCCCGACGTGCTCGGGGTGCCCGACGTGCTCGGGGTGTCCGACGTGCTCGGGGTGTCCGGTCGGGTGTTGGTGGTGCTTGACGGCTGTGACCACGAGGCGCGGTCCGGGGCGGCCGCGGCCGTGGAGGCTCTTGCCGGTGATCCGCGCGTGGTGGTGCTGGCCACTGCCGTGGAGCCGCTCGGCGTGTACGGGGAGCAGTTGCTGCCGCTGGCGCCGCTGCCCGTGCCGGGGCCGCGGCGCGGGCCGGCCGGCGGCGTCGCCGATCCGCACGAGGTGCAGGAGGCGGCCTCGGTCGCGCTGTTCGTGCGCCGGGCCCGGGACGCCGACCCCTCCTTCGCGCTCACCGAGGAGAACGCCGGGGCCGTCGCCGAGATCTGCACGCTGCTGGGCGGCCTACCGCTGGCCGTCGAACTCGCCGCGCGGCGGCTGCGGTTGTTCCCCCCGCACCTGCTGCCGGCGCGCCTGCGCGGCCGTACGACCATCCTGTCGGGCGGCCCGGCGAACGCGCCGGAGCGGCACCGCTCGCTCGCCGCGCTCGCCGAGTGGAGCTGCCGCGGCCTGGACGACGGAGCCCGCGCCCTGCTGGGCCGGCTCTCGGTGTACGAGCCCGGCTTCGGCCTGTCGGCGGCCGGGCTGTCGGCCGAGGCGGCCGTCGAGACCCTGCTGGACCGCGGGCTGCTCGCCGTGGTGGGCGAGGAACAGGGCGAGCCGCGGCTGGCCGTGCCCGAGCCCGTACGATCGCACTGCCGGGCCGAGTTGGCGGATTCGGGCCGTGAGGGTGCGGCGCTGGACGCACACGCGGAGCGCTACCGGTCGCTGGTGACCGCCGCCCTGCCGGGACTGCGCGGCACCGGACAGGAGAGGCTGCTGCGGGAGCTGGCGGCCGAGGGCGCGAACGTGAGCGGCGCCCTGCGGCGGCTGCGCGAGCGCGGCGACAGCGAGACGGCGGCCGCCCTGGTGCTCGGCTGCCGCCTCCCGTGGCTGGCCCAGGGGCGGCTGCGGGAGGGACTGGAGTGGTGCGACGACATCGCCGAGGCAGGTGGGGCGGTGCTGCTGGAGGCCGTACGGGCCCGGCTCGCCGACCTGTCCGGCGTCTTCGCGCTCGCCCTCGGCGATCCGCAGGAGGCCGTCCGCCGCCACCGGCACGCCCTGGCCCTGGGCAAGTCCGTCGGCGACCGCCGGCAGAACGCGCTCGCCTCCGCCCGGCTCGGCGCGGCCCTGCTGCGGGCCGGTGATCCTGCGGGCGCGCGGGCCGTCCTGGTGACCGCCCTCAACGCGCTGGAGTCGATGGGCGTGACCGGGGGCGCGGCCGAGGCCGCGGGCTCGCTCGCCGCCGTCCTGCGCGCCGAGGGGGACCGGCGCAAGGCGCAGGAGCTGCTGGACCGGTCCGTGGAGACGTTCCGGCGGATCCGCGACGGGCGGGGGCTCGCGGGCGCCCTGCGGACCGTGGCCGCGCTCGCTCTGGAGGGCGACGAGCCGGACGGGGCGGACCGGGCGCTGCGGGAGAGTCTGCGGCTGTACGGGGCCTTCGGGGAGCGGACCGAACTGCCGGGCGCACTGGAGGAGTTCTCCCTGCTGCTGCTCCGCACCGCGCCCGCCCAGCGGCCGCGGACGGTACGGCTGCTGGCGGCGGCCGACACCCTGCGCGGCGAGACGGGCGCGGAGGTGCCGGACGAGTGGCGCTCCGCCGCCGAGCGGGCCCGTACGGAACTGAGCGCCCGCCTCGGCTGGACCGACTTCGCCGTGGCCTGGGCGGAGGGCGTCCGGATGTCCGTGCCCGCGGCGGTGGCGGAGGCCCTTTCGGCGCCGGCGCCCTCGCGGCGCGCCGCGGCCGGGGCGGCCCCCGAGGCGCAGTCGCTCACCCCGCGGCAGGTCCAGGTGGCCCTGCTGGTCTCCGAAGGCATGACGAACCGTCAGATAGCGGCCAAGCTGGACATCTCCGAGTGGACCGTCGTCAACCACGTCCGCCACGTGATGCGCCGCCTCGGGTGCAGTTCGCGCGTGCAGGTGGCCGGGGCGGTGGGCCGATGGGCCTGACCGGCTCCGGCGTGCCCGGCTCCGCCATGCCCGGTACGGCGGACGCACGCCCCGGGCGGGCGCCCGCCCGCCCCCTGGACCTGGTCCCGCCCGCCGAGGTCGCGGACCGGTTCCGGGCCGCCGGCTGGTGGCGCCCGCAGACCTTCCTCGACGACCTGTACCGTACGGCCGCCCGCGCGCCCGAGCGCCCCGCGATCGTCTCGGAGCGCGCCCACCGGCCCGCCGGCCTGCGCCGGGTCACCCTCACCTACGCCCAGCTCGCCCTGTACGTCGACCGGTTCGCCGGCGCCCTGACCTCGCTCGGGGTCGCCCCGGGCGATCCGGTCGCCCTCCAGCTGCCCGACTGGTGGGAGACCGCGGCGCTCACCCTCGCCTGTCTGCGGATCGGCGCGGTCGCCGTGCCTGTACTGCCGACGGTACGGGCTCACGGGCTGCACCGGATCCTGGACGGCACCCGGGCCCGGGTCTGCGTGGTGCCCGACGTATGGGAGGGCTTCGCGCACGCGGAGGCCCTCGCGGACCTCGCCGGGCGGCTGCCGTGGCTGCGCCACCGGGTCGTCCTGGGGGATGCCGCGGCGACCGGAGCGGTCGACTTCGGCGCGTACTTCCGGCGCACCGCCCACGAGCGCACCGAGGCGGGCCTGCGCAGCCGGCCGCGCGCCGGGCAGGCCGACCGGCCCGCGCTGCTGATCAGCGTCATGGGGCTGCGGGACGCGTACACCTCGGTGCTGCACTCCCCCAACACCCTGTACGCCAACATCTCGGCCCAGAGCGGGCCCGACGGCCCGGGGCGGCGGCCGGGCGAGGTCTTCCTGAGCACGCTGCCGCTCACCTCGCTGGCCTCGCTGATCTACACCGTGTGCTGGCCGCTGGCGGTCGGCGGGACGGGGGTCTACCAGGACGTGTGGGATCCGGGCCGCTGCCTGGACCTGATGGCCGCGGCCGGGGTCGACCAGGTCTACGCCGAGCCGGCCTACCTGGCCGAGCTGGTCACCGCGCAGCGCCGGCGCCCCCGGGAGACGGACCGGCTGCGGCTGGTGCTGTCGGGGGGCCGCACCAGCACCCCGGCGCCGCTCGCCGCCGAACTCCGCGAGGTGTTCGGCGTACCGGTGCTCTCCGTGTGGGGCGCGCCCGAAGTCGGCATGGGCGCGCTCTCCGACACCGCGCGGGGCGGTGACGGCGCGCTCCCGCTGCGGGGGCTGGAGGTGTCGGCGGCGGACGCGGCGTCCCCCCTGGAGGTGCGGGGCCCGTCCGTCTGCCTGGCCACCTGGCGGCACGGTGCTCCGGCGCCGGTGGCCACCTGGGAGGAGGGGGACGGGTGGCTCGGCACGGGGGATCTGGCGACGGCCGACCGGCACGGCGGGATACGGGTCCTGGCCCGGGCCGGCACCCGGACCGGCGCCATCTTCATGGTCCCGGTCGCCGAGGTGGAGGAGCGGCTGCTGGCCCACCCCCGGGTGCGGGAGGCGGCGGTCGTCGCCTACACCGATCCCGAGCACGGGGAGCTGCCCTGTGCCGTCGTGGTCCCGACCGCCCTGGACCGGCCGCCGGGGCCGGCCGAACTGCGCGAGCACCTCGTGTCCCTGGGCGTCGCGGAGGCCTTCCTGCCCACCCGTCTGGAGATCGTCGGCGCGCTGCCGCGCGACGAGGGCGGCCGGGTCCGCCGGGGCGCCCTCCGCACCTGGCTGACCCGCCTCCGCCCAGGCGACCCCCGCCCAACCCCAACCTGACCGCTAGGCCGTTCGGCTGCGCCGCTCAGGCCGGGCCGGCGGCGGGCTTCGCCAGTACGGGTGGGCCCGGGCGGCTGGCTGCGCCGGTGCGGGTGGGGGCGGGCGCGCGCCGGGGCGTCTCCTCGGGCGCCGAACGTGTCGGGGGGTCGGCGGGCCGAGGCACCTTGCGTTCGACGCCCTGCGGGGATCACCCCGACACACACCCAACCCCGGCGGGAGCCAAGGCTGCTGCTTCAGCCCCTGCGACCTTTCGGCTCCGCCGCACCATCCAGCCTCGCCGCACAATCCAGCCCCTCCGGCGTTTGAGGAGCGGGGTCCGGGGCGGAGCCCCGGTCTTTGAGCCGCACCATCCCGTCCCGCCGCACCCCCAGCCCCGCCGGCGTTTGAGGCGCGGGGCTAGGGGCGGAGCCCCGGTAGTTCAGCCTCGCCGGCGTTTGAGGCGCGGGGTGCGGGGCGGAGCCCCGGCTTTGAGTCGCACGGTCCCGCCCCGCGGCAGAGGCACGGCAGGCGGGCTAGCCCGCGAATTCTCGGGCCAGGGCGCCCAGTTCGGTGCGCCAGGCGCGGGGGATGCGGGCGGCGGCCACGGCTTCGTCCGCGCGGACCACGAGGGCGGCGATCGTCTCCTCGGCCCGTTCCCGCGCCTGCGCGTCGAAGAACACGTCGCGCAGGAACTGGGCGTCGCCGTCGAAGCCCGGGCCGCCGCTGAGGAAGCCGCGGATCCGCCAGGCGCCATGCACGGCCCGGGCGTATTCCTCGTAGGCCTCGCCCAGGTCCTCGCGGCCGGCGAGCGCGGCGCCCATCAGCAGCGAGTGCCGCAGCCCGTACCAGCCCGCGCCGCAGCCGCTGCCGCAGCCCTCCAGGCACTGCCCGGGCCAGGCGTCGTCGAGGTACTCGGTGGCCGCGGCGGCCTCCATGTGCGCGCCGATCGCCCGCTCGGCGCGCAGGTCGTCCCACAATCGCCGGGCCCCGTGCGGCAGCCGGACCGCCAGCCGGTCCCCGTAGGCGAGGGCCAGGTCCCCGGCGAGGACGGCGGTGCCCTCCCCGAAGCGGCGCGGTTCGCCGCGCCAGCCGTTGCGCTCGTGCTCGGCGGCATGGCTGATGTGCAGGGTCGGGATGCCCCGCCGCAGCGGCGCGTTGTCCCGTACGTCCGCCCGGATCACCAGGCAGGTGTCGAGCAGTTCGAGTGCGGCGGCGGCCGTCACCGCGTCCTCCCCCTCCGGGTCGCCGCCGGCGGCGAGGTACCCGGTGAGGCAGATCGCGGGGCGGGCCCGCTCCCCGCCGGCCTGGACGAGCTCGGCCACGCCCATCACCAGGACGGCGCTGCGCGGGTCGGACGTACGCCGGTTGCGGTGCTCCTCGGCGAGCAGTCCGGCGAGTCGCTCCTCGACCCGGTCGATCATGGCGTCGCGGACCTGTCCGGGCGACGCGGTGCGCCACGGCTGGTCGTGTGTCGGTGTGGTCATGGTGCCCTCCCTGCGGGCTACGTCCTCATGACCGACTGTCCCGCACACCGGGCGCGGAAGCCACCGAAGAGCGTGCACCGGCAGGTTCCGGCGTGCGCGGCGGGGCCGGGAGTCCCTGATGTCTGCCACGCACGGGCCGGAGGGGATTGGCTTGCCATCACCTTGTCATACCGGACCCCCGCCGCGTCAGACGAGCTCCGCGACGCCCGGCTGGAGGTCGGCCGGGAGCGCCTGCCGGCCGGGGATGTTCAGTTTCCGGTAGACCCGGGTCAGGTGCTGTTCCACCGTACTCACGGTGATGAAGAGCTTCTTGGCGATCTCCCGGTTGGTGTGGCCGTGCACCGCGAGCAGGGCCACCCGCCGCTCCGACTCGCTCAGGCTCGCCACCAGTCCGGCGTCCGGCGCCTCGGCCGCCTCCTGCGCCTCGTCGTCCTCACCGGTGTGGCCGGGCAGGATCTTCACGCACAGGGCCTCGGCCCCGCTCTCCTTGGCCAGGTGCCAGGCCCTGCGGTCGACCATGCCAGCCCGGGCCGGTTCGCCCACCTCGCGCAGCACCTGGCCGAAATCGCCCATGGCGCGGGCCAGTTCGTACTGGTCCCCGGAGCGCTGCAGTTCGTCGACGGCCCGGGCGAGCATCGCCTGCCGCTCCCTCGGCTCGCGCAGGGACGCCCGCAGCCGCAGCGACGTGCCGCGCACCCACGGGTCGGCGGCGTCCCGCGTGGTCAGCTGGTCCGCGAGGAACCGTTCCGCCTGGTGGGCCTCGCCGAGCCGGAGCAGGGCCTCCGCCGCGTCCGTGCGCCAGGGCAGGACCCGGGGCCGGTCCAGGCCCCACCGCTTCATGTGGCGGCCGATGTCCAGGAAGTCGCCCAGTGCCGCGTGGAACCGGCTCGTCGCCAGCGCGTACTGGCCCCGGGCGCGCAGGTGGCCCAGGACGTGGACGCTTCCCGCCAGTTCGGCGGGGACGGGCCGGCTCAGGACGGCCGCCGCCTCCTCGGTCCGGCCCATGGCGATGCGGGCCCGGGCGAGCGTCCCCGCCACCGCGCTCAGCAGGATGCTGCCGCGCCGGCCCGGCGCCGAGCGCAGGACCTCCTCGGCGGCGTCCGCCGCGCCCGTCAGGTCGCCCGCGCGCAGCCGTGCCTCGGCGAGCAGACCGGCGAACACGGCCCGCCAGCCGGTGGCTCCGCGCCGCGTCGCCTGCCGGACGAACTCCTCGCACCAGGGCAGCGCACGGGCCGGGCCGTCCAGGTACAGCAGGGTGCGCAGGGCTTGCGCCACCGGTTCCACCGTGCCCTCGGCGAGGGTGGCGCCGCGCAGGAACAGTTCGGCGGCGCGGACGGCCGCGCCCTCCTCCGGCTCCCCCGGCAGGGTCCACAGGGCGGCCGGGTGGACGGCGGCCCGGGCAGGACGGGCGGCCGGGTGCGGCCCGCCCTCGGCGGGTGCGCCGCGGCGGGCGGAGGCCGCCCACTGGGGGAAGGCCGAGAGACCGTCCAGCGGGTCCTCCCCCGGAACGCCGGTGCGGCGCCCGTCGGCGGGCGGGAGCCGTTCCAGTACGTCGACCGCCGCGTCGATGCGGCCCTGGGCGGCGAGTGCCCGGGCCAGCGAGCCGAGCGCGTGCGGGTCCAGCCTGCCCCCGGCCACGGCGGCCAGCGGGACCGCGAGGTGGTGTTCGGCGGCGGCCGGGTCGGTGCGGCCGGCGACGGTGCTGAGCCTGACGCTCACTTCGGCGCGCAGCGCGTCGTCCGGGCACGCCTCGTGGGCGAGCCGCAGGAGGGCCACGGCCAGGTCCGGCTCCCCGTCCGCGACGTGCTGGTCGGCGGCGGAGCGCAGGACGGGCAGCGCCCATTCCTCGCGGGTGTGCCGTGCGGCGAGGAGCTGCGCGGCGACCGCGGTGTCGGGCGCGCCCGACGCGCGGGCCAGCAGGGCGGCTTCCCGGTGCAGGGCCGGCCGGTCGGCCGGGTCCGTCCGGTCGAGTACGGCGGCCCGCGCGGCCGGGTGGCGGAATCCGCCCCCGGGGGCGAGCAGGCCCGCGGCCTCCAGCGCCGTGAGCGCCCGGGCCGCGGTGGCCTCGGCGGCGCCGGTCAGCCGTGCGAGGTGGGCGGGCGTCGCGAGGTCGTCGAGTACGGCGATCGCCCCGGCCAGTTCGGCCGTGGCGGGACCGCTGCGGTGGAAGCAGGCGAGGACGGCCCGGGCGTAGCAGTCGCCGGGCCGGGCCTGCGGGTCCTGCAGCAGGGCCCGCAGCAGCAGCGGGTTTCCACCGGTGACCTCGTACAGCCGGTCGGCCTCCGCCTCGGTGCGGTCCGCCGTCATCGCGCGGACGGCTTCGGGGGCGAGCCGGTGCAGGCGCAGCCGCGCGAAGTGGGGCAGCCGCATCAGCTCGGTGCCCAGCAGCGGGTCGTCGCCGTGTTCGTGCGCGGATTCGGCGAGGACCAGCAGGACCCCGGCCTGCCGGGTGCCGCGCGCGAGGTGCAGCAGGTAGCGGCGGGAGAGCTCGTCGACGTGGTGCAGGTCGTCGACGAGGACGACCACCGGTGCGGCGGTGCCCAGTGCGCGGACGGCCGCGGCGAAGGCCCGCATGGCCTCGACCCGGTCCGCCTCGTCGGGCGCCGGCGCGGGCAGCGCACCGGCCGGGGCGTCGGCGGCCAGCTGGCGCAGGACGCCCAGCGGATGGCCTTGTTCGGCCGCGGTGCCGATGGCGCGCAGAACGGTTGCGCCGCGGATCTCCGCCAGTCCGGCGGCCGTTTCCAGGAATTCGCTCTTTCCGCAGCCGACCGCGCCTTCGACGAGCAGCAGTCCGGAATTGCCGGATGCGCATCCCGAAAGCAGTGCATCTAAGAGAGAGATTTCCTCGGCGCGCCGGAACAAAAGCATAAGAGTCCCCCAGTGTCCCGGTTCCGCTTCTTCGCCGGGAAAGCACGAGAACGGAAAAGGGATGTTCGAGCGTGGAGCGAGCAAGAATTCACGAGCAGTCTAGGCGGGGATGGCACCGCCCACACTGTCCGGAAGTTGCCAGGCATCAATTCCCGGGGCCGGTGGCGGGGAAGATCCGGCGCGGGGTGTCCCGCGGGTGGCCGGGAGTCTGCCACTCGCGCGGATAGCCGACGGACACCTCCTCGAAGCGCACGCCGTCGTACCACGTGGTGCGCGGGATGTGCAGATGCCCGTAGACGACCGCGGCGGCCCGGAACCGGGTGTGCCAGTCGGCGGTGAGCTCGGTGCCGCACCACTGGGCGAACTCCGGGTGCCGCAGGATCCGGGTGGGGGTGCGCACGAGCGGGAAGTGGTTGACGAGCACGGTGCGCAGGTCGGGGTCGCAGGCGGCCAGCCGCTGTTCGGTGGCGGCGACCCGGGCCCGGCACCAGGCCTCCCGGGAGGCGTAGGGGTCGGGGTGCAGCATGAACTCGTCCGAGCACACCACTCCGGCCTCGTACGCCTGTTCAAGCGCCTCTTCCTTGGTGGCGGCGGTGGGCGTGCGGAAGGTGTAGTCGTACAGCAGGAAGAGGGGGGCCACGATGAGCGGGCCGCCCGGCCCCGACCAGACGGGGTAGGGGTCCTCGGGCGTGTGCACGCCGAAGGAGCGGCAGATCTCGACCAGCCGCCGGTAGCGCGCCTCCCCGCGCAGGGGGTGCGGATCGTCCCGCACGGTCCACAGTTCGTGGTTCCCGGGCGCCCACACCACGGTGGCGTAGCGCCGGGTGAGCAGGTCGAGGACCCATCGGAGGTCGTCGAGCGACTCGCTCACGTCGCCGGCCACGAGGAGCCAGTCGGCGGGACTGTCGGGACGGAGCTCCTCGACGATCCGGCGGTTCTCCGGGAATCCGACATGGAGGTCGCTGATACCCATGAGGTTTCCGTGCGGCATTCCGCGAGTGTGGACGACCGACTGCGGCATGAACACCCCTTCCCTACCCCTCAATTGACGAGAACGAACCCCTGTTCGGCCGCATGGCAGGGAGATGACAATGCCGCGCGGCCGGCTGCCAGTCTGCCCGCAGGCTACGCATGGACGGACCGGTGGATGGCAGCAGCCTGGGAGAGAACCGGGGTTACTCCGGGTCAGTCCGGTTGACCTGGGACTTCGTTGCTGGTCGAGGCGGGGCGACGGCGTGAGTGTGGGAGCTGTCAGACCGAAACAGCGACCCGAGGGAATGCCGTGCTCACAAAGCTCCTGCCCGCGAACGTCGCGACCGCCGAAGCCACCACCGACCCTGCCGACGTCTTCCTCTACCCCGAGGAAGAGCACCTGATCCGCAATGCCGTACCCAAGCGGCGGCTGGAGTTCGGCACCGTCAGGTGGTGCGCCCGTCGCGCCATGGGAAAGCTGGGCCTGCCCCCCGCTCCCGTGGTGCCGGGCCGGCGCGGTGTCCCGCAGTGGGCGCCTTCGGTCGTGGGATCCATGACCCACTGCGCCGGTTTCCGGGGCGTGGCACTCGCCCGCAGCGCCGAGTTCGCCTCCGTGGGAGTCGACGCGGAGCCCAACGCCCCCATGCCGGAAGGAGTGCTCGACTCGATCGCACTGCCCGAGGAGCTCCGTCTCGTACGGGAGCTGGGGCGGGCGGTGCCCGAGGTGGCGTGGGACCGGCTGCTCTTCAGCATCAAGGAGGCCGTCTACAAGACCTGGTTCCCGCTCACGGGGCAGGAACTCGACTTCACCGACGCCCTGGTGGGCGTCGATCCGGTGCAGGAGACCTTCCACGCCCGGCTCCTGCCGGATCCCTCCACACTCTCCCCGGCCGGGCCGACCGCGTTCAGCGGCCGCTGGTCGGCGGAGAACGGCGTACTGCTGAGTGCCATAGCGGTGCCGGCTGCCCGGCTCGCCGCCGTGGGCGCTCCGGTACGGAGAAGCGCTCCCCGCATCTGCCGTGCGGGGAGCGCCTTCTGAACCGTCAGCGGTGGGTGCCGGTCAGCCCCATCGGTCGTCGTCCGGTACGACACCCACCTCCGGGGTGTCCCCATCGAGCTGGACGGCGATCACGGACTCGGGGGCCGCGTTCGACACCACCGGGCCCGCCATGGCCTGAACTCCCACCGCTAATACCACACTCGTCACAACAGTCAAGCAAATCGAAGATACCTTAACGGAAACTGTCCTCACGACTTCCCCCAGTCGAAGATCGAGATCCACTCCACCCGTACCTCCGGACCCTTACGTCTCGCTGGCTCCGGGCGATGCGAACAGACTGCTTGATCTCGATCAGCCACGCCAAGGGCGGGACGTTGGCGTAAAGTTACGTGGCAGCAATTACACCGATCAGCGGGGGCTGGCATGTTTACTGGGGAGGGCTCGGATTCAGGGTTCGCCGAGCTGGACGACATCAGCGCCACCGCGTACGGTCTGGCGGTAGAGCGCGGCCGCTTCGCCCGTGAGCAGATTGCCGAACAACTGTCGCTGACGCCCGAGGAGATCACCCGGGTGGAGCAGGTGCTCCGCGGAGTCCGCCTGTTGCAGTCAATGCCGGGAAACCCCGAAGAGCTGACCCCCGTCACCCCGGACGTCGCAGCCGCATCCCTGGTGGGACCCGCCGAACGGCACATACGCGACCTGCAGCAGGCGGTCACCGACGTCCGGGCCAAGCTGCTGTCCCTGACACCCCTGTACTTCGAGGGGCGCCGCCTGCGCAACCGGCTGGAGGCCTTCGACGTCATCACCGACGTCTCCCGGATCCAGGCGATGCTCGACCACCTGAGCCAGAACTGCAAGAGCGAGCTGCTCACCGTCCAGCCCGGTGGCGCACGGCCGGCGGATCTGCTCGCGGAGGCCAGGGACTCGGCCCTGTCCACCCTCTCCCGCGGCGTCCGGATCCGGACGATCTATCAGCACACCGCCCGCAATGACCTGCCCACCCGCTCCTACGTCCGCGAGGTCAGCGAACAGGGCGCGGAGATCCGGACCGCGGACGAAGTCATCGACCGGCTGATCATCTACGACCGGGAGGTCGTCTTCCTGCCGGAGCGCACCCGTGGCGGCAGCACCCCCGGTGCGGCGATCGTCCGCGAGCCCACGCTCGTGGCGTTCCTGTGCTCCGTCTTCGAGTACCTGTGGGACGGTGCGTCGCCGTACGTCGTCGAGTCCCAGCGCTCCCCGGCTTCCTCGGACGAGCTCAAGTGGTCGATCATCCGGCTGATGACCAAGGGGTACAAGGACGAGATGGTCGCGCGCCGGCTCGGCATGTCCGTGCGGACCTGCCGCCGCCACATCGCCGAGATCACCGAGGAGCTGGAGGCCACCAGCCGCTTCCAGGCCGGCTACAACGCCGCCCGGCAGGAGATGCTCTCCGGGGGAACGGTGCCCTCCTTGTCGTGATCCCGGCGATGTGCACTCAGCGGCCGGCGCCCTCGCCGTACACCGTCCCGTCGTACGCGATCCCGCCGTACACCGCCTCCTCGTACGCGGTCTCGTCCAGCGCCTCCGTGATCGCGTCCGCGCAGTCCTGGTCGAGCATCGTGGTGACGTGGGCGTCCTGGAGCCGGCCGAAGCCCGCGTCGTACACCGCGGCACTGACGACGTAGCCGTCGGCGACCGGGAACGTACGGAAGATCCACTCGTCCCCGGTCCCGGCGGTCCCGTCGGGCCGCTGGACCCGCACGGCCCTGCCGTCCGGACCGAAACCGAACTCCGTGAACCGGAACTGCATGCCCTGGCCGATGGCCTTGCTGTAGGCCTCCTTGAGGGTCCACAGCCGCACCAGCGCGTCGTTGCGCTCCGCCACCGGCATCCCGGACAGCAGCACCGACTCGTACGGCGTGCAGATGTGCCGGCCCAGTCCGCCCCCGTGCATCTCGCGGTCGGCCCGTTCCGCGTCCACCCCGATCAGGCCGGTGGTCGTCAGTCCGACGAGCAGCAGGTCCTCGGTGTGGCTGAGGCTGATGTCGATCTGGTCGCAGCCGCGCAGGTACGGGCGGCCGGTCGGCCCGTAGGCCAGTTCCAGGTCCGCGGGATCGCTGTCGAGCACCGCGCCCGCCGCGTACTTCAGGAGCATCCGGGAGGCGATGTAGCGGTCGCGTACGTCCGCGTGCGTCAGGTCGAGGTAGCGCGTCCAGTCCCGGCCGAGCAGCTCGCGCAGCCCGTCCCCGGACGGCACGCGCGGCTCCAGGTCCCTCAGCCATGCGTAGACGAGCGCCGTCCCGTGGGCGGCGAGGTCGTCCCTGACCCGGTCCCACGAGTCGCCTCCCGGGACCACGGCGACGGGCTCACCGAGCGGTGGGCCGAGCGAGGGGCTGCCCGGGGCAGTCATCCGTACTCCTTCACGAGGGTGTGGATCTCCCGGAGGCGGTGCGCCTCCAGCAGACGGTGTACCGGTACCCGGTGGCCCGACTCCTCCAGGAGCGCCACCAGGCGAAGCAGGTTCAGCGAGTCCCAGCCGGGCAGGTCCGCCAGTGCGGTGTCCGCGCCTTCGGGAATCGCGATGTCCAGGCCGAGGTCGTCACGGACCGTCCGCAGGAACACGTCGAGGCTATCGAGGCTCATCCGTCCGTCTTCCCCCTGGGGTTTCGGTGATGCGCACGTGCGCCGGGACTTCCGGCACCCGCGCCAGGTCGTGGTGGAACTCCACCGCCGCGTCCGCCGGCCCGCCGGCATCCGCCCGCGTGAATCCGCAGGACGGGTAGAAGTCGCGGGCGCGGTGGTTGCGCGGGGTGGGGACGTACCGGGCGGTCACCCCGGTCAGTCCGAGGGCGCGGGCCTGCTCCAACAGCACCGCGAGGCAGGCCTGTTCGACGCCGCGGGCGAGCACCCGGCAGCTGAGCCACATGTTGTCCAGCAGCAGGACCCCCTCCGTGACGGTTCCGAGCACCGCGCCGACCAGGCCGTTGTCGCCGAACCGGTCCGCACTGCGGGCGGCGAGCAGCAGGCGTGCGGGGTCGGCGGCCAGGGCGGCCAGTTCGGACTCGGTGTGGCCCCCGCCGGCCAGGTTGAACTGATTCGTGCGCAGGGTCAGCTGGGACATCCGGGCGAACTCGTGGGGGCGGGGCGGGCCGAGCCCGACCCGCACCTCCAAGGCCCGCAGGAACTCCTCGTGGGATCCCGAACCCGCCTGCAGCGCCCGGCGCTCGCGCTGCCGGTGGTAGTCGCCGGTCCTGGCCCGGTCCTCGTCGGTCAGCCGCAGGGTGTCGAACCAGCCGTCGGCCAGCAGCCGGGTCACGTGCAGCGCGGGTTCCCCGTCGAGGGCCACGACGGCCACGTCGGGCGCCCCGTGCCGCACCTGCGCGCGCTCGGCCGGTGAGTCGTCGGCGAAGACGAGGGCGTCGGCTCCGAGGTCCAGTGCCTGCGCGATGTCGGCCAGATTGGCGTCCTTGGGCTCCCAGTTGGCGTTGATCCGTACGAAGTCGGCCTCGCGCAGCACCAGATCGGGGTGGGTTTTCAGCGCCCCGAGGACCGGACCCTCGTCGTTCTTGCTGCTGACCGCGAGGAGCACGCCCTGGGAGCCGAGCTGTTTGACGCACTTCTGGAAGGCCCCGAAGGCCTCCCCGCGCAGGGTGCCGGCCGCCGCGATGCCCTCGGGCCCCTCCTCGCCGAGCACCCCGTCCCACAGGGTGTTGTCGAGGTCGAGCACGAGGCACTTGCGGACCCGGCCGGCCAGCGCGCGGGCCAGGTGGCCGACCTCGCGGGCGTAGGCGGCGAGGAGTTCCGCTCCGAGCTGGACCTTGGCGTGGCGGGCCAGCCGCGGGTCGGTGACCGGCCCGCCCTCGCCGACCAGCGGTTCCAGGTCGATCACCACGAGCCGGGCGGCGGACGCGGCGAGCCGCAGCAGGCGGGCGTTGAACTCCCGCCACACGGCGCCCAGGAGGGCCCGGGAGCGGTGGTCGATCAGCTGGTGGCTGTAACCGCGCGGCAGCGGAAGGGTGTTGAACACCAGGGTCCCCGGAGCCGCCCCGGCCAGCGCGGCGCACCGGCCGAGGACCTCCTCGGCCGCACGTTCCACGTCCTCGGGCCGCCACACCGCGGGAACCTCCGCGAAGACGGTCTCGGCGTCCAGCAGGCACAGGGTGAGGTCCGGCCGGGCCGTCCACAGCTCGCTTCCGGGGTCGGTCAGGTCGCGCAGGTAGGTGCCGTGTTCGCCGAGCACCGGCCTCAACAGCAGGCCGTGCCGGGCCAGTTCGCCCCGGAGCGGGTCGACGACGTGGCCGACGGTGGACTGGCCGGTGACGGCCACCGTCACGACGGGGGTCCGCGGGTGGTGGGCCAGTACGGCGTCGGCGTCGAGCCCGCCGAGCAGCCGGCCGGCCGCGGCCGCGGACACCGCTCCTCCGGCCGTCCCGGCCCCGGATCCGGGGCCGTCCGGCCCGCCCTCCTGCGCGAGCAGTCCGGGTACCTCGTCGTACGCCTTCTCCAGCAGACCCTGTGCGCGCAGTTCGCGCAGTCGGTCCAGTCCCGTCGTCATCGACGCCTCACACCTTCTCCAGGGCGAACCCGGCCCGGATCCACCTGCTGGACTCCACGCACAGGGCCAGTGCCCGGTCGCCGGCGGCGAACTGCGGGAGCAGACGCTCCAGTTGCAGGAAGGGCAGGGCGTTGCCCGTGTTGCCGGTCTCGGACACGCAGGAGACCTCCCGCGCGGGGCCGGCCGGCAGCCGCTCCACGATGCGTGCGGTCATCCGCTCGGACAGCTGGGGCGGCAGCAGGAAGCCGATGTCGTCGAGGCTCCACCCGAGGCCCCCGAGCAGTTCCCAGAGGATCTCCACGGAGATCTTCGGCACGTGCTCCTCGATCGCCTTGTAGTCCTCGGCCAGCATCCGCCGCTCCGAGTCGCGGTCGGTGGTTCCGTACCAGTCCAGGAGCTGGCCGGGCGGACGGCCCTGCCCGGTCCAGGAGTTCAGCACCGCTCGTACGGCGACCCGCTCGCCCTCGGGCTCGTCCGTGAGGACCGCGGCGCCGGCCCCGTCCCCGAAGAGGACGTAGTTGACCAGTTCCTCGGTGGGCATCCGGGCGGCGTCCCGCCGCGGCGACAGGAACCGGTGCGTGACGTCCCCGCCGAGGATCAGGCCGGCCCGGCGGCCGCCGAGGATCAGGGTGCGGCCCAGGTCGAGGGCCTGGACTGCGCCGGAGCAGCCCGCCTGGATCTGGTAGACGGGCAGGTGGTCGAGGCCCAGCCGGTCGGCGACCTCGGTCGCGGTGGTCGGCAGCAGCAGGTCGGGGGTGGCGGTCGCGAGGACCACGAACTCGATGTCGGCGGGGCCGAGTCCCGCGGCGCCCATGGCCTGGGCGCCGGCCTCGGCGCACAGGTCGGCGAGGGAGCCGCGGACCTCTCCGGTGACCGGGTCCCAGCCGAAGTGCCGGGTCCTGGTGCCGACGAAGATGTCGATCCACTCCTCGCTCACGCCCAGCAGCGCGCCGAGCGCGGTGTTGTCCACCGGGGCGCCGGGCAGCGCCGTACCGGTCCCCGCGAGGTACACCGCGGCGCGGTCCGCCGCGTGCGCGGCCCGCGTCATGCCGACCTCGCCAGGAGCATGTCGTCGAGGAAGGCGGCCAGCGAGCCGACCGAGCGCAGGGCGGGCAGCATCTGCTGCACGGAGACCTCGCCGACCCGCGGCAGCCTGGCCTCCACCTGGTTCTTGAGCTGCATGATCATCACCGAGTCGAAGCCGAGGTCCTCGTAGAAGCGGGCCTCGCGCACGACGCGTTCCGGGGGATAGCCGCCGACCTCGGTGACGGCCTGGACGACCGCGAGCAGCACCGGGTCGTCAGAGTGGGCCCCGGTCCCGGCCCCTGGGGGCTCGGCGACCGGCGGGTCGGTGACCGCCGGGACGGCGACGGGCCCTGCGGCCTGAGGCGGGGCGGGCTGGGGCTGGGGCTGGGCCGAGTGCACGAACGCCTGCCGGTCCCAGTGGCGCTGCGCCGACGAGAACACGTACGGGCTCAGCGCTTCGACGACCCGGTGCTCCGGCGCGTACAGCTCCTCCCAGAGCGGGTCCAGCCCGCCGCGGTACAGGGCGGCGACGGTCGCCGCGAGCTCCTTCCCCGTGGCTTCGGCGCCCGGGGCCGGGTGCAGGAACTCCGCCGCCGCCGCGCGCCCGCCCCGGGCGGCGATCTGCAGGAGCGTGCCGCGCGGGCCGATCTCGATCAGGTGGGTGGGGGCGACGTCGGCGACGAGCGCGCCGAGCGCGGTGTCCATGAGCACGGGCTCCTCGATCTGGTCGGCCCAGTAGCCGGCGTCCATGAGGTCGTGGCGCAGCATCCGGCCGTGCCGGGTCGAGGCCACCGGCACGGTGGGCGGCCCGCAGCGCACCGGCTCGGTGCGCAGGCCCGCGGCGGCCGGGGCCATCAGGGGCGAGTGGAAGGCGTGGGAGACCGGCAGCCGCTTGACCCGTACGCCGCGGCCCGTGAGCTCGCGCCCGATCCGTTCCAGTGCCTCCAGCGGTCCGGACAGCACGGTGTCCGCTGGGCCGTTGAGCGCCGCCACGACCGTGCCCGGCTCCCCCGCCAGGAGTTCCGCGAGCTCGTCGGGGCCGGTGGCTGCGGCGATCATGCCGCCGTCGGCGGGCAGTTCGCCCATCAGCGCGCCCCGCCGGACGACCAGGCGGGCGGCTTCGTCGAGCGAGAGGGCCCCGGCGGTCACGGCGGCGGCGTACTCGCCCAGGCTGTGGCCGAGGACGGCCGCCGGGGTGATCCCGAGCGAGGTGAGCGTACGGGCCAGCGCGTAGCCGACGGCGAACAGCGCGGGCTGCGCGAACTCGGGCCGGTGCACCCGTTCGTCGCCGCTGAGGATCAGCTCGCGCACCGACGTGCCGAGGTGTGCGGCGAGCGCCTCGTCGGCCTCCGCGAGATGGCGCCGGTAGGCCGGGGAGTCGCGGTGGAGCCCGGCCGTCATGCCGGGGTACTCGCTGCCCTGGCCGGTGAAGAGGAAGGCCACGACCGGCCTGCCCCACGGGCGTCCGCCGCTCCCGGCCGCGTCCTGGGGGGCCGCCGCGCGGCGCAGTTCGGCCACGAGCTCGTCGGTGTCGCGCACGGGGGCCGCGAACCGGTACGGCAGGCCGGTCTTGATCCGGTTGCTGCTCCGGCACAGGGCCGCCGCCCCGCCGCGCGGCCGCCTGGCGACCGCGTCGGCCTGGGCGGCGAGGTTGCGGCGCAGCGCCTCGGGGGTGTCGCCGCTGACGGTGAAGACGCCGACGGCGTCGCGTGCCGCGCCCGTACGGGCTCCCGCGGCGACCGGGATCCGGGGCGCCGAGCCCAGGACGGCGTGGGCGTTCGTCCCGCCCATGCCGAAGCTGCTGACCCCGGCGAGGCTCTCCCCGCGGGGCAGCCGCATCGGGGACTTCAGCAGCCGCATGCCGCGTTCGCCGAGCCGCAGCTGCGGGTTCTCGCGGTCGGCGTAGAGGCTGGCGGGGACGATCCGGTGGTGCAGGGCCAGCACGGTCTTGATGAGGCCGGCGATGCCCGCCGCGCCCTCGGTGTGGCCCAGGTTGCCCTTGACGGAGCCGACCGCGCAGGGGGTCTCGCGCGGGATCCCGTGCACCGCGCCGAGCGCCGCGCACTCGATGGCGTCGCCGAGCACGGTCCCGGTGCCGTGCGCCTCCACGAAGGCGACCCGGTCGGGGGTGACCCCGGCGCGCCGGTACGCGGAGTTCAGCACCCGCTGCTGGGACCAGCGGTTGGGGGCGATCACCCCGTTGCTGCGACCGTCCTGGTTGACGGCGCTGCCGCGCAGGACGGCGTAGATCCGCTGTCCGTCGGCGAGCGCGTCGTCGAGGCGGCGCAGCACCACCAGGCCCACGCCGTCGCTGCGCCCGATGCCGTCGGCGTCGGCGCTGAAGGGCTTGCAGCGTCCGTCGGAGGCGGCCAGGCCGAGCTGGCCGTAGACCATGCCCAGGGACGGCGAGAGCACGACGTTGACGCCGCCGGCCAGGGCGGTGTCGCACTCCCCGGTCAGCAGGGAGCCCGCGGCGAGGTGGACGGCGACGAGCGAGGACGAGCAGGCCGTGTCCACGGCCAGGCTAGGTCCGGTGAAGTTGAAGTGGTAGGAGATCCGGTTGGCGGCCATGCCGGCGCTGCTGCCGGCGCCGAGGAGCGGGGTGACGCGGGCGAGGTCGCTCATGGTGAGGCGGCCCCATTCGCCGCCCATCACACCGATGAACACCCCGGTCTCGGTGCCCGCGAGGTCGCCGGGGGCCCGGCCGGAGTCCTCCAGGGCCCGCCATGCGCAGGGCAGCAGCAGCCGGTGGTGCGGATCCATGGCGGCGGCCTCGCGCGGGGTGACGGAGAAGAAGTCGCTGTCGAAGACATCGGCGTCGTCGATGAAACCGCCGCTGCCGCTGACGGCGGGGAAGTCCCGGGCTTCCCAGCGCTGCGCGGGGACGGGGCCGATCCCGTCCCCGCCGCGCATCAGCAGGTCCCAGTACGCCTGCACGCCGGCCGCCCCGGGGAACGCGCAGTCGATCCCGACGACGGCGATGTCCCCCATCAGTGCCGGCCCTGCGCGTCCGGGGAGGCCGCCGGGAGCACCGTCGACAGGTAGTCGACCAGGCTGGTCACGGTCGGGTGGTCCCAGAGCAGGGTGGGCTCCACCTCGAGGCCGAACTCGTCCTCCAGGTCGCCGCACAGGCTCAGGGCCGCCACCGAGTCCATGCCGTACTCGGCGAGCGGCACGCTCGGGTCGATGGTCTCGGGTGCGCGCCGCAGGTAGAGCGAGAGCCGGGCGTACAGCCACTCGTGGGGCAGCACGCCGTCGATGGCCGCGGCGGGCCGAGCGGTGGGAACGGTCATCGTGGGACTCCTTCAGTGCGTACGGGCATCCACCGGCGGCCGGGGGAAACCGGTCAGCCGGGGATGGGCGTGGAGTAGAGGTCGTAGCTGATCTGGGTGCTGAAACGGAGCTGGACCTCGTGCCGGATCCGGGTCTCGCACTCCGCCGGCAGGTCGGCGACGCGCGTGCCCAGCCGCCGGGCGATGCGGTGCAGCGCGGCGGCGGCCCAGGACGGGTCGGCGAGGAAGGGGTCGGGCCCGTAGCGGCCCTGGTCCCACAGGCCCAGTACGGCGGCCGCGGCCAGCAGCAGCGCGTACCGGTCCATGAGGGCGAACTTCGCGGGCTGCGCGGTGGCCGCCGCACCGGCCGCCTCCAGCCGCAGCACCCGGGCCCGGACGTCGCGGAACTCCTCGACGAGCTGCCCGGCGAGCGTGCGCAGGGCGCTCTCGACGGGGCCGGTGCCGTCGATGCCCGCGCTGACGGCGAGCATGGTCGCGCTGAGCGAGTCCCGGCCGCACGCGAGGCTGAGCCGGTCGGTCCGCAGCGGCGGCAGGTCGCCCTGCAGCCGGAACAGCCCGGCGGGCGCCTCGTCCTCGACGAACCAGGAGGCCCGCGCCAGCCGTGGCATCTGCGGGATGACGGTGGCCTGGCAGGCGACGGTCCCGGCGTGGCCGAGGCTGAGCACCGGTACGTCCCTGACGTGCTTCTGGAAGATGCCGAGCGTGCCCTCGCGCGTGTAGAAGCCGGAGCCCAGCACGATGGACAGGTCGTACATGGTCTCGGTGAGGACGCGGGGCAGCAGGTACTTGAGCGCCGCCGAGTAGACGCTCGTCTCGGCGGGCAGCAGGTGCAGGGCCCGGGTGGCGACCACGGCGAGGGCGTCGTACAGCAGCAGGTTGACGAAGGCGTTGGTGAGCGCGGCGCCCGTGCGGCCGCCGTCCCCGCGTCCGCCCGCCTGCCAGCCGCCGGAGCGCTCCCGGTCGAAGCGGACGGCGGTGCGCAGGCTGGTGTCGAGGGCCGCGACGGCCGTCGCGGCGATCACGGTCCGGCTGATCTGGAACGAGCGCAGGGCGGTGGTGATCCCGCTGCCCTCCGGGCCCAGCAGGGCGGACCGGGGCACCGGGCAGTCGTCGAACTCGACCCCGGCGAACCTGCAGCCGCGCAGCCCGACCGGGGTCCGGCGCGCCGTCACGGCCGCCCGTGCGTCCGTCAGCTGCCCGGGCTCCAGCAGGAGCACCGAGTGGCTGCGGCTGCCGGGGGCGGGGTCGGTACGGCAGAACAGCACCAGCGCGCCGGCCCGTTCCAGGTCGTTGACCATGGGCTTTCCGCCGCTGATCAGGTAGCCGTCGCCGCTGCGGCGGGCGGTGACCTGACTGCGGACGTAGTCGTTGCTGTGGGCGGTCTCGTGCTGCGCGATGGCCGCCTTGCCGCCGTCGCGCAGCAGCCCGGCGAGCCAGTGCCGCTGCCGGGAGCTCCCGGCGGTCCAGACGTCGGAAGCCGCCATGAAGGTGGTCATGCCGTGGCCCATGGCCAGGCCCACGTCCCGGCGGAAGACCGGGCGCATGATCCTGACCAGAGTGTCCATCCCGTCGAGCCGCCCGCCCAGGGCGCGCGGTATGAACTCGTCGGTGATGCCGAAGCCGTCGAGCAGCGCCTCGCCCGCGGCGAAGGGCACCGCGGCCCGGTCGGCCTCCAGCAGCGCGGTGTAGCCGACCGGGTTGGCCGGGTCCGAGGGGTCGCCGAACAGCGCCTCCAGCTCGGCCACCCGGGCCCGGACGGACTTCTCGCGCTGCTGGGCCACCGCCTGGTCGCCGAGGAGCGACGTCACCACCGTCTTCCTCCGTCGGCTCCTTCCGGCCGCAGCAGGTCTTCCCCGAACAGCACGTCCTCGGCGCGGGCCAGCGCGAACACGTCCGGGGTCAGCACCTCGTACTCGCCGCGCATCACCCCGTCGAGGAAGAGCTTGCGCATCAGGGTGCGCTGGACCTTGCCGCTGCTGGTGCGGCGTACGGTGCCGGGGCGTACGAGCAGCACGTTGCCGGCCGGGATCTCGAACTGCTTGCCGATCAGGGCCTGGATCCGCTGTGCGACGGTGCGCAGTTCGGCGCTGCCCGCCCCGCGCACCTCCTGGACGAGGACGAGCTGCTCGCCGCCGGCGTCCACGGAGAACGCGGCGCCGGCGCCGAAGGTCAGCGCGGGGCTGACGGTCCGGGCGGCCCACTCGATGTCCTGCGGGTACACGTTGCGGCCGTTGATGATGATGACTTCCTTGAGCCGCCCGGTGACGAACAGTTCGCCCTCTTCGAGCATGCCCAGGTCGCCGGTGCGCAGGAAGTTGCTCTCCTCGCCGTTGAGGCTGGCGAGGAAGGTGTGCGCGGTCTCGGTGGGCCGCCGCCAGTAGCCGCGGGCCACGCTGTAGCCGCGCAGCCAGATCTCGCCGACGGCGCCGCCCGGCAGTTCGCGGTGGGTCAGCGGGTCGACGATGCGGACCTCCACGTCGACGGGGGTGCCGCAGCCGATCAGGGTCTTGACGTCCTGTCCGGAACCGGCGCGGAGCACCTGGTCGCGCTGCAGGGCGGTCTTGTCGAAGTCCCTGCTGACGTGCGGGGTGCCGGGGACCCCGCCGGAGACGACCAGGGTCGCCTCGGCCAGTCCGTAGCAGGGGTAGAGGGCCTCGGGGCGGAATCCGGCCGGGGCGAACCGCTCGGCGAACTCGTCGAGGCTCTCGGGGCGTACGGGTTCCGCGCCGTTGAGGGCCAGCCGCCAGCGGGACAGGTCCAGCGCGGCGATCTGCTCGTCCTTCACGCGGCGTACGCACAGGTCGTAGGAGAAGTTGGGGCCGCCGCCCACGGTGACGCCGTACTCGTCGATGGCCTGGAGCCAGCGCAGCGGGCGCTTGACGAAGGACAGCGGGGTGACCTGGACGCTGTGGCTGCCGAGCCAGACCGGGTGCAGGAGGTGGGCGACCAGTCCCATGTCGTGGAAGTAGGGCAGCCAGCTTCCGAAGACGTCCTCGCGGGTGGTCCGCAGCACCTTCTGCAGGGCGGCCTGGTTGGCCAGGAGGTTGCGGTGCGAGACGGTCACGCCGCGCGGTTCGGAGACGGAGCCCGAGGTGTACTGGAGGAACACCAGGTCGTCCGGGCGGGCGCTGAAGGGCTGGAAGGCGTCGGCGTCGCCGATGCCGGGCACGTCGCTGACCACGCACACCGCGTCGGGGCCGGCGTTGCGGGCGAGCCAGAGCGCGACCTCGGGGGCGGCGTCCGTCTCGGTGAGGACCACCTTCACGGCGGTGTCCTTGAGCACGGCGGTGGTGCGGTTGAGCCGCTTGTCGCGGCCCGCCTCGCCCGGCATGGGCACGGGGACCGCGATGGCACCGGCGTAGAGGCAGCCGGCGAACGCCTTGAGGAACTCGACGGTGGAGGAGTAGACGAGCAGCACCGGCTGCCCGGTCGCCCCGTGTTCCCGGAGGCAGGACGCGATGCGTCTCCCCTCGCGGTCCAGCTCGCCGTAGGTGAGGCGGTCGGCTTGCACTCCGCCGGCCGTGTCGCGCAGGAAGATGTGCACGTCCTCGTCGGCGAGTTCAGCCGCCCGAACCCGGAGGAGTTCGGTGAAGGTGGCGAAGCGTGACGGTGACATCCGCGGCATCCCCTCGGGTCAGCGGGCCCGTGGAATGGCGGACCTCGATTCCCCCGGATCCTGCGCGTACCTCCTTAAGGGGCGCTTGCGCCCGCCCGCGCCGGGGCCCCGGAGCGTGGGTCCGCCGCCCGCGGGGGCCCGCGGACGGCACCCCTATCCCGGTCAGGGGGGTGGTCGGTGTTCTCCGCGCGCGCCCCGGCCGCCTTCAATGGCGGGCACTGCCCAGGGCCGCCATCGGCGCGCCCCGACGGCCGAGGAAACGGGTGGAGCATGACAGTTGCCGATGTCGGTGTCCGAGTGGCCGAACTAGGAGCGATCAAGGAGTCCGCCGAGCTGGGACCGTCCCCGAGCGCCTCCGAGGCGCAGCACGCCCGCGGCAAGCTGACCGTGCGCGAGCGCCTCGACCTGCTCTTCGATCCGGGCACCTTCCGTGAGATCGAGCAGTTGCGCCGGCACCGGGCCACGGGTTTCGGCCTGGAGGACCGCAGACCGCACACCGACGGCGTGGTGACCGGCTGGGGCAAGGTCGGGGGCCGCCGGGTGTTCGTGTACGCGCACGACTTCCGGATCTTCGGCGGCTCGCTGGGCGAGGCCCACGCACAGAAGATCCACAAGGTGATGGACCTCGCGCTGGCGGCGGGCGCCCCGCTGGTGTCGCTCAGCGACGGCGCGGGGGCCCGGATCCAGGAGGGGGTCACCGCGCTCGCCGGGTACGGCGGCATCTTCCGCCGCAACGTGGCGGCCTCCGGGGTGATCCCGCAGATCAGCGTGATGCTCGGGCCGTGCGCCGGCGGGGCCGCGTACTCCCCCGCGCTGACGGACTACGTGTTCATGGTGCGCGACATCGCGCAGATGTACATCACCGGCCCCGACGTGGTGCAGGCGGTGACCGGCGAGCGGATCAGCCACAACGATCTCGGCGGCGCGCAGGTCCACTCCTCCGTCTCGGGCGCGAGCGCCTTCCTCTACGACACCGAGGAGGAGTGCCTGGAGGAAGTGCGGCACCTGCTGTCGCTGCTGCCCTCCAACAACCGTGAGATGCCGCCCGCCGTGGCCGCCGGGGACCCGGCCGACCGCCGGACCGAGGCGCTGTCCGAGCTGGTCCCGGCCGACCCGGCGCGCTCGTACGACATGCGCGCGGTGATCGAGGAGATCATCGACGACGGCGATCTCTTCGAGGTGCACGCCCACTGGGCGACCAACATCATCTGCGGTCTGGCCCGGCTGGACGGCCACGTGGTGGGCATCGTCGCCAACCAGCCCGCCTCGCTCGCCGGGGTGCTGGACATCCACGCCTCGGAGAAGGCGGCCCGCTTCGTGCAGACCTGCGACGCCTTCAGCATCCCGCTGGTGACGCTGGTGGACGTGCCGGGCTTCCTGCCGGGCAGCGACCAGGAGCACAGCGGTGTCATCCGGCACGGAGCGAAACTGCTGTACGCGTACTGCGCGGCCACGGTGCCCCGGGTGCAGGTGATCCTGCGCAAGGCGTACGGCGGTGCCTACATCGTCATGGACTCCCGCTCGATCGGCGCGGACCTGTCGTTCGCGTGGCCCACCAACGAGATCGCCGTCATGGGCGCCGAGGGCGCGGCCAACGTCGTCTTCCGCCGGGAGATCGCCGCCTCGGACGACCCGGAGGCGGCGCGCGCGCAGCGGGTCAAGCAGTACCGGCAGGAACTCATGCATCCCTACTACGCCGCCGAGCGCGGCCTCGTCGACGACGTCATCGACCCGGCCGTCACCCGGCAGGTGCTGGCGGACGCGCTCGAAGTGCTGCGCGCCAAGCACGTGCCGCTGCCCGAACGCAAGCACGGCAACCCGCCGTTCTGACCCCCGTCCCCCATCTCCCACCCCACTCCGACCGACCCGACCCGACCCGACGACCGAGGAAGCCGCCCGATGACCGAGCGGGCCGAACCAGACGTGAAGATCGTGCGCGGCGCACCCGACGGCACCGAACTGGCCGCCGTCCTCCTCGCGCTGCTCTCCGCCGCCCGGCAGCCGGGCGACGGCGGCACGGAGGCCGCGCCGCCGGCCCGGGCCGACTGGGGTCCCGCGCGCGGCTGGCGTCCGCCGGGCGCCTGGACCGCCGCCGTGAACCGGGCCGGCCCCCACCGAAAGGACACCGACCGACGATGACCCGTACGACCCTGACCCCCGCGACCCCGACCCGTTCGCCCCTGTCCCGTTCGACCCTGGCGGCGAACAGCGTCTGGCTGCGCCGGTTCCACCCCGCCGAGGACGCCCCGGTGCGGCTGTTCTGCTTCCCGCACGCGGGCGGCTCGGCCAGCTACTACTTCCCGGTGTCACGGGCCCTGTCCCCGGACGCCGACGTGCTAGCCGTGCAGTATCCGGGCCGCCAGGACCGCCGCCACGAGCGGTGCGTCGACGATCTGCACGAGCTCGCGGACCGGGTCGTCGCGGAGCTGCGGCCATGGTGCGACCGGCCGGTGGCGCTCTTCGGGCACAGCCTGGGCGCGTCCCTGGCCTTCGAGGTGGCCCGGCGGATGGAGGAGGCCGGCGATCCGGTGCCGGTGGCGCTGTTCGCCTCGGGGCGCCGGGCGCCCTCGCGCCCGCGCGAGAACCAGCTGGTCCACCTCGCCCCCGACGAGCAACTGCTCGCCAGGATCAAGGGGATGAACGGCACGGATGCATCGGTCCTGGCCGATGACGAGCTCCTGCGGTCGGTGCTCCCGGCTATCCGCGGCGACTACAAGGCCGCCGAGACCTACCGCTACCGCCCGGGTCCCGCCCTGACCTCCCCGATCACGGTGCTCACCGGGGACAGCGACCCCGAGGTCACCGCCGAGGAGGCCGCGGCCTGGGCCGACCACACGGTGGGCCCCTTCGCCCTGCGCCGCTTCCCCGGCGGCCACTTCTACCTCAACGAGCACGTCGCCGAGGTGATCGCCCTCATCCGCGGCGAGCTCGCGTAGCCGGTGCTCAGCCGTCCCGGCGCAGTACGGACATCACCATCAGCTCCGGTTCCTGGCGCAGCAGACGGGCGTGGAGCGTGCGCAGGGCGGGGCCGGGCTCCGCTCCCAGTTCCTCGACGACCCGGCTGCGCTGGGCGGCGTAGACCGTCAGTGCCTCGTTGCCGCGGTCCGAGCGGTAGAGGGCGAGCATGAGGAGCCACAGGAAGCGTTCCCGCAGCGGGTACTTGTGGACGGCGTAGTGCAGGTAGGGCACCGCGTTGCGGTGGCGTCCCAGCTCCAGTTCCAGCTCGGCGCGCACTTCCATGTCGGCGAGGAAGCGCTCCTGGCGGTAGAGGCGCTCGCGTTCCAGCATGGGCCCTTCGAGCCCTTCGCCGAGCGGGCCCGTGGACATCGTGCGGGCCTCCTCCAGCAGCCGCGCCGCCTCGGCGAGTTCGCCCGCGCGCGCCGCGGCGATGCCGGCCGCCGCGAGCCGCTCGTAGGTGTAGAGGTCGACGTCCGCGCCCGCGAGGTCCAGCCGGTATCCGCTGCCGGACCACTCCAGCCTCACCCCCAGGGCCCGGAGCCCGGAGGCGTACTTCTGGATCAGGTTCTTCGCGTACGCCGGGTGCTCCTCGCCCCAGAGGGACTCGATGAGCTGGTCCACCCCGGTCTCCAGGCGCGGCCTGAGCAACAGCACGGCCAGCAGGGCCTGCTGCCGGGGCGGACCGGGATCCAGCACCCGGCCCGCGCGGCGGACCTGCAGCGGGCCCAGCAGCCGGAAGGCCGTCCCCGAGGCGGCGCCCGCACCGTCCGCGGCGGCCGCGCCGGCCTCTTCGCCCTCGAAGCCGCGCTCGCGCAGCAGCACACCCGACATGAATTCTCCCCCGTGCCCGGACCCTCGTACGGAGGCTAGGCACTACCGGCCGGTTCGTGCGGGCACGGTCCACAGGGTGGTCAGCGATCGTTCCAGCGTCCGGTGAAGACCCCCCGGCCATGGTGGTGCGGTCCCCCTCCCCCTGTGGCTCCTGGAGAACGACGATGACCCGTGCCGTCCGTCCCGCGGACCGCCCACCCGCCCTCCAGCGGTGGGGGCGGCTGACCGCCGCCCGCTCCCGGCTCCTGACCTGGACCGGTGTCGCCCTGGCCGTACTCGGCCTGGTGCTGGCCGCCGGCACCATGGACCGCCTCGTCCTGAGCCGGTTCGAGAGTCCCGGATCCGAGTCGCTGCGCACCCGGGCCCTCCTGGAGGAGCGGTTCGGGACGGGCACGCCCGGCATGCTGCTGATGGTCACGGCCGCGCACGGCACCGTGGACGACGCCGCGGTCGCGGCCGAAGGGCGGGCGCTGGAGCGGGAACTGGCCGCCCGGGACGGGGTCGCCGAGGTCGCCTCCTACTGGTCCCGGGGCGACTCGCCCGCCATGCGCTCCGCCGACGGCCGCCAGGCCCTCGTCATCGCCCGGATGGCGGGCACGGTGACCGAGGCCCGGACCGCCATGGCGCGGATCTCACCGGCGTTCAGCCGGGACGGCGCCACCGTGTCGGTACGGGTCGGCGGCGGCGACGAGGTCTTCCGGCAGGCGGCCGAGCAGGCCCGCAAGGACTTCCTGCGGGCCGAACTGATCGTGTTCCCGCTGGTGCTGCTCCTGCTGTTCGCCATCCACCGCCGCTTCTCGGCCGCCTTCCTCACCCTCGGCATGGGCCTCTTCTCGGTGGTCACCACCTTGGCGCTGCTGCGCGGGATCACCTACGTCACCGACGTGTCCACCTTCGCCGCGAACCTGGCCCTGGTGATGGGCGTCGGACTCGGGGTCGACTACAGCCTGTTCGTCATCAGCCGGTTCCGCGAGGAACTGGACGCCGGACGCCCCGTCGCCGAGGCCGTCGAGCACACGGTCGCCCGGGCCGGCCGCACCGTCGCGTTCAGCGGCCTCACCGTGGTCCTCTCGCTCTCCGCCCTGCTGCTCTTCCCGTTCCCCTTCCTGCGCTCGTTCGCGTACGCCGGTGTCTCCACGGTCTTCACCTCGGTCTTCGCGGCGCTGGTGGTCCTGCCCGCCGCGCTGGCCCGGCTGGGCCCCCGGGTCGCCCGCCGGGCCGGCGGCGCCCGCCCCGGCCGGGGGTGGTGGCACCGCACGGCCCTGCGCATGATGCGCCGGCCGCTGCGGTACGGGATCCCGGCACTGGCGCTGCTGCTGGGGCTCGCCTCGCCGGCGCTGGGGCTGGACTTCGGCGTACCGGATGAACGGGTGCTGCCCGCGGGCGTGTCCAGCAGGGTGGTGCAGCAGCAGATCCGCGAGGGCTTCGCCGCGGAGGAGATGGACGCGATCCAGGTCCTGCGGCCCGGCCCTGCGGGCGGCGCGGGGAACGCGACGGCGGACGGGACGGCCGTCGAGGCCACGGCCCTCGGGCTGTCCCGGCTCTCCGGGGTCCACCAGGTCGACGCCCTGACCGGCTCGTACGCACAGGGACGGAAGATCTCCGGACCGGACGGTTCCGCCACCCGGTTCGCGGGCGGCGGGCCGGACACCTGGTACTCGGTGGTCGCCACCCACGACGGGCTCGACCGGGACGCCGACCGGCTGCTCGCCGAGATCCGCAAGATCGTCCCCGGCGCCCTGATCGGCGGCTATCCCGCCGAACTGAGCGACTTCCGGGCCGAACTGACCGACCGCCTGCCGCTGGTGTTCGGCCTGGTCCTGCTGGCCACCTTCCTGGTGCTGTTCCTGATGACCGGCAGCGTGCTGCTCCCGGCGAAGGCGATGCTCCTCAACGCCCTCAGCACGGGGGTGATGGCCGGAGTCCTCGTGTGGATCTTCCAGGAGGGCCACCTGTCCGGCGTGCTGGGCTTCACGGCGAGCGGCTCCATCGAGCCCAGCATCCCCATCCTGATGTTCTGCATCGCCTTCGGGCTCTCCATGGACTACGAGGTCTTCATGCTCTCGCGGATCAAGGAGGAGTACGAGCGGACCGGCGACGGCCCCGGCGCGGTCGCCGTCGGCCTGGAGCGCGGCGGTCCGCTGATCACCTCGGCGGCGGTGGTCCTGGCCGCCTCCTTCGCCACGTACGCCTCGTCCGGGATCGTCTTCCTCAAGATGCTCGGCATCGGCATGGTCGTGGTGATCCTCGTCGACGCCACGCTGATCAGGGCGGTCCTCGTCCCGGTCGCCATGCGGCTGGCCGGCCGGGCCAACTGGTGGGCCCCGGCTCCCCTGCGCGCCTTCCACGCCCGGTTCGGCCTCTCCGAGACCGGATCGGCGGACAACCCGCACGAGTCGGCGCGTTGGCGTGCGGAAAGTGATGAAACCCGATCGGCTGTGGGGCGTTAGAGAGGTGGGCCGCCGTTCGCCCGCGGCGCGCAGACGAGAGTACGAGGAGCACGATGACTGACCCGAAGCCGGCCGGACGTGGTCGGATGAAACTGGCGGCCCGGTGCCGGGTGGCCACGGAGGCCCCCGCCTTCGGGATGGTCGTCTTCTGCGCGATCCTGTTCAACGCCGCGCTGATGGGGGTGGAGACGTACAGCGGGCTCGCCGCGGAGCACCGGCTCGTCCTGCAGGGCGCGGAGAACTGCTGCCTGGCCCTGTTCAGCGTGGAGATGCTGCTGCGCATGGGCGCTTTCGCCGACCGGCCGAAAGCATTCTTCCGCGACCCGTGGAACCTCTTCGACCTCGCGGTCGTGGCCTCCGCCTTCGTCCCGCTCGTCCGCGAGAACACCACCCTGCTGCGGCTGCTGCGACTGGCCCGCGTGCTGCGCACCGCCCGTTTCCTGCCGCACCTGCGGATCCTGCTGATCGCGGTCGGCCGCAGTCTGCCGGGCACCGCCAGCTTCCTGTTCGTCGGCGCGCTGGTGCTGTACGTGTACGCCATGGTCGGCTGGGTCTGCTTCGCCGAGTCCGACCCCGGACACTACGGCTCGGTGGGCCGCGCCATGCTCACGCTCTTCCTGCTGACCACCCTCGACGGCCTGACCGACGCCGTCCGGGCCGGGCTGCAGATCTCCCGGCTCAGCATCATCTACTACGCCTCCTACGCGCTGCTCGCCTCCTTCGTCCTGGTGAACGTCCTCATCGGGGTCGTCCTCAACTCCCTCGACGAGGCGCGCGAGATCGAGGACGCGGCCAACCGCGACCGGAAGCAGCCGGGGCCGCCGCCGGCCGACGCCGACGTACGGGACCGCATCGCGACGGCCCGCCGGGCCCTGGACGAGATCGAGGCGAGCCTCCCCGCGGCGGACGGCCGCCCGCCGCGCCGACTGGAGGCCTCGCACAGCGGGCCCTGAACGGCCGGGGTCTCACTTCTCCCCGGCGTCGAGCAGGCGGATGTCCCACGTTCCGTCCAGACGTCGGCCGGCCGCCCAGCGCTCGGGCTGGTCGGTGAAGGGGGGCAGGGCGTCCGGGTTCGCTTCGAAGCGCACGCCCTCGAAGCGGACCCGGCCCCGGAAGGCGGCGTCTCCGAAGTCGACCGGTCCGTGGAACACGGCGCCGCTGGAGACCAGCCCGCGCTCCCACACGGCGGACGAGAAGGAGACCGGTCCGGCGAAGTCGGCACCGCTCAGCCCGGCCGGGCCGCCGAAGACGGCGCGGGAGAAGTCCGCTGTCCCGGTCACCCGCATCCCGTTCAGGTCCGCCGGGGCCTCCAGCGCGGCCTGGCCGAAGGAGACCCCTTCGATGAACTCGGTGTCCGTGAACTCCGCCGAGCCGCGGAAGACCGTACGGCGGAACGTACCCGCGCGCTGGAAGAGGCTCCTGTCGAAGACGGCGACCCCGTGGAAGACCGCACCGGTGAAGGAGGCCCGCCCCGCGACGGCGGTCCGCACGAACACGGCCCGGCCGGCGAACACGGCCCGGGAGAAGGAGGCGCGGCCCGAGAACTCGGCGTCCACCGTGTTCCAGTCGTCCACGAAGTGGGCCCGGTCGAAATCGGCCGCGCCGAGCCGCACGCGCCGCGAACTCGGCTGCCGCACCGCCTCCAGGACCTCCTGGAGCAGTCCGCGCTCAAAGGTGGTGCCCCGCAGGTCCAGAGGTGACCCCGGTTCGAGCGTCTCGAGGTAGGCCCGCTGCTCCGCGCTCTCCAGATGGGCCAGGCACCGGTCGTACCCGGGCAGCCGGATCCCCGTGCACGGGGTGGGAAGGGACTGCACGGAACGCCGGCCGCAGACCGGCCAGTCGATGTCCCCGCCCTGGAGCTCACCGGCCTCCGTCAGGGCGAGGCCCAGTTCGACGGGGTCGCCGGTGCACACCCAGCCCTCGGCCCCGCCGCCGATCGGCACGAGGGTGAGCAGCACCGTGGGACCGACCAGCTCGGCGAGTTCCTCGTACACGGAAGGGGACAGGGCCACGGCGAGGGGCCACGGCGCCGACCCGGTCCGGTCCACCTGGCGGAGGACCCGGACGGCCTCGGACGCGGTCGGCCAGGTGATGACGGGGGTCCCCTCCGGGAGGCCTTCCGTGGGCCCCGCGGCCACACCCACGCCGAGGGAGAAGGGCCGCCCGTCCATCCTCCGGCTCGCGAACAGGGCCATGGCCGCGGGCAGTTCGGACAGCAGCTGGCCGGCCTTGCCGAGGGCCCCCGGCGCGTCCAGCAGCACGAGCGTCGGCACGCCGTCCGCGGCGGCGACCAGCCGGACTCTGACGCCCGCGGCCCCCGTGAGCTGCACCACAAGGTCTCTCATCTCCGCTTCCGGCGAGCTTCCGACCGGGTACACGCCGTCGTCACCGGGCCGCACCGCCAGGCACACGCCGGAGTCCTCCGGCGCGTGTACCGGTTCGTGCTCGGCCATGGCCTCCCGGAAGCCGGGCTGTTCCCGCAGGGCGCGGCCCGACAGGAACACCATGCGGTCGGGCCAGACCCCGTGCACGACACCGATCAGCGCACCGTCGCGGGAGACGGGGCCGCCGCGGTAGTGCGTCCAGCTCTCGGGCTCGGCGGAGAGCCGGACCAGCTCGCCGTTGCGGGCGCCGCCGTCCGGGACCACCTCGCCCGTCAGCGCGACCGGTTCCCCGCGGTCCGTACGGCCGTCGACCCGGACCCTCCCCGCCCCCGCGTCCGCTTCCGCTCCCGCCCAGGGCAGTGGCTCCAGCCACGCGGCCGGATCCGCCAGGTCCTCGTCGGCCGCCATCAGGGACACCCGGGGCTGCCCGTCGTCCCACCACACCGGGGAGCAGGACACCTCCCGGGCCCCGGCCCGCACCCAGGCGACCGCGCCCCTGGAGAGCGGGGCGTCGCCGACCGTGAGCACCAGCCGGGGCGCCAGGAGCGTGCCGACCTCCTGGGGCTCCGGCGCCCCTTCGTACCGGACCCGTACGACCCTGTCCCGCAGGCCCGGTTCGGGATCCGGCGGCGGCCCGGCCGCGAAGGGCAGGGCGCCGTCGGCCACGCGGCGGCGGCCGGCCCGGCCCGCGGTGACCCGGACCGCGGAGAAGTCCGGGCCGGTGCTCCGGTTGCGGGACATGAACTCCCAGACGCGGCGGCGCACCAGTTCCCGTACGGCGGCCACGTCCCCGCGCAGCTGCGAGCCGAGCAGGGCTTCGCGCACGCCGGGCAGGAACTCGAACTCCACCTCCTCGGCGTCCTGTTCGGCGCCCCAGGGGGCGAAGAGCCCGCCGAGGGCGACCTCCGCGAGGTGGCCGTGCTCCGAGTCGCGCAGCAGGGAGCGCCGGACGAGCGTCATGACCGGCAGGGTCAGCGGTACGGCGGCCAGGTGGGCTGCGAGCTGCTGCGCGGTCGGGGAGGCGCTCGCCCGGAAGCGTTCCACGACGTCCAGGGCGCCGCGGGCGCCGGCGGGGGCGGGATCCTCCGGGGCGCCCGCGGCCCCCGGCTCCGCGTCCAGGCGCAGGCAGGCCAGCCGCCGCCACCGGCCGTCCCCGGAGACCACGCCCACCAGCCGGGCCAGGCTTCCCGAGGCGACGCCGACCACGGGCACGACGGCCGCGGCCGCTGCGGCGGCGGCGCGGCGGCGGCCGGCGCCGGCCCGCCGGGTGGCCGGTACCTGCTGCCAGGAGCGGGTGGCCGCCGCCGGCCGGTCCGCGCGGACGGCGAAGGGCACGGGCCGGACGGCGCCGCGCGTCCAGAGCCGTTCGGGCAGGACGTTCAGGACGGCCACGGCGTTGTGCGCGCACCAGTGCCGGAGCACGCCCTGGACGGGGGCCTCCCGCCAGCCGCCCGCCACGGTGTCGGAGAGGACGAGGATCAGCCGGCGGCCGGCGGGGTCGGCCAGTTCGAGCGGGTTGCGGGGCGGGCCGCCGCGGCCCTGCGTGACCATCGGGGTGGCGCCGGATCCGGTGCCGGTGAGCTGCCAGGTGCGTACGTCGCGGAAGACGCCGCTGCGGGTCAGGACGCGGCGGAGCTCGTCCACGAGGTCCGACCACAGCAGCATCGAGTGGTGCGTGTCGACGACCAGTGCCAGGTCCAGCCAGCGGCTCTCGGCGGGCCGCAGGACCGGGGTCGGCACCCTCCGCTCGATGCTGCGCTCGACGGTGAGCTGTTCGTCCAGTTCCTCCCCGGGGCCGCCGATGGAGCGCCGGCCGACCGGGCGCAGGGAGCGCATCAGGGCGAGCGGATCGTCGAGCGAGGAGGCCCGCGGCAGCCGTACGGGCGAGCCCCCGCGGCCCGCCGCGTCGGCCGGCTTTCCGTGGACGTCGGGCTTTCCGGCGGGCTCGCGCGGGGAGGCCGGGAAGAACTGCACGGCGGGCTCGTCCCCGTCCCGGGCGCCGGGCACGGGTGGGGAAGGGGTGTCCGGTGCGGACTCCGGCGCGTGCGGTCCGGGGACCGGAGGCTGCCCGCCCGCGGGGCCGGCGGCCGGCGCACCGGGCGGGCGGGCCCCGGCCGGGTCCACCCGGGCCGCCAGCCACAGGATGTCGGCGATCTCCTCCGCCCCCACGCCGGTGCGCGGGCCGCCGTCGTCGTCGGCGCCCTCGGCGAAGGCGGCGAGCAGCCTCTCGATCACGCCGTCGGCCCGGTCAGGTGCTGCATGACGGTGGCGAGGAAGCGGTCGCGGTCCCCGGGAGCGGACCAGGCGCCGGCCAGGCGCAGTTGGATGGCGTTGAGGAGCTGGTCGGTGGCCAGGTCCCCGTCCTCGCCGCGGTCGAGGAAGCTCTGGACGAGTTCCTGGTACTCCTCGCCGTCCTCGATGTCGACGCCCAGCCGGCGGCGCACGATGCGGGCGAGCTTCTCCGGTCCGGGCGGCTCCAGGTGGAGGCGGACGCAGCGCCGCAGGAAGGCGGGCGGGAAGTCGCGTTCGCCGTTGCTGGTGAGGACCACGACGGGGAAGTACCGGCACTGGACGAGGCCCTGGGTGATCCGCACGGCGGCGTCGGGGTCGTCGTCGGTGCCGATGGCGACGGTGGGGTCCTCCTGGGCGAGCCGGGCGAGTTCGGGGATGAGGAAGCCGCCGTCCTCGAAGACGGTGAGGAGGTCGCCGGGCAGGTCGATGTCGCTCTTGTCGATCTCGTCGACGAGCAGGACGCGCGGGCGGTCCTGCGGCAGCAGTGCGGTGCCGAGCGGTCCGAGGCGCAGGTAGCGGGAGATCGACGGGGCAGTGGGGGCGGCGGGCGGCGCGCCGGCGGCGGGGGCGGTGGCCGGGTCCGGTGGGGGCGGTACGGCAGCCCCGGCGGCGGCCTCCACTGCGCCGGCCTCCCCGGCGGCGGTCGCGGGCCGCGCGCCCGGCGGGCGCAGCTGCTCCAGGCCGGCCTCCTGGAGGCGCCCGATGGCGTCGTACAGGTACAGCCCGTCCCGCAGCACGGTCCGGCTGGTGATCGGCCAGTGCAGTACGGGCCCCAGGCCCAGGTCCGCGGCGATGCTGTAGGCGAGCGTGGACTTGCCGACGCCCGGCTTCCCGGTGATGAGCAGCGGCCGGCGCAGGTACAGGGCCGTGTTGACCACGTCCTTCTCCGGCTCGTCGGGTACGTAGCCCGCACCGCGCAGCACGGTGCGTTCCCAGGCCGGCCCCTCGCACCCGGGGGGCGCGTAGCCCGGGTCGGGGGTGCCGGTGAAGTCCCGCCAGGGCGGCGGGGATCCGGCCTCCAGGCGGGTGCGCCGGTCCCCGCCCGGGCCGCTCCCGTGGTACAGCCACCAGTCCTTCACCACTGCCTCTGCCTCCATCGTCGGTGTCGCGGTCTGTCAGTGGTCGGGGGTTCAGGCCAGGGACCGGAGGTCCGGCATGTCGTCGGGATCGTCCCACAGGAGCACCAACTGGTCTCCCCCCAAAGGTGGTTGGCGGGCGGCGCGGACGGCTCCCGCGGGAGCGTCCGGGGCGCTCGCGGCGGCGCCCGCGGCTCCCGACGCGGCGCTCGCGGCCGCCCGGCGTACCTCGCGCACGCGCGCGGGCAGGGCCAGTACGTCGAGCGCGCCGGGGTCGGGACGCCCGTCCGGCCCGGCCGGCGCGAGCAGGTCGAGGAGCGCGGGCGCCGGTGCGCCGCCCCCGCGCCGCCACACCGCCACCGGGACGCCGCCCTCGAGTACGGCTTCCAGCAGTCCGGCGTGCGGCGCGGCCGTGGTGTGCGCGAGGACGCAGGCGGGAGCCGGCCCCCCGGCCAGTTCCATCCCGAGCGCGTCCGTGACCGCGGAGTCGTCCACCACCCGGACGGCGTCGCGGTGCCGGCCGCCCTGGGCGCACAGCCAGCGCCAGGAGGTGTGCCATTCGGTCCGGGTGTCCGTCCGCTCCTGCGGGCAGCGCACCACCACCTGGTGGAGCAGCCCGAGGGCGCGCGGGCGGCCGGCCGGGCCGCGGGGCACCGGCCACTGGTCGAAGTCGGCGTCCAGCAGCTCGTACGGCACGTGGAACTCGATGCGGTCCACCGCGCCGTAGGTCCGCCGCCCGGCCTCCCCGCCGTCCGCCGGCGCCCCTCCGATGAGGGCCAGTTGACGTACGAGCTCCTCCCGTACGGCGTCCAGCCGGACCGGCGCGCCCTCCGACTCCCATATGTGCTCGGCCCGTTCGCCGTGCAGCCACATCCGGGCCAGGTGGCCGGGCCCGCCGTCCGGCGGCGCCTCCAGCCGCACGTGCACGACCGTCCGGCGCGGGGGAGGCGGGGGCGGGGGCAGTGCGGGCAGGGCGAGGCGCTCGCGGGCGGCGTGCACCCAGTCCCGCAGCCGGGCCGCCCAGTCCGCGTCGCCCGCGGCGGCGGCCCGGTCCGCGAGGAACCGTACGAAAGGCACGGCCAGCGGCATCCCGCCGCGCCCGCCCTGGCGCTCGTCCAGGTCCTGGACCACCTCCAGGAGGCTGTCCCCCGGCAGGCCGCCGCGGACCGGGGTGGTGCAGCCGGCCGCCTTGAACGCCCACGCGTAGGCCTCGTGGGCGCAGCGCGGCAGCTCGCGGCCCTCGAAGAGTGCGCCGAGTCCGTCCCAGGCCGGCTGGTCGAGCCGGGCGGCCCGGGGCAGCCGGGGCCCGGGCAGGTCGTCGTCGAGGAAGGAGCAGGCGTCCCAGTCCCGGTCCACGAGGAACTGCGGCAGCTGCCAGCCCTCGCCGCGTGCGCGCATCTCCTGGAAGGCGCGGTGGATGCTGAGGGCGGCGCCGGGCAGTCCGCTGACGCTCTCGCGCACGGAGCGCTGCCCGAGTTCGCCGAGCAGGGCCTCGGTGAACCGGCCGGCGCCGCGTTCGGCGTCGTTCTGCGCGGCCTCCCCCTCCCGGGAGGCGTAGAGCCGGAACTGCCGGCGGCCCGGCACCGAACTGCCGCCGCCGTAGTCGGTGGTGCCGAAGTTCCACCGGGCGTCGCGGGGCGCGTCGACCCGGCAGGAGTCCACGAGTGCGGCCTGGAGCGGGAAGCGGCGGGGTTTGACCAGGTCGGTCCGCCACCAGCGCAGCGCCGAGTCGAGGTTGAGGTGTCTGATCTGGCCGCGGCGGGCGTCGGCGCAGGGCAGCATCAGTTCCTGGCGCGGGCCGAGGTAGCCGTGTCCGGCCCAGAAGATCCACAGCAGGTCGCCGTCGCACTGCGGGAGTTCGTCGAGGAGCACCGCTTTGACGTTCTCCTCGGTCGCCGGGCGGTGCGCCGTCCGCAGGGCGGCCATGGCGGGCGTGTCCGTCCAGTCGAGGTCGTCGGGCGCGTCGAGCGGGGACAGCAGCAGCCGGACGTTGCCGGCCGGCACCTCGGCGGGGCCGGTCAGCCAGCGGGCGAAGCGCAGGGCGTCGCGGGCCGGACCGCGCAGGTTCCAGTGGTGGCTGATGTCGTAGCGCTCTACCCCGGCGACGAGCGCGAAGGTGCGCCGCGGCCCGAGGGCCGGGGGCAGGAAGTCGGCGGGGATCACCCGATCTCCGCCTCGGCCACCGCCTGTTCGATCCGCTCGTAGAGGGAGTCCTGTTTCCAGTAGGCGCTGTGGCAGGCGGGGAAGGGCTGGCGGCTGCCGACCTCGTGGTCGGTGACGCGCGGGTCGCCGGGGAAGACCGGCCCGGCGAGGTAGGAGAGCACGTCCTGGCGGTCGTAGACGTTGAGCCAGTGCGGGAAGCCGTACGGGAGCTTCGCGCCCGGTTCGAGGGCGGTCAGCGCGCCGAGCTCGTAGAGGAAGGGTGCCTGGGAGCCGACGGTGACGAGCAGTTCCGCCCCGGGGACGGCCTCGCCGCGGGCTGCGGCGAGGGCGAGGAGGTCCACCAGGGCGATCCCGCCGAGGCTGTGGCCGATGAGCACGGTCGGCCCCGGGTCGGCGGCGATCCGGGCGTGCAGGAACGTGCGCAGGTCGTGGCCGCGGGCCTGGTAGCGCAGGATGTCGCCGAGCGCGGGGGTGGCGCCGACGGTGAGGGAGCCGCGCCAGGCGTTGAGCAGGGGCTGGGTGGTGACGCGCAGGGCGAGCCGGCCCAGGACGGCGGCGGCGCGGGCGCCGGGCACCCGGGCGTCGCCGCCGAGGCGGGTGGTGAGCAGCTCGACGAGGCGGTCGCGTTCGGCGCCGGTGCAGTCGGCCTCGGCTCCGGCGCGGGCGAGCGCGGCGGCGGTCACGGCCCGGGCGAGGGCGGTGGCCAGCTCCCGGGCCTGCGGCTCGCCGGCGGCGCGTTCCCCGGCGCGGGCGGCCTCGGTGGAGCGGGCGGTGGATTCCAGGGCGGCGGCGAAGCCCTCGGCGAGCCCGGTGCCGTGCAGCAGTGCGCCGAGTTCGTCCCCGGTCCGGGGCGGCGCGGGCGGTAACGCGGTCAGCAGTGCGAGCACCCGGGCCCCGGCGGACCGGACGCCGGGCATCGCGAAGCCGTCGTCCTCGGCATCCCCGCCGTCCGCGCTGCCCCCGCCGTCCGCGGCGCCTCGGCCCTCCCAGCCGGCCTCGGCCAGGACGCGCAGCTCGCACAGCGGGTCGGCGAGCAGGAGCGCCCACTCGGCCGTCTCCGCGTCCACGGGGTCGGGCTCGGCGTCCGGCCCCGGCGGCCGCAGCCCGGGCACGGACCGGCCGCCCGCGCCGAGGGTCGCGCCGAACCGGTCGCCCCAGTAGCAGGATTCGACGTCCGCGTCGGGGAATCTCGCCGTCAGCCGCTCCCGGACCAGGCCGAAGAGCCGGTCGTGCCGCTCGCGCCGTACCCCCGTGCCGTGGACAAACAGAAAACGCATCGCCGCCCCGCCCCCCTCGTGCAGTCGCCCCCGCTCGCACCATAGCGCCGGGTGGGTGACAAGGGGCGTGGAAAGGCGAGTTCGGCGAGGAGCCCGGGGGTGACGCGCACACGGCCCTGCGGTCGGCTGTGAGCACGGACACGTCCGATTCCCGGAACCCGCGCCGCCGTCCCCCCATCGAACGAAGAGTCAGAAGTGTCGGTGGGGTGGGAGTGCAGATGGTCAGCAGGGTTCACGGGCGGAGCCGGGGACGTGAGCGGGGGCGGGGCGTACGGGGCTCCGTCCTCGTCGGCCTGCTCTGCACCCTCGCCCTCGCGGGCCTCGGGTACACCGCCTGGGAGCTGCGCGGCATCGCCGCCAACCGCGCCGACGGGGATCCCGCCCTGGGCACCTACCGGCAGGACCCCGAGCGCGCCGACAAGACGGCGGCCGCCGTGCTGGACGGGATCGTCCGGGAGGCCATGGAGCCGCCCACGGACGGCAAGGCCTTCGCCAACGGCGCCGGCCCGGTGGACTGGCGGACCGCCGGATGGCAGCCCTCCGATCCGCTGGAGGCCCGGCCCGCCCCCGCCGAGCCCGCGATCGGCGCGCTCTTCTCCCCCGGCTCGGACGGCGACCCCGACCACCACTGCTCGGCCGTCGTGGTCCACTCCCCCGGCGGCGACCTCATCGCGACCGCCGCCCACTGCGTGTACGGCGGCGGGTTCCGCACCAACCTCGCCTTCGCCCCCGGCTACCGGGACGGCCTGGCCCCGTACGGCGTGTGGGTGCCCACCCGGATCGACGTGGACCCGCGCTGGACCGAGGACCAGGACCCCGACCACGACATCGCCTTCCTCCGGCTGCGCCGGCCCGGCTACCCCGGCCAGCGGCTGGAGGACGTCACCGGCGCCGAGACCATCGCCTTCCGGACCCGGCTGCCCGCGCCCGCCCGGCTCGTGGGCTACCCGCACGACTCCGAGCAGCCGCTGGAGTGCCGCAACACCGCCGTCGCCGCCGGGCCGACGCAGCTGCGGCTGGACTGTGCGGACGTACCGAACGGAACCAGCGGCGGCCCGGTGCTGACCGACGGCCGCACGCTGATCGGGGTGATCGGCGGCCGCGACGGGGGCGGCGACGAGAGGACCTCGTACAGCATCTACTTCGGCGACGACACCAAGACCCTGTACGAGCGCTCCAGCACGCCCTGACCCCCACGCCGGCGCGAGGAATCACGAAGGATCTTTCTAGAAAGGTCTTCCAGTTCCGCGATCTTGCTACGCTCGGTGGCGCAGATTCCGGACAGCATCACCACGCACACCGACGGGACCGCAGCATGACTCCCAAGCAACAACGCGGCGAAGCCACCGTCGACCTCCTCCTGACCACCGCGCTGCGGGTGTTCGCCGAGTCCGGGCAGCAGGGCTTCACGGTGAACGCGGTCGTCTCGGCCAGCGGGGTCAGCCTCGGCAGCCTCTACCACCACTTCGGCAGCTTCGACGGCCTGGCCGCCGCGCTCTACATCCGGTGCATGGACATGCTGTGCGACGACATGGTCGCCGCGCTCACCCGGTGCCGCACGGCCCGCACCGGGGTGCGCTCCTGGGTGGCGTCGTACCTGGCCTTCACCCAGGAGCACCGGGACGTGGCGCTGTTCCTGCACGCCTCCGCCTACTCCGGCTACCTGGTGGCCCACGCCGAGGAGATCGGCGCGGCCAAGGCGGAGAAGTTCGCGGCCATCATGCAGTGGCTGGGGGTGCGCATGGAGCGCGGCGAGATCGCCCCCCTGCCGGCCCCCGTGATCGAGGTCCTGGTCATGGGCCCCCTCGCCGAGGCCGCCCGCCGCTGGCTGTCCAGCACCTACGAGATCGACCTCACCGAAGCCGCCCGCTACCTCCCGGACCACATCTGGCGCTCCCTCCGCCCCGACCCGGCCTGACCCGTCCGCTCGCGCGGGAGCGTGCGCGTCGCGCAACGACCAGGGACCCGGGGGTCCTGGACCTGTGGGGTCCGCGGCCACACCCGGAGGACCACCGCGTGATCGTGGGCTTCTGGGTGGTTGTCCATATCGTCGTCGCTCATGCCGCCGAGTCTCCGGCGCGGGAGGGGCGCGGGTCAGGCCCGGGCCGGGGCGGACGGAGGCGCCCCGGGGGCGGACGGACTCATGGCGGGGGCGCCCGCGCGGGAGCGTGCCGGCGCCCCTGTCCGGCCGGCGGGTCGGCCCCGCGGGGATCAGCGCGGCAGGGATGCGTACGAGACTCCCGTGAGCTTCTCGGAGGCCGCCCAGAGCAGTTCACCGGACGTGTCGTCGAGGGTCCACTTCGCCCGCCAGGACGGCGCCGGCGCGCCGCGCCAGCCGAACCGCGGGCCGATGAAAGCGTCCTGCCCGACCCCGGGCGCGGTGGCCGCGTAGAGGGTGGGCAGCGCGCCCGCGGAGGTGGGCTGGGCGACGACCGCGTTACCGAAGGCCGCCACGCGCGAGTTGAGGGTGGGGCCCTCCAGCTTCGACGCTCCGGAGTGCAGGTTGCTGGAGGCGTAGCCGGGGTGTGCGGCGGCGGCGGTGATCGTGGCGCCGGCGGCCGTGAAGCGGCGGGCCAGCTCGTGCGTGAAGAGCAGGTTGGCGGTCTTGGAGCGGCCGTAGGCGATCCAGCGGCGGTAGCCGTGCTCGCCGGAGAGCGCATCCAGGCCGCCCCCCTCGGCGTCGATCCTCCCCAGTACGTGGAAGCCGCTGGAGACGTTGACGATCCGGGCCCCGGGGGCGGCCGCCCGGATCCTGGGCAGCAGCAGCCCGGTGAGGGCGAAGTGCCCGAGGTGGTTGACGCCGAACTGCGTCTCGAAACCGTCGGCGGTCCGCCCGTACGGGAGCGCCATCACGCCGGCGTTGTTGACCAACAGGTCCAGCGCGGTGTGCCGCTGCCCGTACGCGGTGGCGAACTCCCGTACGGAGGCCAGGTCGGCGAGGTCCAGCGGCATGAACTCCACCCCGGCCCCCGGCACTTCGGCGCGCAGCCGGACCATCGCGGCGCGCCCGCGCGCGGCGCTGCGGCAGGCCAGCACGACCGAGGCGCCGCGCCGCGCGAGCTCGCGGGCGGTGACGTAGCCGATCCCGCTGTTGGCCCCGGTGACGACGGCGGTCCGGCCGCTCTGGTCGGGGATCTTGCTGGCGTTCCAGCCGGGCATGGCGACTCCCTCGGTTGGCAGTGGGTTACCGAGGGTAGCTCCAGGCGTTCGACGAGGTGTCACGAGGGCCGCGCGAGGGCCACGCGAGGGTGGGCGCGAGGGTGGGCGCGAACCGCGGATGCGCAGGCCAGTAGGCTGCGGGTCCGCCGCCTTTCCCCTTCCCGTCCCCGAGGTACCGCGCCGTGAGCTCCGCACCGCCCCCCAGAACCGTGACGGTCGTCGGCCTCGGCGCCGACGGCTGGGCCGGGCTCACCGCCGCCGCGCGGTCCGCGCTGTCCTCGGCCCAGGTGCTGATCGGCGGGCCGCGCCAGCTGGACCTGCTGCCGGCCGGGGAGTGCGCCGGTGAGCGGGTGGCCTGGCCGAGCCCGCTGCGGCCGGCCGTGCCGAAGCTGATGGCCGAGCACGCGGGGCGCCGGATCGCGGTGCTGGCCAGCGGCGATCCGATGTTCTACGGGATCGGCCGCGCCCTCGCCGAGGAGCTCGGGGCACGGTCCCTGCGGGTCCACCCGCACCCGTCGTCCGTGTCGTACGCCTGCGCCCGCCTGGGCTGGCCGGTGGAGGACACCGAGGTGATCACGGTGGTCGGCCGCCCGGTGGCCCGGCTCGCGGCCGCGCTCCACGACGGGCGCCGGGTGCTGGTGCTCAGCGCCGGAGCGGCGTCCCCGAACGAGATCGCCGCTCTGCTTCGAGAGCGGGGCTTCGGCCCGAGCCGGATGCGGGTGCTGGAGCAGCTCGGCTCCGAGCGCGAGGACGCGTACGAGGGCCGCGCCGACAGCTGGGACCGCCCGCCCGGCGACCCCCTGAACGTGGTGGCCCTCGACTGCCGCCGCGACCCGGCCCACGCCGCACCGCGCCTCGGCGCGACCCCCGGCCTGCCGGACGCCGCGTACGAACACGACGGGCAGCTCACCAAGCGACACGTCCGGGCCGCGACCCTGTGCGCGCTCGCCCCGGCCCCCGGCGAGCTGCTGTGGGACATCGGCGGCGGCTCCGGCTCCATCGGCATCGAGTGGATGCGCACGCACCCCTCGTGCCGGGCGGTGGCGGTGGAGCGCGTACCGGAGCGGGCCGCGCGGATCGCCCGTAACGCGGCGGCGCTCGGCGTACCGGGCCTGCGCGTGGTCGTCGGCGCCGCACCGGAGGCCCTCGACGGACTCCCGGCCCCCGACGCGGTGTTCATCGGCGGCGGGCTGACCGCGCCGGGCCTGCTGGACGCGGCCTGGGCTGCGCTGGCCCCCGGCGGACGTCTCGTCGTCAACACCGTCACCCTCGAATCGGAGGCGGTCCTCACCGACCGCTACCGCCGCCACGGCGGCGAACTGGTGAAACTCGCGGTCGCGCACGCCGTGCCGGTCGGCGGTTTCACGGGCTGGCGGCAGGCGATGCCGGTCACCCAGTGGTCGGTGACGAAGCCTGCCGAGCCGGCCACCGCATCCAAGGAGAAGGATCGAACATGACCGTGTACTTCATCGGTGCGGGCCCCGGCGCCGCCGACCTGATCACGGTGCGCGGTGCCCGGACCCTCGCCGCCGCCCCGGTCTGCCTCTACGCGGGCAGCCTCGTACCGCGCGAGCTGCTCGCCGAGTGCCCGGCGGACGCCCGCCTCGTCGACACCTCGCAGCTGAACCTCGACGAGATCATCGCCGAGTGCGTACGGGCCCACGCCGCCGGCAAGGACGTGGCGCGGCTGCACTCCGGCGACCCCTCCATCTTCAGCGCCGTCGCGGAGCAGATGCGCCGGCTCGACGCGGCCGGCATCCCCTACGAGGTCGTCCCGGGCGTACCGGCCTTCGCCGCAGCGGCCGCCGCCCTCAAGCGCGAGCTTACGGTGCCCACCGTCGGCCAGACGGTGATCCTGACCCGCATCGCCCAGCAGGCCACCCCGATGCCGCCCGGCGAGGACCTGGCCACCCTGGGCCGCAGCGGCGCGCTGCTGGTCCTGCACCTGGCCACCCGCTACGTGGACCGGGTCGTCGACGAGCTGCTGCCGCACTACGGGGCCGAGTGCCCGGTGGCGGTGGTGGCGATGGCCAGCCGCCCCGACGAGCTGATCCTGCGCGGCACCCTGGCCGACATCGCCACCCAGGTGAAGGAGCACGGCCTGGTGCGCACCGCGGTCATCGTGGTGGGCCGCACCCTGGGTGCGGAGCAGTTCCGGGACAGCCACCTGTACTCCCCCGAGCGCGACCGGCATGTCTGCTGAACCGCAGTTCCTCCCCGCCCACCACGTCCTGATCCTCGGCGGTACGACGGAGGCCAGGCAGCTCGCGGAGGCGCTGGCACCCGACCCCTCGGTCCATGTGACCACCTCGCTCGCGGGCCGGGTCGCCTCGCCGGTGCTCCCGCCCGGTGACACCCGCATCGGCGGCTTCGGCGGCATCACGGGCCTCGCGGCCTGGATCGTCGCCCACGACGTCACGCGCGTCGTCGACGCCACCCACCCCTTCGCGGAGCGGATGAGTTTCCACGCCTCCGAGGCGGAGGCTCTCACCGGCGTCCCGCTGCTGGCGCTGCGGCGCCCCGGCTGGACGCCGGAGCCCGCCGACGACTGGACCTTCGCGGACTCCCTCGCCGATGCGGCCGCGCTGCTGCCCGGCCTCGGCACCCGCGCCTTCCTCACCACCGGCCGGATGGGCCTGCACGCGTTCGCGCACCTCACCGACACCTGGTTCCTGGTGCGTTCGGTGGACCCGCCGGACGCACCGGCGCCGCCGCGGCTCGAAGTGCTGCTCGCCCGGGGCCCGTTCACCCTCGACGACGAGCGGGAGCTGCTGGCCCGGCACCGGATCGACCTCCTGGTGACGAAGGACAGCGGCGGCTCCGCCACCGCCCCGAAACTGGCCGCCGCCCGCGAGGCGGGCATCCCGGTCCTGGTCGTACGCCGCCCCGCGGTGCCGCAGGGCGTGGCGGAGGCGGACTCGGTGGCCGCGGCCCTGCGGTGGCTCGGCGTGGTGGAGTGAAACGGTCCGGGCGGTGGAGATCCCGGCCCGGGGCGGCTCGCCACCCCGGGAAAAGGGATTGCCCCGGGGCGAGGCGTCACGTTGGGTGGGCGGCATGACCGAACTGCACACCGACCGCCTCGTCCTGCGCCGATGGCGTGACTCCGACCTCGACCCCTGGGCGGCGATGAACGCCGATCCCGAGGTGCGCCGGCACCTGGGCGACCTGCTCACGCGTGAGCAGAGCGAGGCCTCCATCGTGCGGTTCCGGGCCGCGTTCGACCGGCGGGGCTACGGCTGGTGGGCCGTCGAGGTCCGGGCCACGGGTGAGTTCATCGGCTTCGCGGGCATGGACCACGTGGACGACGGCCTGCCGTTCACCGGAGTGGAGATCGGCTGGCGGCTCACCCGGGCGGCCTGGGGCCAGGGTTACGCCACCGAGGCCGCGCGGGCGGTCCTGGCGTACGGCTTCGACACGCTCGGGCTGCCCGAGATCCTCGCCGTGACGACGGCCGGCAACGTCCGCTCCCAGGCGGTGATGAAGAGGATCGGGATGACCCGGGACCCGGCCGACGACTTCGACGACCCCGACGCGCCCGAGGGACCGCTGCGTCCGAACGTGCTGTTCCGCCTGGCCTGCGGCGCGGCCGCGGGAGACGGCGCGACCGCAGCCGGCTGACGCGCCGCCGGCGACGGCCCGGAGTCGTTCCGGAGGTGTTCCGGCTCCGGACGGGCGAAGGCCCGGTGCGGTCGTCGCACCGGGCCTTCCTCACGTACGGCTGCGCCTCACCCGGTCACGGGTAGCGGCGCGGGGTCCACGTGATCCGCGACCCGTCGGGCCGGTCGGTGACCTGGGTCTGCGAGGAGCCGATCAGGAGGATCGTGCGCATGTCGACCTCGGACGGCTCCAGTTCGGCGAGCGTGACGATCCGCACCGACTGCTCCGGCCCGCCCACGTCGCGCGCGACGACCACCGGGGTCCGGGGCGCGCGCAGTTCCAGCAGCAGCTCGCGGGCCTGGGCCACCTGCCACGTGCGGCTGCGCGAGCCGGGGTTGTAGAGGGCGAGCACCAGGTCGGCCGCGGCGGCCGCGCGCAGCCGCTGCGCGATGACCTCCCACGGCTTGAGCCGGTCCGAGAGGGAGACGGTGGCGTAGTCGTGGCCGAGCGGGGCGCCGGCCGCGGCGGCCGCCGCGTTGGCCGCGGTCACGCCCGGCAGGACCCGTACGGGCACGTCCTTGTACTCCGCCTGCCCGGCCACCTCCAGGACCGCCGTGGCCATGGCGAAGACACCCGGGTCGCCCCCGGAGACCACGGCCACCCGCTGCCCGCGCCGGGCCAGGTCGAGCGCGAACTCGGCGCGCTCCGACTCCACCTTGTTGTCGGAGCCGTGCCGGATCTGCCCCGGCTTCACGGGAACCCGGTCCAGGTACGTGGTGTAGCCGACCAGCACCTCCGCGTCGGCCAGCGCGCGCCGGGTCTGCGGGGTGAGCCACAGCGGGCCCGCCGGGCCGGTGCCGACGACCACGACCTCGCCGGGCCCGGACGGCACGCTGCCCGGGTTGCCGATCCGGCTGGGCACCACGGCGACGGCGAAGTACGGCACGCTCTCCGCGTCGGTGTCGGCGAGGCGGCCGGTCCGCTCCCCCGCCATGGTGGCGCGCTCGACGTAGCGGGCCTCGGCGAGCCGGCCGCTCTTCTCCATCGCGCCCCGTACGGCGGGGAAGGTCCGGCCGAGCTTCATCACGACCGCCGAGTCGGTGGCGGCGAGACGGGCGGTGAGCTCCTCCTCGGACAGCGTGCCGGGAAGGATGGTCAGGACCTCCTCACCCTCCACGAGCGGGGTGCCGAGCCGGGCGGCGGCGGCGCTCACCGAGGTGACGCCGGGGATGACCTCGGTCTCGTACCGGTCCGCGAGCCGCTTGTGCATGTGCATGTACGAGCTGTAGAAGAGCGGGTCGCCCTCCGCGAGCACGGCGACGGTCCGGCCGGCGTCCAGGTGCGCGGCCAGCCGGGCGGCGGCCGCCTCGTAGAACTCCTCCATCGCACCCTGGTAGCCGCCGGGGTGGTCGGTGGTCTCGGTGGTGACCGGGTAGACCAGCGGCTCCTCGATGTGCGTCTCGCGCAGGTGCGCCACGGCGATCGAGCGGGCGATGGACCGCCCGTGCCGGGCGCTGTGATAGGCGACGACATCGGCCTCGCCGATCACCTGGACGGCCCGCAGCGTCATCAGGTTCGGATCGCCGGGCCCGAGCCCGACCCCGTAGAGGCGGCCCTTGGGCTGTGCGTCGCTCATTCGGCCACGCTCGCGATGGCGTTGACGGCGGCCGCGGCGATGGCGCTGCCGCCCCGGCGGCCGCGCACGATCAAGTGGTCGAGCCCCGAGGGGTGGGCGGCGAGGGCGTCCTTGGACTCGGCGGCGCCGATGAAGCCGACGGGCACCCCGATGACCGCGGCCGGACGCGGTGCGCCCTCCTCGATCATCTCCAGCAGCCGGAACAGCGCGGTCGGCGCGTTGCCGACGGCGATCACCGAACCCTCCAACAGGCCGCGGTCGCGCCAGACTTCGAGGGCCGCGGCGCTGCGCGTGGTGCCCATCTTCGCCGCGAGGTCCGGCACCGCCGGGTCGGAGAGGGTGCAGATCACGTCGTTGCCGGCGGGCAGCCGCTTGCGGGTGACCCCGCTGGCGACCATCTGGACGTCGCAGAGGATCGGCGCACCGGCCTCCAGGGCCGCGCGGGCGCGCAGCACCACCTCGGGGGTGTACCCGAGGTCCTGCGGAAGGTCGGTCATTCCGCAGGCGTGGATCATGCGCACCGCGACCTGGGCGACCGAGGCGGGCAGGCCGGAGAGGTCCGCCTCGGCGCGGATCGTGGCAAAGGACTGGCGGTAGATCGCGGCGCCGTCCTTCTCGTACTCGAACACGGTGTACTCGCTCATTTCTGCACTGAGTCGGGGCGGTGGTGACGTACGTGATCTGCGTGTCGGGCGTCCGCGAGGGCGGGGGCGAGCTCCTGCTCCGGTACGCCGCGCCGCGGTGCGCGGCCTTCGACGTGGAGGTCGTATCCGGCGGGGGTGGCGACCAGGTCCACCCAGGCGGAGCCGCGCGGATGCCCGCAGCGCCGCTCGCAGCCGGACCAGTGCACGGCCAGCGGTCCGCGGGCCCGTTCCATGACGGCCCGCGCGTCGGCGCGCACGTCGGCCAGCGCCTTCGCGCAACCGGGCTTTCCCGTACAGGCGGTGACGGACCGCCAGGGACTGTCGGGCGCCGTGACCAGTCCCGTTTCCGCGAGGCCGGCGAGCGCGGCGGCGGCCGCGTGGCCGGGCAGTCCGGGGACCACGATCCCGCGCCAGGGAGTGAGCCGGACCCGGTCCGTGAGGCCGGCGAGCCGCCGCCACTGCGCGGTGGTGAGCCGCCCGAGCGGCGCGAGGACGGACAGCGCGGCGGTGCCGTCCGGGCCGGGCACGATGCCGGGCTCGGGCGCCCCGGCGGACCGGGCGGACGGGCCCGGCGCCGGGGCCGCAACGGCGGCGCGGACACCGGCATCGGCCAGCCGCTGCGTCAGCCGGGCACCGGACAAGGCGTGTTCGGGAGGCAGCTCGGCCACCCGCCAGGCCCGGGTACCGGCTTGGCGAACGGCCTCCAGGAAGTACTCGGCGGCCGTCAGCGCGGCCCGCGGCGCGTCCTGCGAGGAGACGAGCACGGCGTCCCGCGGGTCCCCCGCCCACAGCCGGGCCCTCCCGCCACCGCAGGGGGCGAGATTCACGTCCGCGTCGAGCGAGGACACATCACCCCGGCCGTCGTCGAGGGCGAAGAGGAACCGCCCGGACAGCCCGGCCGCCGCGTCGCTCGCGCACAGCAGCGCGTCCAGCTCCGCCACCCAGGGGGACACGTCGGGCAGGCCGAGCCGGTCGAGGCCGGCGAGGGGCGAGGAAACGATGTTGCGGACCCGCTCGTGCGTGGGCGCGGGCAGCAGCCCGGCGCCCGCCAGCAGCGCGGCGAGTTCCCCGCCGCAGCTCTCGCCGAGGCCGCGCAGTTGCACGTTGCCGCGCGAGGTGAGGTCGAGGTGGCCGTCGCCGAGCCGGTCGGCGGCATCGGCCAGCAGCCGCGCGGCGGCGCCGCCGAGCATCCCGCCGGGAATCCGCACCCGCGCCAGGAACCCGTCGTCCGCCGCGTGCAGCCGCAGCGCGCCGGGGCAGGCGTCACCGCGGTCCCGTATGACGGGTTCGTCCCGCGATGCGGCGGAAGGGGACTGGGGCATGGCGGCGAGCATACCCACGATTCCCCTCCCCCGACCTGTGTCCGTCACCACCCCCACCAGCCACTCCACCCCATCCAGCCCAACTCAACCCACCCAGCCCGGCCCGCCAAATCCAGCCCCGCCGGGCCAATCCAGCCCGGCCCACCCCATCCAGCCCGGCCCACCGAATCCAGCCCCGCCGGCGTTTGAGGCGCGGGGGCCCGGGGGCAGAGCCCCCACAACGCCGCCGCACCCGCCCCATCCAGCCCGGCCCACCGAATCCAGCCCCGCCGGCGTTTGAGGCGCGGGGGCCCGGGGGCAGAGCCCCCGCAACGGCGTCGCACCCGCCCCCTACCCGCCCGGCCCAGCGCAGCGACCCGGCGGAGCGACCCGGCCCAGCGCAGCGCCCCGCCCCGCCCACCCCTAAGATGACCTTCCGGCGGACCACACGGCCCGCCGTCGCCGAGGACGGCGACATGGGAGGAAGCCCGGTGCGATTCCGGCGCGGACCCGCCACTGTGAACCCGGCAGAGCCACACCGCCGGGCAAGTCAGGAACTCCCGCTGTCCTCACTGCCCGGGGCGCGGAAACCCCGAGGAAGGCCTGCCGCCGCATGATCCTGCTGCTGTCGACGTCCGACACCGATCTGCTCAGCGCTCGCGCAGCGAACACCGCGGACGGCCCCGTCCCGTACCGGTTCGCGAATCCCTCCCGCCTTCCCCTCGACGACCTCCCCGGCCTCCTCGACGGGGTCGAGCTGGTCGTCGTACGCCTCCTCGGCGGCCTCCGAGCCTGGCAGGACGGCCTCGACCTGCTGCTCGCCCCCGGCCAGACCCGCCCGGTCGTGGTCCTGACCGGCGAACAGGCTCCGGACGCCCAGCTGATGGAGGCCTCCACGGTCCCGATCGGCATCGCGGCCGAGGCGCACGGCTACCTCGCGCACGGCGGCCCGGCCAACCTCGACCAGCTGGCCCGGTTCCTCTCCGACACGGTCCTCCTGACCGGCCACGGCTTCGAGCCGCCCGCCGCCGCCCCCACCTGGGGCCCCCTGGAGCGCGACGCGCAGCAGACCACGGAGGCCGTCCCCGAGACGGCCCCCAAGGTCGCCGTGCTCTACTACCGCGCGCACCAGATGAGCGGCAACACCGCCTTCGTCCACACCCTCTGCGAGGCCATCGAGGCGAAGGGCGCCCAGCCCCTCCCCCTGTACGTCTCCTCCCTGCGCACCCCCGAGCCGGAGCTCCTGCAGGCCCTGGAGTCCGTGGACGCGATCATCACCACCGTCCTCGCGGCCGGCGGCACCCGCCCCGCCACCGCCTCCGCCGGCGGTGACGACGAGTCCTGGGACGCCGGCGCCCTCGCCGCGCTCGGCGTGCCGATCCTCCAGGCGCTGTGCCTGACCGGTTCGCGTTCCGCCTGGGAGGAGAACGACGAGGGCCTGTCCCCCCTCGACGCCGCCACCCAGGTCGCTGTGCCCGAGTTCGACGGCCGCCTGATCACCGTCCCGTTCTCCTTCAAGGAGCTCGACGAGGACGGCCTGCCCGCCTACGTGGCCGACCCCGAGCGGGCCGCCCGGGTCGCGGGGATCGCCGTACGCCACGCGCGTCTGCGCCACATCGACCGCCGCGACAAGAAGGTCGCGCTGGTCCTGTCCGCGTACCCGACCAAGCACTCCCGCATCGGCAACGCGGTCGGCCTCGACACCCCGGCCAGCGCCGTCGAACTGCTGCGCACGCTGATCGCCGGCGGGTACGACTTCGGCCCCACCGAGGACATCCCCGGTCTGGTGTCCGGCGACGGCGACGAGCTGATCCGCGCCCTGATCGAGGCCGGCGGCCACGACCAGGACTGGCTGACCGAGGAGCAGCTGGCCCGCAATCCGGTCCGCATCCCGGCCGCCGACTACCGGCGCTGGTTCGCCGAGCTCCCGGCGGAGCTGCGCGAGAGCGTCGAGCAGCACTGGGGCGAGGCCCCGGGCAACATGTTCGTGGACCGCTCGGCGAACCCGGAGGGCGACATCGTCCTGGCGGCCCTGCGCCGCGGGAACCTGCTCATCCTCATCCAGCCGCCGCGCGGCTTCGGCGAGAACCCGATCGCGATCTACCACGACCCGGACCTGCCGCCGTCGCACCACTACCTGGCCGCGTACCGCTGGATCCAGGCGCGCGCGGAGGACGGCGGCTTCGGCGCCGACGCGATGATCCACCTGGGCAAGCACGGCAACCTGGAGTGGCTGCCGGGCAAGAACGCCGGCCTGTCCGCGGCCTGCGCGCCGGACGCCGCGCTCGGCGACCTCCCCCTCATCTACCCCTTCCTGGTCAACGACCCGGGCGAGGGCACCCAGGCCAAGCGCCGTGTGCACGCGACCCTGGTCGACCACCTCGTCCCGCCGATGGCCCGGGCCGAGTCCTACGGCGACATCGCCCGCCTCGAACAGCACCTGGACGAGTACGCCCAGATCTCCGCGATGGACCCGGCGAAGCTGCCCGCCATCCGCGCCCAGATCTGGACCCTGATCCAGGCGGCGAAGCTCCACCACGACCTGGGCCTCGAAGAGCGCCCGGACGACGAGGGCTTCGACGACTTCCTGCTGCACGTCGACGGCTGGCTGTGCGAGGTCAAGGACGCCCAGATCCGCGACGGCCTGCACGTGCTCGGCGGCGCCCCGACCGGTGAGGCCCGGGTCAACCTGGTCCTCGCCATCCTGCGCGCCCGTCAGATCTGGGGCGGTACGACGGCCCTGCCGGGCCTGCGCGAGGCGCTCGGCCTCGACGAGTCCAAGGCCACCCGTACCTCGGCGGACGAGGTCGAGGCGCAGGCCCGGGCCCTGGTCCAGGCGATGGAGGACGCGAACTGGTCCGTGGACGCCGTCTCCTCGGTCGCCGCGGACCAGTCGCCGGAGGTCGTGGCGGTCCTGTCCTTCGCGGCCCGCGAGGTGGTCCCGCGGCTGGCCGGCACGACGGACGAGATCGCCCACGTCGTCGCGGCCCTGGACGGCCGCTTCATCCCGGCGGGCCCCTCGGGCTCCCCGCTCCGCGGCCTGGTCAACGTGCTGCCGACGGGCCGCAACTTCTACTCGGTCGACCCGAAGGCCGTCCCCTCCCGCCTCGCGTGGGAGACGGGCCAGGCCCTGGCCGAGTCGCTCCTGACCCGCTACCGCACGGACAACGGCGAATGGCCCGCCTCCGTCGGCCTCTCCCTCTGGGGCACGAGCGCGATGCGCACCTCGGGCGACGACGTGGCGGAGGCCCTCGCCCTCCTCGGCGTCCGCCCGGTCTGGGACGAGGCCTCGCGCCGCGTCACGGGCCTGGAGCCGATCCCGCTCGACGAGCTCGGCCGCCCCCGCATCGACGTGACCCTGCGCATCTCGGGCTTCTTCCGCGACGCGTTCCCGCACGTCATCGGCCTCCTGGACGACGCGGTCCGGCTCGCGGCCTCCCTGGAGGAGTCGGCGGAGTCGAACTTCATCCGCGCCCACGCCCAGGCGGACCTCGCCGTGCACGGCGACGAGCGCAAGGCCACGACCCGTATCTTCGGCTCGCGCCCGGGTACGTACGGAGCCGGCATCCTCCAGCTGATCGACTCCCGCGACTGGCGCACGGACGCCGACCTCGCGGAGGTCTACACGGTGTGGGGCGGCTACGCGTACGGCCGCGGCCTGGAGGGCCGCCCGGCGCGCGACGAGATGGAGACGGCCTACAAGCGCATCACGGTCGCCGCCAAGAACACGGACACCCGCGAGCACGACATCGCGGACTCGGACGACTACTTCCAGTACCACGGCGGCATGGTGGCCACGGTCCGCGCCCTGCGCGGCACCGCCCCCGAGGCCTACATCGGTGACTCCACCCGCCCGGAGACGGTCAAGACCCGCACCCTGGTCGAGGAGACCAGCCGCGTCTTCCGCGCCCGCGTCGTGAACCCCAAGTGGATCGAGGCGATGCGCCGCCACGGCTACAAGGGCGCCTTCGAACTCGCGGCGACGGTCGACTACCTCTTCGGCTACGACGCCACGACGGGCGTGGTCGCGGACTGGATGTACGACAAGCTCACCGAGACGTACGTCCTGGACCCGACGAACCGCGCCTTCCTGGAGGAGGCCAACCCCTGGGCCCTGCACGGCATCGCGGAACGCCTCCTCGAAGCCGAGTCCCGCGGCATGTGGGAGAAGCCGGACCCCCAGATCCTCGAATCCCTCCGCCAGGTCTACCTGGACACCGAGGGCAACCTCGAGGGCGAAGGCGAGTAGGACCGCGGAAAGAGGCCGTCCTCCCCACCGTACGAGGGTGGGGAGGACGGCCTCTTCCGTTGCCCGACTACTCGACTAATCGACTACGCCTTGACGGTCTGGTTCAGCGCGACGAGCGCCTGCGCCCACCGCACGTACTTCAGCTGCCCGAAGTCGGCGACGGTCTTGACCCCGAACGCCTCGTGCAGCAGCTCGCCGTCCTTGTCGCTGACCCCCTTGAGCGCGGCCACGGGAGCCGCGAGCACCTCGGCGAGCGGCTTGTCCGCCCACGCCTTGTCGAGCACCTTGTCCAGATCAATAGCCACGAGTGTCCCTCCCGGAACGCCGAAACCAAATATCGGTGCAAACCTAACCGAACCACACATTCCCCCAAGCTCCGACACCCCGGCGGACACGGCAGCCGCGCGCACCGCGCAGGAGGGGGCCACCACCGGGCGGCCTCCGCCGGTTCCGGGCGCAATCCCTCGAAGGGGGGCATCGACACCTCCGGGTGGTTCGAACGCCGGGTCACCGGGCGTGCCTTGGGGTGTGCGAGTGCGTCGCAACTGTGTGCGGGCGTTCGTTCCCCGGCGGCCGTGACGCCGCTCTGAGCAGCCACGTTCTTCCGGCGTCAGTTCGCAGCCGCAGCGCCTCGGGAGGAATCTTGCGATCCGTGCACGTTCATGTGGTGTTCGACCCGGCACCGGGCGGAGGTGGCCGCGCGTGAGGCTCCTCAAGCGGCCCGCGGCCGCCGAGCCCGCCGTCTCCGAGAGCGAGCGCCGTCTCTTCGGCGGGCCCCTGCGCTACGACGCCGGCTGGTCCAACCACGACTACGCCCGGCTGGAAGGCCGGCTGATCAGCACCCTGCGCTCCATGCCCCGCATGGTCGGCGGCACCCTGCGCCTCGCCTGGGACACCGACCGGCCCGCCCTGCTCACCGTCGCCGCCGCCGAGGCCGGGCAGGGGATCACCTCCGCCGTCGGGCTGCTCGTCATCAGCGACGTGCTCCGTACGCTGCTCGGCGCGGGCAGCGCCGCCGACCGGCTGCACGCGGCCGTGCCCGCGCTCGCCGCCGGCGCGCTGGTCGCCGTACTGGGGGCCGTACTGGCCTCGCGGTCCACGGCGGCCGCCGGGCGGCTGGAGCCCAAGGTCGAGCGGGCCGCGCACGAGCAGTACCTGAGCGCCGCCGTCGCGGTGGAGCTGGAAGCCATCGAGGACGGGGAGTTCCGGCGGCTGCTGGACAGCGCCCAGTGGGGGCCGCCCTCCGCCCGCCGGACGGTGGGGGCCTGCGTGGCCACCCTCGGCGGGGTCATCTCGCTCGTCGCCACCGCCGGGGTGCTCACCGTGCTGCACCCGCTGCTGCTGCCCATGCTGCTGCTCATCGCCGCCCCGCGCGGCTGGGGCGCGATGCGGGTGGCCCAGCGCCGCTACCTGTCCATGATCACCTGGGTGGAGCACGTACGGGCCGCCCGGCTCATCGGCCAGCTGCTGATCTCCCGTACGTCGGCCCCCGAAGTACGGGTGCACGGCGTCGGCCGCTATCTCCTCGGCCACTACCGCAACATGGCCGAGGTCGCCGAGGGCGAGGCCACCCGCCTCGCCAAGGACAAGGCCGGCACCGAGCTGCTCGCCGCCGCGCTCTCCGGCCTCGCGGCCCTGGTCACGTACGGGGCGATGGGCGCGCTCATCGTCTCCGGCCGGATGGACCTCGCCGTCGCCGGCACCGCCGTGATCGCGGTGCGCACCGGGTCGGCGAGCCTGGGCGCGCTCGTCGCCACCACCAACACCCTGCACGAGGAGTCCCTGTACGTGCGCGACCTGGAGCGGTTCGTCGCCGAGGCGGCCCGCCGCGCCATCCCCTCCGGAGGGCTGCCGCTGCCCGAGCGGCTCGGCGTCGTACGCCTCGACGACGTGCACTTCAGCTACCCGGACCGGGAGGAGCCCGCCCTCAGCGGGGTCAGCCTCACGATCGAGGCGGGCACCGTCGTCGCCCTCGTCGGCGAGAACGGCTCCGGCAAGAGCACCCTCGTCAAACTGCTCGCGGGCCTGCACCTGCCCGACTCGGGATCGCTGACCTGGGACGGCGTGGAGCTCCGGGAGGCCGACCGGGAGCAGGTCTTCGACCGGGTCGCCCTGCTGACCCAGGACTTCGAGCGCTGGCCGGTGACCGCCCGTACCAACATCGCCATCGGCCGGCCCGGCGCCGAGGACCCGGACCGCGCCGCCGGCCCGGGCGCCGAGGTGATCGCCGCCGCCCGGTACGCGGGGGCGGACCGCGTCGTCGAGAAGCTGCCGCACGGCTACGAGACCCTGCTCGCCCGGGTGTTCCGGGGTGCCTCGGAGCTCTCCGGCGGGCAGTGGCAGAAGTTCGGCCTGGCCCGCACCCGCTTCCGCGACGCCCGCCTCCTCGTCGTGGACGAGCCGACCTCGGCGCTGGACCCGGAGGCGGAGATCGCCGCCTTCGAGAGCATCCGGGGCCTCGCCGGGCCGCAGCGGGCGGTGGTCCTCGTCACGCACCGGATGTCCGGGGTCCGCTTCGCCGACGTCATCTACGTGCTGCACGAGGGCCGGCTCGTCGAACGGGGCGGCCACGAGGAGCTGCTCGCCCTGGGCGGGCGGTACGCGGCGATGTTCCGGATGCAGGCCGAGCAGTTCGCCCGCACGGCAGGCGGCACGGCAGACGGCACGGCAGACAGCACGGCAGGCGGCACGGCAGGCACTGGGACGGGCGGTGGTGCGGACGGCGCCTCCGACGGCACACCCGCGGCACCGCCCCCTTCTATCCCCCGGCAGGCGCCCGCGCCGCGGAACGGCAGGTCCATCACCTGATGCGGTGAACTCCCCCTTATCCCGGCGGCACCCCGGGTAGGGCACTGCTCATCTCGTGCGGGGGCCCGGGACGACCGGGCCCCCGCACCCATGGACGAAAGGCCCATCCCGTCGTGACGCAGCCGTTTCAACTGCCGGATTTCTATGTGCCCTATCCGGCACGACTGAACCCCCACCTGGAGGACGCGCGGATCCACACCAAGCGGTGGGCCCGCGGCCTCGGGATGCTGGAAGGTTCCGGCGTCTGGGAGGAGAGCGATCTCGACTCGCACGACTACGCGCTGCTCTGCTCGTACACCCACCCCGACTGCGACGCCGCGGCGCTGTCCCTCGTCACCGACTGGTACGTGTGGGTGTTCTTCTTCGACGACCACTTCCTGGAGATGTTCAAGCGCTCGCAGGACCGGGCCGGCGCCAGGGAGTACCTCGACAGGCTGGCCGCCTTCATGCCGATGGACCTGGCCGGCGGCTTCCCCGCGCCGACCAACCCGGTCGAGGCCGGGCTCGCGGACCTGTGGGCGCGGACCGTCCCCGCGATGTCCAAGGCCTGGCGGGAACGGTTCTCCTCGTCCACGAAGAACCTCCTCGACGAGTCGATGTGGGAGCTCGCCAACATCGGCATCGGGCGGGTGGCGAACCCCCTCGAATACATCGAGATGCGCCGCAAGGTGGGCGGCGCCCCCTGGTCGGCCGGCCTGATCGAATACGTGGCCGCCGAGGTCCCGGCGCGCGTCGCGCACGCGCGCGCGCTCGGCGTCCTGCGCGACGCCTTCTCCGACGCCGTCCACCTCCGCAACGACCTCTTCTCCTACCAGCGCGAGGTCACCGACGAGGGCGAACTGTCCAACGCCGTCCTCGTGTTGGAGACCTTCCTCGGCTGCACCACCCAGGAGGCCGCCGAGGTCTCCAACGATCTGCTCACCTCCCGCCTGCACCAGTTCGAGCAGACCGCGCTCGCCGAACTCCCCCAGCTCTTCACCGACCACGCGATGACCCCGGCGGAGATCGCGGCCGTCCTCGCCTACGCCAAGGGCCTGCAGGACTGGCAGTCCGGCGGCCACGAATGGCACATGGTCTCCAGCCGCTACATGAACAAGGAGGCCAGGGCCACCGCCCCGGTCACCCTGCCCTTCCTCCCCTCCGGGCTCGGCACCACCGCGCTCGACCTCAGGTCCGTCTTCACGCAGCGCTCGGCCGACCTGCGCCGCCGCTCCTTCACCCACGTCCCCTTCGAGCGCACCGGGCCCTCCGTGATCCCGGAGGTCTACATGCCGTTCGCCCTCTCCCTCAGCCCGCACCTGGACCACGCGCGCGAGGGATCGGTCGACTGGGCCCGGCGGATGGGCCTGGTGGAACCGCAGCCCGGCGACCCCGGATCCGCCATCTGGACCGAACAGAAGCTGCGGGGCTACGACTTCGCGCTCTGCTCGGCCGGCATCGACCCGGACGCCACGCGCGAGGCACTGCTCCTCAACGCGTGCTGGCTGACCTGGGGAACGTACGGGGACGACTACTACCCGGCGGCCTTCGGCCAGGCCAAGAACCTCGCGGCCGCCAAGGCGACGACCGCGCGGCTGGTCGCGATGATCCCGGTCGACCACGCCGAACAGCCGGCGCCGGTCACGGCGATGGAGCGGGCGCTCGCCGACCTGTGGGTCCGCACGAGCCGGAGCATGACCCGGGCCGTCCGCGCCGAGTTCCGGGCGACGCTCGTCAGCATGCTGGAGAGCTGGGTGTGGGAGATGGAGAACCAGATCCAGAACCGCATCCCGGACCCGGTGGACTACGCCGAGATGCGCCGGCACACCTTCGGCTCGAACCTCACGATGTACCTGTGCCGGCTCGGCCAGGCGGGCCGCGGCATCCCCGAGGAGATCTACGCCTCCGGGACGATCCGGTCCCTGGAGAACGCGGCGGCCGACACCGCGTGCCTGATCAACGACATCTTCTCCTACCAGAAGGAGGTGGAGTTCGAGGGCGAGGTCCACAACCACGTCCTGGTCACCCGGAACTTCTTCGACATCGGCTACCCGGAGGCGCTGCACATCTGCCACTCGCTGATGACACAGCGCACGGAGGAGTTCGAGCACATCGTCGCGAACCAGCTGCCGCTGCTCTACGACGACTGGCAGCTGGACGCCGGCGCCCGGGCCGGGCTCGACGCGTACGTGCGCGAGCTCCAGGACTGGCTCTCCGGGATCCTGAACTGGCACCGGAACTGCCGCCGTTACCGCGAGGAGGATCTGCACCGGCCGGGGACCGGCCTGTCCGGCGGCGTCCGGAGCCCCGGCTTCGGCATGTCGGCCGCCCGGATCTCCCTCCCCGCCTGAACCGGGCCGGCCCGATGACCGCCGGCCCGGTCCCCGCCCGCCCTCAGAACTCGTCGCTCGTGTGCGGCAGTACGGGCGTGCACAGGGCCGCGTCCAGCGCGGCGGCCGCGCCGGGCGTGTGCTCCCGTACCAGCCCGGCCGCGACCAGTTCGGCGACCCGGGTCCCGCCCAGGTAGCAGGCGGCCAGCTCCCGTACGTCCAGGGCAAGGTCGGGGGCCGCGTCCGTGGGCTCGTACGCCGCCCGGCCCGGCCCCGCGTCGAGCCGGAACCGCCCGGTGTTGCCGGGCAGCCGTACGTCGTGCACCTCCAGCACCACGTCCACCGGTGCGGCCCAGGACCGTGCGGTCAGCGCCGCGCGTACGTCGACCAGGCGCAGCCAGAGCGCCGGGAACTGGGCGGTGACCCGCACCTGGTCCCGGTCGGCGGCGAAGTGCAGCAGGGGGTCGTCGGGCGGGCGCCCCCACGCGCGGACCCGGCCGGTGAGGTCGAGGGCGGCCAGGCACTCCCACAGGGCGGCTGCCACCGCCGGGGTGTCGGCCTCCAGTTCGTCGACCCGGACCAGGCCCTGGGGTGCGCGGGCGGGCCCGCCGTCGGCCTCGGGCTTCGTGCGGTAGAGCACGTAGCCGGCGATCGGCTCGCCCGGCTCCCCGAGGACGATGATCCGGGGCGGGCTCAGCTCCTCGTCCTGCTCGTCCTGTTCGGCCAGCCACTCCTCGCGCCAGCGCGGTGCGCTGCGGCTGGGCCGGCCGGCCCGCCGGGTGCGGGCCGACTCGTGGAAGGGCCCGATCACGGCGAGCGCCTCCTCCGGGTCGACGAGCCGCAGCGGGCGCCGGTCCGGGTCGATGCGCAGGGCCAGCGGCCGGGTGGAGTCGATCTCGATGGTGACGCCGGTGGTCGCGCCGCCGTAGCCGAAGCGGCCGTAGATGGCGGCCTCGGAGGCCCACAGGGCCGCGACCGGGCTGCCGGTGCCCAGGGCGCGCTCCAGCATCTCGGTCATCAGCCCGGTGAGAACGCCGCGGCGGCGGTGGGTGGGGGCGACGCAGACGAAGGTGAGCCCGGGGCAGGGCAGGTCCGCCCCGGGCACCGAGAGCCGGAAGTCGTGCGCGGCCATGAAGCCGACCAGGGCGTCCCCGTCGTAGGCGCCGATCCGCAGGCACCGCACCAGCAGCGCGTGGTGTCTGGCGCGGGCCTCCTTCTCGGGCCGGTCGTGGAAGACGAGGTACGCGAGTTCCAGCGCGCGGTCGATGTCGGCCTCGGGTACCTCATGGATGTCCACCATGATCGCGAGACTAATCGGTCATCGAGGACCGGTCATCCCATATAGGTCGGAGGCGGTGGGTTTCAGCCGATCCGGCGGCCGGCCGCAGCCCGCAGGTCGCCCAGGAGTGGCTCCCGGCTCCGAAAATCCGTGGCCGCCATGATCATCTGTGGGTACGGTGTGCCGTCGGCCGTCACGGGGAGAGGATCAGGACGTGATCGAGGGAGAGTTCGTCGCGCTGCGCGCACTGCGCGCGGAGGACGCGGAGCACCACCTGCGCTGGCGCAACGACCCCGAGGTGGTCCGTTGGGCGTGCGCCGGGGACCCGTGCTTCGGCCCGGTCACGCGGGAGGCGGTGGCCCTGTCCTTCGAGCGGATGCTGATGCTCTCGCCCCGGGAGTCGGCGGTGTTCACGGTGGAGACCCTGTCGGACCGCCGGGTGATCGGCACGGCCGACTACCGCGACCTGGACCCCTGGGCCGGAACGGCGACGCTCGGGATCACCATCGGCGAGCGGGAGTTCTGGGGCCGGGGGCACGGCTCCGAGGCGCTGCGGCTGCTGGTCGACCACCTCTTCGGCGCCTTCCCGCTCACCCGGCTCCAGCTGGACACCTGGAGCGGGAACGACCGGGCCGTCCGGGCGTTCACCCGGCTCGGCTTCCGGGAGGAGGGGCGACTGCGGGCCGCCGTGCTGCTGGCGGGTGAGCGGTACGACCGGGTGCTGTTCGGGATGCTCCGGGAGGAGTGGCGGGCCTGACCCCGCCGGCGGTGCGCCCGTCGGGCGCCGTCGACCGCCTCGCGGAGGAAGCGGGCGCGGCCGTCGCGACCGCCGTACGATCCAGGTCGGCGCCCCGAACCGCCCGGCACCGCCGCCACGCCCCGGCCACCCGCGCCGACCGGTCCCGTACCCGAGAGACGGAGCAGCCGCCATGGCCCGACTGCACTCCTACACCACCCGCGTCACCTGGACCGGAAACCTCGGCACCGGCACCAGCCACTACCGTGCCTACTCCCGGGCGCACGAGGTGGCCGCCGGAGAGCTGCCGGCGATCCTCGGCAGCGCCGACCCGACCTTCCGCGGCGACGCCTCCCGCTGGAACCCCGAGCAACTGCTGCTCGCCGCGCTGTCCCAGTGCCACATGCTGTCCTACCTGCACTTCTGTACGGTCAACGGCGTGGTGGTCACCTCGTACGTCGACGAGGCGACCGGGACGATGGCCACGGCCGGGGACAGCGGGCACTTCACGGAGGCCGTGGTGCACCCCCGGATCACCGTCAGCGAGGAGTCGATGGTGGCTGCGGCGGTCGAACTGCACAAGGAGGCCCACCGGGCCTGCTTCATCGCCAACTCGGTCAACTTCCCCGTCCGGCACGAGCCGACCGTGACGGTGGGCTGAGCCTCCGACCGGCCTACCGGCCGGCGGGGCCGGTCCAGGAGGCGGGGACGTGGCCGATGCGGACCCGCTGGGGGTGGTCGCCGACGGGGACGGAGACCCGTTTGGCGCCGGTGGCGAAGTCGATGGCGGTGACCCGGTCGGCGCCGCTCTCGGAGATCACGCAGCCCGTCCCGTCACCGTCGACGGTGGCCCAGTACGGCTTGGCGGCGGGCACGAGCGGCCCCTCGGTGAGGGTGGCGCGGTCCACGACGGTCGCGTAGTCGTCCATGGTTCCGGCGATGCACAGCTTGGCCCCGTCGGGGCTCATGGACATGCCGTGGTGGCGGGAGTCGTTGACCCAGGTGGTGCGGTCGGTGCTGGTGGCGGGGTTCTCGGGGAGGGTCTTGAGGCGGGTGATCCGGTCGGACGCCACGTCGTACTCCAGGAAGCCGTTGAAGAACGACACCTGGAAGTAGAGCTTCGACTCGTCGGGGCTGAAGGACACGGGGCGCACGGCGTCGGACAGGTCGCGGCGGCCGAAGGCGTCCAGCCGCTCCCGCATGTCGATCACCCGTACGGTCCGGAAGGTCTGCGCGTCGACCACGGTGATCTTCCGGTCCCCCTTCGTCCAGTCCAGCCAGGGCGCGTCGAGGGCGGTGTTCACCTCGCCGATGGAGCTGTTCCACAGGAAGCGGCCGTCACGGCTGAAGGTGTTCTCGTGCGGCTTGTCCCCGGTGCGGAAGGAGCCGGTCTGGCGTCCGGTGGCGATGTCCAGGACGTGCACGGTGTTGGAGGTGGAGGCCGAGACGGCGATGCGGGTGCCGTCCGGGGAGACCGCCATGTGGTCGGAGCGGTAACCGGAGACGGGGAAGCGCCAGTTGATCCGCCCCGAGGTCACGTCGATGGACACGACGTCGGCGAAGCTGGGGCGGGAGACGACGACCGCGGAGCCGTCCGGGGTGGTGAACATGTCGTCGACGTACTGGTCGTGGCCCTCGCCGGCGCTCTCCCGGATGCCGAGGAAGAAGGCGAGTTTCACGGGGTTGAGGTAGATCTCGCGGAGCCGCTCCGCCTTGTCGGGGATCACGTTGATCCGGCCGACCTTGGCGAGATCGCCGGTGGAGGCGAGGACGTCGGCGGTCCCCTCCCAGTTGTTCCCGACGAAGAACACCTCGCGCAGGCCGGCCGCGGGAGCGGCGGGGGCCGGTGCCGCGGGTGCCGGTGCCGCCGGGGCCGGTGCCGGTGTGACGGCGGTGAGCAGGGCGGCGGCCGCCAGGACGCCCAGGGTTCGCACGGTACGCAACATCCGCTCAACTCCGGTGTGGGCAAGGGACGGAGAGGGCGCCTCCGGTGAGGACACCCCCTATTACCGGCCGGTAAGATAGGGGGAACGTCAAAAGGGCGCAACCCCTACGGGTGGCGCCCTTTTCTCACCTTCGGCCGTCACTCACCCCTTCAAGCGACGGAACCGATCCTGCTGATGGCGGTGTTCGCGACGTCCGGGTGGATCGGGATGTGCGCGCCGGTCAGGGCCGCGCCGCTGCCGCCGCGGCGGTTCGCGACGATCTCGGCGGCGATGGACAGCGCGGTCTCCTCCGGGGAGCGGGCGCCGAGGTCCAGGCCGATCGGGGAGCGCAGCCGGGCCAGTTCGAGCTCGGTGACACCGACGTCGCGGAGCCGCTTGTTGCGGTCCTCGTGGGTGCGGCGGGAGCCCATGGCGCCGACGTAGGCGACGGGGAGCTTGAGGGCCAGTTCGAGGAGCGGGACGTCGAACTTGGCGTCGTGGGTGAGCACGCACAGGACGGTCCGGCCGTCCACGTCCGTGCTCTCGAGGTAGCGGTGCGGCCAGTCGACGACGATCTCGTCCGCCTCGGGGAAGCGGGTCTTCGTCGCGAAGACGGGCCGTGCGTCGCACACCGTCACCCGGTAGCCGAGGAACTTGCCGATCCGCACGAGGGCGGAGGCGAAGTCGATGGCGCCGAAGACGATCATCCGCGGGGGCGGGACGCTGGACTCGACCAGCACCTTCAGGGGCTCTCCGCAGAGCCTGCCGTCGGCGCCGATCTCCAGGACGCCGGTCCGGCCGGCGTCGAGCATGGCGCGGGCCTCTTCGGCGATGGTGCGGTCCAGTTCGGGGTGTCCGCCGAAGCCGCCCTCGTGGACGCCCTCGGTACGGACGAAGACGGCGCGGCCCATGAGCTCGGCCGGACCCTCCGCTATCCGGGCCACGGCCGCGGCCTCACCGCGGGCCGCGGCGGCCAGGCCGGCCGCGAACACCTCCCGGGCCGGAGAGCCCACCGGGACCGGGGTGACGAGGATGTCGATGATCCCGCCGCATGTCAGACCCACGGCGAAGGCATCGTCGTCGCTGTACCCGAAGCGCTCCTGGACGGTCTCGCCGTCCTCCAGCGCCTGCCGGCACAGCTCGTACACCGCACCCTCCACGCATCCGCCGGAAACCGAGCCGATGGCCGTGCCCTCGCTGTCGACGGCGAGAGCGGCCCCGGGCTGCCGGGGCGCGCTCCCGCCGACCGCCACGACGGTGGCGACGGCGAAGTCACGTCCCTGCTCGACCCACCGGTTCAGCTCTTCGGCGATGTCCAGCATGGGGGCCTCCTCGGAGAGGTTCGTTTTCCAGTATCGGATACGTGGAGCGTGCGGTACTTCGTACGGATTCAGGCAGGTCCGGGTCAGCCGACCCCGAGCCAGCCCTCGATCGGGTGGAGCGCGAAGAAGACCAGGAAGATTCCGGTCAGCGCCCACATGAAGCCGCCGATCTCACGGGCCTTGCCCTGAGCGATCTTGATGGCGACGTAGGAGATGACGCCCGCGGCGACACCGGCGGTGATCGAGTAGGTGAACGGCATGATCACGACGGTCAGGAAGACCGGGATCGAGGTCGCGCTGTCGGACCAGTCCACGTGGCGGGCGTTCTGCATCATCATCGCGCCGATGACGACCAGGGCCGCGGAGGCGACCTCACCCGGGACGATCTGCGTGATCGGGGTGAAGAAGAGGCAGGCGGCGAAGAACAGGCCGGTGACCACGGAGGCGAGGCCCGTGCGGGCACCCTCGCCGACGCCGGTCGCGGACTCGACGAACACGGTCTGGCCGGAGCCGCCCGCGACACCACCGATGGCGCCACCGGCGCCGTCGATGAACAGGGCCTTGGACAGACCCGGCATGCGGCCCTTGTCGTCGGCCAGCTTGGCCTCGGTGCCGACACCGATGATGGTGGCCATGGCGTCGAAGAAGCCGGCGAGCACCAGGGTGAAGACGATCATGCCGACCGTCATGTAGCCGACGTCGCCCCAGCCGCCGAAGGAGACGTCACCGAAGAGCGAGAAGTTCGGCATCGAGACCGCGGAGCCGTCGAGCTCCGGCGGACCGTTCTTCCAGGCCTTCGGGTCGATGTCGACGATGGCGTTGAGGATCGCGGCGAGGACCGTGCCGCCGACGATGCCGATCAGGATCGCGCCGGGCACCTTGCGGGCCTGGAGCATGAAGATCGCGACCAGGGTGATGCAGAAGAGCAGGACGGGCCAGCCGGAGAGCTCACCGGTCGCGCCGAGCTGGACGGGGGGCATGAACTCCCCGCCGTTGCCGACGAACCCGGCCTTCACGAAGCCGATCAGGGCCACGAAGAGGCCGATGCCCATGGTGATGGCGTGCTTGAGCGCGAGGGGGATCGCGTTCATGATCATCTCTCGGAGGCCGGTGACGACCAGGAGACAGATCACCACGCCGTACACCACGCACATGCCCATGGCCTGCGGCCAGGTCATCTGCGGGGCGACCTGCGAGGCGAGCACGCCGGACACGGAGAGGCCGGCGGCGAGGGCCAGCGGGACCTTGCCGACGAAGCCCATGAGGAGCGTGGTGACGGCCGCGGCGAAGGCGGTGGCGGTGATGATCGCCGATCCGTCCATCACCGTGCCGGCGACGTCCTTGCCCGACAGGAGCAGGGGGTTGAGCAGGAGGATGTACGCCATGGCCATGAAGGTCGTGATACCGCCACGGACCTCGTTGCCGACGTTGGAGCCTCTGTGCGTGATGTGAAAGTAGCGGTCGAGCCAAGAACGCCCGGCGGGATTACGGGAGCCGTCGCCGGCGTCCTCCGCGGTGGTCTTGGTCTCTACAGACGATTGGGTCATGGTGCCTAACTCCCAAGGTTCAAAGGGGCACCCGCGTGGGGATTGGAGATTGCGGGATTTGGTGCGTTTGGCTGCACGACCCGGGGTGACGGCCCGAGGCGACGCGAAGGTGCACTGCGTGTACTGCGGGTAGTGCGGGGGTGACCGCTGGTACTACGTGGGGGTTTCGCAGGGGTACTGCCAGGTGAAGGGACCGCGAGCGGTGCGGTGCTTCGTAGGTACTCCGGACAGTGCGCTGTGAAGTGTGACGTTCCCATTGCGCACCGCCCGGAGAGTCTGAGGGGGTCCGGGGGCCTCGCGGCCCCCGGACCACGCCGTCCTAGAGGGTCCCGGTGAGGGCTTCCGGACGGATCGGCGTCTTGTTGATCTCAAGACCCGTCGCCTGCCGGATCGCCGCGATGACGGCCGGGGTGGACGAGAGGGTCGGGGCCTCGCCCATACCGCGCAGGCCGTACGGGGCCTTCGGGTCGGCGAGCTCCAGGACGTCGACCGGGATGGTCGGGGTGTCGAGGATGGTCGGGATCAGGTAGTCCGTGAAGGAGGGGTTGCGCACCTTCGCGGTCTTCGGGTCCACGATGATCTCTTCCATGATCGCCACGCCGAGACCCTGGGTGGTGCCACCCTGGATCTGGCCCACCACGGAAAGCATGTTGAGCGCCTTGCCGACGTCCTGCGCGGTCGCCAGCTCGACGACCTTGACCAGGCCGAGCTCGGTGTCCACCTCGACGACCGCGCGGTGCGCGGCGAAGGTGTACTGGACGTGGCCGTTGCCCTGGCCGGTCCTCAGGTCGAAGGCCTCGGTCGGCGCGTGCCGGAACTCGAGTTCGAGGTCGATGGCCTCGTCGCCGAGGATGTCGGCGATGTCCGCGAGGACCTCGCCGCCGTCGGTGACGACCTTTCCGCCTTCGAGCAGGAGCTCGGCGGTGGCCCACGCCGGGTGGTAGGAGCCGTTCTTGCGACGGCCGATCTCCAGCAGGGCCTCGCGTACCGCCTCGCAGGTGTTCTTCACGGCGCCACCGGTCATGTACGTCTGCCGGGAGGCGGACGTGGAACCGGCGGAACCGACCTGCGTGTCGGCCGGGTGGATGGTCACCTGCGTGACACCCAGCTCCGTACGGGCGATCTGCGTGTGGACGGTGATGCCGCCCTGGCCGACCTCCGCCATGGCCGTGTGGACCATCGCGACGGGCTCGCCGTTGATGACCTCGAGGCGCACGCGGGCGGTCGAGTAGTCGTCGAAGCCCTCGGAGAAGCCGACGTTCTTGATGCCGACCGCGTAGCCGACGCCGCGGACGACGCCCTCGCCGTGGGTGGTGTTGGAGAGGCCGCCGGGCAGCGCGCGGACGTCCGCGCTCTCGCCGGCGGTCTCCCACTGGCGCTCGGGCGGCAGCGGGCGGGCCTTGACCCGGCGCAGCAGCTCGGCGACGGGCGCCGGGGCGTCCACGACCTGGCCGGTGGGCATGACCGTGCCCATCTCCATGGCGTTCAGCTGGCGGAACTCGACCGGGTCCATGCCCAGCTTCGCCGCGAGCTTGTCCATCTGGGCCTCGTACGCGAAGCAGGCCTGGACGGCGCCGAATCCGCGCATCGCGCCGCAGGGCGGGTTGTTCGTGTAGAGCGCGATCGCCTCGATGTCCACGTCCTCCAGGACGTACGGACCGACCGAGAGGGAGGAGGCGTTGCCCACGACCGCCGGGGAGGCGGAGGCGTAGGCGCCGCCGTCCAGGACGATCTTGCACTTCATGTGCGTGAGCTTGCCGTCCTTGGTGGCGCCGTGCTCGTAGTAGAGCTTCGCCGGGTGACGGTGCACGTGGCCGAAGAAGGACTCGAAGCGGTTGTAGACGATCTTGACCGGCTTGTTCGTGGCCAGGGCCAGGAGGCAGGCGTGGATCTGCATCGAGATGTCCTCGCGGCCGCCGAAGGCACCGCCGACGCCCGAGAGCGTCATGCGGACCTTCTCCGGCGGCAGGCCGAGGACCGGGGCGATCTGCTGGAGGTCCGAGTGCAGCCACTGGGTGGCCACGTACAGCTCGACGCCGCCGTCCTCGGACGGCACGGCCAGGCCGGACTCCGGGCCGAGGAAGGCCTGGTCCTGCATGCCGAAGGTGTACTCGCCCTCGACGATGACGTCGGCGCGCTTGCGGGCCTCTTCCACGTTGCCGCGGATGATCGGCTGGCGGTGCACGATGTTCGGGTGCGGGACGTGACCGATGTGGTGGTCGTCGCGGCCCTCGTGGATCAGCGGCGCGTCGGGGGCGAGGGCGGAGGCCTCGTCCGTGACGAGCGGCAGCTCGCGGTAGTCGATCTTGATCTTGGCGGCCGCGCGGCGGGCGGTCTCCGGGTGGTCGGCGGCCACGAGGGCGACCGGCTCACCGTGGTGACGTACCCGGCCGTTGGCGAGAACCGGGGTGTCCTGGATCTCCAGGCCGTAGTTCTTCATCTCGGCGGGCAGGTCGTCGTACGTCAGCACCGAGTAGACGCCGGGCATGGCGAGCGCCTCGGAGATGTCGATGGAGACGATCTCGGCGTGGGCGACGGTGCTGCGCAGGGTCTGGCCCCACAGCATGTCCTCGTGCCACATGTCCGAGGAGTACGCGAACTCGCCGGTGACCTTGAGGGTGCCGTCCGGGCGGAGAATCGATTCGCCGATGCCGCCCTTGTTGTGCTTCTGGGTGACGTTCGTCGGCGTACCGGCGGGCACGGTGCGGGTGTTCTGAGCCATGGTCAGACCGCCTCTCCCTGACGGGCGGCCGCGAGGCGGACCGCGTCGAGGATCTTCTCGTAGCCCGTGCAGCGGCAGAGGTTGCCGGACAGGGCCTCACGGATGTCCTGGTCGGACGGGGAGGAGTTCTCCTCCAGGAGCGCGTCCGCCTGGATCAGCAGACCCGGGGTGCAGAAACCGCACTGGACGGCGCCGGCGTCGATGAACGCCTGCTGGATGGTGGAGAGCTCCACGCCCTCGCCGGTCTGCGAGTCGCCCGCCCGCGAGCGGAGCTCGCTGTTGGGCCCGTGCGCCTGCCACTGCTTGGCCGCGTCCAGGGACACGCCCTTGCCGCCGCAGCCGCCGCCGGTGCCGCAGGCACCGCCGTGGCCGTGCTCGTCACGCTGCTTGGAGAACTCCGCCAGGCCCTCGACGGTCACGACGTCGCGACCCTCGACCTGGCCGGCGGCCACGAGACAGGAACAGACCGGCACGCCGTCGAGGCGGACGGTGCAGGAACCGCACTCGCCCTGCTCACAGGCGTTCTTCGAACCCGGCAGGCCCAGGCGCTCGCGCAGGACGTAGAGGAGGGACTCGCCCTCCCACACGTCGTCGGCTTCCTGCTGACGGCCGTTGACCGTGAAATTGACGCGCATGATTACGCAGCCCCTTCAAGCGAGCGGCCGTTGCCGGTACCGCGGTACTGCTCCCAGGTCCAGACGAGCTGGCGGCGAGCCATGATGCCAACCGCGTGACGGCGGTACTTCGCCGTGCCGCGGACGTCGTCGATCGGGTTGGCCGCGCCGGAGGCGAGGTCACCGAACTGCTTGGCGATCGACGGGGTGATGACCTTGCCGGACTCCCAGAAGCCGCCCTCTTCGAGCGCGGCGTTCAGGAACTCCTCGGCGGCCTTCGCCCGGATCGGGGTCGGCGCGGCCGAACCGATGCCGGTGCGGACCGTGCGGGTCTCCGGGTGCAGCGCCAGACCGAACGCGCAGACCGCGATGACCATCGCGTTGCGGGAGCCGACCTTGGAGTACTGCTGGGGGCCGTCCGCCTTCTTCACGTGGACGGTCTTGATGAGCTCGTCGGCGGCGAGCGCGTTGCGCTTCACGCCGGTGTAGAACTCGTCGATCGGGATCAGGCGGGAGCCGCGTACGGACTCCACCTCGACCTCGGCGCCCGCCGCGAGCAGCGCGGGGTGCGAGTCGCCGGCCGGCGAGGCGCAACCGAGGTTGCCGCCGACACCGCCGCGGTTGCGGATCTGCGGGGACGCGACCGTGTGCGAGGCGAGCGCGAGACCCGGAAGCTCCGTCCGGAGGTTCTCCATGATCTGCGTGTACGGGACGGAGGCGCCCAGACGAACCACGTCCTCGCCGACCTCCCACTCCCGCAGGAGACCGATGCGGTTCAGGTCCAGGAGGTACTCCGGCCGACGGTGGTCGAAGTTGATCTCGACCATCACATCGGTGCCACCCGCAATCGGCACAGCTGTGGGGAACTCGGCCTTAGCGGCGAGCGCCTCCTCCCAGCTGGCGGGGCGAAGGAAGTCCATGAGCGGCTCTCTTCTTCTTCATCGTGTCGTTCACTTCAAGCCAGGAGGCCTACAGGCCCTCGACTGGTCGTTCACGTGCTGTTAACGCGGTGTGGACTCAGTACACCGGCCGCCCGTCCCCCGGGTGCAGTCACCGAAACCATGAAGGAGTTGGCTGACGGCCTCCCTCGTCTTGTAGATTCGTATGAAAGGCAGGATGCGACGACCTGCCCGATTTCCAACGGCAACATTCGAGACAGATCGGCGGCGACATCATGCGGCTGCGCGCACTGCTGGAAACCGAGGCGCTGGGGCTGCGGCTGCTCGGCGGCGAGGAAGAACTCGACCGGACGGTCCGCGGGGTCATGACGACCGACCTGCGTGATCCCAGCCGGTACCTCTCGGGAGGTGAACTCGTCCTCACTGGCCTGGCCTGGAGACGAAATTCAGCCGACTCCGAGCCGTTCGTACGAATCCTCGCGAGCGCCGGCGTCGCCGGGCTCGCGGCGGGCGAGGCGGAGCTGGGCGCGATCCCGGACGATCTTGTTTCGGCCTGTGTGCGCAACCGGCTGCCGCTGTTCGCCGTGAACGAGGACGTTGCATTCGCCACGATCACCGAGTACGTCGTACGGCAGGTCTCGGGCGAGCGTGCCGGGGATCTCGCGGCCGTCGTGGACCGCCACCGTCGGCTCATGACCTCGGGTCCGGCCGGCGGCGGACCCGACGTGGTGCTGGATCTGCTCACCACCGACCTCGATCTCCGGGCCTGGGTGCTGTCCCCCACGGGCCGGCAGATCGCCGGGGCGGGCGAGCCGCTGGCGCCGGGCGTGTGCGCAGCACTGGCGAGCGAGCACCTTGCGGCGGTCCGGACGGGCCGTAGGGGACCGCACCGGATCTCCATCCAGGGTATTACCTACTCGCTCTTCCCGATCAGGGGACACGGCCGCGGCGCGGCCGGCCCGGCGGCCCGGGACGTGCGCGAGACCGTGCTGTCGGACTGGCTGCTGGCCGTCGAGGCGGACGCCGGCGACTGGCCCGCCGAGCGGCTGGATCTGCTCCAGGGCGTGACCCAGCTGATCGCCGTGGAGCGGGACCGGCGCGACGCGGCCCGTACGGTGCGCCGCCGCCTCGCGCAGGAGGTCCTGGAGCTGGTCCAGACGGGCGCCGCGCCCGCCGAGATCGCTGCCCGTCTGCGGGTGGCGGCCCCGGTGCTGCTGCCCGGCCTGGGCGCCGCCCCGCACTGGCAGGTCGTCGTGGCCCGGGTGGACTGGGAGGGCGGGGACATCCCCGGCGGCCCGGTGGCCCAGTCGCTGCTGGAGGAGATCCTCGTCGACCCGTCGGTGTCGGGGCCGGAGCCCTCCGACCGGATCGCGGTGGCCCATGCGGGCGACGAGGCCATCGCGCTCGTGCCGCTGCCCTCGCTCTCCGGGGACGCCGGGGAGGACAAGGGCCCGGACTCGGCCCTGCACGCCGACGAGCTGCTCTCGGCCGTACGGGACCCCCTGGCGGCCGGTCTGGCCGACGACGGCCGGCTCACGCTGGGCGTCAGCGCGGCCGTGCACTCCGCCGAGGGGCTGCGCGGGGCGCTGGAGGAGGCCCGGCACGCCCGCCGGGTGGCCGCGGCGCGCCCCGGCCGGGTCTGTGCGGCCGGCCACCACGAGCTGGCCTCGCACGTGCTGCTGCTGCCGTTCGTGCCGGACGACGTCCGCCGCGCCTTCACGGCCCGGCTGCTGGACCCGCTGCGGGACTACGACCGGCGCCACCGCGCGGAGCTCATCCCGACCCTGGAGGCCTTCCTGGACTGCGACGGTTCGTGGACCCGCTGCGCGACGCGGCTGCACCTGCACGTCAACACGCTGCGCTACCGGGTGGGGCGAATCGAGCAGTTGACGGCGCGGGACCTGTCCCGGCTCGAGGACAAGCTCGACTTCTTCCTGGCACTGCGGATGAGCTGAGAAGATCCGTCCCGCGGCCGGAGGGGTCCGGCCTGTGGGACGGCTGATGATCCGTCCGGACTTTGTGAAAGAGTTCACCCGACCCCTTGGCCGATGCCGCCGATCCGTGCTCTCATTTCGCCCCAGGGCTCAACGATGTGCTGCTTGGTTGCTTTGGGGAGGGCAATGTGGCGGATACCGCCATGTCGGGTGCCGGAACAACCGGAGGGGACGACCCCCTCCAGCGGGCGATATGGCGGCTGCGCTCGCGCGGCTGTTGGACCGACGCGGCGGCGCTGCTGACGCCGCACCTCGCCGATGCGGGTGCCGCGGTCCAGCGCACCGCGCTGCTGGTCGAGCGGTGCCTGTTCACCGGCCAGGGCTGGGCCGAGGCCGAGGACGCGCTGCGGGTCGCCGAGGCGGTGGCGCAGGACGACGACGACCGGGGCGCGGCCGCGTGCGAACGGGGCCAGCTGGCGTACGCCGCCACCGTGCTCGGTGTGCGCGACCGGGCCGACGAGGCCCGCTCCGCGCTGGGCCGGGCGGCGGCCCTGCTGTCCCCGGGGTCCCGGACCCGCCCGCTGCTGGACTTCCGCCGCGGCCTGGTCGCCGAGCACCTGGCGGACGCCCCGCAGTCGGCCCGGCCGGCGTACCACCGGGCGCACGCGGGCGCGGAGGCCCACGGGGACACGCTGCTGCTGTCGTTCACGTGGCGGCACCTGGCCGCGCTCTCCCTGCGGGACGGCGAGGTGGCCGAGGCCCGCAAGGGCTTCGCGGAGTCCCTGCGGATCCGGGAGGACCTGGGCTTCCTGATCGGCACGGCCCCCGCGCTGGCCGCGCTGGCCGAGGCCGAGCCGGAACCGGAGGCCGCCCGTCTGCGCGCGGAGGCCCGCCGCCTGTTCCACCTCCTGGGCGGCATCCCCACCTGGCTGGCGGACCAACTCCAACCCGCCCCTTCGCCTGCGACGTAGCCCCGCCGCACCTGCACGGCGCTCCGCGCCCGCGCCTCAAACGCCGGCGAGGCTGAAAGATCCGGGGCTCCGCCCCGCACCCCGCTCCTCAAACGCCGGAGGGGCTGAAATCCCCAGCCTGCCGGCGTTCGAAGCGCGCGGGTCTGCTTTGAGCCCCGCCGGCGTTCGAGGCGCGCGGGTCTGCTTTGAGCCCCGCCGGCGATTGAGGCGCCCGGGTCTGATTTGAGCCTCGCCGGCGTTTGAGGCGCGGGGGTCTGGGGGCGGAGCCCCCGGTCTTTGAGCCGCGCCTGGGGCGGGGTCCGGGGTCAGGAGCCGGCGAAGTGTTCGCGGACGAGGGACTCGACCACCGGGAGGTCGCGCGCGATCAGCGCCTCCAGCAGCGCGGAGTGCTCCGCCGCGTCGGCGACGAGATCCGCCCGCCGAACCCGCGGAGCGCCCGGCAGGGGCCACTGCGCCCGCCGGTGGAGCTCCTCCGCCACCTGCACCAGCTGCGCGTTGCCGGCCAGCCCCAGCACCGCCCGGTGAAAGGCCCGGTCCGCCTCCGCGTAGCCCGGCAGGTCGCCCGCCGCGGCCGCCTCCGCCGTGGCGGCGGCCTCCGGGCGCAGGGCCTCCCAGGTCGGCGCGGGCACCGTGCGGGCCAGCCGGAGCATGACGGGGACTTCGAGCAGCGCCCGGACCTCGGCCAGCTCGGCGCGCTCCCGCGGGGTGCGCGACAGGACGCGGAAGCCCCGGTTCGGCAGGCATTCCACCGCGCCCTCGACCGCCAGCTGCTGCATCGCCTCGCGCACGGGCGTCGCGGAGACCCCGAAGCGCTCCCCGAGCGCGGGGCCCGAGTAGATCTCCCCGGGCACCAGCTCGCCGTCGATCAGCGCCGCGCGCAGGGCGTCGAGGATCTGCCCGCGCACCGAATGGCGCAGTACCTTCCGTGTTTTTTGTGCCGGTATCCGGGCTCGGTCCGTGTCGTGCACTCGGTCCTCCTCCGGGTCTCGACCTGACCTGAGGATACGGCCTTGCCGAGATCGGGTAAGGTAAGGCTAACCTGTTAACGATCGTGCGATTCGGTGGTCCACCCCATGGCCGTCACTGTCGTGACCCCTGCCCAGCACGTCCCGTCCACCCCGGCCGGCTCTCCGGTGGCGGACGCGTACGCACGCCTGGCCGAGGTCTACGGCGGACTGGGGGTCGACGAGCGAGCCGCGCACGAACCCGTCCCTCGCGGTGTGGGATGGGTCGGCGCGGACGAGCTCGCGGCGGGCGGACCGGCCCTGGACGCCTTCCTCGCCTGGGACAACGCCCAGGTGCTGAGGGACTACGGGACCCAGGCCCGCCCCGACGTGATCGCGAGCTTCGGGCTGCACCGGTACGCGTGGCCGGCCTGCCTGCTGATCACCCTCCCGTGGTTCCTGCACCGGCGGGTCCCGTACCTCCCGGTCGACGGGGTGGCCTTCCACCGGACCCTCGGCCGGATGGCCGTGCGCGTCGAGGGCTTCGCCTGCCTGCCGGACGATCCGGCGGCCGTTCTCCCCGGGGCCCGTGTCGTGCCCGACGAGGAGGCGCTGCGCGGTGAGGTGCGGGCTGCGGTGGCCCAGCACCTCGGGCCCGTGCTGGAAGGTTTCGGCCCGCGCATGCGGCGCGGCCGCCGCGCCCTGTGGGGCATGGTGACCGACGAGGTCGTCGAGAGCCTCTGGTACGTCGGCGAGCTGCTCGGCGAGGAGCCCCGGGCAATGGCCGAGCTGGAGGCGCTGCTGCCCGGCTCCACCGCCCCGTACACCGGGGGCGCGGGATTCCGTACGCTCGCGGGTCCCGACGGCCGCGGGCTGCCCACCCGGGACCGGGCCAGCTGCTGCTTCTTCTACACGATCCGACCCGAGGACACCTGCGTCACCTGCCCCCGCACCTGCGACGCGGACCGCGTCGCCCGGCTCACGGCCGACGCCGTCGACTACTGAGCGTGATCCCGGCACTAACCCACCCGTAGGGGTGGCCGTAATCGAACGCAACCCGGCTCGTACGGGCGCCAGTTCGAGCCACAACACCCTATCCGGCGGGCCCCGCCCCCCGTTGGCGTCCACTTGCCCCGAAACCCGCGTGCACGGCTCACCGGCTACGCCACTATGGCGCCCGGAAAGCCGCACGGCCGCATGGACGCATACGCGAGGCAAGGGACATCCGCATGAGACTGACCGACATATCGCTGGACTGGCTGCTGCCCGGCAGCCTGCTGATCCTGGGCGTGCTTGCGGCAGTTGCGGTCCTGGCCCGTGGCAAGCGCGAGAGCGAGAAGGCCGCGGCCGAGGACAGCTGGGAGCGCAGCGAGGAACGGCGGCGGCGCAAGGAAGCCGTCTACGGGACGGCCTCGTACGTCCTGCTCTTCTGCTGCGCGGCCGTCGCCGCCGCGCTCTCCTTCCACGGCCTGGTCGGCTTCGGCCGGCAGAACCTCAACCTCACCGGGGGCTGGGAGTACCTGGTTCCCTTCGGCCTCGACGGCGCCGCCATGTTCTGCTCGGTGCTCGCCGTGCGCGAGGCCAGCCACGGTGACGCGGCCCTCGGATCCCGCATGCTGGTCTGGCTGTTCGCGGGCGCGGCCGCGTGGTTCAACTGGGTGCACGCCCCCCGCGGCCTGGGCCACGACGGGGCCCCGCAGTTCTTCGCCGGGATGTCGCTCTCGGCGGCCGTGCTCTTCGACCGTGCCCTCAAGCAGACCCGCCGGGCGGCGCTGCGCGAACAGGGCCTGATCCCGCGGCCGTTGCCGCAGATCCGGATGGTGCGCTGGCTGCGCGCGCCCCGGGAGACCTTCGGCGCCTGGTCGCTCATGCTGCTGGAGGGGGTCCGCACGCTCGACGAGGCCGTGGACGAGGTGCGCGAGGACAAGAAGGAGAGGGAGCAGGACCGGCACCGCAGGCGCGACCAGAACCGGCTGGACCGGGCGCGCATCAAGGCGCTGGGCCGGCAGAACCGGGCGTTCGGGCGGTCCCGCGGCCGCCAGGTCGAGCTGCCCGAACTGACGCAGGGAGCGGGCTCCGCGCCGGTCGGCGCGGAGCCGGCCATACCGGAAACCGGACAGCTGCCTTCGCCCCGCCGGCCCTCCCTGCAGGCCGTGATTGGAACCGAATCCCTTGACGTGACCGGCACCCGGACGGTGGACCTCACCGCCGAGGACGACACCCAGACCATTCCCCGGCTGGACTCGCTGGAGCGCAAACTGAAGGACCTGGAGCAGCAGTTCGGCTGACAGATCCTGATCGGGGAAGACCCCGGAGGGCCCGCCTGCTCAGGCGGGCCCTCCGTCGTACGGCGCGTCGTGGCGCCCGTCCAGCTCGAACCACACCACCTTGCCGCTGCCGAGGGCCAGCGCGTCCACGCCCCAGTCGTCGGCGAGGGCCTGCACCAGCACGAGTCCCCGGCCGTGCGTACCGTCGTCGGCGGTCGGTACGTACGGCCGGGGTCTGCGTGCGGCGTAGTCCCGGACCTCCACCCGTAACCGTGTGGCGGCGAGACTCGCGGACACCTCCGCGCCCCGGTCGGTGTGGACGAGGGCGTTGGTGACGAGCTCGGTGATCAGCAGCTCGGCCACCTCGGCCGCATCGGTCCGGCACCGGTGACGCATCAACTCCCTCAAGGCTCTGCGGACTTCGCCCACCGCTTTCAGGTCGGCCCGGCGCACGCTCCGGGTGATCCGCAGCGTGTCCACCGCTCCCCCGTTCTCACCGGCGGACGGTTCGCGCGGCACCGGCCTGCCTCTCCGCCACGGCTTCCCGTTCTTCGCCCCCACCCGCACGGCGATGTCCCTCCCCGCGTCCACGCTCTCGAACAGGTCTACGGGATGCATGCCCCCCGGGGGGTTCCGCACTCCTGCGGGCTTACGGGCGGGGCACGTTGCGGAGGTTGGATCGAGCCATCTGGATCATGCGGCCCACCCCGCCGTCCAACACGATCTTGCTGGCGGACAGTGCGAATCCGGTCACCATCTCGGCGCTGATCCTCGGTGGAATCGACAGGGCGTTGGGGTCCGTCACCACGTCCACCAGAGCGGGTCCCTTGTGCCGGAAAGCGTCCTTCAAAGCCCCTGTGAGCTGCTTGGGCTTCTCGACGCGGACCCCGTAGGCGCCCGCCGCGCGGGCGATCGCGGCGAAGTCGGGGTTCTTGTTGGTCGTCCCGTAGGAGGGCAGGCCGGAAACCAGCATCTCCAACTCGACCATCCCGAGGGATGAGTTGTTGAACAGGACCACTTTGACGGGGAGGTCGTACTGCACCAGGGTGAGGAAATCTCCCATCAGCATCGAGAAACCGCCGTCGCCCGACATCGACACCACTTGACGGTTCCGGTCGGTGAACTGTGCCCCGATGGCCTGCGGGAGGGCGTTGGCCATGGAGCCGTGGCTGAAGGAGCCGATGATGCGCCGTTTGCCGTTCGGGGAAAGATAGCGCGCCGCCCACACATTGCACATGCCGGTGTCGACGGTGAAAACGGCGTCCTCGTCGGCCAGTTCGTCGAGGACGGCGGCCACGTACTCCGGGTGGATCGGGGTGTGCTTCTCTACCTTGCGCGTGTAGGCCTTCACCACCCCTTCCAGGGCGTCCGCGTGCTTCTTCAGCATCCGGTCCAGGAAGCGGCGGTCCGTCTTGGCCTTCACCCTCGTGTTCAGCGCGCGCAGGGTCTCCCGTACGTCTCCCCAGACCGCGAGGTCCAACTGGGAGCGCCGGCCGAGGTGTTCGGGGCGGATGTCCACCTGGACGATCTTCACGTCGTCGGGGAGGAAGGCGTTGTACGGGAAGTCCGTGCCGAGCAGGATCAGCAGGTCGCACTCGTGGGTGGCCTCGTAGGCCGCGCCGTAGCCGAGCAGCCCGCTCATGCCGACGTCGTACGGGTTCTCGTACTGGATCCACTCCTTGCCGCGCAGGGCGTGCCCGACGGGTGCCTTGACCCGTCCGGCGAACTCCATCACCTCGGCGTGCGCCCCGGCCGAGCCGCTGCCGCAGAAGAGCGTGACCTTGTCCGCCTCGTCGACGAGCCGGACCAGCTTCTCGATCTCGCCGTCGCCGGGCCGCACCGTGGGGCGGGCGGTGACGAGCGCGTGCTCCACCGCCTTCTCCGGGGCGGGCAGGGCGGCGATGTCCCCGGGCAGGGCGACGACGCTGACCCCGCTGCGGCCGACGGCGTGCTGTACGGCGCTCTGGAGCAGCCGGGGCATCTGGGCCGGGTTGGAGATCAGCTCGCTGTAGTGGCTGCACTCGCGGAAGAGCTGGTCGGGGTGGGTCTCCTGGAAGTAGCCGAGGCCGATCTCACCGGAGGGGATGTGCGAGGCGAGCGCGAGCACCGGCGCCATCGAACGCTGGGCGTCGTACAGCCCGTTGATCAGGTGCAGGTTCCCCGGACCGCAGGATCCCGCGCAGGCGGCGAGGCGGCCGGTGATCTGGGCCTCGGCGCCCGCCGCGAAGGCCGCCGTCTCCTCGTGGCGCACCTGGATCCAGTCGATGTCACCCGTCCGGCGGATCGCGTCCACGACGGGGTTGAGGCTGTCGCCGACGACTCCGTACATCCGCCGCACGCCGGCGCGCACGAGGATGTCGACGAACTGCTCCGCCACGTTCTGCTTGGCCATGGGGAGGCACCTTCCCGGTCGCCGGTCCGGTCCGGTCGCGTCCGGCCCGGTCCTCCGTTGCGTGTGCCTCCCATCCAGCCACGTATGCGCCGGTTACGCCTCCCAGACCGCGGCGGCCGTGCGGTCGTCGGCGTACCCCTTGAGGCGGAGCTGGGTGTCCGCGAGGAAGGCCGCGAGGCCGGGCGGTTCTCCCTCGCTCCAGCGGGCGGCGAGCTCCGCCGTGAGCGCGGCCTCCTCCCGCATCGGCTCCGCCAGGCCGCCGGAGCACAGCAGCAGGGTGTCCCCCGGCCGGGCGACGGCCGCGCGGAACCGGAAGCCGCCCTCGGCGTCCTCGGGCTGCGCGGCGGGTTCCAGGTCCTGCCACTGGCCCGTACGGAGCCGGAACAGTCCGCCCGCGCCGGCGCCGAAGCAGACCCGCGTGCGGCACTCCGGGTCCACGGGGAGCAGCAGCCCGCGCAGCCCGGCGGTGTACGCCGCCTCGGCGAGCCCCAGCTCGGCGGCGCGGGCCCGGAGCCGGCCGTAGCCCCGGTCGGTGAGCCGCTGCAGGCCCGAGCGCAGGGCGTCGCGGCGCCCGGCGCGGATGTCTTCGGCGAGGCGGCCCTGGCTCCGCCCGACGGCCGCCGCGACCGTGCGGCACAGCTCGGCGGCGGCCTCCGCGGCCCCGGGCGCGGCCCGGTCCCCGCCGGCCAGGGCCACCAGGACCAGGGCGTCGTCGCCGCCGCCGAAGCGGGCGGTGAGCAGGAAGTCCCGGCGGGCCTCGCCGCGGAAGCGGGCGGAGTCCCCGCGCAGGGAGGCGGCGCGCAGGGTGTAGGTGCCGTAACGGGCCCCCTCCAGCACGGTGTCCGGGGTCAGCCCGTCGAGGGCGGCGGGGTCGGCGGGCGGGAGCGCGCCCGGTTCGGCGGCGTAGGTGGGCGCGCGGTCGCCGAGGTGGTGCACCTCGGGCCGCCGCGCGCCGGGGGCGTCCGCTGCGGGTACGGGGCCGGGCGCGGCCGGGGCCGGGGCCGCGGGCTGCGGCACCTCCTCGGTCCGGTCCTCGGGGCGCGGCGCCTGCGCACGCCGGACCGGCAGCTCGGACCCGGGCACCGGCGGCACGTCGACACCCCCGAGCGCGTACCCGGTGACCCCACCCGCACGCGGATCCTGCGGCACGCCGGCGCCCGCCGGGGGTTGCGCGGCGGCCGAGGCCCAAGGCTCAGGCGGAAGCGGCAGCCCAGGCGGCACGGGAGCCGGGGCCGAAGGCGAACCCGAGACCCAAGGCTGCGCCGGCGCCGGAGGCGGGCCCGAGACCCAAGGCTGCGCGGGCGCCGGAGGCGGACCCGAGACCCAGGGCTTGTCAGCGCCCGAGGCCGAGGCCGCGGGCGACGCCGAGGGCGTGGGCGTGGGCAAAGGCGAAGCCGAGGGCGAGGGTGCGGCCGCGGGAGTGGGCGTGGGCAAAGGCGAAGCCGAGGGCGAGGGTGCGGCCGCGGGCGTGGGCGAGGACGAGGCCGTGGGCGAAGCCGGTGGCACGGCCGGAGTCGAAGCCTTGGACGAAGGCGAGCCCGAAGGCGCAGGCGGACCCGAGGGCGTAGGCGGAGCCGACGGCAGTGGCGCCGACTGGCCCAAGGCCGTCGACGGAGCCGAAGGCGGTGGCGAGGCCGTGCCCAAAGACGGTGGCGCGGCCGGAGCCGCAACCGTAGACGAAGGCGAGCCCGAAGGCGTAGGCGGAGCCGAGGGCAGTGGCGCCTGCGGGCCCGAAGGCGTAGGCGGGACCGAAGGCAGTGGCGCCTGCGGGCCCGAAGGCGTAGGCGGGGCCGAGGCCCAAGGGTGTGGCGGAAGCGGTAGCTCAGGCGGGGGCGGAGCTGAGGGCGAAGGCTGTGTCGAGGCCGTGGGCGAGGGCGTAGACGAAGGCGGGCCCGCGGGCGCAGGCGGGGCTGCGGGCGAAGACAGCGGCGGAGCCGGAGTCGTGGGTGGGGGGGTGTACCGGTCGGTGGGGGGCGGTAGTTCCGCTTCGGGTGGGGACTCCGGGGCCGGGCGCGGGGCCGGCAGCACCGGCGGCGGGACGTACCGCTCGCGGGGCGAGGGCACTTCCGGCGCGGGCGGCGGCTCCGGGGCGGGGCGCGGGCCCGGCAGCAGCGGCTGGGTCCGCCCTTGGTCGCCGGGCCCGTCGTCCCGTACCGGAGCCGGCCCCGGCGGGCCGGCGTCGTGCCGGAACGCGTCCGCCACCGGCGGCCGGGCGGGCAGGCCCGCGTCCGGAGCCGCGGCCTGTCGCGGGCCCGGCAGCGGTCCCCGCTCCGGAGCCTGCTCCGGCCCCCACTCCCACTCCCACTCCTGCTCCGGCGGAGCCGGCGACGCGGGTGCGGCCGGGTCCGCCGTCACTCCCGCCGCCGAGCGGAACCGGTTGTCCAGGGTGTCCCCCGGGTCGGCTTCCGGCCCAGCGTCCGGATCCTCGTAGAGCTTCTGCCACCAGTCGTCCGCGCCCTGCTGACTCATGCCCTCATTCTCGGCCTCCCGCACGGGCGGAAAACGCCGAACGCGCGAAATCGGCCCGGGGGAACATCGGTCCGGCGGTCGACGCGGTTCTCGTACGCACGGCGGGAGTTGCGCCGATCCGGGATCGCCGGGCAGACGCGCAGGGGTGCGATCCTGCCGGCGCCGTCCGGTCACGACGCAGTCGAGCACAGCGCCCGTACGGGGCAAATCTGCGCCCTGCCCGGCCTGTTGAGGGCGACCGGCACCTCCGGGGCCGGGGCGCCTCCGTGGCCGGCGGCAGTGTGCGCGGGCACGGGGCCGGCCACGGCTGTGCGCACGGCGCCCCGGCCGCCTCCGGCCGCGCCGGCCCGCGGCGCCGCCACTGGCGGACTTCCGTCCGAACTGACCTACGAGGGACGCGTACGCCGGCAGTTCGCGGGACGGGACTCCGTTCGCCGGAGCGGTGGGTGCGGGCACGGGGCCGGCGACGGCCGTGCGGTCGCGCGCCCCGGCCGCCTCCGGCCGCGCCGGCCCCGCCGGCCCGCAGTGCCGCCACTGGCGGACTCCCGTCCGAACTGGCCTACGAGGGACGCGTACGTCGGCAGTTCGCGGGAAGGGACTCCGTTGTCAGGCCTGTGCGGTGGGCCGGACGACGATCTCGCTGACGTCGACGCCGTCGGGCGCCCCGATCGCGTAGCCGATGGCGGAGGCGACGGCGGAGGGCGGCATGGCGATCTCGTCGCGCTGCCGGGTCATCGCGGCCGCGACCTCGGGGCCGGCCCCCTTGCCCACGCCCTCGGTGTTCGTGAAGCCGGGCGAGACCAGGGTCACGCGCAGGTCCGGGCCCGATTCCTGGCGCAGGCCCTCGGTGAGCACCTTCACGGCCGTCTTGGTGGCCGCGTAGACGGCCTGGGGGGACTTGACGACGTAGGCCGCGGTGGAGCCGACGTTGACGAACTGGCCGGAGCGCTGCCGGCGGAAGACCGGCAGCGCCGCCCCGATGCCGTTGAGCAGGCCGGTGATGTGGGTGGCGACCATCGCGTCCCAGTCATCCTGGCGCAGGTCGTCGAACGGCGAGACGGCCATCGTGCCCGCATTCGAGACGAGGACGTCGAGCCGGCCGAACCGGTCGACGGCCGTGTCCGTCAGGCGCTGGAGGTCATCACGGCGCGTGACGTCGACGATGATGCCGGTGGCGGTGCCGCCCTTGGCGGTGATGGCGTCCACGACCGCGTTCAGCCGGTCCTCCCGGCGGGCGCCGAGGACGAGCCGGGCGCCCCGTTCCGCGAGGTGGATCGCGGTCGCCTCGCCGATGCCACTGCTGGCGCCCGTGATCGCGACGACCTTGCCCTGGATACCCGACATGATCAGCTTCCTTCATCGGTGGGCGCCGGCCGGTCCGGTGACCTACAGTGAAAGCGGGGATGTCCCCACTTATTTGCAGACTAAGTGGGGGCGCCTCCGTTCAGCAAGTTGCCGGGGAAGCCGAAGGGCGCCCGAGAGGGGATGGTGAGCACTGATGACCGAGGGAGCACAGCGACCGCTGCGGGCCGACGCACGGCGCAACAGGGAGAAGATCCTCGCCGCCGCCGTGCACGCGTTCACGACGCAGGGGCTGGACGCGCAGATGGAGCGCATCGCCAAGGAGGCCGGCGTGGGCAGCGCGACCCTGTACCGCAACTTCCCCACCCGGGAGGCCCTGGTCGAGGCGGTCTACCGCAACGAGGTGGCCCACCTGTGCGACGCGGCCCCCGCCCTGCTCGCACAGAAGCCGCCCACCGAAGCCCTGCGCGCGTGGACCCGCCTCTTCCTGGACTACGTCACCGCCAAATACGGCATGATCGACGCGCTGCGCGCCATCGCCGCCACGGGAGGCAACCCCTACGGTCACAGCCGGGAGATGATCCAGGCCGCCATCACCGCACTCATGGACGCGTGCGCGGCCGCCGGGACGATCCGGACCGACATCAGGCCCACCGACATCGCCGCCGCCCTCGAAGGCATCGCCCTCACCTCGGCGGGCGCCGAGCACCGGCAGCAGGCCGAGCGCCTGCTCGACCTCACCCTGGACGGCCTCGCGGTCCGCCCGTGATCCGTTCTCGCCGTACGTGCCCGGGGTCGCCTTCTTGCGCGACCACGAGTGGAGGCGTCCCCGGAACGGGACACGGTCCACCGGGCCGCCGCCCGGTGGACCGTTTCCGCGCTGCCCGTACGGACTAGCGCACGTCGTACGCCCGCACGACCGTCTGGGTGACCGAGGCGCCCTTCGCGTCGGTCAGTTCGACCTTCAGGGACACCGGCCTGCCGGAGGCTCCGGCGTGGTCCACGACCGCGGTCCAGCGGCCGTCGGTCTCGCTCACCTTCGCCTCGGTCCAGTTCTCACCGTCGTAGGAGTACGACAGCTTCGCCGACTTCAGGGCGCCGGGCGCGTAGCCCGCGTGCCCGGTGACGCCGAGCCCGATGCTCTGGCCGTTCGCCGCCGCGACCGTCTTCATCCCGTCGAGCGGGGCCGCGTACCGGGGGAAGAGGACCGGCAGGCCCTGCGAGTACGCCGACGCGTCCAGCTTCGAGGTGAAGCCCCAGGTCGTCCGGACGGAGGTGGACCGCTGCCAGACCCGGGCGGGCGGGCCGATCTTCTCGATGCTCTGGGTCAGTTCGTAGCGGCTCTCCTCGGCCGGGATCTCGAAGACGCCGAACGGGTACCAGCTGTCCCCGATGACCTCGCCGTTGCGCTTGAGCTGGAGCCCGCCGATGTCACCGAAGGAGCCCGGCTGGGCGGCGTGGGCGCCGTCGCCCCACATGGCGGGGGCGAAGCCGATCAGGTTGCCCTGCCGCTCGGCGGCGAGGGTCTCCTTGCCCGAGAGGTCGCGCGGCGCGACCGGCCCCGTGATCCCGTCGTACCAACTCGCCTTGCTCTTCCGGCCCTTGGTGTAGGTGCGCTGCTCGCCGACCATGAACTCGCCCCAGGGGAAGCTGCTGGAGAGCATCTGGTCCCAGGCGGTGTCGCCGGCCGAGTAGTACTCGGTCCGCGTGCCGGGCGCCGCGACGGTCTCGATCCCGCCGAAGTAGACCGCGCTGCCGATCGGCCGGTAGGCGCCGGCCAGGTCGATGAAGTCGGCTGCCACGCCCATGGAGTTGTAGGCGGACTCGACCTGGCCGAGATCGCGGTCGCGCACGCGGTAGGTACGGCCGCCCTTGACCTCCCCCGTCTCGGGGAAGGCGAGGGAGTAGATGTACGGGCTCTTCGCCGTGGCCTTCCAGGACAGCGTGACCTTGCCCGTCTTCAGCCTGGCGAGCAGCGCCTGCCCTTCGGCGGCCTCGACGGCCATCGTGGGCAGGGCGCCGCCCGCGTAGCCGGTGAAGGCGACCCAGCGGCCCGGGGTCTCGCGGTGGGCGAGCACCGCCTTGGCGCCGGCGGCCCTGGCGTTCTGCGCGACCTCGTACAGGGCGCCGTCCACCGCCTTCACCAGGACGACCGCGTCCCTGGCGCCGGCGGCGGCGAGCTCCTCGGGGGTGCCGGAGCCGGCGTCGACCAGCGGGGCGCTGCCGGTTCCGTCGAGGTTGTCGCTGCCGGTGGAGGCGGTGATCGGGTGCAGGACCGGTCCGCCGGCGGCCTTCAGCTCGGAGATCAGCGGCGCGGCCGCCCGCCAGTAGCTGCCGAACTCGAAGTCGCCGTCCTTCGCGCGGCCTTCGACGGAGGCGTAGAAGCCGCGGATGGTCCGGCCGCCCATCGCCGTGCCCGCGTGCAGCCAGGTGCCGTCCCAGCTGCGGGCGAAGCCGAGGGTGGTGTTGCGGGCCTCGACGGGCTGGTCGGCCGCGATGTCCAGGCGCCCGGCCTTGCGGGCGTCGAGCACGATCGTGGTGTCCTTCTTCACCTCGACCTGGGGGCGGCCGAGGTAGGTGAGGGAGTCGGTCATCCGGTCGCCCCCGCCCTCCCCCGCGTCGGGGGTGGCGACGAAGGCGGAGAGGAAGTAGGCGCCCGGGCGCACCCGGTAGACCTGGTCCACGGAACCTTCGTTGAAGCGGCGCTCACCACTGGCGTCGTCGGTGCCGATGACGTCCAGGGAGGACGGTCCGGCGGCCGGCTTGCCCGCGCGGTCGACGAGCTTGACGCGCAGCGTCACCGTCTCGGGCTCCACGTAGAGCGAGAAGGGGGTGGAGACGCGCACGCCGTTCGCGGTGGCGACGACACGGCCGGTGACGTCCCCGTACTGGGAGCGCTCCAGCTTCGCGGCCGGGTCGAGGGCGAGTGGCACCTTGACGGTGGCTCCGGCCGGGACGGTGACGGTGCGCCGGTCGAGGCGGGCGACCTGGCTGCGGACGGCGGATCCGTCGTTGCCGGTGACTTTCTCGACGGCGAGGTTCAGCGTGACGGGGCTCTTGCCGAGGTTGGTGTACGGGACCTCGGCACTGGTGCGGTCGCTGCGGTCCTGCGGCCAGTGGTACGTCCCGCCCTGGACGGCGGGGGCGCTGGTGACGGTGGTGTCGATCGCGGCCTTCACGTCGAGGCGGCCGCCGCCGGTCTCCCGTACGTCGCCGGGAACCCGGGTGTTCGCGGAGCCGACGAGGGCGGCCTTGATCTGCGGGCCGGTCCAGTCGGGGTGGCGCTGCTTGACGATGGCGGCGGCGCCCGCGACGTGCGGGGTGGCCATCGAGGTGCCGGACATGGACTGGTAGGCGTACACCCCGCGGCCGCCCGCGGCGGCGGCCGAGATCCCGACGCCGGGGGCGGCGATCTCGGGCTTGAGGGTGTGCTGGAGGCCGGCCGGTCCGCGGCTGGAGAACGCGGCCGTGGTGTCGTCGCGGTCAACGGCTCCGACGGTCAGCACGCTCGCCGCACAACCGGGTGAGGAGACGGTGTTGTTGCCGGGGCCCGAGTTGCCGGCGGCGATCACGAACAGCGGGCCCTGCTGGGAGAGCCGTTCGGCGGCGGCGGCGAGCGGGTCGTCGCAGGCGGTCTGGGAGGGGTCGCCGAGGCTCATGGAGACCACGTCGGCCTTGGACTCGACGGCCCACTCCATGCCGGCGATGATCCACGAGTCGAGGCCGTAGCCGGCGTCGTTGAGGACCTTGCCGCTGAGCAGTTCGGCGCCGGGGGCCACGCCCTTTTGGGCGCCGCCGCTCTCGGCTCCGGAGCCGCCGACCGTGGAGATGGTGTGGGTGCCGTGGCCCTGCCGGTCGGCGTCGGTGTCGGAGTCGGTGAAGTTCTTCGACGCGCCGACGCGGCCCTTGAGGTCGGGGTGGTCCAGGTCGGTGCCGGTGTCGAGGACGGCGACCTTGGTGCCCTTGCCGTCGTATCCGGCGGCCCAGGCGGCGGGGGCGGCCACCTGCTGCGTGGAGCGCTCCAGGTTCGCCTGGACCTTGCCGTCCAGCCACAGCTTCTTCAGCCCGCCCGAGACGGAGCGCGCGCGGGCGTCCGTACCGGTGACGTCGGCCCAGAAGGCGGCGGCCTGCTCCTTGTCTGCGGCGAGCGCGACGGCCCCGATGGAGCCGAGGACGAGCGAGCGGTCCGCGCCGCGGGGTGCGGGCGGGGCGCTGCGCGCCACGTTCACGGAACCGTCGTAGACCGCGATGAGCGGGAGCTTTCTGGTGTGCGCGTCGTCGTAGCCCTGCCGGACGAGGCCGGTGACGTTGAAGAGCTCGTGGTCGACCCGGCCCGCGGCGAGTGCCTTGATCGCGCTCTCGGGGTACACGTACAGGTCCTTGCCGGACTGTCTCGTCTGCACGAGCGGCTGCGAGCCGTCCTCGCGCGGCATCGCGGTGGCGGCCGTCCGGCCGGCCGCGTCCGTGGAGACCACGATCCGGTCACCCGTGACGAGGGTGACGGTGACGGGGGCCGTGGGCTGCTTTCCGGCCGCCCCGCTCCCGACGAGTGGTCTCCGTCCCGCTCCAGGTGCTCCGTCGGCCGGCTGCGCCGTCGACGGGCCGACGGCGGTGACGGCGAGGACGGCCGCGGTGGCCGCCCCGAGTGCCGTACGCGATATCGGACGCATCGCTCTCCCCAGGTGAATTCCGGCCAACTACTGCATTGCGCGGCAAAGCTGCCGCGTAAATGGCTTCTGGCCAGCGGATGTTGGTGCTGCGGTGGCGCCACCTTGGCAGAGGGGCGGGGGGTGCGGCGATGATGTCCGCGGCGGGTTTGCGCCGTGGCCGCTTCCCGCCAGGCGCTGTGTCGAAAGGTGGTGGACGGGTTGCTGGGTGCCATAGGCCTCGACGAGGGGCAGGAGTCGGCGTACCGCGTGCTGGTGGCGCTGGGTGCGGCGGAGGTGCCCGACCTCGCGCACCGGCTGACGCTGCCGGTGCCGCAGACCGAACGGGCCCTGCGCCATCTGGAGCGGCACGGGCTCGCGGCGCAGTCCTCGGCCCGGCCCGGACGCTGGGTGGCGGCCCCGCCCGGGGTCGCGCTCGGTGCCCTGCTGACCCAGCAGCGGCACGAGCTGGAGCAGGCGGAGCTGGCGGCGGCGCGGCTGGCGCAGGAGTACCGGGCGGAGGCGGCCGAACCGTCCGTGCACGACCTGGTGGAGGTGGTGACGGGCGCGAGCGCGGTCGCGCACCGTTTCCACCAGCTCCAGGTGGGCGCGGTGGAGGAGGTGTGCGCCCTGGTCAGCGCCCGGCCCCAGGTGGTGACGGCGATGGACAACGAGGCGGAGGAGCAGGCCTCCGCGCGCGGCGTCGAGTACCGGGTGGTGATCGAGCGGGACGTGCTGACACTGCCGACCGGGATCCGGGAGGCGTCGACGGCGCTCGCGCGGGGCGAGGGCGTCCGGGTGATCCAGCGGGTTCCGACCAGGCTGGTGATCGCGGACCGGTCGCTGGCGCTGGTGCCGCTGACGGGGCCCGGAGCGGAGCCGGCGGCGCTGGTGGTGCACGCGTCGGGGCTGCTGGAGTCCCTGACGGGGCTGTTCGAGGCGGTGTGGCGGGAGGCCCTGCCGTTGCGGCTGGGGGCGGCGGGAGCGGAGGAGTCCGAGGCCGTGCCCGACGCCACGGATCTGGAGATCCTCTCGCTGCTCCTGGCGGGCATGACGGACGCGAGCGTGGCGAAGCACCTGGAGCTGGGCCTGCGGACGGTGCAGCGGCGCGTCAAGGGCCTGATGGAACTGTCCGGGGTGACGACCCGCCTGCAGCTCGGCTGGCACGCCTACGAACGGGGCTGGGTGGCCCGATAGGTCCTGGTCGGTCAGGCTGAGCAGATGGATCTGCCTCAGCTGCTCCTGGTGGGGCTGGTGCTGCTGCTCGGGGTACTGGGAGTGCTGGTCCCGGGTGTGCCGGGCACCTGGCTGGTGTGGGCGGGGCTGCTGTGGTGGGCGCTGCACGTGCGGTCGGCGCTGGCGTGGTCCCTGCTCGTCGCGGCGACGGCCCTGCTGCTGGTGGTCCAGGTGGTGAAGTGGCAGCTGCCGCCGCGGCGGGTACGGGGGCTGGGGGTCACCCCCCGGATGGCGGTGTTCGCGGGGGCGGGCGCGGTACTGGGCTTCGTCCTGATCCCCGTACTGGGGGCGGTCCCGGGCTTCGTGGGCGGCGTCTACCTCTGCGAGCGGCTGCGCCTGGGCACGCACGGCGAGGCGTGGGCGTCGGTACGGGCGGTGATGCGGGCGGTGGGGACGAGCGTGCTGGTGGAGCTGTTCGCGTGCCTGCTGGTGGTGGGGGCGTGGGTGGGGGCGGTGGCGACGGCGTAATGCTGCGGGAGGCCCCCGTCCGGCCCCGAGGCGTCGGGGCGGCGGCCTCGGGGCCAGGTCGTCGGCGGCCACCGCCGGACCGGTCGTCAGACCGCGAACCACACCTTCTCGATGCGCTCCGGGCCGACCTCGTACATCGCGACGGCCGGCCGGACCTCGCCGCCCATGAACCCGGTGACGCGTTCCTGGTCGATCACGATGCGGCCGTGGGTGACACGTGAGACGAGTTCCGCGTGCAGGTCCGGGCTCGACTCGAAGAGGGCGGCGTAGCGCTCCGCGAACGCCGGGCCCGAGCGGTCGGCCATCACCTCACCCGACGGGAAGGCGTGCACCGGCACGTCCTTCACGTAGAAGGCGAGAAAACCCTCCAGGTCACGCGCGTTGTAGGCGGCGAGCTGGCCGTCGACTATCTCCTCCGGGGACATCCGGCGAGTTCCTTTCCTCATCCCGCCGGCACCGGGTGCGGCGGGAACGTGTACGGATGACGAGCGGCGCGCCCGCCCCTGCGAAGATCATGTTCTCCCTGACCTGTCCGATCCGGTCCGCCGGGGTCTGACGAACGCACGGTTCCCTGCCTAGGTCCTTCGGGGGAACCCGGCTACGTCCGCGGTCCGATGCGGAGGGGGCCGGCAGGTGCGAGGCTTCGGGGCATGAGGGCGTTCGAGGGTTTCAGCGAGTCGGAGTCGGCGTACCTGCGGTCCCAGCACCTGGGCCGCCTGGCCACCGTGGACGCCGCCGGGCAGCCGCAGGTGAACCCGGTGGGGTTCTTCCCCCAGGAGGACGGAACGCTGCTGGTGGGCGGGATGGCCATGGGCCGTACGAAGAAATGGCGCAACCTCCGGCACGACCCGCGGCTCGCCCTGGTGGTGGACGACCTGGTGAGCACCAGCCCGTGGCGGGTCCGGGGCATCGAGATCCGCGGGCACGCCACGCTGGAGACCGGGCCGCACGGGCTGGGCCCGCACTTCAGCCCGGAGGTGATCCGGATCCACCCCGACCGGGTCCACACGTGGGGCCTCTGACCTCCGGCTGCCGGCCGTCACGGGCGGGGCCGAGACGGGCCGCGCGCCCGAGCCCCGCCGGCGCTTGGGGCGCGGGCGGAGGCTCTGGGGCGGGGCTTCGTGGGGCGGTGGGGGTCAGGAGCGGTTGCCGCGCTTGGCCGCGTAGTTGGCGCGGCCCTCCGCCGACTTGAGGCGCCAGTCGCGGCGGATCTCCGACCGCAGCCGCGCGTCCGTCTTCGCGACGATCCGCTGGTTCTCCCGCAGCAGCTTGCGGTAGCTGTCCAGGCGGCGTTCCGCCAGCTCCCCCGATTCCAGTGCGGCCAGCACCGCGCACCCCGGCTCCGCCTCGTGCGCGCAGTCGTGGAAGCGGCAGTGCTCCGCGTACTCCTCGATCTCCGAGAAGACCTGGCCGACTCCGGTCTCGGCGTCCCAGAGCCCGACGCCGCGCAGCCCGGGCGTGTCGATCAGGACGCCGCCGCCCGGCAGGGCGAGGAGGTTGCGGGTCGTCGTGGTGTGGCGGCCCTTGCCGTCGACCTCGCGGGCCTCCTGGACCTCCATGACGTCCGCGCCGAGGAGCGCGTTGGCCAGGGTGGACTTGCCGGCGCCGGAGACGCCGAGCAGCACGCTGGTGCCGCCCGCGACGATGGCGGCGAGGACGTCCGTGCCCTCTCCGGTGACGGAGGAGACGGTCAGGACCTGGACGCCCGGCGCGGTGTGCTCCACGTCCTGGACCAGGTGTCCGAGCGTCACCGGGTCGGGGACGAGGTCCGCCTTGGTGAGGACGACCAGCGGCTGCGCCCCCGACTCCCAGGCCAGGGCCAGGAAGCGCTCGATGCGTCCCAGGTCCAGTTCGACGGCGAGGGAGACGGCGATGATCGCGTGGTCGACGTTGGCGGCGAGGATCTGTCCCTCGGACCGCTGCGAGGAGGTGGAGCGTACGAAGGCGGTGCGGCGCGGCAGGTACGCCTTCACGTAGCGCGGGTGGCCCGCCGCCTCGACGGCGGCCCAGTCACCGGTGCAGATGACCCGCATCGGGTCGTGCGGGGTGACGAAGGCGGTGTCGGCGCGGACGACGCCGTCCGCGGTCATGACGTCGCACTGGCCGCGGTCGACGCGTACGACCCGGCCGGCCACGAGGCCCTGTGCGGCGTAGGGGGCGAACTCGGCCGCCCACGCGTCGTCCCAGCCGAAGGGGGCGAGGGTGTCCGCGAGCGAGCCCTGCGGGGAAGCGGAGAGGGAGGAGCCGGAGAGAGAAGAGGTGGAGAAGGAGGAGAGAGACAAGGGGAACCCTTCACAGGGTGGCCCCGGCCGCGTGCGCTCGCTCGGTGGCGGCGCGCGAAGAGGTGTGAGGTCAGCCGGAGACCACAGAAGTGAGATTGATGGTCTTCTGAGTGCGGGCAGCGCCCTGCGCAGCGACAGTCATCAACTGGCTCACCTCCGGATCGTGCACGTACTGACGGTTCCGCGGCGACCGGCGGAACGGAGTCACCGTAACAAGTCCCCTCACGGGCGCGCCATTTATTTTCTCCGCGCTAGGCCGGTTCGCTGAAGTGGTCCAGGAGCCTCTGCTGGAGGCTCACGAGCACCAGGGTGTGCTGCTTGAGCATCGAGAGGCGGTACGCCGCCGTAGGGGCGTACTCCTCGACCTCGTGCACGGCCGCGGCGATCACATAGCCGTTCAGCGCGTCCATGCTCCACGCCCCGCCGTAGTCCTGGCCCGTGGGCAGCAGACGGCGGTCCACGGGGGTCTCGTCACTGGTGATCACATTGGCGACCACCGACGGCTGCCAGTCCCTGGCATTGGTGAGGGAGTGGTGGGTGTCGAACCGCACGGTGACCGTTTCGCCTGCGGCGATCGCCACGCTGTACCGGCCCTCTTCGTCGGTGAAGACGTGCTCGATCTCCGAGAGGTCACTGCGATAGACGCTGACCTTGATCATGAAGATCGGACTGTCGTCGGAAACTGCTCGCACTTGCCCGAACATCCGGGTCTCCTCCCGGTCGGAATACCGCTGGAGACCACCCCGCATCCCAGTCTGTCCGCACCCCACCGCCGCCGCCAGTCGGATCCGACCCGGTTCAGAGGCCTGCCGGGTACGAGGCCCCGGCGCGGCCGACGCCCGATTCGATGTCCATGGTGCGCGGGGAGCCGGCGTCGTGCAGGGCCTCCGGGACCTCGCAGCGGCCGCTGCCGGTCGTGCAGTGGACCCGGAAGCGGGTGGCCGCGGGCACGGTGAGTTCGAGCCGGCCGGAGCCGACCCGGCCGCTGACCTGGTCCGGCGGGGTGACGAAGGCCGCGTCGGCGCGGCCGGAGCCGACCCGGAACTCCGCCTGGGGCCCGGTGAGGCCGGTGGCGCGCAGGCTGCCGGAGCCGACCTTCGCGCGCAGCGCTCCGCGCAGCCCCACCAGGTCGATCCGGCCGGAGTCGACCTCGGTGTCGACGGCGCCGCCCAGGCCGCTGAGGAGGACCCGGCCGGACCCGGCCGTCACCTTCACCGGGATGCCCTCCGGGACGGTCACCCCGAGCCGGACCGAGCAGGGCCCGGCGGCGGGCCAGAGCTCCTCGCCGGGGCAGCGCGGGGTCAGCCGCAGGGTGTCGCCGAGCCAGCTCTCCTCGATGGTGGGCGCCTTGAACGACCAGCCGACCGTGGCGCGGTAGCCGACCTGCCGGTCCGCGCGGGGGGTCACGGTGACGTCCGCGTCGCCGCCCACGATCTCCAGCGCGGTCACCGGGCGGCCGCCGCTGCCGCCGGTCAGGGTGTCGCTGCGGGCGCTCCCGTACGACCAGACCTGCCAGGTGGCCGGTGCCACGACGAGGAGCGCGCTCAGCAGCGCGGCGACGGTCCAGGCGAGCCGCTGCCCCGGACCGGCCGGGGCGGCGGCCGGGTCGGGTGCGCGGGCCGGTGCGGGGCCCGGGTCTCGGGCCGGCGCGGCTGCCGGCGTCACGGCGTGCCGTCCAGGAAGCGCAGGACCGCGAGGACCCGGCGGTGGTCGCCGTCGGCCGGCGGCAGGTCGAGTTTGGCGAAGATGTTGTTGATGTGCTTGGCCACCGCGCTCTCGCTCACGACGAGTTCGGCGGCGATCCCGGCGTTGGAGCGGCCCTCGGCCATCAGGGCCAGCACCTCGCGCTCGCGCGGGGTGAGGCGTTCCAGCGGGTCCGGTCCGCCGCCGCGGCGCAGCAGGAGCTGGGCGACGACCTGCGGGTCGAGTGCGGTGCCGCCGGCCGCGACGCGCCGCAGTGCGTCGATGAACTCCTCGACGTCGGCGACCCGTTGCTTGAGGAGGTAGCCGATGCCGGCACCGCTCGGGGCGGCGAGCAGATCGGCGGCGTACCGTTCCTCCACGTACTGCGAGAGCAGCAGCACCGCCGTGCCGGGGCTCTGCCGGCGGATCATCAGGGCGGCCCGGACCCCCTCGTCGGTGAAGCCGGGTGGCATCCGCACGTCCACGAGCGCCAGTTCGGGCCGGTGTTCCTCGACGGCGGCGAGCAGCCCCTCGGCGTCCCCGGTCTCGGCGGCCACCTCGAAGCCGGCCATTTCGAGGACCTTGACGAGTCCTATCCGCAGCAGGACGGAGTCCTCGGCGATCACAGCCCGCACGGCAGCTCCACGGTGATGACGGTCGGGCCCCCGAGGGGGCTGTTGATCATGATGGTTCCGTCGACCGACCCTACGCGTTTGCGCAGGCCGACCAGGCCGGTTCCGCGGGCCGGGTCGGCTCCGCCCACCCCGTCGTCGGTGACGGTGACCCGCAGCAGGTCCCCGCGGCGGCCGGCCCCGCCGGGTGCGGCCGTGCGCACGGCCCGCACCGAACAGCGGCGGGCCCGGGCGTGCTTGGCCACGTTGGCCAGGGTCTCGGAGACCACGAAGTAGGCGACGGCCTCCACGGTGGCGCCCGGCCGCGTCCCGATGTCCACGGTCAGCTCCACGGGGAACGGGGCGCGGGCGGCGATCCCGGAGAGCGCCGCGTCGAGCCCGCGGTCCTCCAGCACGGCCGGATGCAGGCCCCGTACCAGGCTGTTGAGCTCCTCGATGGCCTCCTTCGCCTGGCGGTGCGCCTCGTCGATGACGGCCTTGGCCTCGGGCGGCAGATCGGGCAGGGTGGCGCGGGCGATGCCGAGGTTCATGGCCAGGGCGACCAGCCGCTGCTGGGCTCCGTCGTGCAGGTCCCGTTCGATCCGGCGGCGTTCGAGGTCGGCGGCGTCCAGCACCCCGGCCCGGCTCACCGCGAGGTCCTCGACGCGCCGCTCCAGCTCGCGGGCCCGGTTCGGGCCGAGGAGGGCGGCCGCGGCGGAGGCGTCGAGCCGCGCGAAGAGGGCGGCGAGCCAGGGCGCGGCGAGCAGCAGCAGGACCCCGCCGACGGTGACGAGGTCGTAGTCGCCGGTCCAGCCGGGGGTACGGGTGTCCGCGGGCAGGAACCAGAACCAGCCGTAGACGGAAGCGGCCGCGGCGCCGAAGGCCCAGGCCAGCACCACCAGCGCGCCGGCGGCCGCGGCGAGCGGGCTGACGAGCAGGTGGTAGCCGTACTGCCGCCAGGTCGCCTCGGAGCACACCCGTTCGGCCAGCCCGCGCAGGCTCGACCAGCGGTGCTCCCGTACGACCTCCGGCACGTCGAGGCCGAGGAGCGCCCAGAAGCGGCTGCGCTGGAGCGTGGTGAGCAGCGGGCAGAGCCCCAGCACGGCGAGCAGCGGCACCGGGCTGAGGCCGGGCGCCACGGACACGTAGGTGAAGCCGAGGAGCGCGGGCAGGGCCGGCGGGATCGCGGCCGTGGTGAAGACCGTGTTGCGCCGGGCCCACGCCGACCACGGTGCGTGCGCCGCGATCCAGGTGTACGTGCGCCCCACCGCGCCGCGAAATGCCATGACCCGTACGGTAATCGCACTGGTCAGGGGCTTTCCATCACGCTGGCACCCGCCCGGAGGTGTACCTGGTGCCACCCCCGGTTCGGACAGTGGAGCCAGTGATCTCGACGGCGCGGCGGACGAGGCTGGTGGTGTGCCCGGGGGACGGACCGCCGGGCCGGAAGGAGACCCGCTGTCATGGCACTTGTCGCCCCGCAGGCCCGCACCTGGCGCATCCCGCGGCCGGCCACCGTGTTCACCTGCGCGGGGGTGGCGCTGCTCCCGTGGGTGCTGGTCCTGGCGAAGACGACGCCGCAGACCACCGAGGTGTCGAACTGGGCCACGGCGTGGATCGGCCTGGACCTGATGCTGGCCGCCGGGCTGACCGGGACCGGGATGCTGCTGCGCAGGGGCGACCCCCGGGTGTCGCCGGTCGCGGCGGCGACGGCCGCGCTGCTGGTGATGGACGCCTGGTTCGACGTCACGACCTCGGCCGGGACCGGTGGGCAGGGCATGGCGCTGCTCCTGGCGGCGGGCGCGGAGCTACCGCTGGCGCTGGCGTGCGCGATGGTGGCCGCCCGGCGCCGGGGCTGAGGCCGGCCGCGGCGGTGTCCGTTTCGTCCAAGCGCTGTCCGTTTCGTTCAAGACGGGCCCCACACGGCCTGCCTAGCCTGCTGTCATGACTCCACGACTCGACATGATCGGCCTGGTCGTCTCCGACATGGCCGCCTCGCTCGCCTTCTACCGCCGCCTCGGGCTGGACGTCCCGGCCGACGCCGACGGCCTGCCGCACGTGGAGGCCGCGCTTCCCGGCGGGCTGCGGATCGGGTGGGACACCGAGGAGACCGTCCGCTCCTTCGACCCGTCCTGGACCCGCCCCACCGGCGACGGCCGCCGGGACCTGGCCTTCCTGTGCGACTCCCCCGCCGAGGTGGACTCCTTGTACGCGGAACTCACCGCGGCGGGGTACCGGGGCCACCTGAAGCCCTGGGACGCCTTCTGGGGGCAGCGCTACGCCGTCGTGCTCGACCCGGACGGCTGCGGCGTGTCCCTGTTCGCCCCGGCGGAGCCCGCCGCGTAGGCGGTCAGCGCGGTCAGCGTGGTCCCGGCCAGCGCGCGCACCTCGCGGGCGAGGTGCGCCTGGTCGGCGTACCCGGCGGCGTGGGCCACCTCGGCGTACGGCATGCCCGCCCCGGCCAGCGCCAGGGCGCGGCGCAGCCGCAGGATCCGGCCGAGCGTACGGGGCCCGTACCCGAAGGCGTCCAGGGAGCGGCGGCGCAGTTGGCGCTCCCCGAGGCCGGCCGCCGCGGCGATGGCGGCCACCGTCTGCCCCGCCCGGAGCCGGGCCGCGATCTCGGCGGGCAGCGGGTCGGGCGGCCCCGTCTCGGCCGCCCGGTGCGCGGCCAGCGCCTCCAGTCCGGCGCGCGGGTCCCCGTACGCCGCCACGCGTCCGGCGAGGCGGCGTACCTCCCGCGCCGGCCACAGCTCGGCGAGCTCCACGCGCCGGTCCCGCAGGACGTGGGCCGGTACGCCGAGCAGCGCGGGCGCGGTGCCGGGCGCCAGCCGGATGCCGGCGAACGCGCCGCCCGGGACCTCCCCGGCGGGGTGCGGGCCGGTGTCGGGCCCGGCCACCAGCAGCCGCCCGTCGGCCCACAGCAGGTCCATGCAGCCGTCGGGCAGCACCGTCCCGCCGTTGCCCTGCGCCCGCCACAGCACGGCCCCGGGTACGGCCGCCGACGGCGCTTCCTCGTACACCCCTCCAGCGTAGGGGGAAGATCGACGGCTCTCCCGGGTACCGGTCAGTGCTTGCGCAGCCGCGACGAGTAGTCCTCGGGCGGCAGGAACTTCGACCACCGCTCCGGGAACTCCGAGGGCATCCCGCCGTCCTCGTCGTCCTCCGACTCGCCCTCGGCCAGGGCCCGCCAGGCCGCGGCCCGCGCGATCAGCTGCGCGGCCTCCAGCTCCCGGGCCCGCTCGTTCGCCTCGCGCGCCGCCGCCGTGGCCACGGACGGCCAGACCCGGTCGATGGCGGCGTTGACGGCCGCGCCGACCAGCACCGCGAAGGCCGAGATGCCGATCCACAGCAGCACCGCCACGGGCGCCGCCAGCGATCCGTAGATCGTCGGCCCCTCCACGGTGTTGGTGAGGTAGATGCGCAGCAGGAACGAGCCCAGCACCCACATGGCGAGGGCCACCAGCGCCCCCGGCACGTCCTCGATCCACGGCGAACGCACCGGTACGGACACGTGGTAGAGCGTCGTCAGGAAGACGATGGACAGCAGGGTGACGGTCGGCCAGTACAGCACCGCGATCACGCTGGTGCCCCAGGGCACCAGCTCGATCACGGCGTCCGGCCCCACCACCATCAGCGGCAGGACGATCGCCCCGATCAGCAGGGCGATGATGTAGAGCACGAAGGCCAGCAGCCGGGTCTTGACGATGCCGCGCTGGCCGTCGAGCCCGTACATCACCGTGATGGTGTCGATGAAGACGTTGACGGCGCGCGAGCCCGACCACAGGGCGAAGGCGAAGCCGAGCGAGATCAGGTCGGGGCGGCCGCGGCCGGTCACGTCGTCGAGCATCGGTTTGGCGATGTCGTTGACGCCCCGGTCGGACAGCACCGTGCCGACCGCGCCCAGGATGTTCTCCTCGATGCTGGCCACCGTCGTCTTGCCGGTCCAGCCGTCCACGTAGCCGAGCAGGCCCAGCAGGCCGAGGAAGAGCGGGGGCAGCGAGAGCAGCGTGAAGAACGCCGCCTCGGCCGCCAAGCCGAGGATGCGGTACTCGATGCACGAGTTGACGGTGTCCTTCAGTAGCAGCCAGCCCATCTTCCGCTTCGAGACGTTGCGGTAGAGGGCGCGGGCCCGGTGGAGCCGTCCTGGGGGTCCCGGGATCCGCTCGGGTGTTTCTTTTGCTGGCTGCACGTCCTTACGGTATCCGCATGGCAGCCACCACCCACACAGTCAGCAACCAGGCCCCGCCCCTGGTGGGCTACGACGTCTACGGCGGCGATCGGGCCCTCACCGAGGGCGTCGAGCGTCACCTCGCATCCGCGGAACCCGAACTCCTCGGCGAGGTACGGGAGGAGCTCACCGACCTCGGGCGCGCGGCGGGTTCCGCGCAGGCCCAGGAATGGGGCGTGCAGGCGAACGAGAACCCGCCGAAACTGCGGACGCACGACCGGTACGGGAACCGGATCGACGAGGTGGAGTTCCACCCGGCCTGGCACCGGCTGCTCGGGCACGCCGTGACCTCCGGGCTCACCGACGCCTGGGGGCGGCCGGCCGGGCACCTGCGCCGGGCCGCCGGGTTCTTCCTGTGGTCGCAGGCCGAGGCGGGGCACGGCTGCCCGGTCTCGATGACGCACGCCGCCGTGCCGGCGCTGCGGGCCGATCCGGCGCTCGCCGCCGAATGGGAGCCGCGGCTGACCTCGCACGTGTACGAGCAGGGGCTGCGGCCGGCCGCTCAGAAGGGCGGCGTGCTCTTCGGCATGGGGATGACGGAGAAGCAGGGCGGCAGCGACGTACGGGCGAACACGACGGCGGCGGTGCCGCTGGACGCGTCGGGCGAGTACCTGCTGACCGGGCACAAGTGGTTCTGCTCGGCGCCGATGTGCGACGGGTTCCTGGTGCTGGCGCAGGCTCCGGGAGGGCTGACCTGCTTCCTCGTGCCGCGGGTGCTGCCGGACGGCACGCGGAACGTCTTCGCGATCCAGCGGCTGAAGGACAAGCTGGGCAACAAGTCGAACGCGTCGAGCGAGGTGGAGTTCGACGGGACCTGGGCGCGGCGGGTGGGCGAGGAGGGCCGGGGGGTGCGGACCATCATCGAGATGGTCGCGGCGACCCGGCTGGACTGTGTCATCGGCTCGGCCTCGCTGATGCGCCAGGCGCTGACGCAGGCCGTCCACCACGCGGAGCACCGCTCTGCTTTCGGAGCACCGCTCATCGACCAGCCGCTGATGCGCAACGTGCTCGCCGACCTGGCCCTGGAGTCGGAGGCCGCCACGACCCTGACCCTGCGCCTGGCGGCCGCCTACGACGCCGGGACGGAGCAGGAGAAGGCCTTCCTGCGCCTCGCCGTGCCCGCCGCCAAATACTGGGTGACCAAGCGCTGTACGCCGATGGTCGCGGAGTCCCTGGAATGTCTGGGCGGCAACGGCTACGTCGAGGAGTCCGGGCTGCCGAGACTGCTGCGCGAATCCCCGCTGAACTCCATCTGGGAGGGCTCGGGCAACGTACAGGCGCTGGACGTACTCCGCGCCCTGCAGCGCGAGCCCCAGGCGCTCAACGCCTTCCTCCAGGAGGTCGGCCTGGCGCGGGGCGCCGACCACCGGCTGGATTCGGCCATCAAGGACCTGCTGACGGACCTCGCCGACCTGGAGGGCATCGAGGCGCGGGCCCGCCGCGTGGTGGAGCGCATGGCGCTGGTGCTGCAGGGGTCGCTGCTGGTGCGCTGGGCTCCGCCGGAGGTCGCGGACGCGTTCTGCGCCTCCCGGCTGGGCGGCGACTGGGGCGCGGCCTTCGGCACGCTGCCGCACAGCCTCGATCTCGGCGCGGTGGTGGAACGGGCGCGGATCGCGGGCTGACGGGCGCGGACCGCGGGCCGGGGAGGAGCCCCCGTCGGGCTCCTCCTGCGGTCCCCAAACCGCTCCGAGCCGCGGTCCGGGCCCGTCGACCGGTCCAGAGGTGGCGCCGCGCCGACTCGGCACCACCTCTGTTCCGAAGCCCCGAGGAGGAGCTGTCACGCCGCTCGGCGGCGTCCGGACAGTTTCGGTCGGGCGACCGGGACTTGGCGAGAGTTGCATACCGTTGCAACCTTTGAGTCGGCAGCCGCCCGCCGGGGTGCGGGGGGGATGCGGAACCGCGGTCCGCCCGGGCGGCTCGCGTCGTACGTCCTGTTCGCACGGGGAGGTTCCGGTGGCCGACACCACAGGCAGCACGGTCGATGTGGCACGCATCTCGGCCATGGACGCGCGGGCCGCGGCGCGTCTGCTCAAGGGGGTACGGGCGGCCGCTCTGGCCGGGGACCGCCCCCCGGCCGCGCCGAGACCGGAGATCGCGGAGTCCTGGCGGCGGATGCTGGCGGGCGGGGTGCACCCGGACCGGGACGCGCGCTCGCGGATGCTGTCGGCCGCCGAGACGGAGGAGCGGCGGCACGGTTCACCGCTGCGGGAGATCCTGCCCGTACTGCGGGAGGGGCTGCTGCCCGCGCTGGACGAGGCCCTGCACATCATGGTCGTCGCGGACGCGGACGGACGGCTGCTCTGGCGGGAGGGCCACTCCTCGATCCTGCGCAAGGCCGACCGGCTCGGCTTCTCGGTGGGGGCCGACTGGGACGAGGCCGTGGTCGGCACCAACGGCGTGGGCACGGCGCTGGTGGCCCGGCGGCCCGTGCAGGTGTTCTCGGCGGAGCACTTCGTCTCCAGCCACCACGACTGGACCTGCGCCGGAGCCCCCGTACGGGACCCGCGGGACGGGCGGCTGCTGGGCGTGGTCGACGTCAGCGGGCCGCTGGCCACCATGCACCCGGCGACGCTGGCCTGGGTGAGCTCGGTGGCCCGGCTCGCCGAGCGGGAGCTGCGCGTCCGGCACCTGGAGTCGCTGGAACGGCTGCGGACGGTGGCGTCCCCGCTGCTGGCCCGGCTGCCGGGACGGGCGCTCGCCGTGGACCCGGACGGCTGGACGGCCGCGGTGACGGGGCTCGCGCCCACGGACCGGATCCCGCTGCCGAAGGCCTTCGGGCCGGGCCGGGTGTGGGTGCCGCGGCTCGGCGACTGCGTGGTGGAGCCGCTGCCCGGCGGCTGGCTGCTGCGGATCGCGCGGGAGCGCACGAGCACGGCGGCGACCCGGATCGTCCTGGACCTCAGCCGGGCGGGCTCCTGGTCGGCGACGGTGTACGGATCCTCCGGCAGCTGGTCGCAGGAGCTGAGCCCGCGCCACGCGGAGCTGCTGTTCCTGCTGGCGGACAGCCCGCGGGGGCGCTCGGCGGCCGAACTGTCCGCGGAGCTGTTCGGGGACCCGACGCGGACGGTGACGGTCCGCGCGGAGCTGTCCCGCGTACGCCGCCACCTCGCGGGCGTGCTGACCCACCGGCCGTACCGCTTCGCGGAGGACGTGGAGGTGGAGCTGATCCGCCCCGAGGACCCGGCCGCGCTGCTGCCGCACTCCACCGCCCCCGCGGTGATCAGGGCCCGCCTGGGGCGCCGGGGACCCGGCGTGGTTCCCTGAAGGGCATGAGCACCATCACCCTCACCACCTGGTCCCTGGAAATGACCTCCCCGTCGGACCTCGCCCCGGCGGCCGTACCGGGCCCTGAGATCACGATCTCGCGGGCGGAGGTCCCGTCCCCGGAGTTCAGCCGCTTCCTCTACGCCTCGGTGGGCGGCGACATCCACTGGACGGACCGGCTGTCGCTGACCCGGGCGCAGTGGGTGGAGCAGCTGCGCCGGCCGGGGGTGGAGACGTGGGTGGCGTACGACCGCGGCACGCCCGCGGGGTACGTGGAGCTCGACCCGCAGGACGACGGCGTGGTGGAGATCATGTACTTCGGTCTCCTCCCGGACTTCCGCGGCCGCCGCATCGGCGGACACCTGCTGTCGGTGGGCATCGCCCGGGCCTGGTCCCTCGCGGAGCGCTGGCCGGAGCTGGAGCCGACCCGCCGGGTGTGGGTGCACACCTGCAGCCAGGACGGCCCGACGGCGATGAGCAACTACGAGCGGCGCGGCTTCAAGATCTTCAAGACGGAGACGGAAGAGAAGGAAGACACCCCGACCCCCGGCCCCTGGCCGGGAGCCGGCGCGTAGGCGCCTGCGCCCTAGTCAGGGGGGGCGTCCCGGCCGGGCCGGTGGACGTGCAGGTCGCCTCGCTGGACGGCGAAGAGCGTCGCGGAATCGCGCGCGTTGTTCGTCTGCTCGCAGTGGGGTGCCCGGCGGCTCCCGGGGAGGGCCGCGGCGACCGCGTCCGCCAGTCGCGCGAGCGGCTCGACGTTCGACGGGTCCCGGCGCAGCAGCTCCGTGAGTTCCAAGGCCCAGAGGTGGGACAGGGTCCGCCGGACGTCCTCGGGGACCTCCGCGTTGCGCATCAGGGCGGCGTTGCCGTCGAGTTGGGCCTCGATCTCGGCCCGGCGGCCGCGGTCGGTCCGGTGGAAGAGGCCGAGCACGGCGTCGCGCGTGCTCTGCCACAGGTCCGTGGTCATCGCCGTGACCACGGCCCCGGCGCCGGCTTCGGCGAGGGCGGTCAGCTCCGCGTCCATGAAGGCTCCCTCACGCCCCGCGGGTGATGTGGACGTTCGTCGTACCGCTCTGAGTGGCGTAGACGACCCCGCTCCCCGATGCCTTGTTGATCATTTTGCCGGGCCCGGGGTCCGTCGCGGCGGTGTGCCCGGGCAGGGCCGGCTGGTGGGGAGCGGGCTCCTGCCCCGGCAGGTGCAGCCAGGCTTCCGCGGCGTACTCCTTCTCGGCGAGGGTGACGCGCTGGAAGGAGTCGGGGTCGATCCCCGGATATCCGTGACGAGCCGTCTCGTCGTAGAAGTGCCCCGACAGGAGGACGGAGGCGGTCACGGTCTCCGGGGCCTGGGCCAGGGCGGTGCGGGCCGGACCCGCGTCGAGCAGCCTGGCGAGGACTTCGAGCGGCTGGCCCGTGGCCTCGCCGTCCGGGCCGAGCACGACGTCGCCGGCGTGCAGCGCGACGCGGACGCGGATGTGCGTCGCCGGAGCCGCGGTCCGGTTGTGGGCGCGCAAGCGGACCGCGAGTTCGTGGATCAAGGGGTGGATCAGTCGGGTCTTGCGGGTGCCGGCCGGAGCGATCACCCGGAAGCCGTCACCCAGATCGGCGTGGAGGCACCCCTTCCAGTCGATCCCGCTCTCCTCGAACGCCTCGCGCAGTGCCGTCGCGAGCACCTCGCGGATCTGCCGGAACGCAACGTTGCCGCGCCCGGCGGAACGGGCGATGTCGACGGCCAGCATGGCCCGGTACGCCACTTCGTCTTCCATGGACCCTCCTCGGTGGCAGCAACCCTCGCAACCCACTGTGGCCGGAACGGATCGCGAACACCCCGTCACAGTACGGGATTTGCTATGAGTGCCCCATGGAAGACAAAGGCGTGGGCCATGGCGCGGGCTGGCACGGGCTCCGCGAGGAGTGGGCGTGGCCCGCATCGAGTCTGCTCGGTGGTCTCACCCCGGACGCGCGCGATCAGCTGCTCGCCCTGGGCGCCCGGGTCCGGTACGAGGCCGGCCGCGTGCTCATGCGCGAAGCCGAGCGGACCAGCTTCGTATTGATCCTCCTCGACGGCGTGGTCAAGGCCACCGGGCACACCCAGGACGGACGGGACGCCCTGCTCGCCGTCCGCATGGGCGGGGATCTGGTCGGCGAACTGGCCGCGGTGGACGGGTACCCCCGGTCGGCGACGGTCACCACCTGCGGGACGGTCCTCGCCCGGACCGTCACGCGCGCCGACTTCCTGGAGTGCCTGCGCCGGCACCCCGGGATCGCCCACGCGGTCAACACGTCCACCGTGACCAAACTCCGCGTCGCCACCACCCACCGGATCGATCTCACCGGGTGCGACGCCGCCACCCGGCTGGCCCGGGTGCTCCATCAGATCGCCATGACCTACGGGGAACACACCGGCGACGGGGCCGTGATCCCCTGGCCCATCACCCAGCCGGAGCTGGCCACGCTGTCGGGCGCGTCGGAACCGACCGTGCACAAGGCACTGCGCCGGCTCCGTGAAGCGGGCGTGGTCTCCACGGGCTACCGGACGATCAGGGTCGAGGACCTCAGCCTCCTGGGGAGCATCGCTTTCGGCCAACGGTGAAGGAAGCGGGTGGAAACCGTCTGCGGACGGGATCGCGGTCCGGCGCCGTCATTAGAGTGCCGCCCGGGAGACCGGCGGCAGCTGCGCCCCGGTCGGACGGGGGAGGGCCATGGAGCAGGAGCACGGCACGCACCGGATAGACATCGACGGGGACGCCACCGGACCGGTGATCGCGGGCAACCACAACGTGGTGGTGGACGCGCAGCACGGGTCGACCGTGACCCTGCTGGTGGAGCGGGAACAGCCCCGGCCGGTGCGCCGGGACCGGGTCGAACTGCTGCCGCGGCGGCAGCACGCCCCGCTGGGCCGGGAAGCCGAGCTGGCGGCGCTCGCCGCCGCCCTCCGTGACGGCGGTCCGGTGCAGCTGTGGGGGCCTCCAGGGGTCGGCAAGAGCTCGATCCTGCGGTACGCGGCGCGCACGCTCGAACCCGGACCGGACGGAGTGGTGTTCCTCAGCGGAAGCCACCGGGAGCCCGGGGACCTGGCGCAGGACGTCTTCGAAGCCTGCTACGAAGCCGCGGCGTACGCCCCCTCGGGCACCGAGCTGCGCAGGCTGATGGCCGGGATCCGCGTGACGGTGTACGTCGACAACGCCCAGCTGACCGAGGAGCAGTTACGGGATCTCATGGACGCGGCCCCGGACGCGCGGTTCGTGTTCTGCGGGCGGGAGAGGTCACTGCTCGGCGACGGCACGGCACTGGAGGTGGCGGGGCTCGGCCGAGCCCCGGGGCTGGCCCTGCTGACCCGGGCTCTCGGTGCCCGCACACCGGAGAGCGAACGCGCGGCCCTGGAGCTGTGGAAGGCGGCCACGGGGCGTCCCCTGCTGCTCCTGCGTGCGGCCGCGCTCGCCCGGCCCGACGCCTCGGGCACGGTGGCGCTGCCCCGGCCCGGCGCGCTGGCGGATCTGCTGCCGCTCCTGCTCGACCAGCTCGACGCGGAGGCCATGGGCGTCCTGCGCCTGCTGGCCACCCTGTCCGATGCGGACGTGGATCCGGCGCACCTCGGTGCCCTGACCGGCGCGGCGGACCCGTCCGCCGTGTGCGTCCGCCTCACGGAGCTCGGTCTGTCCGAGTTCACGGAGCGCGGGTACCGCTGCGCCGCGGATGCGGTGCCCGCGCTGTGGGATCGCGATCCGGCGGCGTTCCCCGTCGACCGGCTGTGCGAGTACTTCGCCCGGTGGGCCACGCAGAGATCGACGACGCCGAACCAGATCTCGGACCACGCCCGGGCACTGGAGGTCGCCGCGGAGCTCGCCGAGCGGGCGGGACGGCCGGACCTCGCGGTCAGGGTCGCGTGGGCCGCTTCACCCGCGATGGCCCGCTCCCTGCGGTTCGGGTCGTGGGGCCGGCTGCTCGACCGGGGCCGGATCGCCGCCGAGCACGCGGGCGACCGGCGTGCGCTGGCCTACTTCACCCACGAGGAGGGCATCCGGAGCCTGGTGACCGGCCGCCGGGTCGTCTCGGCGGTGCTGCTCGCCGAGGCGGCGGTGCTGTGGCGGCAGCTGGGTGATGCCCAGGGCGCCGACGCGGCCGCGGGGGCGCAGCAGTACACCCCGCAGGCGCCGGAGCCGGCCCCGGCGGACGGCGGTTCGACGGCCGCGACACCTGACGAGGGCGGCACCTCAGCGGCGCTCCCGGACGACGGCGGCACCACGGCGGCCGCGCCCGGCGACGGCGGCACCACGGCGGCCATCCCGGACGACGGCGGCACCACGGCCACCGTGCCGAGCGACGGCGGCACCACGGCGACGGCCCCCGGCGACGGCGGCTCCACGGCCGCGATCCCCGGCGACGGCGGTTCGGCGGGGCACGCCGCCGGGCACAGCGGCGGCTGGCCGGGGGGCGACGGCACGGCCGTGCAGGCGGGTGGCACACCGGGCGGTGACTTCGCCTCCCACTCCGCGATGCCCGACCCCACGGCGGCGGCCTGGTCCCACCCGGCGGCTTCCGTGCCGCCGCCCGGCGTCGAACACGTCGGCCACCTCGCGAGCGGCGCGGGCGCCACGGGCGGGGTCCCCGCGGGGGCCGCCGCGACAGCCGGTGCCGGCGCCGCCGCCGCGGGCGGAGCGTCGGTGCTCACGGTGGTGCTCGCGGTGATCGCCGTCGTCGTCGCGGTCGTCATCGGCGGGAACGTCCTGGCCGAGCAGCAGGCCGCCGAGGACGTACCGAGTTCCCCGTCCGGCCTCGCCGGGGTGTGGCTGGACAGCCAGGGAGGCGCCTACCGCTTCGAGGAGAAGTCACCCGGGGCGTACACGGTGACGGCGGGGACGATCTGCAAGGACATCGTCACGATGAGGTTCACCGGCGGCCTCGGCACCTACCGGAGCACGGACGAGCCGCTGTACGACATGAGCAACAGCTCGTGCACCCGTGTCGGGCACATGAACACGACCCTCACCGTCTCCTCCGACGGACGCAGCCTGCAGTGGACGCGCGTGGCCCCTGCGTCCGTCAAGGAGGGGTGCACCTCCTGCGGGTCCATCTCGCTGACCCGCGTCCCGTGATCCTCTGCACACGCCACGTCCCGTCCCCCACCCAGGAGCTACCGTCATGACATCCACTCCCGGCGACCGGTTCACGATCCGGATCGGCGGCGACGCCTCGGGCCCCGTCGTGGCCGGGCACGAGAACCACGTCGAGATCCACCAGGACCGGCCGCCGACGCCCGCGGGCGACATCGCGTCGCCTGACACGGACACGGACACGGACACCGGCACCGGTACCGGCGCCGACCAGATCAACACCGCGAACGACCACGGCACCGTCTATACGGTCATGCAAGGCGATCTGCACATCCACCACGAGGGGAGCGGCGAAGCCCCGGAGGGCTCCTCACCGTCCTGACCGAGGGAGGACGGGGGGCACTGCAGGGAGTGACCCCCGTCACGTCATCCCGCCATCCGAGACGAGTTCGTCCGGATCGTGGACAGTAGTGGACTCCTCCAAGAGGCACATGACACGCTTCCGTCATGAATGGAGCTGGAATTGCCTTGGTGAGTCGGCGGCACGTCGACCTCGGCCGCATGTCCAGCGCCATCTGTCCGGCGCGCTGACGGAACCAGCCACGCCGCACATCGTCGCCGTCCCCGCCGCCGCGGACGCGCCGATCACCCGCTAGTCCCCTGAGGCCTATGTCCCGCCCTGCCCGCCGGCAACCCCGGCAGCGAAGCGGGAATCAGCCACACGCGCTCAGAGTCGCAGACCTGACAGGGGCACCTGCCGCCGCCGCTCCGCCTCCCCTGCCCTTGCCCTTGCCTTGAGCCGCCGAAGAAGGACGTACCGCCATGGCCGCCACCCCCGAAACGCCCGCAGCCGCACCCGCAGCCGCCGCGCGCCGCAAGACCGGCCGTCACCGCGGTGAGGGTCAGTGGGCCGTCGGACACCACACGCCCCTCAACGGCAACGAGCAGTTCAAGAAGGACGACGACGGTCTCAACGTGCGGACACGCATTGAGACGATCTACTCCAAGCGCGGCTTCGACTCGATCGACCCCAACGACCTGCGCGGCCGCATGCGCTGGTGGGGCCTCTACACCCAGCGCAAGCCCGGGATCGACGGCGGCAAGACCGCGATCCTGGAGCCGGAGGAGCTGGACGACGAGTTCTTCATGCTGCGCGTCCGCATCGACGGCGGCCGGCTGACCACCGAGCAGCTCCGCGTCATCGGCGAGATCTCCGAGGAGTTCGCGCGCGGCACCGCCGACCTCACCGACCGCCAGAACGTGCAGTACCACTGGATCCGGATCGAGGACGTCCCGGAGATCTGGCGCCGGCTGGAGGCCGTGGGCCTGTCCACCACCGAGGCCTGCGGTGACACGCCCCGCGTCATCCTCGGCTCCCCCGTGGCCGGCATCGCCCGGGACGAGATCATCGACGGCACCCCCGCCATCGACGAGATCTACCGCCGCATCGTGGGCAACAAGGACTTCTCCAACCTGCCCCGCAAGTTCAAGTCCGCGATCTCCGGCTCGCCGCTGCTCGACGTGGCGCACGAGATCAACGACATCGCCTTCGTCGGCGTGAACCACCCCGAGCACGGTCCGGGCTTCGACGTCTGGGTCGGCGGCGGTCTGTCCACCAACCCCAAGCTGGGCGTGCGCCTGGGCACCTGGGTCTCGCTCGACGAGGTCCCGGACGTCTACGAGGGCGTCATCTCGATCTTCCGCGACTACGGCTACCGCCGGCTGCGCACCCGCGCCCGCCTGAAGTTCCTCGTCGCCGACTGGGGCCCGGCCAAGTTCCGCCAGGTCCTGGAGGACGAGTACCTGCAGCGCAAGCTGACCGACGGCCCCGCCCCCGAGCAGCCGACCGGCCAGTGGCGCGACCACGTGGGCGTCCACCAGCAGCAGGACGGCAAGTTCTACGTCGGATTCGCGCCCCGCGTGGGCCGCGTGGACGGCGCCACCCTGACCAAGATCGCGGACATCGCCGAGCAGCACGGCTCCGGCCGCCTGCGCACCACCGCCGAGCAGAAGATGATCGTGCTCGACATCGAGGCCGACCGGGTCGACTCGGTGGTCGGGGCGCTGGAGGCGCTGGACCTGCGGGTCAAGCCGTCCCCGTTCCGCCGCGGCACGATGGCCTGCACCGGCATCGAGTTCTGCAAGCTGGCCATCGTCGAGACGAAGGCGCGCGGCGCCTCGCTGATCGACGAACTGGAGCGCCGCCTGCCCGACTTCGCCGAGCCGCTCACGATCAACATCAACGGCTGCCCGAACGCCTGCGCCCGTATCCAGGTGGCGGACATCGGTCTCAAGGGGCAGCTGGTCCTGGACGACGACGGCAACCAGGTGGAGGGCTACCAGGTCCACCTGGGCGGCGCCCTCGGCCTGGAGGCCGGCTTCGGCCGCAAGGTCCGCGGCCTCAAGGTCACCTCGGCCGGCCTGCCCGACTACGTCGAGCGGGTCGTCAAGCACTACGAGGAGCAGCGCGAGGACGGCGAGCGCTTCGCGGCGTGGGTCGCCCGCGCGGACGAGAAGAGCCTCTCGTGAGCGAGCGCGCCGCACCGTTCTACTGCCCGTACTGCGGCGACGAGGACCTGTTTCCGAACGAGACGGGCCACGGCGCGTGGGAATGCAGGGCCTGCAACCGAGCCTTCCAGCTGAAGTACCTCGGGCTGCTGGCCCGTGGCGTCCGGTCCGATGCAGCGGGAGGGGACGAGATATGACCACCACTCAAGACGCAAGTCTCACGAGCGTGGACCTCAAGGCCACGGACCTCAAGGCCACGGATCTGAAGGCACTGGCCGAGCAGGCGGGCCGGGACCTGGAGGACGCCTCCGCGCTGGACATCCTGCGCTGGGCGGCCGAGACCTTCGGCGGGAAGTTCGCCGTGACCTCCTCGATGGAGGACGCGGTCGTCGCCCACCTGGCCTCGCGCGTCTTCCCCGGCGTGGACGTGGTCTTCCTCGACACGGGCTACCACTTCGAGGAGACCATCGGCACCCGTGACGCGGTCGAGGCCGTGATGGACGTCAACGTCATCACGCTCACCCCGCGCCGCACGGTGGCCGAACAGGACGCCGAGCACGGCCCGAAGCTGCACGACCGCGACCCCGACCTGTGCTGCGCGCTGCGCAAGGTCAAGCCGCTGGAAGAGGGCCTGACGGCGTACGACGCGTGGGCGACGGGCCTGCGCCGCGACGAGTCCCCGACCCGGGCGAACACCCCGGTCGTCGGCTGGGACGAGAAGCGGCAGAAGGTCAAGATCTCCCCGATCGCACGCTGGACCCAGGACGACGTGGACGCGTACGTTGCCGATCACGGGGTTCTCACCAACCCGCTGCTGATGGACGGTTACACCTCCGTCGGCTGCGCCCCCTGCACCCGCCGCGTGGCGGAGGGCGAAGACGCGCGGGCCGGCCGGTGGGCCGGGCGGGGCAAGACCGAGTGCGGACTGCACGGCTGATGACGAGCAGCACGACGACCGGCGCGACGACGAGCGCGACGACGAACGAAGAACTTACGGAGACAGAGCAGATGAGCGTGAGCGACCAGGGCGCCACCGTGTGGCTGACCGGGCTGCCGAGCGCGGGCAAGACCACCATCGCCTACGCGCTGGCCGACCGGCTGCGCGCCGAGGGCCACCGCGTGGAGGTCCTCGACGGTGACGAGATCCGCGAGTTCCTCTCCGCCGGCCTCGGTTTCAGCCGCGAGGACCGGCACACCAACGTGCAGCGGATCGGCTTCGTCGCCGAGCTCCTCGCGAGCAACGGCGTCAAGGCGCTGGTGCCGGTGATCGCACCGTTCGCGGACAGCCGTGAGGCCGTCCGCAAGCGGCACGCGGCCGCCGCGACGGACTACCTCGAAGTGCACGTGGCCACGCCGGTCGAGGTGTGCTCCGAGCGTGACGTCAAGGGCCTGTACGCCAAGCAGGCGGCGGGCGAGATCTCCGGTCTGACCGGGGTCGACGACCCGTACGAGGCGCCGGAGTCGCCGGACCTCCGTATCGAGTCGCACACGCAGACCGTGCAGGAGTCGGCTTCGGCCCTGCACGCGCTGCTCACCGAGAGGGGCCTGGCATGACCGCCACCGTCGCACACGTCCACGAAGGGACGGACGCGCCCTACGCGCTGTCGCACCTCGACGCCCTCGAGTCGGAGGCCGTGCACATCTTCCGCGAGGTGGCGGGCGAGTTCGAGAAGCCGGTGATCCTGTTCTCCGGCGGCAAGGACTCCATCGTCATGCTGCACCTGGCGCTGAAGGCGTTCGCGCCGGCGCCGGTGCCCTTCACGCTGCTGCACGTCGACACGGGCCACAACTTCCCCGAGGTGCTGGAGTACCGCGACCGCACGGTCGAGAAGCACGGACTGCGCCTGCACGTGGCGTCCGTCCAGGACTACATCGACGCGGGCAAGCTGCGCGAGCGTCCGGACGGCACCCGCAACCCGCTGCAGACCGTCCCGCTGACCGAGGCGATCCAGAGCCTCAAGTTCGACGCCGTGTTCGGCGGCGGCCGCCGCGACGAGGAGAAGGCCCGCGCCAAGGAGCGGGTGTTCAGCCTCCGCGACGAGTTCTCCCAGTGGGACCCGCGCCGCCAGCGCCCCGAGCTGTGGCAGCTCTACAACGGCCGCCACGCGCCCGGCGAGCACGTGCGCGTCTTCCCGCTCTCCAACTGGACCGAGCTGGACGTCTGGCAGTACATCGCCCGCGAGGGCATCGAGCTGCCGGAGATCTACTTCGCCCACGAGCGCGAGGTGTTCCTGCGCAACGGCATGTGGCTGACGGCCGGCGAGTGGGGCGGCGCGAAGGAGGGCGAGACGCCCGAGACGCGTCTCATCCGCTACCGCACCGTCGGTGACATGTCCTGCACCGGCGCCGTCGACTCCGACGCCGCCACGCTGGACGCCGTGATCGCCGAAATCGCCGTCTCCCGTCTCACCGAGCGGGGCGCGACCCGCGCCGACGACAAGATGTCCGAGGCCGCGATGGAAGACCGCAAGCGCGAAGGGTACTTCTAGAAATGACCTCCACCACCGAGCAGTTCGCCGATCTGTCGGCGACCACGCTGCTGCGCTTCGCGACCGCCGGATCCGTCGACGACGGCAAGTCCACCCTCGTCGGCCGGCTGCTGCACGACTCCAAGTCGGTCCTGACCGACCAGATGGAGCACGTCGAGGCGGTCTCCCAGGCCCGCGGCCAGGAGGCCCCCGACCTCGCGCTGCTCACCGACGGCCTGCGGGCCGAGCGGGAGCAGGGCATCACCATCGACGTCGCGTACCGCTACTTCGCCACCGCGCGCCGCCGGTTCATCCTCGCGGACACCCCGGGGCACGTGCAGTACACCCGGAACATGGTCACCGGCGCCTCCACCGCCGACCTGGCCGTGGTCCTCGTCGACGCCCGCAACGGCGTGATCGAGCAGACCCGCCGGCACGCGGCCGTGGCCGCGCTGCTGCGCGTCCCGCACGTGGTCCTGGCCGTCAACAAGATGGACCTGGTGGGCTACGAGGAGTCGGTCTTCGCGAAGATCGCCGAGGAGTTCACCGCGTACGCCTCGGACCTGGGCGTCCCGGAGATCACCGCGATCCCGATCTCGGCCCTGGCCGGGGACAACGTGGTGGACCCGTCCGCCAACATGGACTGGTACGGCGGCCCGACGGTGCTGGAGCACCTGGAGACCGTCCCGGTCAGCCACGACCTCACCGCCTGCCCGGCGCGTTTCCCGGTGCAGTACGTGATCCGCCCGCAGTCCGCGGAGCACCCCGACTACCGCGGCTACGCGGGCCAGATCGCCTCCGGCGTGCTGCGCGTCGGCGAGGCCGTGACCGTCCTGCCCTCGGGCCGTACGAGCACGATCGTGGGCATCGACGCGCTCGGCGAGAGCGTCGACATCGCCTGGGCCCCGCAGTCGGTGACGCTGCGTCTGGCGGACGACATCGACATCTCGCGCGGCGACCTGATCGCGCCGTCCGCGAACGCCCCGGCCACCACGCAGGACGTCGAGGCGACGGTCTGCCACGTGGCCGACCAGCCCCTCTCCGTCGGCGCCCGGGTGCTGATCAAGCACACGACGCGCACGGTCAAGGCGATCGTCAAGGAGATCCCCTCGCGGCTGACCCTGGACGACCTGTCCCAGCACCCGAACCCCGGGCAGCTCGTGGCCAACGACATCGGCCGCGTGGTCGTCCGTACCGCCGAGCCGCTCGCGCTCGACGCGTACGCCGACTCGCGCCGCACCGGGTCCTTCCTGCTGATCGACCCGGCCGACGGAACCACCCTCGCGGCGGGCATGGCCGGCGAGTCCTTCGCCTCCAAGGCGGAGACGACCGTTCAGGCCGACGAGGAAGGGTGGGACTTCTAGATCATGACTGCCGACATCTACTCCACCTTCGCCAAGGAAGGTGGCCGCGTGGGCAGCGGCCACCTCGGCAGCGGCCAGGGAGGGGTGGCGCGATGTGCGCGATGACGTACGCGCACCGCATGCGCGCCCACACCCCCCATGAGCTGTACCTGCCCCTGCTCCACAGACGAAGACGTGCGTCATGAGATGACCGCGTCACGAGAGGAAGTCCTCCCGTGCCTGCCACCGCCACCACCCGCACCACCCGCACCACCCTGCGTCGCGGCGTCGTCGCCGCTGCCGCCCTGCCGCTGCTGATCGGCGCGCTCGCCTCGTGCGGCTACGGCTCCGAGGCCAAGAAGGACGAGGGCGGCAAGGCCAACGTCGCGGCCACCGACGGCAAGAAGCTGTCGGCCTCCGAGGTGCGGATCGGCTACTTCCCGAACCTGACGCACGCGACCGCGCTGGTCGGCCTCCAGGAAGGCCTGATCCAGAAGGAGCTCGGCGCCACGGCGGTCAAGCCGCAGTCCTTCAACGCCGGTCCGTCCGAGATCGAAGCCCTCAACGGCGGCTCTCTCGACATCGGCTTCATCGGCCCCTCCCCGTCGATCAACGGCTATGTGAAGTCCAAGGGTTCGAACCTGCGGATCATCTCCGGCTCCGCCTCGGGCGGCGTGAAGCTGGTCGTGAACCCTGACAAGATCAAGACCCTGGACGACCTCAAGGGCAAGAAGATCGCCACCCCGCAGAAGGGGAACACGCAGGACGTCGCGTTCCTCAACTGGATCTCCGAGAAGGGCTGGAAGGTCGACCCGGAGTCCGGCAAGGGTGACGTCTCCGTCGTCCGCACGGACAACAAGGTCACCCCCGACGCCTTCAAGCAGGGCTCGATCGACGGCGCGTGGGTCCCGGAGCCCACGGCCTCCAAGCTCGTCTCCGACGGCGGCTCCGTCCTCCTCGACGAGACCGCCCTGTGGCCCGACAAGAAGTTCGTGATCACGAACATCATCGTGTCGCAGAAGTTCCTCAAGGAGCACCCGGACGTGGTCGAGGCCGTGCTCAAGGGCACCGTCAAGACCAACGAGTGGATCAACGCCAATCCGGACAAGGCGAAGGCCTCCGCCAACGCCAAGCTGGAGGCGGAGGGCGGCAAGCCGCTCGACGCGAAGGTCATCGACCCGGCGTGGCCGAGCATCGCGATCACGGACGACCCGCTGGCCTCGACGCTGAAGACGCAGTCGGAGTGGGCGGTCAAGGCCAAGCTCATCGAGCAGCCCGACCTGGCCGGCATCTACGACCTGACGCTCCTGAACAAGGTCCTCAAGGCCGCCGGCAAGCCCGAGGTCTCCGACGCCGGTCTCGGCGCCAAGTAATCCCGTAGTCCAGCTATCCCAGGAGGTGACGACCATGGCCACCACGCTTGCCAAGGCTGCCGAGGGCTCCGTAGCGGAGCAGACCCACGCTGCCCGCATCGAGCACGTCTCGAAGTCCTTCTCCGGCCCGGCCGGATCGCAGCTCGTCCTGGACGACATCAGCCTCGATGTCGCTCCCGGAGAGTTCGTCACCATCCTGGGGGCCTCGGGGTGTGGAAAGTCCACCCTGCTGAACCTGGTCGCGGGCCTCGACAAGCCGTCCGCGGGGTCCATCGAGACCCCCGGCGGCCGTCCGGCCCTGATGTTCCAGGAGCACGCCCTCTTCCCGTGGCTGACCGCGGGCAAGAACATCGAACTCGCCCTGCGCCTGCGCGGGGTGGCCAAGGCCGACCGCAAGCCGGAGGCCGAGCGCCTGCTGGAGCTGGTCCGCCTCGGCGGCTCGTACGGCAAGCGCGTGCACGAGCTGTCGGGCGGCATGCGCCAGCGCGTGGCCCTGGCCCGGGCGCTCGCCCAGGACAGCCAGCTGCTGCTGATGGACGAGCCGTTCGCGGCGCTCGACGCCATCACGCGGGACGTGCTGCACGGCGAGCTCACCCGCATCTGGGCCGAGACGAACCTGTCCGTCCTCTTCGTCACCCACAACGTGCGCGAGGCCGTCCGCCTCGCCCAGCGCGTGGTCCTGCTCTCCTCGCGCCCCGGCCGGGTCGCGAAGGAGTGGACCGTGGACATCCCGCAGCCGCGCCGCATCGAGGACGCGGACGTCGCGGAACTGTCCCTCGAGATCACTGAACACCTGCGTGGGGAGATCCGCCGCCATGGCCAGCACTGAAACGAAGGCGAAGACGGACGACCTCGCGGGTCTGGAGGCCGGCCTCGACGCCCTGGACGCGGTCCAGACCCACCGCACGCCGGTCCGCGAGGTCCTCGTCAAGAAGGTCCTGCCGCCGTTCCTGGCCGTGGGCCTGGTCCTGGTGGTCTGGCAGGTCCTCGTCTCCCTGAAGGTCACCGACGAGAGGAAGCTCCCCGCCCTTTCCGCGGTGTGGGACAGCCTGACCGACATGTGGCTGAAGGGGACCCTGCTGGAGGTCATCTGGACCTCCGTCTCCCGCGGCCTGCTCGGCTTCCTGCTGGCCCTGGCCATCGGCACCCCGCTCGGCCTGCTGGTCGCCCGGGTGAAGTTCGTGCGCGCCGCGATCGGCCCGATCCTCCAGGGCCTGCAGTCGCTGCCGTCGGTGGCCTGGGTGCCGCCGGCCGTGCTGTGGTTCGGCCTGAACGACGCGATGATGTTCACGGTCATCCTGCTGGGCGCCGTGCCGTCCATCGCCAACGGCCTCGTCTCCGGCATCGACCAGATCCCGCCGCTCTACCTGCGGGCCGGCCGCACCCTGGGCGCCACCGGTCTGCGCGGCGCCCGGCACATCGTGATGCCGGCCGCGCTGCCGGGCTACCTCGCGGGCCTGAAGCAGGGCTGGGCCTTCTCCTGGCGCTCGCTGATGGCCGCCGAGATCATCGCCTCCTCGCCCGACCTGGGCCTGGGCCTGGGCCAGCTCCTGGAGAACGGCCGCAACAACATCGACCTGCCCGGCGTGTTCCTCGCGATCATCCTGATCCTGGTGGTCGGCATCGCCATCGACCTGCTGATCTTCAGCCCGGTCGAGCGGTGGGTGCTGCGCAGCCGCGGCCTGCTGGTCAAGAGCTGAGTCCGATGTCCCACGCACCCGCACTCCTGGTCATCGCCCACGGCAGCCGCGACCCGCGGCACGCGGCGACCGTGCACGCCCTCGTCGGGCGGGCGCGGGCGCTGCGGCCCGGGCTGCGGGTGGAGACGGCCTTCCTGGACTTCAACACCCCGACGGTGGGCCAGGCCCTGTCCTCGCTCTACCTGTCGGGCGTACGGGAGGTCGTCGCCCTCCCGCTCCTCCTCACCAGGGCCTTCCACGCGAAGTCCGACATCCCGGCGGCACTGGCCGAGTCGTCGGCCCGCCTGCCGGGGCTCTCGGTGCGGGTGGCCGATGTCCTCGGCCCCTCCCCGCTCCTGCTCTCGGCCCTCGACCGCCGGCTCGCCGAAGCCGGCCTCACCCCGGCGGACCGCGCCACCACCGCGGTGGTACTCGCGTCCGCCGGCTCCACAGACCCGGAGGCGATCGCAGCGATCGCTGAAACCGCGCGGGAGTGGCGGCACACCGGTTGGTGCGCCGTGCGGCCTGCGTTCGCCTCCGCTGCCCTTCCCCGTACGGAAGACGCCGTACGGGCCCTGCGCGCCGAGGGCTTCGCCCGGGTGGCGGTGGCCCCGTACGTCATCGCCCCCGGACGGCTCCCGGACCGCATCGCGGCGGGCGCCGAGGCCGCGGGCGCCGACGTGGTGGCCGGCGTCCTGGGCGCCTCCCCCGAACTGGCCCGCCTCCTGCTCCACCGCTACGACGCCTCGGCCGCCACCACCTCGGCGGGCCTCCCCGCCCTGACGGCGTAGGCCCGGCCCCTCTCCTCAGGGCAGGGTCCAGATCCGGACGGTCACCAGGTAGAACACCACGACCCAGAAGGCGAGCAGGACGGCGGTGATCCCGATGCCGATGAGGTTGGTCCTGGCCGCCGGCTCGTCCGGCGACGGGCGCAACCACCGCCCCAGCAGCGGGTTCACGTAGTAGGGCATCGTGAAGAAGCTCATGACGAGGCTCGACAGCAGGTTCCCCACGAGCAGGCCAAGCCAGAGCGGCATCTTCAGCGGTGACGTGGCGAGCGCCAGGAGGACGACGGTCGGGTACAGGCCGACCCAGACGGCGATGGCGGTCTTGGTGACCGAGGGCGGGGGCGCTTCCCTGCCGTTCTCCTCGAAGGCGAACCAGCTGCCGAAGGAGTTGTCGATCGTGCGCAGTTTGAAGTCGAACTCCTTTCCCTCGGCGAGGACCTTCCGCCTCCTGTCCGAGGTCAGCCAGGCGTCGAGGTGCTCGGCGTTGTCGAACCGGTACAGCGTGGTCCATTCCTCCTGGACCCCCTCGATGGGCGGGAAGAACTCGCTTCCGCGGAAGCCCTCGAACTTGCTCTCCTCCTCGTTCATCCGGCGCTGCCACGCGAGGAAGTCCTCGACGTGCTCCGGGTGGACGCGGTGGGTGATCACCACGGTCACCAGCGGGTCCTGTGAGGGTGCGTGGCCGCTGACCACCTGCTGGGTTCCGGGGCCGTCGAGGTACTTGTCGCCGGCTTCGAGGAGTCCCTGCCGGGTCGAGCTGTTGATCCACGCCTGCAGGTGGGATACCGAGTCGTACCGGTAGACCACGACCCATTCGGGCTGCAGGGACGTCGGCGGGGCGACCTCGACCCCGAGGTACCCGTCGTACTCGGCGGCGGCGGCGTTGACGTCCTGCTGCCACGTCTCGTACTCCTGCTCGCGGCCGGGCAGGACCTTCTGGGCGATGATCGCCGTGGCTTCGGCGTCCTCTGCGTGCTTCTCGGTGTCCATGTGCTCAGGCCTTCGAGTGCGACCGCTTCTCGCCGAGCCGGCCGTAGATCCGTTCCGGCGTCAGCGGCAGCGACCGGTAGCGGATTCCCGTCGCGTCCTGGAGTGCGTTCGCCAGTGCGGGGGCCACCGGGTTGATGCTGCACTCCGCCATCCCCTTCGCCCGCATCGGCCCGACGGAATCCGCCGAGCCCACCAGGAGCACCTCGGTGCGCGGGACATCGGCGTAGGTGGGGATGCGGTAGTTGCGGAGGTTGGGGTTGACCACGACGCCGTTCGCGTCGAGCCGGAGGTTCTCGGTCAGTGCGAAGCCGATCCCCTGGGCGACGGCGCCTTCCACCTGTCCCCGTACCTGCGCGGGGTTGATGACGACGCCGGCGTCGACCGCCTGGACGCTGTGGAGCACCCGGATCTCACCGGTCACCCGGTGGACCGCGATCCGGAACCCGTGGGCGTTGGAGACGGCGCTCCGGGGCGATCCGTAGGCCTTGCGGGCGGCGGTGAAGCGGATGCCGCGCGCCCGTGCCAGCGCGACGAGTTCGGCCAGCGACACCCGCTGGTCCCCGCAGACGACGCCGTCGTCGTCCATCGAGCACATCACCGGGTGGACGCCCGTGTGGGCGGCGGCGAATTCGAGGATGCGGTCGCGCACGGCGTTGCTCGCCCGCAGGACGGCGTTGCCCGCCACGAAGAGGCCCGCGCTCGCGAAGGCTCCGGTGTCGAATCCCGTGCGGTCGGTGTCGGACTGCACGAGGCGGATCCGCGACGGTGTGGTGCCCAGCTGGTTGGCGGCGATCTGGACGTGGGCGGTCGAGGTGCCCTCGCCGAATTCGACCGTGCCGACGGCGAGCTCGTAGACGAGGTCGTCGCCGAGCGTCACCCAGGCCTCCGAGATGTGTTCGGTCGGGGGCGCGGTCTCGTGCAGGGAGGCGGCGACGCCCGCCCCGACGAGCCAGTCCGGACCGAGGTGCGGGTCCCCTGCCGTCCGGGCCAGGGCCCGGTCCACCAGGTCGATGCACTGCGCGAGGCCGTCCTCGGTGAACATCACGTCGTCGGGGCCGTCGTGCATGGCGACGAGCGGGTCGCCGGGCCGCACGATGTTGCGGCGGCGCAGTTCGAGCGGATCCATGTGGAGGGCGAGGGCCAGTTCGTGCATCGCCGATTCCACGGCGAAGGCCGGCTGCGTCATCCCGTACCCGCGCAGCGCGCCGCTCGGAACGGTGTTGGTGTAGACGGAGTAGGCGTCGTACTTCTTGTTGGGGCAGCGGTAGATCATGACGGCCGCGCCGCCCGCGAACAGGGTTTCGCCGCCGTGGTTCCCGTAGGCACCGGTGTTCGACACGTTGCGGACCTGGAACGCGGTGAGCGTGCCGTCCGACCTCGCGCCCAGCTTGACCGTCAGGGTCATCGGATGCCGTGGCGAGGCCGTGGTGAACTCCTCCTCGCGGGTGAACTCGAAGCACACGGGCCGCCCTGTGTCCAGCGCGGCGAGCGCGGCCAGGTCCTCCGAGATGACCTCCTGCTTGCCTCCGAAACCGCCGCCGACGCGCTTGCAGAACACGCGGAGCTGGTCCGGGCGCAGGGCGAAGAGGTGGGCGAGTTTGACCTTGGCGATGGAGGGCGACTGCGAGCTGGTGCGGACGTTCAGACGGCCGTCCTCCATCCAGGCGATCGAGCCGTGGGTCTCCAGGTGCGCGTGCTGCACGCGCGGTGAGGAGTACGTGCCTTCGTGGATCACGTCGGCCTCGGCGAAGCCCGCGTCCACGTCTCCGATGTGCGAGTGGATCTCGAGCAGGACGTTGTGGGCGGGGTCGCGGACGAAGGGGTCGTCCGCGCCGTGGATCTGCGGGGCCCCCTCGGCCATGGCCTCCTCGGGTTCGAACACCGCGGGCAGCACCTCGTACTCGACGACGACCTTCCGGCAGCCCTCCTCCGCGGCGCCGGGGGTGTCGGCGACGACCGCGACGACGCGCTGGCCGGCGAAACGGACCGTCCGGTCGAGGACGAGGGTGTCGTCCGGGTCGACCAGGTGGTCGGTGTGGATCGCCGTGGTGAAGCGTCTGCGCGGCACGTCCTCCCAGGTGTAGACCCGCTGGACGCCGGGAACCGCGAGGGCGGCGCTCTTGTCGACCGACAGGATCCGGGCGTGGGCGTGCGGCGCGTGCAGCACCTTGAGGTGCAGCATGCCCTCCATGCGGGTGTCCATCGTGAATTCGGCGCGGCCCGTCACCACGTCGTTGGCGGCCGGGGCGCCGACGCTCGTTCCGACGGCCTTTCCCGGCTTGGCGCTCTCCACGCCGACGACGCCCCGCACGGCGTCCTCGATCCCCCGATAGCCGGTGCAGCGGCAGAGGTTGCCCTTCAACGCCCGGGGCAGATCCGCCTTCTGGGCCTCGGTGAAGGTCGCCGAGGTCATGATCATCCCTGCGGTGCAGAAACCGCACTGGAATCCCGGGGCGTCGCGGAACTGCCGCTGCATCGGGTGCAGGCTGCCGGGCGAGCCCAGCCCCTCGATGGTGGTCACCTCACGGCCGTCGGCGCGGAAGGCGGGGGTGATGCAGCTGTGCACGGGACTGCCGTCCAGCCATACCGTGCAGGCGCCGCAATCTCCCGCGTCGCAGCCCTTCTTGACACCGTAGTGGCCGAGCGCGCGGAGGAAGGTGCGCAGGCACTGTCCGGGCGCCGGCTCCTCGTCGAAGCTCCTGCCGTTCACGTGGTACGTCATGTCGACCCCCCGGCCACGAGTTCACGGCGGATCTCCTCGGCGAAGTGCTTCGTCAGATGGCGGCGGTGTTCGGGGGTGCCGTTGGGATCGTCGAACCAGACGTCGGCGGGGATGACGTCGATGCTCTGCTGCAGGGTCGGGGCGTCGGGCATGGTGTCGAAGAGCATGCGCACGGGTCTGGTGGTGCCGGCGGTGACCGTGAGCAGCAGGTCGTTGTTCCCGGGCGTGCGCGTACCGATGAGGAACACCGTCGAACGGCCGAGGCGGGTGAGCGTGAAACGGCGGTGCGCGGCGCGTTTGCGCAGGGCGTGCACCGGGATCTCGACGCGCCGCAGGATCTCCCCGGGGGCGAGGACGTTCTCGTGGTTGCCTGTCACGAAGTCGAGGGCGTCGACGGTGCGCGTCGTCCCGTCGGGGTCCCACAGTTCGTAGCGCGCTTCCAGCGCGACCGTCAGCGTGATCATGGGGCCGGCCGGCAGCGACATGCAGATGTTTCCGCCCACGGTGGCCGCGTTCCAGACCTTGAACGAGGACAGGAACGCCTCGCAGGCGGTCCCGAAGAGGGGGCCCGCGGTCCAGTCGGCCGGGGGTCTGAAGGCGTAGAGCTCGCGGATGGTGCAGGTCGCACCGATGTCGAGGCCCTTGTCGGTCGGGAGGAGGGGGTCCCACCGCAGCGTGGTCAGGTCGACCAGGCGGCGCAGGTCCGGCTGCTCGACCGAGAACAGCCACGTCCCGCCGGCGAGCCAGGCATCGCCCTCGCGCCAGTCCGCGCCCGGCCGGTCGGGCGGGCGCCGGACGACTTCGGTGATCGTGTTGAGGTCCACGGGGATCGCTCTCCCTCACGACGGCAGCCGTGTGACGGACCGTCCACCGGCCTCCGGTGCGTGCGGGCAGCGTCACGACCTCGGGCGACCGCATCGCATCTGCGTCGGGACCGGGTCGGCGAGGGGTCGACACCGGCTCGGCTCCGGTCGTGTCCGGGGCGCGTCCGGTTCGGCTCCGGCCGCTGCGGTCGGGCACTTCGACGAGGACCGGCGGACGTGGAGACTCCTCTTCAGCGTATCCCCGACCGGCCCCGCACCGCACCGCCAGGCGCAGCCGCTAGGCGCGAGCCGCCGCCTCGTCGGCCAGGGTGGTGAGGTCCTCGATGGACATCGCGCCCGGCGGGAGGCCTTCCCGGGCGAAGATGTTCGCGGCGTGCCGCAGGACGTTGTTGACCGGGGTGGGAATCCCGTGCAGCCGGCCCAGCAGGGAGATCTCCCCGTTGAGATAGTCCGCCTCCACCGAGCCCGTCCCCCGCGCCAGGCTCTGCCAGGACGACCCGCCCCGGACGCCCGGAGGCTGGTTCACCTTCCCGTCCCGCGCCAGTGACTGCTCCGCGTCGGAGGCGTACGCGATGCCCTCCGCCCCGAAGACGGCCTTCGCCTCGCGCACGGCCCGCAGCAGCAGCGCCGCCTTCGCCGGGTCCGGCTCCGGGCCGGTCGTCGCCTGGACGGCGTTGCCCAGGTTGCCGAGCAGCTTCGCGTACTTCCACCGCATCACGTCCTCGACCACCGGCGCCTCGAAGCCGGCCTTCCCGAGGTCCGCCGCGACGGCCCGGCACAGGGCGTCCGCGCCGCCCGCCGCCCGGCCCACGTGGAGGATGCCGGTCAGCGGTGTGCACAGCGCCGAGACCACGCCCGGCTCCAGGAAGGTCGCGGGCAGCCATACGCACACCCCGTACACGCGCGCGAAGCGCCGTAGCGCCAGTCGCTCGCTCTCCACTCCGTTCTGCGCGCACAGCACCGGCAGCCGCTGCGCCGCCGTGCCCCCGCCCGCCACCTCCGCGTCGCCCCACGCGTCGAGCGCGGCGACCGCGTGCTGGGTCTTCACCGCCAGCAACAGCACGTCGTCGGGGCGCAGTTCGCCCAGCTCGTCCGGTCCGGTGACCACGGGCAGCCGGTGGACCCGCTCCCCGTCGGCCGTGGTGAGCCGCAGCCCGTCGGCCCGCAGGGCCTCCGCGTGCGCGCCGCGCGCGACGAGGACGACCTCGCCGCCCGCCTCCGCGAGCCGTCCGCCGATGGTGGCGCCCACAGCGCCCGCGCCGATGATGATGTAACGCATGGCACGAGCCTGGCACATCCGGCGCCCTCCGCTACCGGCGGGGCACGGCGGAAGCGGTGTTCACACGCTCCGGGTGGAGCGGACCGGCCTTCAGGGCGTGTCGATGACCAGCTGGGCGCGGGCGGTCTCGAAGAGCTCGGTGAGGTCCGATGCCTGGTCCAGGTAGATGTCGTCGGCCAGCAGTTGGTAGACCTGGCCGCCCGCGCCCGCGACGAAGAGTTCGATGCGGCGGGCGGGGGTTCGCTGACCCTCCCAGCGGAAGTCCAGGTCCAGCCGGACGGCGTCCCGGCCGCGCTGGTCGAGGGTCCGGGAGTCGGCGGTGAGTTCGTACATCTTGGACTGGGCGCTGTCGCGGTAATAGGCGAGCTGGCCGATGGAGGCGGCCTGGGCGGTGCTGCCGTGGGTGCTGTCGCGCTTCACTCCGAGCACGTAGCGGCCGTCGGGGGAGATCCAGTTGGCGCGCTGTGCGTCGTCCTCCTTGAGCTTCCAGCCGTCGGGCAGCGCCAGGGAGGCGGTGAGGGCCTTGACGTCGATCCGCCGCCAGCCGGACGGGAGCGGCGGAGGGGGGCTCGGGGTGGGCGTGGGAGTGGCGCCCGGCTCGGCCGAACCCGTCGGCGCCGGTGTCGGCGTCGGCTTCGGTGTCGCGGTCGCGGTCGCGCTCGTCGAGGGGGTTTCCGCGGGCGGCCTGGAGGTGCCGCCTCCCGCCGTGCCCGGCGTACGGGTGGAGCCGCCCGCGCCGACCAGCCCGAACAGGCCGAGCACCAGGGCCGCGAGAGCGGTGGCGGCCGACACCACGGCGGCCAGCTCCGCCATCCGCCGGGTCCGTCCGGTGCGGGCGCCCGGCGGTGTGCCGCCGTCCTCCGCAGATTCGTGGTCAGTCACCGCGTGCCCCCTCGCAGCTCCCCTGTTCCCTCGGTCCATTGAAACCGAACACCCCTCCGTCCGGGGCGCGTTCGGATCAGATCACCCCTGTCCCCCGCCGGTCAGCCGGTCAGCCGGTCAGTTCGACGAGTTTGGCGACGGTGTTCCAGTTGCGGGTGGTCACGTCGATGCCCTTGACGACGGCGGGCTTGGCGAGGGCCTCGGCCAGTTTGGAACGGCCCAGGCCGTCGGGAGCGTAGAGGTAGAGGACGCGGTCGCCGAGCCGGTACTCCTCCGGGAGGTACGAGGCCTCGTCGAGCGCGGCGAAGCGCTCCGCGCCCGGCTGTTCGGAGAAGAAGGTCGCGTGGAGCTGCTTGCCCTCCAGCTCCGCGGCCGGGAAGGGGCAGGCGTCGGCGACGGCGCGCAGGTAGGCGCCGTCCACCACCAGGCAGGCCACCCGGAAGCCGAAGCGGGCCTCGATGGCCGCCTCCAGTTCCCGGGCGAGCGCCGCCGGGTCCTCCTTCTCGCTGCTGAACGCGGCGTTGCCGCTCTGCAGGTACGTCTGCACGTCGCCGTGGCCGAGCTCCTCCAGCACGGAGCGCAGCTCCGCCATCGGGACCTTCTTGCTCCCGCCGACGTTGATGCCGCGCAGCAGCGCCGCGTACTTCGTGGTCGTGGCCTTCTTCGTCATGGCGGCACCTTAGGGGGTGCCTACGACAGTTCGGCCTCGACGAGGTCGGCGGCCTGCCGCGTGCCACCCTCGGCGGCCATCCCGGCGCGCACGGCCTCGGCGCGGGCGGCGACCTCGGGGTCGGCGACCAGGGCGAGGACCGCTTCCCGGAGGGTCGCGGCGTCCGCGTCGGCCATCGGTACGTGCCGGGCCACGCCGAGCGAGACGAGCATGTCGGCGTTGCCGAACTGGTCGACGGCCTGGGGGACGGCGACCATCGGGGTGGCGGTGGCGAGCCCTTCCTGGCTGCCGCCGGCGCCCGCGTGGGTGATGAAGGCGTCGGCCCGGCGCAGGATGTCCAGCTGGGGAACCCAGCGGTGGACCTCGACGTTGGCGGGGATCTCGCCGAGGTCGGCCTCGTCGGTGAACTTGCCGATCTGGAGGACGACGTGCCAGTCGGGCAGGTCCGCGAAGGCGTCGATGCAGGCGCGGTAGAAGGCGGGCTGCCGGGTGAAGGCGGAGCCGAGCGAGACCAGGACGACCTTCTTGCCCTCGGCGTTCGCGGGCTTGTGCCAGCTGCCCTGGGCCGCGCGGTCGCCCTGGCAGGCGCCGACGAAGGTGTGTACGGACCGGTCGACGCGGTCGGCGTGGGGCTGGAGTGCCTCGGGGATCAGGACGAGGCTGCGGCGCGGGCGGCTCTGGAGGCGTTCGATCCGGCCGTCGAGACCGTTCTCGGTGAGCCAGGCGGCGAACCGGGCGTAGTACGCCTGTCCGCGCTCGGAGGCCTTCAGTCCGGCGAACATCGGCTCGGCCACCTCCTCCTCGTAGCCCTCCCAGGCGACGAGGTTCGGGGAGAGGGAGACGGCGGGCACGCCCCACCGGTGGGCGAGCACGGGCGCCGGGTAGGAGGTGATGTCGTGGAGGACGAGGTCCGGCTCGTCGCCCTCGAAGGCGGCGGCGAGCTGCGGGAGGACCTGGATGGCGTCGTTCAGGAAGGGCTCCAGGTTGTCGATGAGCTCGGTGCCCCAGGCCTCCGGCTCGTCGTCGGTGGGGAGGGTGGAGGTGTAGATCACGGGGGTGGCGCCGGTCTCCGCGATCTTCTCGGCGAAGGCGGCGGGGATGGCGTAGCTGACGCGGTGGCCGCGGGCGACGAGTTCCCGGATCACTTCGATGCTCGGGTTCACGTGGCCGTGGGCGGCGATGGAGAACATGGCGATGTGTGCGGGCTTGGCAGGCTTGGCTGAGGTCATGATCAGACCATAGCGAGACGAGACGTCTCGTGCAACCATCTTTCAGGCCGCCGCCGCCCCGTCCGACCCCCCGGAACCGCCGGTGGGTGCGGTGATGCGCTCGACGTCGGTGGTCAGCGAGTCCAGCCAGGCAAGGGCCGCGTAGAACCGCGGCAGCGCCACCCCGGCCCCTGGCGCGGGCGCCGCCTGGAAGCCGGGCACGGGCCCGGACTCCGGTACGGGCCCAAGCGCGGGCCCCCCGCCCTGCGCGGCCGCAGGCCCCGGACCGGGCGCAGGCCCAGACTCCGGTACGGACCCAGGCGCGGGCGCCCCGCCCTGCGCGGCCGCGGGCCCCGGACCGGGCGCAGGCCCCGGACCGGGCGCAGGCCCAGACTCCGGTACGGACCCAGGCGCGGGCGCCCCGCCCTGCGCGGCCGCAGGCCCCGGACTGGGCGCAGGCCCCGGACAGGGCGCGGGCCCAGACTCCGGTGCCGGCCCAAGCGCGGGCCCCCCGCCCTGCGCGGCCGCGGGCCCCAGGCCGGCCGCAGGCCCCGGACCCGGCGCAGGCCCCGGGCCGGGCGCAGGCCCAGACTCCGGTACGGACCCAGGCGCGGGCGCCCCGCCCTGCGCGGCCGCAGGCCCCGGGCCGGGCGCGGGTGGGTTCGTGGGGGCCGGCTCGTGCGGGGGCGGCGGTCGGGGTGTGTCCCGTGGCGGGTTCGTGGACGGCGGACGGAGGGTGCCCGGGGGGTCGGCCGGGGCCGGCGGACGGGCCGTGTCCCCCGCCGGCGGGGAGGTGGCCGAGGCCAGGGACGAGGCGGCGCGCAGGCCGGTCGCCACCTGCGCGGCCTTGGCGCGCAGGCGTGTCTGCTGGGCCCGCTCCAGGGGTGGGCCTCCGCGGGCGTGCAGGCGGCGCGAACCCCACAGCACGTGGTGGCCCGTCATCAGGGCCGCCTGCCAGTCCGCCGGGGCGCCGACGAGGGCCCGGGGCTCGCTCAGGCGCTGCGAGAACGCCGACTCCGCCAGCAGCAGCGCGCGCTGGAGCGGCTCGTCGTCGGGGAGGCGTCCCGGCCCGCCCGCCGCGAGGGCGGCCGCGGTGCTCCTGACCGTATCGGCCGCCTCCGCCAGCAGCACGGCGACCGCCCGGTGCAGCTCCACCTGCGCCCCCCGCGGCCAGGCGAGCAGTCCGAACACGACGCCGATCATGCTGCCGATGGCCACGTCCAGGATCCTGATCTCCGCCAGCCGCCAGGTCACCGGCGCCAGCTGCGCGAAGGCGAAGGACACGACGAGGGTGAACATGCCCTGGGCCCAGCCCACGCCCCGCACCGGCCCGACCCGGAAGGCCACGAACATGACGAACGGCAGGGCGATGGCGTAGACGGTGCTGTTCCCGCCGATCAGGGCCAGCAGGCAGCCCGTCGCGAGGGCGCCGAGCAGGGTGCCGGCGAGCGCCACGCGCACGGTCGCCCGGGTCTGGGCGACCGTGGTCCGGGTCAGGCTGAGCACGGCGAGCATCGCCCAGAAGCCGTGCGGCAGGGAGTCGACGCCCGCGATCGTACGGGCGGCCGCGAGCGCGAGGCTGATCCGGACGGCGTTCTGGAAGTGCACCGACCGCGGCCCGGCGTGTGCGGCCAGCCGGTGCCACCACAGCTGGGGCGCGGGCCGGCCGGCGTACCAGAAGCGGCCCGCGTCGGTCTCGGCCGGGAGCCGCGCGTGCCGGCCCCGTACCGCCAGTTCGGCCGCCGTCGTGAAAGCGACGGCGGCGTCCGCCACCTCCAGCAGCGCGGCCCGCCGCACGCCCAGCGCCTCGCCCGCCGGCTGTTCGTCGACCTCCACGGCCCGCTCCCGTACGCCCCGCAGGGCGGAGGCCGCGTCGGTGGATGCGCCGGTGCCGCGCAGCAGGGCCGCGCACTCGGCGGCGGCCGCGCCGACTGCGGCCGGCACCCCGGGCGCCTGCTCCGGCGGCGGGCGCTCCGGGGGCGGCGCGGGCAGGCTCACCATGCGGTTCAGGAGCGTGCGGGCGGCCAGGCCCGCATGAGCGAGCCCCCGGTCCCGCAGGCCCGGCCCGGCGGGTCGGTCGGCCTCGGGGACCCGGAACGGCCGCAGCGACTCGCCGGCGGCCTTGGCCGCCTGCGCCCCTGCCGCGGACAGCGTGTACGGGGCGCGGCCCAGCTCGCCGGCGCAGCGGGCGGCGGTGTCGGCGGCCTCGGCGGCCAGCAGCCGGTAGGAGGGGCCGCGCGGCTCGGGCAGCACGAAGAGCTCGGCGAGGATCAGCAGTGCGAGGCCGCAGGTCGTGCCCAGCAGGCGCTGGCCGAGGGTGTCGGGGGCGTAGGGCGGGAAGGACGGCAGGATGTAGAGCAGCTGCAGGCCGGGCGCGGCGCCCGACGCCCGGGGCCCGGCCACGGCCACGAAGGCGAGGAGGAAGCCGATGACCAGCATGCCGGCCACGGCGCTCCAGGTGCGCACCGCGAGATAGGTGCCGATCGTGACGAGCACCCAGGCCACGGGCGTGGTCCGGGCGATGACGGCCGCCCGCTGGCGTCCGGTGCCGGGGATGTGCGAGAGGGCCGCCATCGACACGACCCCGAACAGGGCGTACAGCGCCGCGACGGACTGGTCCAGCCCGTACAGGAACAGGAAGAACCCGGCGCACGCGGCGAGCGTGGTGCGGAGGGCGCGCCGCGCCACGCCGCTGGGGCCGCGGGCGGCGCCTGCGTCACGGTCGGCGCCCATGCCTCCAGCATCGGGCCGCCCCCGCGAGGCCACCACCCGCGCGGGCGGTGATAGAACTCGGATGCACGGTGATCACGATCACCGCGATCCGGCGGAGGGCGGAGCAGGGGCATGGACGAGGCGCAGGCCAGGCGGGCGCTGAAGGCGGCGGGCCTCACGTCGGCGGGCCGGGGGGCGGCCGGCGAACCGGCCCTCCTCGCCTTCGGCGAGAACGCCGTCTTCGCCCTCGGCGACCTGGTGGTGAAGGTGGGCCGGGAGGCGGCACTGCTGGGGCGGGCCGAGCGGGAACTCGCGGTGGCCGGCTGGTTCGCGGCGGCCGGGATCCCGGCGGTCCGCGCGGCCGAGCCGGAGCCGCGGCTGGTGGACGGGCATCCGCTGACGCTGTGGCACCGGCTCCCGGACGCGGTCCGGCCCGCGGGCGCCGAGGACCTGGCCGTGCTGCTGCGCGCCGTGCACGCCCTGCCCGCGCCGCCGTTCGCCCTGCCCGCGCGGGACCTGCTGGGCGGGGTCGAGCGCTGGCTGCGGCTGGCGGGGGACGCGATCGACCCGGCGGACGCGGCGTACCTGCGGGACCGCCGGGACGCCTACGCCGACGAGGTGGCGGCCCTGATCCCGCACCTCCCGCCGGGCCCGGTCCACGGCGACGCCCTGCCCCGCAACGTCCACGTGGGCCCGGACGGCCCGGCCCTGGTCGACCTGGAGACCGTCTCGGCCGATCTGCGCGAGCACGACCTGGTGGTGATGGCCCTCTCCCGCGACCGGTACGGCATGCCCGCCGAGGAGTACGGGGCGTTCGTGTCGGCGTACGGGTGGGACGTCCGCGACTGGACGGGCTGCGCGGTCCTGCGCGGGGCCCGGGAGACGGCCAGCTGCGCCTGGGTCGCCCAGCACGCCCCGGGCAACCCGGGGGCGCGGGCCGAGTTCCGCCGCCGCGTGACCTCCCTCAGGAACGGCGACCCCGAAATGCGCTGGCATTCGTTCTAGCTCATGCCTCTGCGCCGACCTCGACGGTCTCCGTGAAGACCTGCTGCAGGAGGTAGCGCTCGCCGTCTGCCACATAGCCCGGCACCACGACGAAACTCACATCCGATACGGGATCGCAATTCGACCAGACCTGCTGGATTTCACCGTCCAGTGGAAACCCCTCGTCGCAGTCGTAGTCCCAGGAGAACTCCGCACCGCGCGCCCGCGCCGCGGCAAGGATCTTCTTCGCCTGCAGGGCGGCCTGCCCAGCCGCCTGCCAGCATTCGTCCCCCTTGCGCGCCTTGAGCATCCTCCGGACACGGATCAGGTCGATCTCGGCCGGCCCGAGGTATGCGACACAGAGACTGCTCACCAATTGAGCGGTCTGGCGGCGGGTCAGACCGCTCGCCGTCGCACGCGACCGCATGTACGCCAGTCTGAGCAGCTTCTGGCTCACGAAGGAGTTCAGTTCCTCTGCGATGCCGCGGTGCATCTCATCGTGGTCCCCGGTCAGATCCTCCCTGTAGTGAGTCCACCGGGCGAGCACTTCATGGAACCTGTCGTCCAGACCGACGACCTGATCACCCAGCTGATCGAGTCTCAGCAGGATGCTGCTCAGCTTTTCGTTTATCTCGGACAGGACATCGGGGTTGTTGTCTCGGATCACCGTCACACCTCCAGAGGTCAAGGATGGCCATCACTACTCGGCGGCTTCGGTGAACCGCACCTGGGCCACGGTCGCCTCCCCCGTCTCCTGCACCACGGCAGTGACGCGGATCTGCACCTCGCCGAACATCATGGAGAGGCTGACCGAACGACTGGACAGCGGAAGGTGCATGACGTCGGAGAGATCCACCTTGACGACGCCGATCTTGGCGCACCCCGGGTCCGTGACGTAGCCGGGAGACTTCCCGCCCGAGGCGTAGAGGTCGAACGTCAGGGTCTTCTGGTCCTCGTAGAGGGGGGAGAAGGAGCGAACGACCTCCTCGTCGACCGGCACACTCTGCCCGGCGGAGACGAATACCTTGAAACGATCCTTGCATTTCACCCGACCATCGGGAAGAGCATACTTCTTCTCCTCCGGATCGACTCCCGGACGGAAATTCGAGGCCACGTCGCATCCGTAGGTGAACTTGGTGCGCCGCGATTTCGTCTGCGGGTCATAGGTGTAGTGGACTGCACCGAGCAGAACAGCCACTTGCGGGTCCGGCGGAACGAGAACGTCCGCCCGGCCGGCCAGATGCTCCTGGAGTCTTTCCTGAAGATAGGGGGAACTGGCGAACCCGCCCACCAGGATCACCAGCTCCCGGCCCGGAGCATTGCGCCGCTGGACCTTCATCTCCGCCAACTGCTTGTCGATGATGTCAAGGATGCCGGGCACGACCGACTCGAATACGTCTCGCGCCTCAGCCGCGGACACGATGATGTGATCGGTGATGCCGTCCTGCTGCTCACCAAGCGCAAAACGTTCTTCTTTGCCCAGCAAACGGTCGATGGCCGCGGGCAGCTGCAGGAATATGTCGTCCTGCGAGGTGGTGTCGACGTTCACCTTCGCCTTCTCCCAGGAGCCGAGCACTTCCAGCAATGCGGCAGGCGCCTCCGCATGCACCCGGTCCATCACCTCGAAGGATCCCAGGCGCTTGACCAGAATCTTTTCGAGGAAGGCTTGGTTGACGTACTCGGAACCGAATTTCCCCCCGAAGTCGCGTCCGATCTCTTCGAGTCGATTGCGCTCATCCGTACGGTAGGCGGTGATGTCGACGGTTCCACCGCCGCAGTCGGCCACCAGAAAGCGGGACCCCTTGGTCATGAGGCTGGCGCGACGGCCACTGGCCCGAACCGTGCGGACTCCCGAGACCCGCGCATGATAGGCCGCGGCCTCCGGCTCGATGACCAGTTGCAGACGGTGCTCGTCGCCCGGCAGTCCGGCGCTGACCGCCGCCTCCCGCATCAGCTGTTTCTGATAGTTGCCCCAGATGGCCGGCACGGTGAGGCACCATCGGATTTCCGCAGCGGAGTGACCGCTCTGTTCGATCTCGGCAACCGCCAGGGCGTAGATGTTCCGCAGGTAGTGGGTGACAAGCCCTTTCGACCGCTCGGGAGAAAGCAGCCCTCCGGAAAGATCGCCGCTCCCCCCGCTGCCGGCGGCCAGCGACATCTTGAAGTTGGCGAAGTACTGGTAACCGTCCGTTTCGCCACGCGCCGACCTCATGGCCCACTTGCGGCGCGCCTCGTGCCCCCAGGCGACCAGATCTCCCTTGGCGTCCAACAGCAGGGCCGTGAGGTTCTTCGGATACGGGGTCGGGAGATCCTGCCACCGCGTACGGAAGTGCACCGCCCGCTTCTTGGCATCCTTGTGACGGTCCTCGATCGTCGTCCACGCGTATCCCGTGCCGTGGGTGCCGAAGTCGATCGCGGCGATGATGCGCTGCTTCAACGGTTCCTCCATCCGAGGTTGTGCAGGATGCTTCGCCGCGCCGCGGATTCGAGAGCGACACGCGCACGGTCCCTGTCCATGGGGCGACCGAGCGATTCGAGAATCGACACGAGGCTCCGCAGGCTCGCGGGGCTGGGGTGGGAGGCAGGATCTCTCAGCGTCTCCTCGGCGCACACCAGCCCCTGCACGGCGGCGGCCTCCGCCTGATCCCTCAGTCCCGCCGCCCGGAACATTTCGGCCTGTCCGACCCTTCCGGCGATCCCGTCCACCCGGCCGCTCTCAATGGCCACTTCGTAGGAGGTTGCGAGACCGGCGGCGATGACCCGGCGCTCCCCTGTCAGCTCGGGCGCGAGCAACGTGTGCAGCCGGGGGGCACGGCCGTACCGCACCAGGTGGAACCACTCGGCGATGAGCGCCGCGCTGATCGCCGTCGTCGTGCCCAACTCGTCCTCGAACGCCAGCTGCGCGGGATTCCGGAGCGGGCCCGCCGAGTCGGCATCGGGAATGGACAGCGGAGGGAAGGTGAACTGGACGGACCGCAGGTCGGGCGCGTCTACGATGTTCCAGGCGCTCAGCGAGGGCCAGACCCGGCGGCTGGACTGCACCCTTCCGTACACCAGGATGACAGGAAGGTCCCGAAGCGCCCTTTGAATGAGCAGGATGTCCAGATCCGTGTTCCTCAGAGGCCGGTTGATCACACCGTCGAGGCTCACGAGATCCTCTGACCACTGCGACTGGATCCAGGCCTGCCTGATGGCGTACCTGAAGGAATGCGGACCTTCGTCGTTCTGCTGGCCGCTCTGGTCGTCGCGGACGAACGGGGCGACGAGCAGAGCGGGCGAGGAACCGCCGGCCGTGGCATCGTGGACCAGGTCGTAGAGCTCGTCCTGCCGGTATCCGAAAGGAGACTCGGTGGCCTCTCGGTCCATCCGCTCCTGTACCGCACGGACCTGGATCGCTATCTGGGCCTGGCGCCAATCCCGCTCGATCTCGTAGGCATTCCCTGCAACGGCCTCGCTGCGGCGCTCCCAGGAGTTTCTGGAATCTCGGTGAACGGCGCGGGCATGCGCATTCACCGCCTCCTCTTCACGAAGCTGCGACAATAACTCCTGCTGTGCGCGAAAATTCCCGTCCTGCTTCATTTTGTACAACGTCAGCAGATTTCCGCTGAGTCCGGACAGGCCTGATGCCAAACCGGCAGCCAGCAAGCCACTCACCCCCGTAAAAGCTGATCTTCACGGTACCAATCCCGGTCGGGCATCGGAGCGGGATCCCGCCGGATACCCCGCTCCCCTTTCTCTCAGGCCTGGGCCGGAACCAGCCCGCGCAGCGGCCAGGCCGTGTCGATGACCGCGTCCGGGGTGCCCTGCCGGCGCAGGTACGACTGGAAGTCCCGGGCCCAGCGCGCGTGCCAGGTGCCCTGCCGGGCGTGCAGATCGGCCGCGGCGAGCTCGCCCACCTCCGGATGGCGCTCGGCTATCGCGCGAGCCACCTGGACCGCGGCCAGCGCGTCCGCCCCGGCGTCGTGCGCGTCTTCGAGGGTGACCCCGTACACCCCGCAGACCGCCTCCAGGGTCCGCTTGCCGCGCCGATAGCGGTCCACCGCCCGGTCGATGGTCAGCGGGTCCACCACCGGTCCGGTCTGCGCCCCGCCCAGCCGGTCAGCCAGTGACGGCAGCCCGTGCCGGGCCAGCTCGGCCGACAGCAGCGTCAGATCGAAGGCCGCGTTGTACGCGACGACCACCGCGCCCCCGCGCCAGTGCCCGACCAGGGCCTCCGCGACCTCGTCCGCAACCTCCCGCACTGGCCGGCCCTCGGCGACGGCACGCTCCGTACTGATCCCGTGGATCGCCGACGCCCCCTCCGGGATCGGTATCCCCGGGTCCGCGAGCCAGCCGCGCCGCTGGCTCACCGCTCCGCCCCGCACCTCGATCACGGCCGCCGTGACGATCCGCGACTCTTGCGGCTCCGTGCCCGTGGTCTCCAGATCGAACCCGATCAGCACCCCGCCGTGCCAGCCCCCCATGCCGTGCCCCTCCCCCGTACGCCTTCGGTCAACGGCTTTCAGCCTGCCACGGGGCACTGACAAGCCCGACGACACCCCCCTCCAGGGGTATCGGGCATCCGGCTCCGGCGTCCGGTGTCCGGTCCTCAGGACACGGGGCGGGAGTCCTCCCACATCGACTCGAACTCCTCCCGGTAGGTCGCGAACAGCCCGTGGTCCGCGTCCTTCGGCACCCCGCGCCCGCCGCCCCGCAGGACGAGGACGGGGGATTCCATCCCGCGCGCCCGCCGCAGGTAGGACTGGACCACCGCGATGCCCGAGGAGTTCCCCTCCACCAGGTAGGCGGTGAAGCGCGGGGTCTCGTCGAAGACGTGGATCTCGAAGCGCGAGGGGTCCCGCAGGCCCGCCCGGACCCGGCGGACGTGCAGGATGTTCATCTCCACCGAGCGGCTCAGCTCACCCTTGCGCAGACCCAGCTCCCGCTCGCGCCGCTTGACCGCGCTGCTCGCCGGGTTCAGGAACAGCAGCCGCACCCGGCAGCCGGCCTCCGTGAGCCGGACGAGTCTTCGGCCCGAGAAGTTCTGGACCAGCAGGTTGAGCCCTATGCCGATGGCGTCGAGCCGCCGCGCGCCGCCGAAGAGGTCCTCCGCGGGGAGCTGCCGCTGCAGGCGCACCCGGTCCGGGTGGACCGAGATGACGTCCGCGTAGCGGTCGCCCACCAGGTCCTCGACGGCGTCGATCGGCAGCCGGTCCGCCGAAGGGCTGCCGGCGCCGCCGCCCAGGACCTCCAGGAGCCGCGCCGAGGCCCGTTCCGCCTGTTCCAGCACGGGCCGGGACAGCGCCCGGTTGCGGGAGACGACGTTGCGGGTGACCTCCAGCTCGTCCAGGGCCAGCTCGATCTCGCGCCGGTCGTCGAAGTACGGTTCGAAGCACGGCCAGTGCTGGACCATCAGCTCCCGCAGCTGGGGCAGGGTCAGGAAGCTCAGCACGTTGTCGTCGGCCGAGTCGAGCAGGTAGCCCTTGCGCCGGCTGACCTCGCGCACGGCCACGGCCCGCTGCACCCACTCCTGCCCGGCGGGCCCGGCGGCCGCGACCACCCAGTCGTCGCCGCCGTGCACCGGCTCGTAGATCGGCCGGAGCACCGCCCCGACGACCGAGCGCAGCCGCTGTTCGATCAGGTTGAGCCAGATGTAGGCCCGGCCGGCCCGCTGGGCCCGGGTGCGGACCTCGCTCCAGGCCTCCGCGCTCCAGTCCAGTTCGGCGCCGGCGGATCCCGGCCCGCCCGCGCTCCCGGCCTCCGCCGGTCCGCCCGCCAGGGAGACCGCTCCGGCCGCGACCCCCGCCGGTGCCCCGCCGGGGACACCACCTGGGGCGTCCGCCGGGCCACCCTCGTGACTGCTGTCACCAGGGGGCAGCTCCAGACCTCCCGAGCTCACCCGTGCACCGCCTTCTGCGTCTGGACGCCCGTCTCCAGTGATCACGGAAGGGTATCCCGCGCGTGCGCCCCGGTGCAGCCCGATGGTCCCTGCAACGGTCGTCCGTTGACCCATTATCTGATGCGCAGACAGTCCGCTGACCCGCATATCAGCTCTGCGGGTCACCCGGTAGGACCCCTCCCAAGTCCGCGCGTGGGGGCCCTCTTTCGGGGAAGATCGGAAGTGACGTGGTCCACGCCGGATCAGCCGGGACATCCGACAACGCGGGAAGAGTCGTTATCTATGCAGGTCTGGCCGGGACAGGCGTATCCGCTCGGCGCCACTTACGACGGCGCCGGCACCAACTTCGCGGTCTACTCCGAGGCCGCCCGACGGATCGAGCTGTGCCTCCTCCACGACGACGGTTCGGAGTCCGCCGTGGAGCTGCGCGAGACGGACGCCTTCGTCCGCCACGCGTACCTGCCCGGCGTCATGCCGGGCCAGCGCTACGGTTTCCGCGTGCACGGCCCGTACGAGCCCGAGCGCGGCCGTCGCTGCAACGCGGCGAAGCTGCTGCTGGACCCGTACGCGCGGGCCATCAGCGGCCGTGTGACGTGGGGCGAGGCGGTGTACGGCTACCACTTCGGCCGGCCCGACTCGCGCAACGACCTGGACTCCGCCCCGCACACCATGAGCTCGGTCGTGGTGAACCCGTACTTCGACTGGGCCAACGACCGGCCGCCGCGTCACGAGTACCACCACACCGTGCTGTACGAGGCCCACGTCAAGGGTTTGACGATGTGTCATCCCGACCTGCCGGAGGAGCTGCGCGGCACGTACGGGGCGCTCGCGCACCCGGCGGTCATCGGCCACCTCGCCAAGCTCGGCGTGACGGCGCTGGAGCTGATGCCGGTGCACCAGTTCGTCAACGACCACCGGCTGGTCAACGACGGGCTGAGCAACTACTGGGGCTACAACACCATCGGCTTCTTCGCCCCGCACAACGGCTACGCCTCGGGCGACCGCGGCCAGCAGGTGCTGGAGTTCAAGTCGGCGGTGCGGGCCCTGCACGAGGCGGGGATCGAGGTGATCCTCGACGTGGTCTACAACCACACCGCGGAGGGCAACCACCTGGGCCCGACGCTGTCCTTCCGCGGGCTCGACAACGCCTCGTACTACCGGCTGGCGGACGATCCGCGGCACTACATGGACACCACCGGCACGGGGAACTCGCTGCTGATGCGCTCCCCGCACGTGCTCCAGCTGATCATGGACTCGCTGCGCTACTGGGTGACCGAGATGCACGTGGACGGTTTCCGCTTCGACCTGGCGGCGACGCTGGCCCGCCAGTTCCACGAGGTGGACCGGCTGTCCTCGTTCTTCGACCTGGTCCAGCAGGATCCGGTGGTCAGCCAGGTGAAGCTGATCGCGGAGCCCTGGGACCTGGGCGAGGGCGGCTACCAGGTGGGCAACTTCCCGCCGCTGTGGACCGAGTGGAACGGCAAGTACCGGGACACGGTACGGGACCTGTGGCGCGGGCAGCCGCGCACGCTCGCGGAGTTCGCCGGGCGGCTGACCGGCTCCTCGGACCTGTACCAGGACGACGGGCGGCGCCCGCTGGCGTCGATCAACTTCACCACCTGCCACGACGGTTTCACCCTGAACGACCTGGTCTCGTACAACGAGAAGCACAACGAGGCCAACAGGGAGGGCAATCGGGACGGCGAGACCCACAACCGGTCCTGGAACTGCGGGGTGGAGGGGCCGAGCGAGGATCCGGAGGTCGTGGAGCTGCGCGAGCGCCAGATGCGCAACTTCACGGCCACCCTGATGCTTTCGCAGGGGGTGCCGATGCTCAGCCACGGCGACGAGTTCGGCCGCACCCAGAGCGGTAACAACAACGCGTACTGCCAGGACAACGAGTTGTCGTGGGTGAGCTGGCCGGAGCCGGGCAAACCGCCGCCGTCGCTGCTGGAGTTCACCCGGCGGATGGTGTGGCTGCGCCGGGACCACCCGGTCTTCCGGCGACGGCGGTTCTTCCACGGCCGGCCGGTGGAGGGCACGCACGACGAGCTCTCCGACATCGCCTGGTTCACCCCGCACGGAGAGGTGATGCGGGCGCGCGACTGGCAGGCGCAGCACGCGCGGGCGCTGACCGTCTTCCTCAACGGGGAGGCGATCTCCGAGCCGGGCACCCGCGGGGAGCGGATCACCGACGACTCGTTCCTGCTGATGTTCAACTCGGGCGCGGATCCCCAGGACTTCACCATTCCGGCCGGGCACGGCGCGCAGTGGCACCTGGTCGTGGACACGGCGCGGGCGGACGTGCTGCCACCCGGCACCGGGCCGCAGTACGCGGCCGGCGACCGGGTGGCGCTGACGGGGCGGTGTCTGGTGGTGCTTCAGCGTCCGGCGTAGGCGGCGCCGTTCTCCCCGGACACCGGCGAGGCGGACGCCTGCGGGGCGGACATCGGCGGGGCGGTCCGCTGTCCGGGCACGAAGGCGGCGGTGTGCGTCCGGGCGGCGGGCACCCGGGTGACGAGGGCGAGGACCAGGCAGAGCGCGGCGGCCCCGACGGCCACGGCGAAGGCCCCGGCGGGGCCGTACCACTCGGCGAGGCGCCCGCAGACGACGAGCGCGGTGGCCTGCCCGGCCACCAGACAGCTGGCGGCGAAGGCCATCGACGTGGAGAGTCGGGCCGGTTCCACGGCCCGCTCGGTGAGGGCGAACGCGGTGATCAGGTGGGGCGCGTAGGCCGCCCCGAGCACGGTGACGACGGCGTACAGCGCCCACAGGCCGTCGGTGAACAGCAGGGGCACCGACAGCACCAGGGCCGCTCCGGTCGCCACCCGCCAGCGCAGCCGCAGTCCGAAGCGGGCGGGCAGCGCGCCCAGCGAGAGGCCGACGACGGCGCTGACGACCCCCATCGCGGAGTAGACGACGGCGGCCTGGTCGGGGACGCCCAGCCGGATGGTCAGTGCGGTGATGCCGGCCTGGCAGGCGCCGAACATCGCGCCCTGGAGGGCGAGGGAGCCGCGGACGGCGTGGACCACGCCGGGCGGCCTGACCCGGCTGCCCGTACCGCGGCCTCGCGCGGGCGACCCGGCCGTGACGGCGGCGGTCGGGTGCAGCGCGTAGATGCTGCCGAAGACGGCGACGAGGCCGGCCGCGCCGCCGAGGGCGACCGCCGGGTGCGCGAGGAGCGCGGCGAGCCCGACCAGGGCGGGTCCGAAGACGAAGGAGACCTCGTCCAGGGTGCCTTCGAGGGCGTGCACGGCGCCCACGACGCCCTCGTCGGCCCTGGCCCGGCGGGCCAGGGCCACGGAGCGGGTCCGGGCGAGCGGCCCGATCAGCGGTACGGAGGCGCCGGTGAGGGCGCCGATCGCGGCGAGCGGCACGGTGGCCAGATGGGTGAGGGCGCCCGCGACCAGGGCGGCGGTGGCCACCGCGTTGACGGCGGCGGCGGTCAGGACGACGGACCGCTGCCCGTGGCGGTCGGCGAGCCAGCCGAGGACGGGGCCGAAGAGGACCTGGCCGAGGGAGAGGGCGCCGCCGACCACGCCGGCGGTCGCGAGCGAGCCGCTGGTCTGGGCGACCAGCAGGAAGCTCCCGAACTGGGACATCGCGACGGGCAGTCGGGCGAGGAAAGAGACGAGCGGGAGTAGGGGCCCGGTCAGGGCGATGACTTTTCGATAGGTGTTGACGGTTCCAACCACTTGATCGACATTAACCCGGTGCAGTCACTCGGATGCATTGGGTAATGGCACGGAATCCGGCAGGTTGGGTACGTACGTTCTCATGAGCCAGCCGCAACCGGTCACCGAATCGGAATCTGACGTTCCGACACCTGTCACTCCGGCGTCGACGTACCGCCTCCAGCTGCGTCCGGAGTTCCCCTTCGCGGCGGCCGAGGCAGCCGTACCGTACATCGCCTCGCTCGGCGTGTCACACCTGCACCTCTCCCCCGTCCTGGAGGCGGTACCCGGCTCCGCACACGGGTACGACGTCACCGACCACTCCCGCGTACGGGCCGAGCTCGGCGGCGAGCCGGGCCTGCGCGCCCTGGCCCGGGCCGCCCGGACGCACGGGCTCGGCCTGGTCCTCGACATCGTGCCCAACCACATGGCGGTGCCGACGCCGCTGCGGCTGAACCGGCCCCTGTGGGAGGTGCTGCGGGACGGGCCCGCCTCGCCCTACGCCCGCTGGTTCGACATCGACTGGGAGGCCGGCGGCGGGCAGGTGCTGCTGCCGGTCCTCGCCGGGCCGGTGGAGTCCTGCGAGCTGACGGCCGACGGCGACGTACTGCGCCACGGCGAGCAGGAGTTCCCGCTGCGGCCGGGCACCGCGGGGCTGGCGCTGCCCGAGCTGCTCGCCGCCCAGTGGTACCGGCCCGCCTGGTGGCGGGAGGCCCGGACCTCGCTCAACTACCGGCGCTTCTTCACCATTTCGGACCTGATCGGGGTCCGCGTGGAGGATCCGGAGGTGTTCACCGCCACCCACGCGAAGGTGCTGGAGCTGCTCCGGGACGGGGTCGCGCAGGGACTGCGGATCGACCACGTGGACGGGCTGGCGGACCCGGAGGAGTACCTGAGGCGACTGCGGGCGGCGGCCGGGGACGACTGCTGGGTGGTCGTCGAGAAGATCCTCGCCCGTCACGAGCGGCTGCCGCCCGCGTGGCCGGTGGCGGGGACCACCGGGTACGACGCGCTGCACCGGGTGGACGGGGTGTTCACCGACCCGGAGGGCGCCGCCGAACTGGCGGCCCGGTACGGGCGGTCGACCGGGCTGCCGCCGTGGCCGGAGGCGTCCCGGGCCTGCGCACGGGAGGTCCTGACCGGCGACCTGGCCGCCGAACTGCGGGCGCTGGAGCGCCGGTCCGGTCCGGAACTGGCCGAAGCCGTACGGGAGCTGCTCATCGCCTTTCCCGTCTACCGGCCCTATCCCGGCGAGCCGGAGCTGCCGCCGCAGGCGCTGGAGCAGGCGGCCGCGGCGGCCGGTCCGGGCCCGGTGGCCGGCGTGCGTGAACTGCTGCTGCGCGACCCGGCGTTCGCGGCCCGCTTCGCGCAGACCTCGGCGGCGCTGCGCGCCAAGTCCCTGGAGGACCGCGCCTTCTACCGGTACGCGCCGCTGCTGTCGGCCACCGAGGTCGGCGGCGAGCCGGGACAACCGGCGGTGTCGGCCGAGGAGTTCCACGCGTACTGCGCCGCCCAGGCCCGGGAGTGGCCCGCGGCCGGGACCGTGCTGTCCACGCACGACACCAAGCGCAGCGCGGACGTCCGGGCCCGGATCTCGGCCCTGTCGCAGGCGCCGGAGCTGATGGGCCGGCCCGACGGCCCCGACCCCCAGCTGGCCTGGGTGGCCCGGCAGACCGCGCTCGGGCTCGGCCCGGTCCCCGACGCCGCGCCCCGCCTGTCCGAGGCGCTGCTCAAGGCGGTCCGCGAGGCCGCCCTGCGCACCAGCTGGACCGAGCCGGACGAGGACTACGAGGCGGGCGTGGCCGGGTACGTCCGGGCCCCCCACGACCTCCCGGCGGAGCTGGCGGAGGCCGCCCGCGCCAACCTCCTCGGCATGACCCTGCTGCACCTGGCGATGCCGGGGGTCCCGGAGGTCTACCAGGGCGCCGAGACCGAGTACCGGGCCCTCGTCGACCCCGACAACCGGCGGCCGGCCCGCTTCCCCCGCCGGGAGCTGGCCCGGCTGGACGCGGGGGCCGCCCCGCAGGGCCCCGCCGAGGAGAAGCTGGCCCTGACGGCCGCCCTGCTGCGGCTGCGCCGGGACCGGCCGGAGCTCTTCCGGGGCTACGCCCCCGTCCCGGCGCTGGGCCCGGCGGCCGGCCATCTGGTGGCGTTCACCCGGGCCCCGGGCCTGCTCGTGGCGGCCACCCGGCTGTCCCACCGGCTGGCCGCGTCCGGCGGCTGGCGCGGCACCCGGCTGCCCCTGCCACCCGGCACGTGGACCCCCGTCCTCCCGACGCACCCGAGCCCGAACTCCCTCACTTCGCACAGCGGTTCGCTTGACCTGGCCGACCTGCTGGACGGCCGCCCGGTGGGTGTGTGGCTGCGCCGCTGATCCCCTCGGCGCGCGGTACCGGCCGGACCGGTCCCGCTCGCCGCACTCAGTCTGGCCGAGCACTCCCGGCCGGAGCTGCCGTAGCCCCGGCCCCGAACAGTCCTGCGAAGGCCTGTGCCGCACCGGTCAGCGGGACCCTGGAGAAGACCGCCAGTGGCCGGTGCCACGGCGGGTCGAGGGAGAGCAGTACGCAGTCCTCGCCGACGGCGCCCCGGACCATGTGGGCCGGGGCCATGACGACGCCCACCCCGGCGGCCGCCATCCGTACGGCCGTCGAGGTGTGCTCCGTACGCAGCACCGTCCGCGGGGTGAAGCCGACCGCGCCGCACGCCCGGTCCAGTACGAGGGCGCCGTCGACCAGCGGTTCCATCGCACAGCGGATCCAGTCGCGGTCGGCGAGCTCTGCGAGGCGGACGGCTCCCCGCCCGGCCAGCGGATCGTCGAAGGGGACGACGATGACCAGCTCCTCGCGGCCGATCCGCAGCAGCGGCCCCATCCACTCCGCAGGCTCCGGGCCCACCGCCAGGTCGGCGACGCCCCGCTCCAGCTGCTCCTCCAGCGCGTCGGTGGACCCGTACTCCCGCATCACGAGCGACACCCCCGGGTGCAGCGCCCGCCAGCGGGCGGCGATGCCCGGGAGCAGACCGACCGCCACGGCGTGCACGGTGGCGATGTGCAGTTCGCCGCCGGCCACACCGGCGGCGGCGCGGGCCGCCCGCTCGGCCTGGCGGGCGCTGCGCACGGCGAGCTGCGCGTGCGGAAGGAAGGCGCGGCCCATGGGGGTGAGCCGGACCCCGCGCGGCATGCGCTCCAGCAGGGCGCCGCCGACGGACCGCTCCAGGGCCTTGACCTGGTGGGACAGGGCGGGCTGGGTGACGTGCAGGGCCTCCGCGGCGCGGGTGAAGGAGGACTCCTCCACGACGGCGAGGAAGTACTCCATCTGGCGCAGGCTCATGAGCCGGAAGCATAAAGAGCGTGCATGGCACCCAGAAGATCATTTCCTTGGACGTGGCGCAACGGGCCGTCCAGGCTGGGCACATGACCAACGACGTGAGCGACGACGTGACCGACGAAAGCACCAGCACCGTGGACGTGATCGTGATCGGTGGCGGCACCGGCGGATACAGCACCGCCCTGCGCGCCTCGGCCCTCGGCCTGACCGTCCTGCTCGCCGAACGCGACAAGGTCGGCGGGACCTGCCTGCACCGCGGCTGCATCCCCAGCAAGGCGATGCTGCACGCCGCCGAACTCGTCGACGGCATAGCCGAGGCCCGCGAGCGCTGGGGGGTCCGGGCGAGCGTGGAGTCGGTCGACTGGTCGGCGCTGACCGCCACCCGGGACGACATCGTCTCCCGCAACCACAAGGGCGTGGAAGGGCATTTGGACCACGCCGGGGTACGTGTGGTGCGCAGAGGCGCGCGGTTGACCGGCCCGCGCTCCGTCCGCACCGAGGACGGGCGGGAGTTCACCGCGAGCCGCGGGATCGTCCTGGCGACCGGCTCCCGGCCGCGGCTGCTCCCGGGGCTGGAGCCGGACGGGGCCACGGTGGTCACGAGCGACGACGCCCTGTTCGCCCCCGGGCTGCCGGCTTCGGTCCTGGTGCTGGGCGGCGGGGCGATCGGGGTGGAGTACGCCTCCTTCCACCGTTCCATGGGCGCCGAGGTGACCCTGGTCGAGGCGGCGGACCGGCTGGTCCCCCTGGAGGACGCGGACGTCTCCCGGCACCTCGCGCGGGGCCTGAAGAAGCGCGGCATCGACGTGCAGACCGGGGCCCGGCTGGAGGGGGCCACCGTGGCGGGCGGGACCGTGCGGGCCACGGTGCGGACCGCGCGCGGGGAGCTCCGCGAGCTGACGGCCGAGCGGCTGCTGGTGGCGGTCGGGCGGGTCCCGGTCACCGACGGGCTGGACCTCGCGGCGGCCGGACTGGGCACCGACGAGCGGGGGTTCGTGGCACCGGCCGACTGGTCCCGGCTGGAGACCGCCGTCCCGGGCATCCACGTGGTGGGCGACCTGCTGCCGCCGCCCTCGCTCGGGCTGGCGCACGCCTCCTTCGCGGAGGGGCTGCTGGTCGCCGAGACCCTTGCCGGGGTGGCGAGCGCACCGGTGGACTACGCGGCGGTGCCGCGGGTGACGTACTCGGCGCCGCAGACGGCCGCCGTCGGGCTGACGGAGGCGCAGGCGCGCGAGGCGGCGTACGACGTGGTGGTGAACACGATGCCGCTGACCGCCGTGGCGAAGGGCATGGTGCACGGGCAGGGCGGCACGGTGAAGGTGGTCGCGGAGCGGGGCGGGCGGGTGCTCGGCGTGCACCTGGTGGGGCCGCACGTGTCGGAGATGATCGCGGAGAGCCAGCTGATCGTGGGCTGGGACGCCGAACCGTCCGACGTGGCCCGCCACATCCACGCCCACCCGACGCTCTCGGAGGCCGTGGGCGAGGCCTTCCTCTCCCTGGCGGGCCGCGGCCTGCACCAGCAATAGGCCCGGGCTCCGCCCCAGGGGTGGCACACCTGAGCGGGGGAACTGCCTGGCCTGCGGAGCAGTAGGCGGTGGGCCCTGCGGGCATGGCATCCCTTGTGACTCTCCTCCGTGACATGTGCTACCCCACGCCACGCGAACTCGGGCTGGCCGCCCGCGCACTGGCGGACGAACACCCCGGCGAGGTCCGGCTCCGCCAGGCCGGAACCTCCCGGGCCGGGCAGCCGCTCTGGGTCCTGTCCGTCGCTTCCGCCGGCCCGGGCACCCCCACCCGCAACGTCCTCGTCGTCGCCGGGGCGCACGCCAACGAGCCGGTCGGCGGCGCCACCGCCCTCTCGCTCGCCCGGCGCCTCCTGCACGAGCCCGCGCCGCGGGCCGGCTGCGGCTGGCACTTCCTGCTCTGCGCGGACCCGGACGGCGCGGACCTGCACCGCACGCCCCGCCCGTACTCGCTCCTGGACTACCACCGGAGCTTCTTCCGGCCGCCCGGCCCCGAACAGCCCGAGTGGGCCCCGTCTTTACTGCCCCCGGACCGGCTGCCGCCCGAGACGCTGGCCCTGACCGCGCTCATCGACGAGCTGCGGCCCGTGCTCCAGGTCTCGCTGCACGCCACCGACCTCGGCGGCTCCTGGGTCCAGCTCACCCGGGACATCCCCGGCCTCGCCGAGCCGTTCGCCAAATCGGCCGCCGAGCTGCGCATCCCGGTGGAGAACGGGGCCTCGGACGCCGCCGGCTGGCCCTCCCCCGGTCCCGGGATCTTCGTGATACCGCAGCCGGGGAGCGAGGCCGCCGGGGCCTTCCACCCGGAGGACACCCGGCTCAGCACCTGGTACCACGCACACCGGTACGCCGGCACCACCGCGATCGTCGAAGTCCCCATGTGGGCCTCCGACCTGGTGGACGACCCGGCTCCGCACCCCGACCCGCGCGGCGCCCTGCGGATGCTGGCCGGGCGGCTCACGGCGGACGCCGCGCTCGTCTGCGGGGTGCGGGACCTGATGCGGCCGGGTCCGCCGCCGTACGAGGACCGGGCCGCGGCCGCGCTGCTGCGCGCCGTGGACTGGACGCTCGCGCTGATCCCCCGGGTCACCGTCGAGTGGACCGGCGCCGGGGCCCCCACGGAGGCCACGGCGGCGTACATCGCCAGCATCGACGCCTTCGGGCGGCGGCTGTCGCTGCGCGCCGCCGCGATGCTGCTGCGGGTGCTGCGCGCGCAGGGGCATCCGGCGGCGCCCGGGCTGGACCGGCTGGTCACCGGGTGGTGCGAGGACTTCGCGGCCCGCTTCGGGGCCCGCTGGGTCCCCGTGGCCACCCAGGTGGAACACCAGTCCCGGACCGTCCTGGCCACCTACGAGCGCCTCCTGGCGGCCGACCGGTCCCGCTAGGCCCTCGGGAGGTGGGGCGGCCGGGCCGTCACGCGGTGGGGTCCACGGGCAGGGCGTAGCGGCGCTTCGGGGAGCCGGTGGCGCCGAGCCGGTCGTAGAAGCGGATCGCGCCCTCGTTCCAGTCGGGGGTCTGCCACTGGACCTGTTCGAGGCCGAGCTCGCGGGCCAGTTCCCGCACCCCGTCCATCAGGGCGGCGCCGAGACCGTGGCCGCGTGCCTCCTGCGCCAGGTAGAGGCAGTCCATGTGCAGGTAGTGGCGGGCGTCCCAGAAGGCGAACTCGGCGGAGCAGGCGGCGTATCCGGCGACCGCGCCGTCGGGGGTCTCGGCGAGCAGCACCCACAGCCGGGCGTCCTCGGCGAACAGCTGCGGGCCGAGCCGCCCGGCGAGGTCCGGCGGGCGCGGCGCCGACCTCTCGTACGCGACGTGCTCGTGGACGAGCTCGACCAGGCGGGGGAGGTCCCCGACGCGTGCACGGCGGATGGCGGGCGTGTGTTCCATGCCCGCCATCCTGCGCGGTGACTCCCGCCGACGCTCCGGCGGGTCCCGGTCGCGCGGTCCGGGTCGCGCGGCCCCCGTCCCCCGTCCTGCGGTCCGCGGTCCGCGTCCGACGGCCTAGCTCGCCGAGAGCCGGAAGGTCATCTTCCCGAAGCTGATCTGGTCCCCGGCGCGGACCACGGCGGAGCCGGTCACCCGGCGCCCGTTGACCGAGGTCCCGTTGGTGGAGCCGAGGTCCGTGACCACCCACACCCCGTCGCGCAGGCTCAGTTCCGCGTGCGCCCGGGAGACGGTCTCGTGGCTGAGCCGCAGTCCGTTGCCGGGGTCGCGGCCGATCCGCAGGACGGCCGCGCTCGGATGCGGGAGCAGCAGCTTGGGCAGCTTCTCGGCGGCCCAGGCGTGCCGGATGCCGACGGAGACGGCCGAGACCCGGCCGACCCAGCCGAACAGCCGACGGGTCCACGGGCTTTCGGCGGAGTCCCTGGCCTGGAGGTCGGCCGTGAGGACGGCGAGGTCCTCGGAGCGGCGGGCGACCAGGGCGAGTTCCATCCGGCGCAGAAAGGTGTCGTGGGACAGCTTGCCGAGGGCAGCGCCCTCTCTGAGCTGGCCCAGCGCCCGGTCGCGCTCGGCGTCGGACAGCCGCGGCGCGGGGAAGGCGGGGATCTCGAAACTCGACGTCACAGGGTGATTGTCGGCCCGTCGGGGCCGGAGTGTCCAGAACTCCCCCGCCACGCCCGGAATGATGGGCAGGATACGCATGCCGGCCACCGCCGCTGACGAGGGGACCGACTGTTGCAGTTCGAGGTGTGGGCACCGCAGACAGGTCATGTCGCCATGCGACTCGACGGGGCGACGTACGCGATGGAGGGCGATCCCGACCGGGCCGGCTGGTGGACCGTGGAGGCCCCGGCCGGTGAAGGGAGCCGCTACGGGTTCCTGTTGGACGGCGACCCGGTCCCGCGGCCCGATCCGCGCGGGCGGCGGCTGCCGGACGGCCCCGACGGGCTGTCGGCGGTGGTCGACTTCGAGGCTCTGGACGGGGCAGTGGCCGGGGCAGGGGCCGCGCCGGTCCCGCCGCCGCACACCCGGCTCCAGGACGCGGTCCTGTACGAGCTGCACATCGGCACCTTCACGCCCGAGGGCACCTTCGACGCCGCGGCCGACCGCCTCGGGCACCTCACCGCCCTCGGCGTGACCCACGTGGAGCTGATGCCGGTCTGCAGCTTCCCCGGCCGGCACGGCTGGGGGTACGACGGGGTGGCGCCCTGGGCCGTGCACGAGCCGTACGGCGGCCCGGCCGGGCTGGTCCGGTTCGTGGCGGCGGCGCACGCCGCCGGGCTGGGCGTGGTGCTGGACGTGGTCCACAACCACCTCGGCCCCTCCGGCAACCACCTGCCCGCCTTCGGCCCGTACTTCACCAACACCCACCACACGCCCTGGGGCGCGGCGGTGAACCTGGACGCCCCCGGCTCCGACGAGGTGCGCGCGTACCTCGTGGGCAGCGCGCTGGCCTGGCTGCGCGACTACGGGATCGACGGACTGCGGCTGGACGCCGTGCACGCGCTCGCGGACGGGCGGGCGCTGACCTTCCTGGAGGAACTGTCCGAGGCCGTCGACGGGCTGGCCGCGGAAACCGGCCGGCCGCTGTTCCTGATCGCCGAGTCCGACCGGTGCGACCCGCGCACCACCACCCCGCGCCCCGCCGGCGGCCTGGGCCTGCACGCCCAGTGGAACGACGACTTCCACCACGCCCTGCACTGTGCGCTGACCGGTGAATCCCAGGCCTACTACGCGGACTTCGCCGAGGCCCCGCTGGCCGCCCTCGCCAAGACCCTGACCCGGGCCTTCTTCCACGACGGGACCTGGTCCTCCTTCCGCGGCCGCACCCACGGCCGGCCGGTGGACCGCCGCCGGACCCCCGCCCACCGCTTCCTCGGCTACACCCAGACCCACGACCAGATCGGCAACCGGGCCCTGGGCGACCGGCTCTCGGCCTCCCTGCCCCCCGGTCTGCTGGCGTGCGCCGCGACGGTGGCGCTGACCGGCCCGTTCGTGCCGATGCTGTTCATGGGCGAGGAGTGGGGGGCGCGGACCCCGTGGCAGTACTTCACCGACCACCCCGACCCGGTGCTGGCCGAGGCCGTACGGACCGGCAGGCGCCGGGAGTTCGCGGCGCACGGCTGGAAGGCCGAGGAGGTCCCCGACCCGCAGGACCCGGCGACCCGGGACCGCTCCTGCCTGGACTGGTCGGAGCCCGAACAGGCGGTCCACGCCCGCCTGCTGGAGTGGTACCGCACCCTGGTCGTGCTCCGCCGCAGCCACCCGGACCTGCGCGACCCGGACCTGGCGGCGGTCCGGGTCGCCCACGACGAGGAGCGCCGCTGGATCACGTTCCGGCGGGGCGACGTACGGGTGGCCGTGAACCTCTCCCCGGAACCGGTGACGATCGCGCTGGGCCGCAACGGGGTGCGGGTGCTGGCCGCCTGGGAGCCCCTCGAACACCCGGGCCCCGACGGCCGGATCCACGTACCCGGCGAATCGGCGGTCGTGCTGGGGCCGTGAGACCGCGGCCGCCGCGGCCCGCCGGGCGGGCCTACTCGACGACCGCCAGCTCGCGCGGGGCGTTGTTGAGGCGGCGCCCGCCGTCCTCCGTGACGGTCACGATGTCCTCGATGCGGACGCCGAACCGGCCCGGCAGGTAGATGCCCGGCTCCACGGAGAAGCACATGCCGGGGACCAGGGGCTGCTCCTCTCCCTCGACCATGTACGGGGGCTCGTGGGTGGTGACGCCGATGCCGTGGCCGGTGCGGTGGATGAAGCGGTCCCCGTACCCGAACTCGGTGATCACCGCGCGGGCCGCCCGGTCCACCTCCTGGCAGGAGACCCCGGGGCGGACCGCCGCCACGCCCGCCTGCTGGGCCTCGCGGACGATGTCGTGGACCCGCTGTTCCTCGGCGGTGGGCTCGCCCACGTGCACGGTGCGGGAGATGTCGGAGCCGTAGCCGAACCGCAGGCCGCCGAAGTCGAGGACCACCATGTCGCCGCGGCGGATGACCCGGTCGCCGGCCTCGTGGTGCGGGTTGGCCCCGTTGGGGCCGGAGCCGACGACGGTGAAGTCGACCTGGGAGTGGCCGTGGGCGCGCAGCAGGGCGGCCAGGTCGGCGGCGACGTCCGTCTCCCGGCGGTCGGCGAAGGGGAGGTGGAGGATCTGCGCGTAGGCGGCATCGGCGGCGGCTCCCGCCGCGGCGAGCCGCTCCAGTTCCCGTTCGTCCTTCACGGCGCGCAGCATGGGCAGGCAGTCGGTGAGGGCAGCGTAGGAGGTCTGCGGCAACTCCCGCTGGAGGCCGAGGAGATGCAGGGCCCAGGTGTTGTCGCTCACCCCGAACCGCCCGGTCGGCCCCAGCAGCGGGGCGGTCACGGCGTACGGGTTCTTCCCGTCGGCCCAGTCCCGCAGGGTCAGCGCGGCGGCGCCCGGGGCCTTGGCCGCGTCGGGGGCCTCCAGTGCGGGGGCGACGAGCACCGGGTCCTGCCCGGCGGCCAGCACGAGCAGGGTGAGCCGCTCGGTCTCGGCGGTGGGCCGGTATCCGGTGAGGTGCGTGAGGTCGGGCCCGGGGGCGATCAGCAGTCCGGCCAGTCCGGCGTCGGCGGCGGCCTGCGCGGCCGCGGCCATCCGGGCGGCGTAGTCGTCGGCCGTGAAGGGTGCCGGGTCGTGGGATGCGGCGTCACGTGTCATACGGGTGATCCTGCCGTGAGCCGGGCGGCGAGGGCGGCGGCCGCGCCGGTCGGCGTGCCGGGCGTGAGCAGTTCCGTACGGTGCACCAGGCGCGGGGCGGACAGCGGTACGGCGACGCCCGCGCGGGCGGCCTCGGCGACCCGGCGGGGCAGCAGGGCGAGGCCGTGCCCGGCGGCGGCGAGGGCGCAGAGGGCGTGCAGGTCGGTGCCGTCGTAGCGGACGGAGGCGCGGGCGGCGGTGAGGGGCAGCCCCACGCCGGGGGCGTCGAGCCAGCGCGCGTCGGCGAGGTCGTCCAGCCGGAGCGCCGTCCGGCCGGCGAAGGGGTGCCCGGCGGGCAGCAGCACGGCCAGCTCCTCCTCCCCCACCCCGGTCACGGTGAGCGGTGCCACGTCGGGCAGCCGCAGCGGGTCGCTGGGCGCGGCCGGGCCGTCGACGAGGCCGAGGTCGCAGCCGCCGGTGGCGACGGCGGCGGGCACCTCGGCCGGGGGCAGCACCTTCAGGGTGACTCCGGTGGCGGGCAGGGCCGCGAGCAGCCGGGGCCCGACGGCGAGCGGGGACGCGGCGAGGGTGACCCGGCCGGGCGGGGCGGCGGTCAGCCGCAGTACGTCGGCCCGTGCGGCGTCGAGCCGCAGCAGCAGCGGCCCGGCGTGCTCCAGCAGCCGCGCCCCGGCCGCGGTCGGCGCGACGGGCCTGCGGGTGAGCAGCTCGGCCCGCAGGTCCCCTTCGAGGGCGGCGATGTGCTGGGAGACGGCGGACTGGGTGTAGCCCAGCTCGCGGGCGGCGGCGGAGAAGGAGGCGAGCCGGGCCACGGCCACGAAGGTGCGGAGCAGGTGCGGGTCCATGGTCATCAGGATCACTGATGGAAGGTGCAGGAACAATCGTTGGCGCTGAACGGCCGCCCGGCCGCAGGATGATCCACATGACCACCGCACAGACCACGCAGACCGCACAGACCGCACAGACCGCACGGACCTCGCCGGCGGCGAGGATCGCGCTCGTCGGCGACCGCTCCCCGCACGTGAAGTCCCACACCCGGATCCCGCTCCTCCTCGACGCCCTGGCCTCCCGCGACGGGCTCGTCCTCGACGCGTACTGGATCCCCACCGGTGACGCCGGGGCAGAGGCCGCCGCCGGGACGCTGGCCCGCTTCGACGCCGTCTGGGTGCTGCCGGGGAGCCCGTACGCGAGCGAGGCCGGGGCGCTGGCCGCGATCCGGGTGGCCCGCGAGGAGGGCATCCCCTTCCTCGGGACCTGCGGCGGCTTCCAGCACACGCTGCTGGAGTACGCCCGGTCGGTCTGCGGGCTGACGGCCGTCGCGCACGCCGAGAACGACCCGGGGGCGGCGGATCCGCTGATCGCGCCGCTCGCCTGTTCGCTCGTCGGGCACGAGGGCCTCGTACGGGCCGAGCCCGGCTCGCTCGCCGAGGCCGCGCTCGGCGCGGAGCGGTCGATGGAGCGCTACCACTGCAACTACGGACCCGCGCCCCGGCACCTGCCGACGCTCACCGCCCACGGGCTGCGGCTGTCGGGGCTCGACGAGGAGGGGCAGCCGCGCATCGTGGAGCTGCCCGGGCACCCGTTCTTCCTGGCCACGCTGTTCCAGCCGGAGCTGCACGGGGACGGGTCGCGGCCGCACCCGATCGTCAGGGCCCTCGCCGCGGCGGCCGTCGCGCACGCCGGCGGCCGCCCGGACGGGGTGACGGCCCGGCTCGCCGCCACCCTCGCCGCCGGCCGGTCGGCGGGATAACGCGTCGCGGGACCACCCTGCAGATCGGCTATGCTGTGCATGCACATCGAACGGGTGGTCCGCCGCCCTTCGTGGTGGGTGTAGCTCAGTTGGTAGAGCACCTGGTTGTGGTCCAGGTGGCCGCGGGTTCAAGTCCCGTCACTCACCCTGATCCCCGGGGCACGAGGTCTCCTCGTGCCCCGGGGCTTTTTTGCGTCCGGACCGTGCTCCGCGGCTGCGGCTAGTCGCGCAGGAAGGCCTCGACCTCGGTGGCGAAGGCCACGGGGGTCTCGTGCGGCGGGTAGTGCCCGGCGCCGGGGAGGGTGCGGATGCGGCAGTTCGGGTACCAGACCTGCCAGGTGGCGCGCATCACGTCGGCGGTGAGCGCGAGGTCGTACTCCCCGGTCAGGACGAGCACGGGCACCGTGTTGCCCTTGACGGCGTCGGACAGGTCCAGGGACTGCCAGCTCGCGAGGTAGTCGGCGAAGGCCTCCGGCCGGGAGACCTCCAGGGAGTGGGCGACCATCCGGTCGATCCAGCGCCGGCTCGCCCGGTTGCCGGTGACGAGGTCGAGGATGGCGCGCCGGTTCTCGGCGCTCTCCGCGGCGCCGAAGAAGAGGGCGTGGGTGGCGGCGTCCATCTCGTACGGCCCGGCCGGGACCGGGTTGATCCCGACGAGCTTCTCGATCCGCTCGGGGGCGCGCACGAGGACCTGCTGGGCCGCCTTGCCGCCCATGGAGTGGCCGAGCAGCGAGAAGGTGTCCCAGCCCAGCTGGTCGGCGAGTTCGAGGACGTCGTCGGCGATCTCGGGGAGCGTGTGGCGGCCCGTCACGTCCCGGCGGTCGCCGTAGCCGCGGTAGTCGAGGAAGGCGTACGAGAACCCCACGGGGTCCAGGTGGTCCAGCACGGAGCCCCAGTTGGCAGAGGTGCCGAACCAGTCGTGCAGCACGATGACGCGAACGGGTCCGGTGCCGATCCTGCGGTGGGCGATGGCCATGCGTTCTCCCTCGGTGACGGGGGCGACGAAAACGGACCCGTACGTTCTGCCCACCGGACCTACGATCACACCGTGAAACCGACATCGCGCACGGTGCGCATCGCCGTCACGGCCTCCCGGACCGGCACCGGCCGGCCGCACCACCTGCATCACCCGAACGCGTACGAGGTCCTCGACCGGGCCGAGATCGCGGAGGTGCTCGCCCTGTGGCCCGAGCGCGAAGCGCACGACGACTTCGAGTGCATGTGCCACGGGGACGGCGGGCTCTCGCTGTACGAGGCCGGAGGCGAGCGCATCGGGTCCGCCGAGCCGACCGGTCCGCTCGGGCCGCTGTTCGATCCACGGGACCCGGCCGGGATCCCGGCCCGGCACCGGGACCGGTGGGCCGCGGCGGCTCCCGAGGGACTGCGGGAGTACGCCCGGGCCCTGGCTGCGGGCGGGGAGGAGCCGCCCCCGCCGCACGGGGTGCCGCCCCGCGTGGTCTTCGGCTGGCTGGGCGCCGTACGGGAGGAGCCGCGCGACGCGGCGTGGCTCCTCGCGGAACGGGTTCCCCGCCTGCTGCTGGCCGGGAGGTCCACGGAGGAACTCGCCTGGGCGGTGCGGGAGACGGACCGCACCGGGCTGGAGGGCGCCGTGCGGTTCTTCGCGGGCGAGGAGTTCACCACCCGCCACCCGAAGCGGCGCCGGGTCCCGGACACCGCCCGCGACCTCCTGCTCCGGTACGCCCGCAGCCACCGCCCCGAGGACCTCCCGGTCCTGGAACGGCGGCTGCTGCGCACGCCGGAGGACCGCGTCAGACGGTCTTGATCGCCGGGTCGGAGACGCCCGGGGCGCCCGTCTCCACGTGGCCCGCGAAGCGGCGGAGGAAGGTGGCGTCGGCGTCGGAGACGACGTTCACGTCGTACCAGCGGCCCGTGGCGCCGAGGTCCACCGTGTGGGCGACGCTGCCGCCGGCCGGGACCCTGATGATCTGGGGCCCGCCGCCGTAGGCGTTGGTCACCGTGAGGTTGACGGCGGCCGTACCGGAGTTGGTCAGGGTCAGGGCCAGGTTGCCGGTGGCGGCGACGTGGCGGGCCGTGGCCTCGGGGCCGGCCTTCTTCGCCGGTCCCTTCCAGGTGCGCAGGAACCCGTTGGGGCCCCACACCGTCAGGTTGATCTGGTTGCCCGTGGAGCTGCTGGTGGACCAGGTGTCCGAGAGGGTCTTGCCCGCCTCGACCGTGTAGGGCCAGGGGCCGTCCGTACGGTTGCCCGAGGTGCTGTGGAAGTGGGCGCCGAGGGTGGGGCCGGAGGCGAAGGTGAGCGTGAACTTGCCCGTGGAGACGGTGCGCGCGCCGTCCACGTACGGGCTGTAGCCCAGGGCGCGGGTCGGCTTGGAGCCGGCCTCCTGCCTGGGCAGGGTGCCCGTGGCCGGCGGGGTCGGGTGGTAGGAGGGGTGGCGGTTCTTGTCCGGCGGGACGTACCCGGCCGTGGAGGGCAGGGCGGCGGGCGCGGCGTCGGCGCGGGTGAAGTCGAAGGCCGAGGTCAGGTCGCCGCAGACGGCGCGGCGCCACGGGGAGATGTTGGGCTCCTGCACCCCGAAGCGCTTCTCCATGAAGCGGATCACCGAGGTGTGGTCGAAGGTCTCGGAGCAGACGTAACCGCCCTTGCTCCACGGGGAGACCACGATCATCGGGACGCGCGGGCCGAGCCCGTACGGTCCGGCCGCGTAGCCGCCTCCCCCGTTGTAGAGGTCGCCGGTCACGCTCGCCGTGGACAGGCCCCAGGCCGAGGAGGCGGGCGGGTACGGCGGGACCACGTGGTCGAAGAAGCCGTCGTTCTCGTCGTAGGTGATGAACAGGGCGGTCTTCGCCCACACGGCCGGGTTCGCCGTCAGCGCGTCCAGGACCTGCGAGATGTACCAAGCGCCGAAGTTCGTCGGCCAGTTGGCGTGCTCGCTGAAGGCCTCGGGGGCGGCGATCCAGGAGACGGAGGGCAGGGTGCCGTTCACCACGTCCGCGCGCAGCCGGTCGAAGTAGCCTTCGCCCGCCTTGACGTTGGTGCCGGTGCGCGCCTTCTCGTACAGGGCGCTGCCGGGCTGGGCATTGCGGTAGGTGTTGAAGTACAGCAGCGAGTTGTCGCCGTAGTTGCCGCGGAAGGCGTCGTTGATCCAGCCCCAGGAGCCGGCCGCGTTCAGGCCGTCGCCGATGTCCTGGTAGACCTTCCAGGAGACCCCGGCGGACTCCAGGCGCTCGGGGTACGTCTTCCAGCCGTACCCGGCCTCCTGGTTGCCGAGGACCGGACCGCCGCCCACCCCGTCGTTGCCGGTGTAACCCGTCCACATGTAGTAGCGGTTCGGGTCCGTGGCTCCGATGAAGGAGCAGTGGTAGGCGTCGCAGACCGTGAAGGCGTCGGCGAGGGCGTAGTGGAACGGGATGTCGTTCCGGGTCATGTACGACATGGTCGTGGCCGTCTTGGCCGGGATCCACTTGTCGTACTTGCCGTTGTTGTACGCCTGGTGGCCGCCGGCCCAGTCGTGGTTCAGCCCCTCCAGGAACTGCATCCCGAGGTCCGCGACCTGCGGGTTGAAGGGCAGGACGTCCTTGGTCCCGTTGGACTGGAAGAAGACGGACTTGCCGTTGTCCTGGAGGACGGGCCGCGGGTCGCCGAAGCCCCGGACCCCCTTCATCGCGCCGAAGTAGTGGTCGAAGGACCGGTTCTCCTGCATCAGGACGACGACGTGCTCGATGTCCTGGATCGTTCCGGTGGTGCCCTGCGCCGGGATGGCGGCGGCCCGCGCGATGCTGTCGTTCAGCATCGTGAGGGCGGCCGTGCCGCCGGCTATCTGCAGGAACCTGCGACGGTTGAGTTCTGCCATGGCGTGAGGACCTCTGCGGGTGAGGGCGGGTCGAGGGGCGCCCCAAGGACAGCGGCCCCGGGGTACCAGCCGGGGATACCCTCATGACGCCGCGCCGTACACCTGGAGAACGGACGACGTTCCTCCGCCCGGAGGTCAGTTGCCGGCGGCCGCCGGTGCCTGCGCCCTGACGATGAGCCGGTCGAGCAGCGAGAGCAGGGACGCGCGCACGTCCTCACGGGAGCGGGCGTCGAGCATGAGGACGGGCGTGTCCGGATCGCGCAGGTGCAGCGCCGCTCCGATCTCCTCCGCGGTGTAGGGCTGTTCGCCGTGGAAGCAGTTCGCGCCGACCACGAACGGCAGTCCGCGGCTCTCGAAGAAGTCGACGGCGGGGAAACTGCGGTCCAGGCGCCGCGTGTCGACCAGCACGACCGCCCCGAGCGCCCCGTTCAGCAGGTCGTCCCACATGAACCAGAAGCGTTCCTGGCCCGGGGTGCCGAAGAGGTACAGGACGACTCCGGCGTCGGTGAGGGTGATCCGGCCGAAGTCCATGGCCACCGTGGTGACCGTCTTGGACTCGATGCCCGCGAGGTCGTCGACGCCGACGCCCGCGGCCGTCAGCCGTTCCTCCGTGCGCAGCGGCTCGATCTCGGAGATGGTCTCCACCAGGGTCGTCTTGCCGACCCCGAATCCACCGGCGACGAGGATCTTGACCGGGGCCGTTTCCCGGGAGGCGGGCGTGTCATATCCGGGCAAGGTTGTCCCTGATTCTCATGAGCAGGTTGACGTCGGTGGTCTCGGCGGCCGCCAGGGGCGGCCGGTGGTCGATCAGCCCGCGTTCGGCGAGCTCACCGAGGAGCAGCGTCATCGGGGTGAGGCGGATGTGCATCCGCGCCGCTATCTCGGCGACCGCCCGCCCGCCCGGCGGCGCGCACATGGCGAGGATCTCCTGCCACTCGGTGGGCAGCCCGCCGAGCGCTTCGTCGGTGGCCGCCGCCGTGATCGTGGTGTCCATGGTGAGGACGGTCTGCGGCACGGCTGTACGTCCGTCGGTCAGGGCGTACAGCCGCGTACGGCGGCGGCTCGCGGGCTGCGACTCCTCCTGCGGCATTACGCGGACGGCACCTGACCGCGCTCGGGGGTGCCCAGCCACTCGCCGAGCGCCTGGGCGGTGCGTACCGCCTCGCCGCCCAGTTCGCCGAGGCGGGCCTTGCGGGAGGTCACCACGATGAGCGTGCTGCCCTCGCCGCACCCGACGATGCAGAGGTACCGGTCGTCCATCTCGACGAGCTGGCGGATGACGCTGCCGCCGTCGATCTCCCGCGATATCGCCTTCATCGTGGAGGCGATGCCGGAGGCGGCGGCCGCCATGCGCTCGGCCTGGGGCTGGTCCAGCAGGTAGGCGCTGAGCCGGATGCCGTCGTTGGACAGGAGCACGGCTCCCTGGATGCCAGCGATCCGGCTCAGGTTGTTGTCGAGGACGCTGTAGATGGCGTCGTTGGCGGCGGCGGTGTTCGGTGAGGTGGTCATGGCTGATCCCGTCGGAGCTCTTCTTCCACTGTCTGGGTCCCCTGTTCGTAGTCCGCCCAGGCGTCGGCCACCTCTTCGGGTGTCGCGGTGTCCGGCCTGACGGGCGTTTCCGGCGCGCGGGGCGCGCGCAGCTGGTCGGCGATGTGGGATTGCGGGACCCGCTCGGGGAGGGCCGGCCGCGTGGGGGCCTGCACAGGAGCCGGCCGGGCCGTGAGTGCGGGCACGGGAGCGGGCGTCTTCGCACGGCGGCTGGGCAGACCGGCGTCCGTGAGCAGGACCGGCTCGGGCTGGGGTTCGGCCTCGTGCTCGGGCTCGTGCTCGTGCTCGACAGCGGGCTCGTGCTCGACAGCGGGCTCGGGCTTCTCGGGGAGGGCCCGGGGGGAGACGGCCGGCGCGGTGGCGGCCGGGGCCGGGGCGGACGGCGCGGGCCGGCTCGGGGCGTCCGGGGCGGTCGCCACCAGCAGGTTCCCGGGGAGGACCACCACCGCGCAGGTCCCTCCGTACACCGAGCGGCGCAGGGTGACCGTGGCCCCGAGCTGGTCGGCGAGGTGGCCGACCACGAAGAGCCCGAGCCGGTGCGCGTTCTGCGCCAGGACGGAGTACGGCGGGGCCTGGTGCAGGCGCCCGTTCATCTCCTCGTAGCGCTCGGGGCTCACCCGCGGCCCGCGGTCCTCGATCTCGACCGACAGCCCGTCCGCGACCAGTTCGGCGCGGATGACGACCGTCGACCGCGGCGGGGAGAACCGGGTGGCGTTGTCCAGCAGTTCCGCGAGCAGGTGGCTGATCTGGCTGATCGCGCTCGGTTCCACGCTGGTCTCGTCCAGGGCCTGCCGCTCGATGCGCCGGAAGTCCTCGACCTCGGCGGCGGCTTCGCGCAGCAGGTCGGCGACGCGCATGGGCTCGGTGTGCGGGTCGGGGACCTCGCCGCCCGACAGGATGAGGAGGTTCTCGATCTGCCGCCGCATGCCGACCGTCAGCTGGTCGGACCGCATCAACTGGGCGAGCAGCGCCTCGTCGTGGCCGAAGGTGTCCTGGAGGTCCTCGGTGAGGCTCAGCTGGCGGCTGACCAGGTTCCCGGTGCGCGAGGCGATGCCCGAGGCGAACAGGCCGAACCCGTGGCGCTCGGCGGCGAGCAGGCGGTGTCCGTCGACCGATACGGCGACGGCCCGGGCGAACGCGTCGCTGATGCGTCCGACCTCGTCCCGGTCCCCGCTCACGGCCGGCAGGGCCTCGGGGTCCACGGTCTGTCCGCGCTGGAGCCGGTCGACGACCTCGGGAAGGGTCTCCTCGGCCACCGTCACCGTGCGTTCGTGCAGGTCGTTCAGACGGCGCAGCACCGACCGGGTGGTGAACACGACCACGACGACCACGGCCAGCAGCCCGCCGCCGCTTCCCCCGATCAGCCAGGCGACCTCGGTCTGCAGCTCCGCGGCCTTGGCCTCGCCGCGGGCGAGCACCGAGCGCGCCAGGTCGATGTTGAGCGTGGTCATCTGCACGGAGAAGTTGGAGTGCGCGGACGACCAGCCGGCGACCTCGGCGGGCACCCTGATGCCCGACACGGTGTCCTTGTGCCCGGAGAGGACCGCGTTCTCGATGCGCGTCTTGGTCTGCCAGTCCGCGGAGCCGACGACCCGCTGGTAGAACCGCTCGTCCCCCTCCGCGAGGTGCGGGACGATCAGCGCCTCGTGCAGGTACCGCTGGGCTCCCAGGGAACTGACGAACTGGTCGTAGCCGGCGAAGCTCAGCTCTCCGGAGGGCCCGGCCAGGGCCAGGACGGTGTCCTCGCGCGCCACCATCTCGGTGGCCTGGAGCATCGCCACCACGGGCCGGCTCGCCTGGGCGAGTTCGGCGTCCTCCGCGTGGCTGAACTCCTGCTGGTACACCTGGATGACCTTGCCGATCACCTCGGAGTAGTAGGTCAGCGTGCTGTCGGGGGCGCCGCTGCGGGTGTCCGCGCGCTGGCGGTACGCGTCCAGTTTGTCGAGCTGCCGGGTCACCTCGGCGAAGGACCTGGAGGGGTCGTCCGCCAGCCGGCGGAACTCGGCCGCGGCCAGGTCCGTGGCCCCGCGCCGGGCGCCCAGTTCACCCTCGGTGGCGGATTTGCCCGCCCACTGGGCGGCGGTCGCCGTCCGCTCCGCCTGCATGTCGACCATGAGCGTGTAGAGGGGGGCGCCGATCCGCTCGGCGGCCTCCACGTCGGCCCTCAGCTGGTCCGACTGGTCCAGCAACCGCTGTGCGGTCACCGTGACTTGAGTGCCCATCGCCAGGGTGGGGAGCACCGCCAGCCAGATGAGCAGGGTGCGCAGGCGCACGGTGCGCCACCGACGGGTCGTCGACTGCCCTCGTACGCCTTCGGGTTCTATGGGAGACATCGGTCCTCGGGAGCGGGGGCGGCAGGGGGATGTCGGGGGTTGCCGAGCAGCCGGACGGCACGGTCCTGGGGAGGGGACGGCCACAACCGGTCCGGCTGCGGCGGGATGTGAGGGTGCCGATCATAACCAGACACATGGAGAAAACGGATAGGTGTCTTCACCGGCCAAACCTGCTATCGCCTCTGGATCACCGCAGGCCAGAGACCGGATCGGAATCGAACCGCGATGTCCTCGACACCATGACGGGCCCGTTCCCGCCAGCGGCGCGACCGCCCGTCCGCCGTGGGCGGACCGGCAACCGGAACGCACGCGGGCCCCCACCGGCCTGGAGAAGGTCGGTGGGGGCCCGCCGGGGTCCCGCGGTGTCAGCCCTCGTCGGAGGAGGGGGTCAGGCGCAGGGAGATGCTGTTGATGCAGTACCGCTGGTCGGTGGGGGTGGGGTAACCCTCCCCCTCGAAGACGTGGCCCAGGTGGGAGCCGCACTTCGCGCAGCGGACCTCGGTACGGACCATGCCGTGCGAGGTGTCGGCGATCAGCTCGACCGCGTCGGTGTCCTTCGGGTCGAAGAAGGACGGCCAGCCGCAGTGCGACTCGAACTTCTCCGAGGAGCGGAACAGCTCGGCCCCGCAGCCGCGGCAGGAGTAGACGCCCTCCGTCTTGGTGTCGGTGTACTCACCGCGGAAGGCGGGCTCGGTGCCCGCGAGGCGCAGCACCTGGTACTCGGACGGGCTCAGCTCCGCCTGCCACTGCTCGTCCGTCTTCTCGACCTCGTAGGACATGACTCTCCCGCTCCCTCGTACCTTCAGCTCGACAGCCGGGCGAGGATGGCCGGACCGAGGTCCGTGACGTCTCCGGCGCCCATGGTGAGAACGAGATCACCGGGCTTGGCCATTCCCGCGATGACGTCGGCGACGGCCGCCTTGTCGTGCTCGGCGGTGACGTCGGCGCCCGCGGACCGGGCGGCCGCGATGATCAGCTCGCTGGTGATGCCGGGGATCGGGTCCTCGCGGGCCGGGTAGATGTCCAGGACCACGGAGGCGTCGGCCAGGGCCAGCGCCCCGCCCATCTCCTTGCCCAGTTCCTGGGTGCGGGAGAAGAGGTGGGGCTGGAAGACCACCAGGATCCGGGAGTCCCCGGCGGCGCCCCGGATGGCCTCCAGGTCGGCGGTCATCTCGGTGGGGTGGTGGGCGTAGGAGTCGATGACCTGGACGCCCGCGGCCTCGCCCTTGAGCTGGAGGCGGCGCTTGACGCCGGTGTACTTGCCGAGGGCGGAGGCCAGGTTGTGCGCCGGGATGCCGAGGGCCACGCCGGCGGCGAGGGCCGCGACGGCGTTGTGCGCGTAGTGGCGGCCGGGGACGGAGACGGTGAAGGTGAGCATCCGGCCGTCCAGGACCACGGTGACCTCGCTGGTCAGGCCGCGCGGGGTGATCTTGGTGATCCGGACGTCGGCGTCCTCCTCCTCGCCGTACGTGACGACGGTGAGGCCCTCCCGGCCCGCGACGCGGCGGGCGATCTCGGCGGCGCCCTCCTGGCCGTGGGCGACGACCAGGGTGCCGCCGGGCACGACCTTGCCGACGAAGGTCTCGAAGGACTCGTAGATCTCCTCGATCGACGCGTAGTTCGCGTGGTGGTCGAGCTCCGCGTTGAGGATGATCGCGACCTGCGGGCTGTACTTGTGGAAGGTGCGGTCGCTTTCGTCCGCCTCGGCCACGAAGATGTCGCCCTCGCCGTGGTGGGCGTTGGAGCCGGGGGCGTCCAGGTCGCCGCCGATGGCGTACGAGGGGTCCAGGCCCAGGGCCGAGAGGGACACCGCCAGCATCGACGTGGTGGTGGTCTTGCCGTGCGTACCGGCGACGGCGATCGGGCGCAGCCCGTCCATCAGGCCGGCGAGGGCGTCGGAGCGGTGCACGACGGGGATGCCGAGCTCGGCGGCGCGGGCCAGCTCGGGGTTGTCGGCGCGGATGGCGCTGGAGACGACCACGCAGGTGGAGTCGTCGGCGAGGTGGCCGGCCGCGTGCCCGACGTGGACCGTGGCGCCGTGGGCGCGCAGGGCCTCGGCGGTCTCGGAGTCGCGGGAGTCGCTGCCGGCGACCTGCGCTCCGCGCTGGGCCAGGATCTTCGCGATGCCGGACATCCCGGCGCCGCCGATGCCGATGAAGTGGGGCCGTTCCATGGCGGTCGGCAGGCCGGGCTTCATTCAGGTCGCTCCAGGATCGAGGGGTGGTGCTTCGAGCTCTGACGGGCCAAGCCTATTCGTTGTGGGCGAAGAGCTTGAGCACCGGAACGCCGACCTTGTGGCGGGCCCGGGAGGCCCAGTCTCGGTGGAAGAACTCCTCCACGAAGTGCGGGGCGGTCAGGACGATCACCTCGTCGGCGCCGGTCTCGTCCACGACGGCCTTCAGTTTGTCGAGCGGGTGGTCCCCGATGATCTGCCCGGTGGCGTTGGCGCCCTTCTGCCGCAGGGCGTTCAGGGAGTGCGCGAGGGCGTGCGCCGCAGGGCCGCGGGCGGCTTCGCCCTCGGGTACGTCGCCCTCGTGGATGGCCTCGGGGAGCTCACCGAGCGCGACGTCGTCGATGGCGCGCAGCAGGCGGTCCTGGTCGCCCCGGGGGCGCATGAGGACGACGAAGGAGACCGGGTCGTCCCCGTGCAGGGTGGTGACGAAGTCCACGTCCACCGTGGTCAGCGGCTGCTCGATCATCAATACGCTCGTGAACACGGACGCCCTCTCCTTCATGGGCCGAGGCCGGCTGGCCGGCCCCTGCGGAAACCATCCTGCCCCGCTGTCGCACGGGGCCTTGCGCAGACATGTCTGCCCAGTTATGTGCCCAGCGGAAGCAAAGCGGAACGCCAAATTCCGCCCCTTGTCAGATCCGACGGTAGCTCGTGAAGAGGAACCCGGCCTCCTCCAGTACGGAGGCGGGCGCGAGCCGGTGCGGAACCGTGACGGAGGGTCCCCCGGCGATCCGCTGGGCGTCACCGGCGGCGAGCATCGGCGAGATCGTCAGGCACAGCTCGTCCAGGGCGTCGGCGGCCACGAACTGGCCCAGCAGCCGGGGCCCGCCCTCGGTGAGCTGGCGGCGCAGCCCCCGCCCGGCCAGCTCCCGTACCGCACGGGCCGGGTCCACGGCCGCGCCGTCCCCGGCCACCACGACCTCGGCCCCGGCCTTGACCGCCTCGGCCACCCGGTCGGCGGGCGCGCCGGCGCCGGTGACCACCAGGGTGGGCGCCAGCGGGGAGGTGAACAGGGGCAGCGAGAAGTCCAGGTCCATGCGCGCGGTGACCACGGCGATGGCGGGGGCCGGGCCCTGTCCGGCGGCCGTGCGGCGGGCGGCGAAGGCCTCCCGGGCGCGGGCCGGTCGGTAGCCCTCCTGGCGAACCGTTTCCGCCCCGACGACCACCACATCGGCCAGCGCCCGCAGGGTGCCGAAGATCTTCATGTCGGTTTCGCCGGAGATCGGCTGCGAGCGGCCCTCGTGCTGGGCCGCCCCGTCCAGGGTGGAGACCATGTTCGCCCGCAGCCAGTGTCCGTCCGGCCCCAGGGAGGGGTACGCGTAGGCGTCCGCGAGCTCGTCGAGCGACCACTCCCGGTCGGCCCGGTCCTGGGGCGAGGCTGGTGTCTGATCGGTCACAGGGAACAGGCGTCGCATCCGGGCAGTGTGCCACGCCCCGTAGAGTTAAGGGCTGTGTCGACATCACTCTCCACCTCCGGTTACACCTCAGGCCGGCCTCCGATAGCCGACGCGGGGCCCCAGGCCCTGTGCGCGCGCGAGCCGCGGGTGCCCGCCGAACGGCTGGTGGCCGAGATGGTGCCGCCGCCGCGGTTCGACTCGGTCCGCTTCGACACGTACAACCCGGACCCGGCCCAGCCGAGCCAGTCCGAGGCCGTCACCGTGCTGAGCGGCTTCGCCGCCGGTCTGGGCGGGGCGCACGCGAGCGGCGCCGGCAAGAAGCGCTGGTTCTCCAAGAAGCCGGCGGCCCCCGCCGGCCCGCGCGGGGTCTACCTCGACGGCGGGTACGGCGTCGGCAAGACCCACCTGCTCGCCTCCCTGTGGCACGCCACCCCGGCCGAGCCCGCGCTCAAGGCCTTCGGCACCTTCGTGGAGCTGACCAACCTGGTCGGCGCGCTCGGCTTCCAGCAGACCGTGCAGACCCTGGGCGGGCACCGGCTGCTGTGCATCGACGAGTTCGAGCTGGACGACCCGGGCGACACCGTGCTGGTGTCCTCGCTGCTCAGCCGCCTCGTCGAGCAGGGCGTGGCGCTGGCCGCCACCTCCAACACGCTGCCCGGCAAGCTCGGCGAGGGCCGGTTCGCCGCCGCCGACTTCCTGCGGGAGATCCAGGGTCTGTCGGCGCACTTCCGGCCGCTGCGGATCGACGGCCAGGACTACCGCCACCGCGGCCTGCCCGAGGCTCCGGCTCCCTTCTCCGACGAGCAGGTCGCCAAGGCCGCGTACGCGACCGACGGCGCGAGCCTGGACGACTTCCCCGGCCTGCTGGAACACCTGGCCCGGGTGCACCCGAGCCGCTACGGCGCGCTCACCGACGGGATCACGGCCGTCTGCCTGACCGACGTGGGCCCGGTGCCCGACCAGTCGACGGCGCTGCGGCTCGTGGTGCTGGCCGACCGGCTGTACGACCGTGAGGTCCCGGTCCTGGCCTCCGGGGTCCCCTTCGACCGGCTCTTCAGCGACGACATGCTGAACGGCGGTTATCGGAAGAAGTACTTCCGCGCCATATCGCGGCTCACCGCGCTGGCGCGCGACGCGAAACCCCTGGTGTCCCAGTAGGTTTGGGGATGCCGGACTCCTCCGGGCGCCCGGCCGTTTCCGCTTCTACGAAGGGATCCACCATGGCCGCCACACGCAACGCCCACGCCGTCTGGGAGGGCGACCTGCTCCAGGGCAAGGGCGTCGTCACCCTCGACTCGTCCGGCCTCGGCAGCTACCCGGTCTCCTGGCCCGCACGCACCGACGAGGAGGCGAACGGGCGGACCAGCCCGGAGGAGCTCATCGCCGCCGCGCACTCCAGCTGCTTCAACATGGCCTTCTCGAACGTCCTGGCGAAGTCGGGCAACCCGCCGGCCAAGCTGACCACTTCGGCCGCCGTCACCTTCGTTCCCGGCAAGGGCATCACGGGCATCCACCTCACCACCGAGGGTGAGGTGCCGGGCCTGGACGCCGACGCGTTCACCGCCGCGGCCGAGGACGCCAAGAAGAACTGCCCGGTCAGCCAGGCACTGACCGGTACGACGATCACCCTGGACGCCAAGCTCGTCTGATCGCTCCGGCCCCGACGGGGGTGGGGGGCGCGCCCCCCGGCCCCCCCCCCCCCCCGGGGGGGGGCCCCGGGGGGGGGCGCCCCCCCCCGGGGGCGGGGGGGCGCACCCGCCACACCGCCCCCCCACACCACCGCCCGGCTCCGCCCGCCCCCGCCCGGCCCCCCCACCCCCCCCCCCCCCCCCCGCCCCCGGGCGCCCCGCCCCCGCGGGGGGGGCGGCCCGCCCCGCGCGCCCCCCACCCCCGTCAGGCGGTCGCCAGCTGCGGGATCAGGCGCACCGCGTTGCCGTGGTAGATCCCCTGCAACTGCTCCGGGGTGAAGGCCGGGTCCGCGTCGAGGGCGGGGAGCGCCAGCTCAGTGACCGTGTCGGCGGGGGCCGCGGGCCAGTCGGTGCCGAAGAGGACGTGGTCGGCCGGCACGTGCTCCAGCAGGGTCGCCGCGGGCGCCATGGGGCCGGCCGTGTCGTAGTAGAAGCGGCTCAGGTGGTCGCGGACGGCGGCCGGTTCGACGGGCGGTTCGCAGAACCGTCCGAGGGCCTGCAGGCGCGTGGCGATGTACGGGAGGAAGCCGCCGGCGTGCGGCAGGACGACGGAGATGTCCGGGAAGCGGTCCAGCGTCCGCCTGCTGATCATGTTCACGGCGGCCCGCGTGGTGTCCAGCAGGAAGTCGCACATGAAGTTCGGGATGCCCGGAACCGTCGACGCGCCGGGCGGGCAGCCGGGCAGGTTGTGCGGGTGGGTGTCCACGACGGCGGAGAACTCGTTCAGTTCGTGGAACAGCCGGTCGTAGGAGGGGTCCCCGAGGTAGACGCCCCCGTAGTTGGCCGTCACGTTCACGCCGACGGCGCCGAGCTGCCCGAGGCCGCGGCGCACGGCCCAGGACGAGGCCTCCTGGTCGTCCAGGAACAGCGGCACGTAGTACGAGAACCGGCCCGGATGCGAGGTCGCCACCTCGATCATCGACTGCAGCGTGATGTTGACGGCCTCGCGCAGCTGCGCCGAGGACCGGTAGCGCGCCGGCAGCATCGGCTTGAGGACGGCGGTCGTGATGCCCGCCCCGTCCATGAACCGGATCGCGTCCTCGATGCCGAGCCGCGTCCACGGGGGCAGCTGTTCCGGCGTGATCAGCCCGTGGTGCACGGCCCACTCGCGCCATTGCGGCGCGCAGTAGTGGTGATGCATGTCGATCTTCGAATGGACCGCGCGGGCCGCGTCCGGGCCCGGTGCGGAGGGGCCGCGCCCGACCCGGATGACTTCGCTGGTGCCCACCGCGGCGATGCGCAGTTCGTCCGCCGGCGTGCCCAGGAGGCGCAGCGCCGGGGTACTCACGGAATCCGTCATGCCGGTCCACCGCCCATCGGGTCTGGTTACTTTCCGGAGGCCACGGAGGCCAGGGTGGGCTCGCCGGGCTCCTCGTCCGGGCGCGAGGGCTCCAGGACGAGCCGGAGGTGTTCGAGCCCCCGGAACGCCGCCACCGGCCCCTTGAGCCACGCCCCCTTGGTCTCCTCCGCGTCCGCGAGCTCCATGTCCGGGAACTCCCGCAGGAGGCAGCCGAACGCGATCTCGAGTTCGAGCCGCGCCAGCGGAGCCCCCAGGCAGTAGTGGGTGCCGTGGCCGAAGCCCAGGTGCGTCCCCTGGAGTCCCTCGCGCGTCACGTCCAGCTCGTCCGGGGAGTCGAACTTCTCGGGGTCCCGGTTGGCCGAGGAGATCGCGATCTGCACCAGGGCGCCCTCGGGGATCAGCGTGTCCCGGATCCGGGCGTCCTGCGCCGCGTACCGGAAGGTCGACGTCTCCACCGAACCCTCGAAGCGCAGCATCTCCTCGACCGCGCGGGGAATCAGCCGGGGGTCCTCGCGGAGCTTCGCCGCCTGGTCGGGGCGGAGCAGCAGGTTGAGGACGGAGTTCCCGATCTGGTAGGCGGTGGTCTTGTGGCCGGCGAAGAACAGCACCCACAGCGAGGCGACCAGTTCGGGGTCCTCCAGCCGTTCCTCCGCCTGGACGAGGTCGCTGAGGAAGGAGTCCGACGGGTGCGCGCGGGTGTCCGCGATCAGCCGCTCCAGCCGGTGCTGCAGCCGCTCCTCGGCCGCCTTCAGCTCGGCCCGCTTGCTGGGATCGAACCGGGAGCGCGTCACCACGGCGAACTGCTCCAGGATCTCCGGGCGGTCCTCCTGCGCGATGCCCATCAGCTCGCACAGGACCGCGATGGGCAGCGGGAACGCGAAGGCGGCCATCAGGTCGACCGTGCCGGCCCTCCGGCACTCGGCGAGGATGTCCTCGGCGATCTCGGTGATCCTCGGGCGCATCTGCTCCACCCGCTTGGGGGTGAAGGCGCTGCGCAGGATGCGGCGCAGGCGCGTGTGCCGGGGCGGGTCCGAGAAGAGCACGTTGTCGTCGAGCGCGTCGAAGAAGCTGCCGTACACGGCGTGGTAGGTGTCGATGGCGCCGCGCATGTTCTTGCTGAAGCGGGGGTCCGACAGGGCGTCGCGGGCGTCGTCGTGGCGGGTGATGAGGTACGTGTCGACCCCGTGGGGCGGGGTCAGCCGGCACACCGGGGCCTGCTCGCGCAGGGCGGCGTACATGGGGTGCGGGCACTGCCGGTACTCCGGCGCGCCCCTGGACACGGCCGAGACGATGTCCTGCAGCTCTCCGCCGCCGTTCGGTGCCGCATCCTGCTGCGCCATGTTCCGCACCCTCCGTCGCACTCGCTCGCACTCGCCTCCTGCGGACACACGGGTTCCCCGTGCGGGTGCGCCGCGAAACGGCGCCGCTCCCGTTCGAGTGAGGCGGCGGGGCCGGGTACGGGGTCGTCCGCGTGCGGGCCCCGGCCGCCCGTCAGCCGATCGGCGGTCGGCCGTCCGGGGCCGGGTGGGTGGCGGCCGCCGCGGCCCGGGGAAGGGGTAGGTGGTCTCCCGCCAGCCCGTCGCAAGGAGCCCGCGCATGGCCCGCAGTCTCGCCCTGGCCCTCACCGCAGCCGCCTCGCTCACCGTGGCGGCGCTCGCCGCTCCCGCCGCCTCGTCCGCCGCCGTGCCCCGTCCCGACGCCGACCGGGGCGTCGGCCGGGCGGTGGCCGACCGGGCCCTCGTCTACAAGGCGACCGCCAAGTACCTGGTGCACGCCAACGCGGTGGCGGCCGGCTACAAGCCGGACAAGTACTGCGTCTTCGACAAGGCGGGGGGAACGGGCGCGCTCGGCTACCCGCACTTCAACCACGCGTACGACAACTCCCTCGACCCGGCGAAGCCCGCCGCGCTGTACTACGAGGACGACGGGCGCGGCGGCAAACGCCTCGTCGGAGTGCAGTGGCTGGTCTACGACCGCGACCAGAAGCCGACCACGGACGAGGACCGCCCCACCCTGTTCGGCGTCCCCTTCAAGGGCCCCAAGCCCGGCAACTTCCCCGGCCAGCCGGTCCACTACGCCCTGCACCTGTGGCTCTGGAAGGAGAACCCCGCCGGCCTGTTCCAGACCTTCAACCCGGCGGTGACCTGCCTCCCGGGCACCACCCGCCCCTGACCCCCTCCCCGACGCCGTTCCTGAACACCGCTGCCGCACGACGCTGCCCGAACACCGCTGCCGAACAGCGCTGCCGAACACCGCCCGGAGCCGCCGATGTCCGTCACCCGACGCAGCCTGCTCGCCGCCGGCGCGATCGCCTTCAGCGGGACGCTCGGCGCGCTGTTCGCCGGCGGCACCCCCGCCCCGGCCCGGGCCGCCGGCGCCGGGCGGGGGTACGGGCCGCTGCTCCCCGACCCGCGCGGACTGCTCGACCTGCCCGCGGGGTTCGGCTACCGGGTGCTCTCGCGCGCGGGCGGTCCGCTGCGCTCCGGCGAGGGCACCGTCCCGGCGAACTGCGACGGCATGGCCGCCTTCGACGCCGGCGGCGGCCGGGTGCGGCTGGTCCGCAACCACGAGAACCGCACCACCGCGGCCCTGCGCGTCCCAGCCGTGCCGGGACTGACGTACGACCCCGGGGCCCTGGGCGGCTGCACGGTCCTGGAACTCGACGCGGACGGGAGGGTCACCGGCGAGCGGGTCGCCCTCGCCGGCACCGCCGTCAACTGCGCGGGCGGCCGCACCCCCTGGAACACCTGGCTGAGCTGCGAGGAGACCGAGGACCGCGCGGGCACCTCCGGCTACGCCCAGGACCACGGCTACGTGTTCGAGGTGGACCCCGCCGACCCGCACCGCTCGGGGGCGGTCCCGCTCACCGCGATGGGCCGCTTCGCGCACGAGGCCGTCGCCGTGGACCCGTACCGCGGGGTCGTCTACGAGACGGAGGACGCCTTCATCGAGCCCTTCGGGCTGTTCTACCGCTTCCTGCCGGCCCGGCCGCTCGGGGGGCTCGGCTCGCTGCGGGCGGGGGGCGCCCTGGAGGCCCTGCGCGTGCCGGGGATCGCGGACCTCGCCGCGGTGGACGAGCCCGGGGCGGAGTTCCCGGCGGAGTGGGTGCCCGTACCGGACCCCTCCGCGGCCGGGACCCCGATCCGGCTCCAGGACTTCGGGCCGGGCGGGATCACCCACGCGCAGAAGCTGGAGGGCTGCTACTGGGGCGGCTCGGGCGTCCACTTCGTCTCCAGCTTCGCCCGCACGGGCGAGGGCGCGTCCGCCGACCACCACGGACAGGTGTGGTTCTACGATCCGCGCCGGGCCCGGCTGCGGCTGGACGTGCTCTTCGGCCCGGCCGCCGACGTCGCGCTGCCCGGGGACTCCCCCGACAACATCTGCCTGGCCCCGGACGGCGGCCTGATGGTGTGCGAGGACGGCGGCGGGGCCCAGTACGTCTTCGGCGTGACGGAGGGCGGCGAGGTCTATCCGGTGGCACGCAACGCCGAGGACATCGGCCGGCCGGGGGCCCCGGAGTGGGGGGAGTTCGCCGGGGTCGCCTTCTCTCCCGACGGGCGCACGATGTACGTCAACGCCTACGCCCCGGGCACCACCTTCGCGGTGACGGGCCCCTGGCGCTGATCCCGGGCTCGTATGACTGCATGACCACATGACTGCATGACCACATGACCGCGTGCGGACCGCACCGCCTGTCGCGAAGCCTCTTTGTCGGATAGTCATATAGTTTGCGTGCGTGACCCTTTCCGCACGAAAAGTAGCTGCCACGGCCGTCACGGCGGTGCTGGGTGCCGCCCTCGCGGGATGCGGGGGCGGCGCCTCGTCGGACGCCGGCCGCGAAGCCCGCCTGGGCACCCCCGCCGCCACGGCCTCCGGTGCGCCCGCCGCGTCCCCGCAGAACGGCGCACCCGCCTCCCCGCAGGCAGGCGCGCCCGCCAAGGCCCCGACCCTGGCCCCCGGCCCGAACGGCCTGACCCCGGTCTTCGAGCGAGCGAAGCAGCAGACGGACAAGACCGTGGCGCTGACCTTCGACGCCGACATGACCTCCGACCAGGGGCCGCGCGCCGCGGACGGGGAACACTTCGACAACCCGCAGCTGATCTCCACCCTGCGCACGCTCAAGGTGCCCTCGACCGTCTTCATGACGGGCCGCTGGGCCGAGGAGTACCCGGACCAGACGAAGTCCATCGGCACCGACCCGAACTTCGAGATCGCGAACCACTCGTACAGCCACCACGCCTTCAAGTCCCCCTGCTACGGGCTGCCGGCGCTCGACGGCGCCGCCGCCCGCGCCGACGTGGACCGCGCCTTCGCCGCCTTCCGGCAGGCGGGGGCCGTCAACACCGTGCCGTACTTCCGCTTCCCCGGCGGCTGCTACGACGACCAGGCGCTGCGGGCCCTGTCCACGGCCAAGGTCACGGCCGTCCAGTGGGACGTGGTCAGCGGGGACGCCTTCGCGAAGGACCCCGACGCGGTGGCCCAGCAGGTCCTCGCCGGGGTGAAGCCCGGCTCGGTGGTGGTCATGCACTGCACGCGCAGCGCCGCCCCGGTCACCGAGGAGGCCGTCCGGAAGATCGTCCCGGAGCTGCGCAAGCGCGGCTACCGCTTCGTGAAGGTCTCCGAGCTCATCGGGAAGTGACCGGCGGCCGGGAGGTGACGGGCCGCCGGGAGGTGGCGGGGCCCTTCAGCCGGAACAGGCGGTGCGCTGCGCGTCCTGCCATTCGCACACCGGGCAGAGCACCACGCCCGGCGTCGCGACCCCGTACTCGGTGGGCTTGCCGCACTCCAGGCAGTCCGCGTACGGCGGCCCGTCCACCCGCCCGGCCGGGGCGGCGGGAGCGGGGCAGTACGACGGGTTCTCGGCCGGCTGATCCATGCGGACGAGCCTACCGGGAGTACTGGTAGGAAACTTTCCTTCCTGTTAGTCTCCCGGGCGGCGGCTTGGCGCGGTGCCCGTCCCCATGGGCATGACGCGCTCAGCGAGAGCTCTGACCCGGCCGCCGTGCACCGCCCCCTGCCCGCCCGCGGGCCGGGGCGCGCTGCTCCGCGCCAGAGTCCAGCTCTCGCCGCCCCCCAGGCCAGGGAGTCCAGGTATGCACCTGAACGCTTCCGCTCCATCCCCCACATCCCGCTCGTTCCGCAGCAGGCCCGGCGCCCTCCTCCTCGCGGGAACCGCCGTCCTCGTCCTCCTCGGCGGGCTCCTGCTCGCCTGGCCCGAACGGGCCGGGGCCGCCGCCGACCCCCTCATATCCCGCGGGAAGCCCGCCACCGCGTCCTCCGCCGAAACCTCGTCGCTCGGCGCGAAGAACGCCTTCGACGGCGACCCGGCCACCCGCTGGGCCAGCGCCGAAGGCAAGGACCCGCAGTGGATCCGGGTCGACCTCGGCGCCTCCGCCACCGTCTCGCGGGTACGGCTGCGCTGGGAGGCCGCCTACGCGAAGGCGTACCGCGTCGAGGTGTCCGCCGACGGCTCCTCCTGGACCGCGCTCGCCACCGAGGCCGCGGGCGACGGCGGCGTCGACGACTGGACCGGCCTGTCCGGCAAGGGCCGGTACCTGCGCGTCCACGGAACCGCGCGCGGCACCACGTACGGCTACTCACTGTTCGAGGCCGAGGTGTACGGCACCCTCGACGGCGGGCCGCCGCCCGGCGGCGCCTTCACCGTGGTCGCGGCCGGTGACATCGCCGCGCAGTGCACCTCCTCCGACAGCGGCTGCGCACACCCCAGGACCGCCGCGCTCGCCCGGCAGATCGACCCGAAGTTCTATCTGACGATGGGCGACAACCAGTACGACGACGCCCGGCTCTCCGACTTCCGCGCCTACTACGACAAGAGCTGGGGCGCCTTCAAGGCCAAGACCCGCCCCGTGCCGGGCAACCACGAGACCTACGACCCGGCCGGCTCCCTCGCCGGGTACAAGGCCTACTTCGGGAGCATCGCCTTCCCGCAGGGCAAGAGCTGGTACAGCTACGACGAGGGCAACTGGCACTTCATCGCCCTCGACTCCAACTCCTTCGACCAGGCCGCCCAGACCGACTGGCTCAAGGCCGATCTCGCCGCCAACACCAAGCGGTGCGTCGCCGCCTACTGGCACCACCCGCTGTTCTCCTCCGGCGGGCACGGCAACGACCCGGTCTCCAAGCCGGTCTGGAAGATCCTCTACGCCGCGAAGGCGGACCTCGTCCTGGGCGGCCACGACCACCACTACGAGCGGTTCGCCCCGCAGGACCCCGACGGCAGGGCCACCGCCGACGGGATCGTGGAGATCGTCGGCGGGATGGGCGGCGCCGAGCCCTACCCGATCGAAGAGGTCCAGCCCAACAGCCAGAAGCGCGTCAGCGGCCCCTACGGCGTGGTGAAGCTGGACTTCACCGACTCCGGCTACAGCTGGACGTACGTCGCCACCGACGGCAAGGTCAAGGACACGAGCCCGAAGTACAGCTGCCACTGATGTACCTGGCCGCCAACGGCCGCCCGGACGCGCCGCCCCGCACCCCCGGGGCCCGGCGGCGCGTCCCCGCCGCCGTCCTCGCGCTCGGCGCCGTCAGCCTGGTCACCGACATCTCCTCGGAGATGGTCACGGCGGTGCTGCCGCTCTACCTGGTCCTCGGGCTCGGCCTGTCCCCCCTCCAGTTCGGCTTTCTCGACGGCATGTTCAACGGCGCGACCGCACTCGTACGGCTGCTCGGCGGGCGTCTCGCCGACCGCGGCGGCCGGCACAAGCGCGTCGCCGGGACCGGCTACCTGCTCTCCGCGCTGTCCCGGCTCGGGCTGCTCCTCGCCGGGGGCGCCACGGGCGGGATCGCCGCCGCGCTCGCCGCCGACCGCCTCGGCAAGGGCATCCGCACCGCCCCGCGCGACGCGCTGATCTCGCTCAGCGGACCGCCGGAGGAACTCGGCCGGTCCTTCGGCGTGCACCGCGCCATGGACACCACCGGCGCCCTCCTCGGTCCGCTCGCCGCGTTCGCCGTGCTGTGGGCCACCGCCGACGCCTACGACGCGGTGTTCGCCGTCAGCTTCTGCACCGGCCTGCTCGGTGTGCTCCTGCTCGTCGTGTACGTCCCGGCCGGGCCCGGACCGGCCGTCCCTCCCCCGCGCGCCGCCCGCCCGCCGCAGCGCTCCGCCCTGCGCGACCCCGCCTTCCGCCGCGTCCTGTACGCCACGGCCCTGCTCGGCGCCACCACCATCGGCGACGCCTTCCTCTACCTGCTGCTCCTGCGCGGTCTCGACCTGCCGCCCGCCCTGTTCGCGCTGCTGCCGCTCGGCGCCGCCGCCGGCTACCTCCTGCTCGCCGTCCCTGCGGGCCGGTTCGCCGACCGGACCGGACGGCGGCCGGCCTTCCTGCTCGGGCACGGCGCCCTGCTCTGCGCGTACGCCGTGCTGCTGGCGCCCGTCTCCTGGCCGACCGCCGTCGCCGTCCTGACCCTGCTGGGGATCTTCTACGCCGGCACGGACGGCGTCCTCATGGCACTGGCCGCGCCGGCACTGCCCGCGCAGGGCCGGGCGGGCGGACTCGCGCTGCTGCAGACCGGCCAGGCCCTGGCCCGGCTGCTGGGCGCCGCGGGATTCGGAGCCGCATGGACCTTCTGGGGACCGCAGCCCGCCCTGTGGGCGGCTGCCCTCGCGCTGGCGGGGGCGCTCACGGCCGCCTCGCGCATCCTGCCCGCCGCTCCCCCGACCGCCCCGGAGGCATCGTGAACCCACCGTCCCGAGGGCTGCGCCTGGCCTTCGTCATCGCCGCGGTGCTGTTGCTGGCGGGAGGCTCGCTGGGCTACGTCCTGCACGCGCGGCACCGGGAACGGCCGCCCGGGCAGCAGGCCGACGCCTCCTTCACCCTCGCGGAACCCGGCCTCTACTTCCGGGACTCGGCCGGCGGACGGGTGGCGCGCCAGGGCGGCCCGGGCCTGCCGCGGGTGACGGGCGGACCGTCCTGCGACCGCTTCCACGCCGCCGGTGAGCACGCCCTGTGCCTGCGCAAGCTGCCCGGCATCCCGGCCCGCACCGACGCCCTCGTACTCGACCGGCGGCTGCGCGAGATCCGCCGGGTGACCGTGCCCGGCATCCCCAACCGGGCCCGCGTCTCCGCCTCGGGGCAGCTCCTGTCCTGGACCACCTTCACGACCGGCGACTCCTACGCCACCACCGCGTTCTCCACCCGGACGGCGATCCTGGACCTGCGCACCGGCTATCTGATCAAGTCCATCGAGCAGATCCCGCTGACCCTCGGCGGGGCCCGCCACCACGACTCCGACGTCAACTACTGGGGCGTCACCTTCGCCGCCGACGACAACCGCTTCTACGCCACCGTCTCCACCCGGGGCGCCACCCACCTCGTCGAGGGCGACCTGCACGCCTGGTCGGCGAAGGCACTGCGCGACAACGCCGAATGCCCGTCGCTGTCACCGGACGGCACCCGCGTCGCCTTCAAGAAGAAGGTCTCCGACGACCCCCGGTCGCCCTGGCGGCTGTACGTACTCGACCTCGCGACGATGGGCGAGCACCCGGCGGCCGAACCCCGCAGCGTCGACGACCAGGCCGCCTGGCTGGACGACTCCACCCTCGCCTACGCCCTGCCGGGACAGGACGGCCGCGCGAGCGACATCTGGTCGGCCCGGGCGGACGGCACGGGCGAGCCCCACCTGCTCGTCCCGGGCGGTTCGTCACCCGCCGACATGGACTGAGGGGTGCCCTGCCGCCTGTCGGCAGGACACCCCTCGGAGAGTTCTGCCCTACCTCATGACGGGGGTGTTCGGGAGGAGCGAGAACCCGTCGCCGCACGCTCCCACGATGTTCGACGGCGAGAAAGGCGTCGAGGTGTCGAGGGTACATACGGCCTGGTGCTGTGCCCCGTCCTGGGTCAGCAGCGTGATGTAGAGGGCACCCGGGCTGTTCTCGACGACCGAGGCCGCGGTGCCGATGACGCACTTCGGCGCGTAGGCAAGAGCACCGAGGTTGATCCACACGCCCGGGCTCCGGCTGTCGTTGAGGAACGAGTGTCCCTTCGCGTCGCTCGCGACACGGAAGATCACGCCCTCCGGGAAGTTCTCGTAGTCCGCAGCGGCGGAGCTGACGTCGCGGGCGCCGCACTTCTTGCCGTCCGCCATGGAACTGCTGGGATCCGCAGTGTTCCCCGGGCCGTCGTCGGCGATCGCGGACGGGACCATGAGCGCCCCGAGCAGTACCGCTCCCGATACGACCGACATGCCCCGCGCGGCCCAAGCCAGCTTCTTCATGTGCTTCCTTTCCTGGAGGGAGGCCCTCCGCTGCACGCGGAGTGGCCGTTCTACGGGAACGGGCATCCCCGCACCCACCGGGAAGGTCACTGAAAGTCATGGATCGTCACCCTTTGAAACGGAGAGAGGCCTCGAATGGCGGCGACCGGGCGCCCATCTGCCCGGCGGGAAGGCACCAGGAGGGCCCGTTCTAGGCGCTCCGCGCGGCGGCGCGGCAGGCCGCCGCGCCCGCCGTGGTCGCCAGGAACAGTGCCCCCGCTAGGGCTGTGAACGGCAGCGGTACGGCGCCCGAGCGCGCCCCCGTGGCCAGGGCGGACACCGCGCCGTGGGCCGGGGAGGGCGCGAGGACCAGGGCCAGCAGGGAGCCGAGGGCCGCGGCCAGGACCCCGTAGCCGCGGCGCCGTACCAGCGGCCTGTTGCACAGCGCTCCCACGGCGGCGCCGGTCAGCGCGCACACCGCCACCGCCAAGCCGCCCGCGAGGGCGGTCCGGGCGGGGTCGAGCCCGCCCGGGTCGCCGAGCAGCAGCGCCACGGCCGCGCCCGCCGCGCCGGTGAGCAGCGCCCCGGCGAGGGCGGTGAGCAGGGCCGCCGCGTGCACCCGTACCGGACCGGCCGCGGCGGCCGCGACCTCGCGGGCTGCGGCGGGCTCGCCGGTGACGCAGATCCGGACCAGCCAGGCCGTCAGCGGGACCAGGCCGGCGGCCGCGTAGCCGAGGGAGTCCGGCACCGGGTCGCCCGGCCGGATCCCGACGGCCACGAAGGCGGCGTACAGGGCGAAGGGCGCGAGCCACCGCTGGGAGCGCAGCAGCAGGGCGCACTGGTAGCGGAGCAGTGCGGTCACGGCAGTTCCTCCACGGCGCGGACGTGCCAGGGCGGCCGGGCGGTGAGCAGGACGCGCAGGACGTCGTCGGAGCGGGCGGGGTCCACGGTCAGCACCACGGCGCCGTCGGGGCCGGGGCGCCCGTCGAGACCCGGCGGCAGCGGGCCGCCGGGCGGTCCGGCGGCGCGGATCCGTACGCGGGACCCCGCCGTCCCGGACCCGGGAACGGGGACGCACACGGGAACGGGAACCAGCGCGGCCCCCTCGACCCGGTAGTGCGCGTCGGGTGCGCCCGCGAGCCGCCGGGGATCGTGGTCGACGAACACCACGGCGGCTCCGGCGGCGGTGCGTTCGGCGACGGCGAGGTCCAGCTCGGCGCGGGCCGCGGTGTCCAGCCCGGTCCAGGCCTCGTCGAGGACGAGCAACTCCGGTTCGGCGATCAGGGCCTGGGCGACGGCCACCTTCTGGCTGGTCCCCTTGGACAGCTCGGCCATCGGGGTGCGGGCGTACCCGGCGGCCCCGAACCGCTCCAGCCAGTGCGCCGCCCGCCGGGCCGCCCCGGCCCGCCCGAGCCCGTGCACCCGGCCCAGATGGGTCAGGTACGACGCGGCCGTGAGCGGCAGCGCCGCCGGGAAGCGCTCGGGCACGTAGGCGGTGCGGCGCGGGCGGCCGTCGACGCGCCCCTCGGTCGGGGTCTCGATCCCGGCGACGAGCCGCAGCAGGGTGGACTTGCCGCCGCCGTTGCCGCCTTCGATCCGGACCAGCGTGCCGGGCGGCAGCTCCAGCGAGACCCCGCGCAGCACCCAGGGCCGGCGCGGCCCGTAACGGCGGCCCACGCCGGTGAGGTTCAGTGCGCCACCGTCTCGGTGACCTCGCTCGGGCGGACGATGACGAAGCCCTCGCCGCTCAGCTTCAGCTGGACGGCCTCGCCGGAGCCGCCGCGGATCATCGAGCCGACCGACTGGGAGCGGTGCAGGCCGGTCTCCAGCTGGGCGCTCCAGCCGACCACCGCGTCCGTGTCGACGTAGACCGGGGCCTGGGCGGTGACCGGGATGATGATCGGGTTGCCGTCGCACATCACGGCGAGCTTGCCGGTGCCGGTGAAGACGCTGTTGAAGAGTCCGCCGCCGGTCATGCCGGCGCCCTTCACCATCTTGATCTCGTAGGACAGGGTGGGGTCGAAGCAGAGCACGTTGCGGCCGTTGACGGTGAGGGCGTCGCCCGGCTCGAAGTCGATGATGAAGCAGTTGGCCGCCTGGTGGGCGAACCAGGCCTCGCCCTGGCCCCGTACGGACATGAGCGCCAGGCCCTCGCCCGTCACGGCGCGCTTGAGCATGCCACCTATGCCCTGGCCCTTGCGCTCGAACTGGAGGTTGCCGCGGTAGGCGACCATCGAGCCCTGACGGGCCAGCATTTCACCGTTGACGTTGTACTTGACGGACTTGGCGTTCTGCAGGCTCATGCCAGGGGTGACGGCGGCCTGGGCCAGGTTCTCGGACGCGAAAAGATCACTTATCACTGCGCTTTAGTCCTGTCTCTTTAGACGGCTGGGGAGGAGTGCAACTACCTTTCTATCCACCCTACTTGAGCGCGTCTCAATGCCTATGGTGTGGACATGCTGCTCACCTACTTCACCCCGGACGGGTGGGAGTCCTGGGACCTGGACCGGAAGCCCCTGATCCGCCAGGACATGCCGGTCCTGATTGATGACGACCTTCGGTTCGAGGACGAACACGGCCCCCGCCCCACCGTCGCGGTGAACGCCTGGCTCCGCGAACTCCCCATCAGCGGGGTGCCGGCCGCGAAGTCCTGGCGCGCATACGCGCAGGCCATGCGGTCATGGCTGGCGTTCCTGGCCTCCCGCTCCATGCACCCCTTCGCAGAGCGCGAAGACCTGCGGGCCGCACTGGGCGCCTTCGCGGAGTACCGGCTGGCCGGACCCGTCGAAGCCCGATGGGACGGCGCCACCTGGAACCACCGCGTCAACGTGATGTCCCGCTTCTACTCCTGGGCCGTCGACAACGGCCACTGCACGAAGGTCCCGTTCACGTACGCCATGGGCACCCGCTACAGCAGGGAGGCCGGCGCGATGGAGGTACGCCGCAACACCGCCACCGTCCGCCGCGCGAAGCCCCACGTGAAAATGAAGTACCTGGAGCCGGAATTCCGGGACACCTTCCTCCGGGCCCTGGCCGGGCTGGACCCCGACGGCGCCCCGGACGACTCCTTCCGCGGCCGGGAGCTGGCCCGCAACGGCGCCATGGGCGGCCTGGTCACCGCAACCGGACTCCGCGCCCAGGAGTTCACCTACCTGCTGACCTACGAACTCCCCGCGCTGCCAGCACGGCGGACACCAGTCCCGGTCTGGTTCCCACTTGCCGAATCCACGACCAAAGGACAGAAGGCCCGCGCCACCTGGACCAGCCACAGGGCCCTGGCCGACGTCCACCAGTACGTAGAACTAGACCGGGACGCCGCCGTAACCCGCGGCCCCTACCGGCCCCCGGCCCGCCTCGGGCCGCCGCTGATCATCGAAGCACCCGACCACGAAGGCGCCCACATCAACGGCCACCGCACCCCGTGGCGCCACCTATCCCCGGCCGAACGCCTCCGGCTGGTTAACCCCGACGGCACGTCCCCAATGGTCGCCGTGCAGTCCACCGGCCAGCCCTTCGAGGACTGGGGCACGGTCTTCCGGCGCACCTCTCAGCGCATCCGGGAACGGTACGAACCCCGCTTCCCACCCAAGATGTCTCCGCACGTGCTCCGGCACACCTTCGCCATGGACACCCTGGAGGCCCTGGTCAAGGGCTACTACCAGCGGGCCGCCGCGCTGATCACCGACACCGGCGGGGACGGTGGCCTGGCCCTCTACCTGACCAAGACGGACCCGCTGATGATCCTTCGGGATCTCCTCGGACACTCCTCCGTCACGACCACGGAAATCTACCTCCGACGCCTGGACGTCCAGCGGATCTACCGCGACGCCTACACCAGCGCCCGCCACGACGATGACGACGCCGAGGCAGAGGCCGCCGCCGAGTTCGGAGAGGACATCTGATGCCAGCTCACGTCCGCCACGACCCGCTACGGGTCGAATTCGTATTCCCGGACGGGTCCCGGTACACGGCCCTGTTCGACGCGACCGCGAACCACCGGCTAGCCGCCGAGCTGGCGGCCGGGTTTCCGGAGCTGGTCCACCCCCACGGGGTGATCGGCACCCGTGGAACGGCGGTCCACTACGCGTCAGCCCTGCGGGTTCTGGTCCGCTGGCTGGCCTTCCAGGGCTTCACAGGCGGCCTGGCGGACCTGACGCGTCCGCTCCTGCTGCGGTACTGGCTGGAGATCAGCGCGGCCCGGGCGGACCTGTCCCGCACCGTGCTGCGAGCCGCCCACCAGGCCAGCGGATCTCTGGCCCCGGACGTCGTCCCCTACCTGGACGGGCGTCCCCTGAAGGCGCGACCGCGGTCAAGGCCGCACCAGCCGTATACCGAGGGCGAGTGGCAGCGGATCACCGACGCTCTTCGTCAGGCCGTCCGAGAGACCTGGGACGACCACCGCCGTGCCGTGGCCGACGCCGCCGAAGGCGAGGATCCCCGCGTGGGAGGACTCACCCGAACAAACATCGCCTGGACACTCGTACAGCACGGACCCATGTCCACGCTGGCCTTCGCCTCCCACGTCGGGTCCACCCACTACTGGGTGGAGAAGACGGAGCTGACAGCGATCCGTGAAGCGCTCTACCCATCGGCGGCCACAGCTACCGCATACCGCCTTCTCCTCGGCGTATACAGCGGAGTCGTCCCCGACGGAGTCGCAGGTCTCGGTATCGGTGACGTGACCTGGTCCGGAGACTCCGCCGTCCTACTCGGCTACATCAAGGGCCGGAGCGGTCCGGAGTCGGTCACGCTCACCGGCCGCCCGGTCCGGCTGATCGAACGATGGCTGAACCACTCGTCACTCCTGCGCCGGCACGCAAAGCCCGACACCCGCGACGAACTATGGCTCCGATCCCGCGTTCCCAGCGTGAAAGGTGAATCGAACGGATACGGCTACGTCATCAGCGGTCCCAACAGCTCCAAGACCAACATGCGCGCCAGCAGCACCGGGCTGACGGACCGCATGGCGCTGGTCGATGACGCCGGAGCCCCGTTGCGGCTCCACTCAGGACGGATTCGCACTACCTACCTGAACACTCTCAGCCGCAAGGGCTGGATGGGAAACACGGCGATCGACCCGAACCACAGCACAGCCGTGGAGGGAGACCGCTACCTGACCGCGCAGACCCCCGCCCAGCGGGACGCGGTCGAAACGATCATCGAAGAGAGCCAGGCAGACATCCTCCGCCGGGCCCTCCCGCCCGTTGTTCTCTCCCAGGAAGCCGCCGCCCGCGCCGCGGCCGACCTCCCCGCGGCGGCGGGCCGCCTCGGCGTCACCGACGGTGCCCTGGCCGAGCTACTGGGCGGCGAACGTGATGTGTTCACCGCGTCGTGCCGCGACCCTCTGTCCGGAATCCAAGGGGGGCCCGCCGGGAAGCCCTGCCCGGCACGGCCATGGGTGTGTCTACTGTGCCCGCTGGCCGTGTTCCTGCCCCGGCACGCAACAAACCTCCTGCGGCTCCGCGCGTACTTCGCACGCCAGCAACGGCAGCTGACCATTTCCGAGTTCATCGCCGTGTTCGGCCCGTACGCCGACCGCCTGGACCGGGAAATCCTGCCCGCGTTCCCGGCCGCCGCGCTGGAGGCCGCGGCGGCCGGCGTAGCCGACACCGACGTCGAGATTCCCGTACGACCCGAGGAGACAACCGTATGACGACGCCCAGCGCTCGGGCGGCCTCCAGCCGCCAGTCCCCATTCGCGGGCCTGGACGTCTGCCAGGTTGCAAGGCTGGAACTGTCCCCCGGGGCTCACGGGCCCCGGTTCGATGACGACCTGTGGGACTTGACGGGGCTGGCCCTGGCCCCGAAGTCCATGGGGTCCTATCACCTGCGGTGGGACTTCGCCCGCATCGTGAACCCAACGTGGAGGCTGGTCGCGAAAGAGATGATCACGGCCCTCCTCGCCCCGCACGACGAACGGGTGGCGCTACTGCCGCACGCCTTCCGTACGCCGAAGTCGGTCGGGTCCATGTACGACATGATCCGGCACCTGGCCAACTGGCTGAACTGGCTGACAACCGAAGGCGTCACCACCCTGGCCACCGTGGACCAGGACCACTGTGATCGATACCTGGCCCTGGCATCGCGCCGACTCAGGGGCGACGGAACGGTAAAGCCCACAACCCTGGTAGGCCGGATCACACCCGTCCAGAACCTGGCGCTGTACGGAGAGCTGTACACCCAGGACGCATACGCGCCCGGCTTCCTGCCCTGGGGCGGCCGGGCAACATCCGAAATCGCTGGATGTCAGCCAAGGGACGGGAACCTAGTGGGCCCGGTTCCCGACCACGTGTTCCAGCCGATGATGGCGGCCGCCCTGTGGATGGTCGAAACCCTCGGCCCGCATGTGGCAGAAGAGATCGAACGCGAACAGGCCCGCGCCGTCCCCATCTCCGGCATCCCGTACAAGCAGGCCTTGACCGACCGCCAGAAGCGACGGTTCCAGGCCCACATCCGGGCGTGCGTACGCGACGGCGTACCGCTGCCCCGGCTGGCAGACCGGGACATCACACAGCGCGTGATGTCAGGCGGGTGGTCGTCTTCGGATCCTCTACTCGAAGTCCACACGGACCAGTTGCTCCGGGACGGCGCAGGTAACAGATCTATGCACCCGCACAACCTGGAGATTCTCCGACCCCTCATGGAAGACGCCGTAGCCAAAGTCGGTGTCGTTGCCGTCAACGGCCGTGACGCTGCCGCAATCCAGCGCGCTGACGACACCGGACTGGTTCCGTGGACGCTCCCGCTCGACCACTGGGCACTCCACCGGCTGGCCAGCATCGTGCAAGGGGCGTGCATGGTGGTTACGGCCGCAGTCAGCGGGATGCGCGCCAGTGAGCTGGCCGAGCTGACCGAGGATTCCTGTCTCCCACCCACCTCCGCCTACAGCGGAGCCATGCGCTACCGGCTGGCGTCGCAACTGATCAAGAGTCAAGAGCTGGGCGGTGTACCGGAGGAGTGGGTCGTGGTCGAAGAAGCCTGGAGGGCCGTCGGCCTGGCCGCGCGGATCGCCCGGCGTAGCGGTGCACTGCACGGCGCCGTGTTCGGAATGAAGACACTCGCCACAGCCGACGTCTACACCCGTTTCCGCGACTGGGTGAACGGGCCCGAAGGGATCCGCCTCGGCCTAGCACAGATCCCAGACGGCCCCGTGAACGCGCGGAAGCTACGCCGGACCCTGGCCTTCGCTCTGGCTTACAGGCCCGGCGGCTTGATCGCCGCGAAGATCCACCTAAAACACGTACACGTCGCCACCACCGAGGGTTACGCGCACCGGCCCGGCGGCGCCCAGGGGTATTTCCTGGCAGAAGTGGGCGAGGAGGAGGCGAACCACCACCTGGAGCTGACCGCCGCCGCGTTCCGGGAGTTCCAGGCTGGCAACATGCCGTCCGGACCCGGGGCCCGAGACGTGATCGCCTCCTTCCGGCAGGTGGACAACGCCCTGGGCGGCCACCAGGCCGGGGAGCCCAAGGTGATGGGGTCGGACCGCCAACTGGTCAACCTCCTGCGGGACCAGGCCCAGTACCTCCACGTCGGCGCCGCGAACTACTGCTGGTTCAAGGACCCCGCGAAGGCCCTGTGCCTGAAAATCGCGGGGGCCCCAGTAACCGCCGACTCCCAGCCGATGGCCGGCATGTGCGACTCGGCCCGGTGCCCGCAGGCCACCCACCACCCGTGCCACCGGCCGGTGTGGGCGGAGAACGCGGAGCGGGCGAAGACCTTCCTGGGCACCATCCCACGCGGCCACACGGCCGCCCGCGAGCGCGTACGCGCCGACCTGGCCCGCACCGTGCGGGTCTTGGATGAGATCGACGCCGCAGCCGGTACCGGCCCGGACAGGGGGCAGTGATGGCACGCATCAGCGACGAGGCGAAGCAGCACAACGAGAGAGCGATTCGCGCGGTCATGGACCGGCTGTTGCGCGGGGAACTTCCACCCGGTGGCCGATGCGACCTGCGGACCCTGGCCGCCGAGGCCGGCGTGACCCGCACCGGGTTCTACCCGAAGAAGGACCGGGCCGGAAACGAACGGCCCGGCCCGTACCAGCACCTGGCCGAGGAGTTCGAGCGGCGCCGCCAGGCCCTGGTGGATGCCGGGGACGTCATCGACCCGCGGGACGCCCAGTTGGAGCGGTTGAAGGCGGAGAACGCCAGTCTCCGGGAGCGGCTGGCCGCGCGGAACGAGACGATCAACGAATTGACCGAGTTCCGTACGCGGGCGGTGTCGCAGCTGGCCGCCCAGCACGCCGAGATTGAGAGGCTGAGGAGAGCCCTGAACGGGGCCCAGAACGTCCGCGTACTGTCGCATGGCTCCCAAACCGGGCACGCGTAACTGGAGAGGCATACGACCCTCCAAGGTCACGCAGAAGGCCCCCACCCGTGTCGGGGTGGGGGCCCTTCGCGTACCCGGGCAGTCAGGCGCCGCTGTTCCCCTGGGCGAGGATCTCCCGGACGCGGGCGCCAGCCTGCGGGTACTTCACCGCGGTGCGGGCCGCGTGGGCGCGGCCGCGCTGGACCGACGTCCACAGGCGGGCCCGACGCTGCGGCGGAAGGTCAGGGCGGAAAGTCAGCCGGGGCCGGGGTGGGGGTCATCAGGGTCTCCTTCTCTCAGGGCCAGCGGTCACATGGCGGATGGAATGACGGCCTCGGGGGTGTCCACCCAGAGAGTCTGGCCGTCGGTGGTGATGGTGAGGCCGAACCGGTCGTGGCCGGGGCCGTTGTGCTCCTCCCACACCTGGTGGGCGCCCTCGGTGAGGTCCCAGAGGTTGCGGGGACCGGCCTGGTGGGCGGTGCCCGCGGTGACGCGGGCCCAGGAGCCGTCGGCGGTCCAGATCCGGCACCCGGTGACGGTACCGGCGGCGTCCAGCTCCGAGGAAAGGGCAACGCCGGGGAGCGTCAGGGACAGCAGGAACGGGAACCCGTCCCTCCCGAATAGGGCGGCTGGGTCCAAGCTGGTCGGACGGGTCACCGGGTTGTCCTCGGCGGCGTGCGGGTAATCGGCCGCCCCGGTGGTATCGGCTTCCCGTACGGCCATGAAGTACGACGGTTCCGGCAGGAACTGGCCCTCCGCCCGCTTGCCGGTGTCGTCCACGACCAGGCGGGCGTTCCCGGACCCGACAGGGCAGACGATGACACCGCCGGGCCGCATCTGCTCCACCCACGTGAACGGCACCGTGGCGAAGCCGCACGTCGCAATCAGCCTGTCGTACGGGGCCCGGTCCCAGAAGCCAGCCCGGCCGTCCCCTGTAATGACCAAGGGGTGGTATCCGGCCTCGGCCAGCCGCCGCCGTGCATCCCCGGCCAGGCCAGGGTCCACTTCGATGGTGGTCACGTGATCGGCGCCGGCCAGCTCGCACAGAATGGCGGCGTTGTAGCCGGTGGCGGTGGCCACCTCTAGGACCCGGTGATGGGGTCGAACGCCCAGGGCTTGGAGCATAGGGAGCATGAGCCCAGGCGCGGTGGACGACGACGTGACCACCCCGTCCGTGAACTGGGTGGCCAGGACGTCGTCCGAGTAGACCCGGGTCAGGTAGTCAGGGCCGTCCGGCCCGACCAACTGGCCGGGGCCGGCCCAAAACGCCGGCACCAGGAGATGTCGCGGGACGGCCTCCAGGGCTCGGCGTAGGACGGGATCGGATAAGGCCCCCTTGGCCTCCAGGGTGTCGGCCAGCTGGACCCGCAGCTGACGCGCGTAGGGAGGATCGAGCACGGTCATGGGGTACCTCCGGCGAGGAGTTCGGCCAGGGCGGCGGAGATGGGCAGTCCGGTCCGGGTCTCTATGAAATGCCACTCGCCGGACGGATTGCATTCGAACATCACCCATTCCCCTTCGGGGGTTACGGCGAAGTCGAACGCGCCGTAGTTCAGGCTGAAGTGGTCCAGCCAAGCCAGGACTCCGTCCCGGACGGGGCCGGGCACGGTGCACGGCTTGTACGACAGGGCGTCGTAATCGCTGCGCCAGTCCACCCTGGAGGCTTCGCTCCCGGCGTGGATCTCCGCCGCGAACAACTCCCGCCCCACGACGGTCAACCGGACTTCATACGCCTTCGGGATCCACTCCTGGAACAGGTGAGCGGTCAGGGCCACAGAGTCGTCCAGAGCAGCCGGGTCGATCAGATGGGTGGGGACGCCCTGGCGGCGGCCGTCACCGTAGTGGAGCGGGCCGCCCATCAGCGGTTTGCAGATCACCGGCCCTTCGATGCTCGCCGCGAACGCGCGGGCATCCTCGGGAACGTTCGTGATCATGGACCGGGGGGTGGCCAGCCCACACGCCACGGCCACCGGGAGCTGAACCGGCTTGTGGGAGGCGATCTTGTCGACCTCGGGCCGGTTCACCCACAGCACCGGGAGCGCGTACAGGGTGCCCAGGAGGCCGGCCAGGGCCTGCTCCGCCGCCCAGCTGTGATGGGGTTCGGTGATGACGTCGGTGATGGAGGGGAGGCGGGGCCGCCGGTAGTAGACGGCCCTCACCCCCTCCAGCCGCACAGAGCGCAGGTCATCGGCCAGGAGGCCGGACCACGGGCCGGTGGTGTGCTCCGCGGTGAGCGTCATCCGCTGCGGAAAGTCGCCCATGTCGAAGCGCATCACCGGCACCTGGCGGCTGACCAGTTCGTCCACCACCAGGTCGGCCGCCGGGTCCATCTCCTTTGAGACGACCAACACCGCGCCTCTGTTGAGAAGCTGGGTCACTGCATCACGTACGGGTCGGTGGTGTCGTCGTTGGTACTGTCCCAGTTGGTGTTGGTGCAGGACGCGGCCATGGGCCGATGGGCCAGCAGATCGCCGGACCCGTCGGTCAGGACGTTGACCTGGCGGACGCGGTCGAACGCGAAGGTGGAGCCGTCCAGGTCGATGGTGTAGGGCTCACGCTCGGCGCGGGCCCCGAACGGGATGGCCTTCGGAAGTTCCAGGGTGTCGTTCACGTGGTGCTCCTTCGGTCGGCCCCGAGATGTCGGGGCGGGGTTTGGTGTGCTGGCCCTGCGGGCCGGGGCACAGCCCCGGCGTGGGGTGGATCGGGGCTGTGCGCCGCCCCGCAGGGCCGAGGGGGTCTACAGCGGGGCTCGGTCTCCGCACCGGCACGAATGGCCGTCGGGGTCGTCGTCGTTGGGGAGGTCGGGGCGGGCGGCCACGGGCTGGTCCCCGTGGGCGAAGGCCGCGGTGGCGGACTCGCCGGACTGGGCCATCAGGACGCCGGCGGCGACGTGGCTGACGGCCCATACCACCGCCATGACCGTGCAGACCCGGTCCCGGGACCGGCCTCGACGGCGGCTCGTCACGGCACGTCCGGTGCGTCGGCGAGTCGGTCGTGCTGGACGTCTTCGGCGGGCGCCTCCAGGCGCTCCAGGAAACGCTCAAAGCCGACCGCGGCCCGGTCCGCCAGGTCGTCGCTGGGGTCGGGTGAATCTGCGGAAGGGGGCGGGAACTCCTGGTCGGACACGACGTCTCCCCTCGAATGCTTCGACGTGGTCCCGCCCAAGGCCACGGATGCGGACCACTCACAGCCCCGGGCGGGTGATGAACAGTCAACTGCCGTGCACACAGCGTGCGTATGGTGGTGACGGCTCCGGACCGTGAAAGCCGTGAAAATGCGGGAGACGACCATGGCAGCAGGGACACCGAACACCGCGTTAGCAGCGCTTTTCGAAGAGACCGGCTGGACCCGTGGCCAGCTCATCCGGGCCGTTGCCCGGGTGGGTGCCGAGGTCGGCATCCCGTTCCAGTACGACGAATCGGCGGTCCCGAAGTGGATCGCGGGAAGCCTGCCACGGCCAGCAGTTCGCCCGCTGGTCCTGGAAGCCCTGTCCCGCAGGCTGGGCCGCCCGGTCACGCCATACGCAGCGGGGTTCAGTCAAGCGCCCGAGATTTCCCGCCAATCGCCGGATACCGTGGCGGGGTTGGTCGACCTCGGGAGCGCAGACATGGACCCATCACGCAGAAGTGTCCTCGGCGCCGGCTTCTTCTCGGCCGCCGCTGCCATCCCGGGCTGGCCGGACGTCCGCGACCGTCTCGAGCGCGTCCAGGCAGACCCGCACACCCGCATCGGTCGAGCCGAGGTAGATGCCATCGCAGCCATGATCGAACACATAAGCGACCTTGATGACAAATTCGGCGGCCGGATGGCCCGTCCCATGGCTGCCGCGTTCCTGGTCAACACCATCGTGCCTGCGCTGAAAGCCACCGCGACCGACGACGTGAAGAACGCGATGCGGTCGGCGGCGGCTGATCACTGCTACCTCACTGGTTACATGGCGATGGACGAACGCCAGGACGGCCTGGCTCAGCGCTACTACGGCAAGGCGCTGGAACTGGCCGGCACCGCCGGGGACCACCTGACCTACTGCACCACCCTGCGGGGGATGAGCGTCCAGGCGGTCGACCTCGGCCATGGCCCCCTGGCGATCCGTCTGGCAGACGCGGCAGCCTCGGCGTCACCGCAGGCCGGGCCTCGGATGCTGGCCTTCCTCACGGGTCAGCAGGCCCATGCGGCGGCCCAAACCGGGGACCGTGCAACCGCCCTCTTGCGGATCAAAGAGGCCGAGACCGCCATGGAAAAGGCAGAGTCCCGGGCGAAGGCGTTCGGGTCGTACGACCCCTCCGCACTGGCGTACCACACGGGCCAGGTTCGCTACGAGCTGGGCGACGTCGCCGGCTCGATCGCATCCATGGAGCTGGCCGACCGCTTGCGGGAGCCGGTCTACCGCCGGACCCGAGTCCGGTACAACTCCATGATCGCGGAGCGGAAGCTTTCCGTGGGTCGCCTGGAGGAGGCGTGCGTGGACTGGGGCCGAGTCCTGGACGACTACCCGCACGTTCAGTCAGGCCGCTGCGACGACCGCGTACGAATCATGCTTGCCTCCCTCCGGCCTCACCTCGGCAACCCCTACGCCCGGGAGGTGTACGAGCGCGGGCGCCCGATGCTGCGGACCGCCTGAGTCCAGCCGGGGCGCCGGGCACCGGCCGTTCGCGGAAGGGGGACCCCGAACTCCTTTTCGCATCCCAGGTTGCAAACTCCGCTGGCAACGCCCCTCCCGAACATTTCAAGAGGGCAGTGCCTGCTACCGATAGCGTCGGCACGGTTGATGCCCTTCGTCTCAGCGTGCAAGCTGATGGCACATTCACTCTGTTGGAGAGTACAGATTTGGCCGACTACGACTTCCGCACCCTCTCGCCCAACGACTTCGAGATATTGATTCGCGATCTCCTCGAAGCCGAGTATCGCTGGCGCTTGGAGGCGTTCGGGCGTGGCCGCGATGGCGGCATTGACTTGCGGGCAAGCACAGCAGAGGGAAAGCTTGTCGTCCAGTGCAAGCACTACCTCGGCTCATCGTTCTCAGATCTCCGCTCGTCGGCGCGTCGGGAATCCCCAAAAATGGACAAAGAGAAGCCCGACCGCTATCTCTTCGTCACGTCCCAAAATCTAAATAGGACACAGAAGGACACCCTCGCAGGTGACCTCAAGCCGTGGATTTCTGACACCGCGGACCTGCTGGCCCAAGTCGACATTAATGGCCTAATCGCGCGACATCCGGTAGTGGAGCAACAACATTTCAAGCTTTGGCTCGCCTCGACAACCATTCTGGAACGCATTGTTCAGAGCGGCATCTGGGAGCGCAGCGAGGCGCTGCTCGAAGACATCAGGGATCGAGTCAAGCTGTACGTTCCCACCAGCAGCTTCAAGGCAGCACACGAACTACTCGACGAGAAGCACGTCGTCGTTCTAACGGGTTCGCCCGGAGTCGGCAAGAGTATGCTCGCCGAAATGCTCGCTCTAAGGTACTGGCACGAGGGATGGCAGATCGTATCGGTCGGAACCGACGTTGACGACGCGTGGGATGCATACAAGTCAGGCCGCAAACAGGTGTTTCTGTTTGACGATTTCCTCGGGCAGACAGACCTCAGCGAAAGGCGAGCCAAGGACAGTTGGGTAATACGCCTAATGGACCGTGTGGCGCGGAACCCGGACAAGCGGCTTGTCATGACAACGAGATCACAAATCCTTCAACAGACTCGACTAATCAGCGAGCCAATCGCTCATGCCGACTTTCGAGTTGTCGAGTGCGTAATAAAGATCGCTGACTACGGGGCTATCCAGCGAGCGCGCATGCTATACAACCACCTCTACTTTTCAACCCTCTCGCGAGAAGTTGTCAGGGAGTATGTAGGAAATTCGTCCTACTGGACAGTTGTTAACCACAAGAACTTCTCCCCGCGGATCCTCGAACTGGTCATCAAGCGGTCTCACTCGTCGGCGGATGAGCTCGCACGTACCCTTAACCACACGCTTGACCATCCGCTGGATCTTTGGAGAATAGTCTTCAACAACGGGTTGTCGGATCTTGGCCAACGGATCACGCTTACACTTGCGTCATTCCCTGTAAATGGCGCCAGCTCCAGCGACCTCAGGGCTTTGGTTCAGAAAGAGGCGAAGCCAACGGAGTACACGAGCGCACTTCGAGTACTAGAAGGCACCTTCGTCCGTGTGGAGAAAAGGAATGACGGGGTCACGATGATCGCCTACGCAAATCCAAGCGTACGCGACTTCACTCTCGCTTTCCTTGACGAAGAACCAGACTACCTGATGGCCATCATCGGGGACTCGGTACATCTTGCTCAAGTGAGCACGCTCCTGGTGTACGCGGTATCCGAGCCTGACGGGAAGCTCCGATTCCAGCACTGCGCCGGCACCGTGACTCGCCACTCAATCTCCATTGCCAGAAAGATGATGGAGCTGATTGTCAAAGAAAAGGAAGCCAGCAAGTCCGATTCGCGCGGACTGCTTAGGAGCTACCAGCGGACGATCAAACCCCTCCTCGACTCGCTACAGCCGGCGCATCGGCTGATGGGGAAATCGTTCAATGAGATCCTTGCGGTGACAACCGAACTCCTTAAGGGCTCAGCCTCCAAATACATGGATCCCGACGATTGGAAACTCTTCAATACGGCATTGATGATGCGTTACACAGAGGATCCGCAACACGTTCGAGGCGAGCTGAGATGGGCCTTCGAGAGCTGGGGCGAATTGCTTTACAGCATAGACGACGTGACCGCATTCGAAGAATTCTTTGAATCATACGGTCCAGTTCTAAATCGGCATTTCGACCCTAGTGAAAAATTTTACGAGAGCGTCTGGTCTGGATTGCGGCAGGAACTGGAGAATCTGTCCGGCAACGAACAAGATCGTGATGCTGATCACCAATGGGTCGACGAAGTCGAAACGGCGGCGACCAGAGTCGGCGTAATCGACGACATGAGATCGGAGATCGAGTCTGCCCGAGATTCGATTGAACAACGTTACGCAGACGACGAGTATTCTCGCAGTCGGCTTACCTCTGGGACGAGCTACGGATTCCCAGGAGCCTCCGTATCGGTTTCCGAACGCATTGAGATCGATGGAATGTTTCGCGAGCTTTCATAGCGCCCAGAATCCAGCTAACGGTGCTCCCTGGCTGCACCCAGGCGACATCGGAGACTCTTGACCTTCCGCACCATCTACCTAGCGGGACTCCACTTCGCCGGCATCGTCATCTGGTCAGCATGATGATCCAAACGAAACGCTTCGAGCTGTGATGCTGGCCACTCCGCTAGGGTCCCCATCGCTTCCTTATGCGACACCCACCTCTACCTGGTACGAGACACGGCGGCGCTGCCGTCGGGGAGCTATGAGACTCGACCTGCGGGGGACACAGCGGGTGCCGGAATAAGATCACTCTTCATGCCGCCGATCCTCGCCCGCGGTGAGTACCCGGGGCATCCTCCTTGAGGTGGAGCCTGGCATCCTTGGCGGGATGAGCAGCCAGCACACGAACGACATCTCCGACGTGCCCGCGGTCGGCGCGGACAGCCCCTTCCGGCAGGAGCACGCCCTGCGCGACGAGGCCCCGCAGTTCGTCCTGCCGCTCGTGGTCCGGATCGAGAAGGCCGAGCCGCCGGCCCGGACGGACGCCCTGGAGACGGCGGCCCGCGCGGTGTTGGTCCTGCTCACCGACGAGCGGGCGCAGGGCGAGGGCGAGTGGGCCGAGGCGGTCCGCGACTGGCAGGACGCGCGGATCCGCAAGGTGGTCCGCCGGGCCCGCGGGGCGGAGTGGCGCAAGGCGCAGACCCTGCCGGGTGTCACGGTGCACGGTGACACCTCGGAGGTACGGGTCTTCCCGCCGGTGCCCCTGGACGGCTGGCCCAAGGAGCTCGCGAAGCTCCAGGTGTCGGGAACCGATCTGGACGACCCGGAGCCGGTGGCCGCGGTCGGAAACCCGGAGCTGCCGGTGCTGTGGCTCAACCCCGGCCTCGACATGTCGGCCGGCAAGGCGATGGCCCAGGCCGGGCACGCGGCGCAGCTGGCGTGGTGGGAGCTGACCGGCGCGGAGCGCACCGCCTGGCGGGAATCCGGCTTCCGGCTGGCCGTACGGACGGCCGCGCGCGAGCGGTGGGCGGAGCTGAGCGGGAGCGGGCTGCCGGTGGTCCGCGACGCCGGGTTCACCGAGATCGCGCCGGGCAGCGCGACGGTGGTCGCCGACCACCCGGCGCTGCGCGCCCGGCTCTGACCGAGCCGCTCGGACACCCCCGCGTGCGCGGGAACCTCAAATGTTCCTCTGAACGTCCCCTGCTGCGGGTTGGCTCGACTCCGTCGGGGCCATGACACCGGCACACGATGCGTTGAGAGGGGGCGAGGGGACATGAAGCCCATGGCACACCTGGGGGTGGGCATCGGCTGGCGGCCGGAGATCGCGGACGCCGTCGAGCGGCTGCCCGGCCTCGACTGGGTCGAGGTGGTGGCCGAGAACATCTGCCCGGGCCACCTGCCCGAGGCACTGCTGCGGCTGCGCGAGCGCGGCACGCGCGTCGTGCCGCACGGGGTCTCGCTCGGCCTCGGCGGCGCCGACCGGCCGGACCCGGCGAAGCTGGCGGCGCTCGGCGAGCGGGCGGTGGCGCTGGGGGCGCCGCTCGTCACCGAGCACATCGCCTTCGTACGGACGTCCTCGCCCGTGCTGGAGGCCGGGCACCTGCTGCCGGTGCCGCGCACGCGGGACGCGCTGGACGTGCTGTGCGAGAACGTACGGATCGCGCAGGACGCGCTGCCCGTACCGCTGGCGCTGGAGAACATCGCGGCGCTGTTCTCTTGGCCGGGCGAGGAGCTGACCGAGGGGCAGTTCCTCACGGAGCTGGTCGAGCGGACCGGTGTCCGGCTGCTCATCGACGTGGCCAACCTGCACACCAACCGGGTCAACCGGGGCGAGGACCCGGCGGCCGTCCTGGACGCGATCCCGCTGGAGGCGCTGGGGTACGTGCACGTGGCGGGCGGGGTCGAGCGGGGCGGCGTCTGGCACGACACGCACGCGCACCCGGTGCCGCCGGTGGTGCTCGACCTGCTCGCCGCACTCCGCTCCCGGGTGGACCCGCCGGGCGTGCTGCTGGAGCGGGACGACGACTTCCCGCCGGAGGCGGAGCTCGCCGGCGAACTGGCCACGATCCGGGCGGTGCTGACGTCCGACCCCGCGCCGCGGGTCCGGAGGGAGAACGACCCGGAGACCGCCCAGGGGCGGGGAAGTGCGCCGGAAGCCGCCGGTGGGCCGGAGAGCGTGCCGAAGGCCGCCGATCGGCAGGGGAACGCACCGAAGGCCACCGCCAGGCCGGGCGGCACGCCGAAGGGCGCCGAGCGGCAGGGGAACGCGCCGAAGGCCACCGCCGAGCCGGGCAGCACGTCGGAAGCCGCCGACGGGCCGGAGAGCGCGCCGAAGGCCACCGCCGAGCCGGAGAGCACGCCGGAGGCCACCGCCCAGCCGGACAACACGCCAAAGGCTGCCGCCGAGCAGGCCAACGCGCCGCAGACCGCCGCCGGGCAGGCGAGCACGCCGGAAGCCGCCGGTGGGCTGGAGAGGGCGTGGGAAGGAGCCGACGGGCGCGGGGTGCGGGACGGTGTCGAGGCCGCTCGGACCCGGGTCGCGCTTGGGCAGGCCGCGCTGTTGTCGGCGCTGGTGGCCGGGACTCCCGTACCCGAGGGCTTCGACCGCGGGCGCATCCGGGTGCAGGCCCGGGCGCTGGCCGCCAAGCGGGCCGACGTGGTGGCCAGGCTGGCTCCGGAGCTGCCCGGGATCCTGGGCGGCCGCGACCCGTACCGCGAGGCGTTCCTCGCGTACGCCAAGGGCCGCCCGATGACCGGCGGGTACCGGCGGGACGCGCTGGACTTCGCCGAGCACCTGCTGATCCGGGACCTGCCGGCCGATCCCGCCGCGCGGCGCCGGCTCACCGCCTGGTGGCGGGAACGGGCCGGGGTGCGGCCGCCCCGACGGGTGGTCCGCTGGGCCCGGGCGCTCGCGGGGAGGGCGGCATGAACCTCCTCGCCGTGGCGGTCTGGATCGCCGTCCTCGTCTCCTCCGTCCTGCTCCTGCGCCGTGGGCGCGGGGGCCGCCCCGCCCCGGCGGGATCCGCGGCCCGTCTCCACGACCTGTCCGAGGCCGCCTTCGTGGTGGGCGGGCCGGGCACCGTCGTGGACGCCGCGCTCGTCGCGATGCTCGGCGACGGCCGCCTGGTGGTCGGCGGTCCCGGCATCGTCCAGGTGCGCCCCGGGGCCCGGGCCACCGACCCGGCCGAGCGGGCCGTCCTCCAGGCCCACGCCGGAGCTCCCTCCGGGTGGCTCTACCAGGTGCGCTACGCCGCCATGTGCGACCCGGCCGTCCAGGAGATCGGGGACGCCCTGGCCGCCCGCGCAATGGTGTCCCCGCCCGGATCCGGGCGGACCCGGCGCCGCTGCGGGGTGGCCCAGACCGTCGTGTGCACACTCATGATCCCGGTGTCGCTGGTGCTGACCGTCGTGGGGCTCGCCCTCGACAGCGCCCAGGTGCCGTTCGCCGTGAAGGTGCTGCCCGTGCTGGTGATCGGCATCATCGTGGGCGTGATCGGCGCGGTCCGGGCCAAGAGCCGGGTGACCGGCGCCGGGCTGCGGGCGCTGCGGGCGATGCGTTCCGCCTACGTGAACGACCGGACCCCGCACGTGCAGACGGCCCTGTTCGGGCTGCGCGGCCTGCGGGACCCGTACCTGCGGCAGCAGTTGGTGCCCGCCGCCCGCGGCACCCGGCTGGCCGCGGCGCAGTCGGGCGCGCGCTCCCACCACACCGACTCGTCGTCGTCCGGCTCCGCGGACATGCTGCTCCCGGTGGTCTGGTGCGCCGCGAGCGACGGGGGCGGGGGGTCGAGCTGCGGGGCCTCGGGCGGCAGTTGTGGAGGCAGCGGTTCCGGCTGTGGCGGCGGCAGCGGTTCGAGCTGCGGCGGCTCCTCCGGTTCCAGCTGTTCGAGCAGTTCGGGTTCCAGCTGTTCCAGCAGTTCGAGTTCGAGCTGCTCCAGCAGTTCCTGATAGGCCGACGGAGGCCAGGGCGGCCGACACCCGCCGGTGATCCTTTACAACGCACACGGGCCGGTCTCTCATCACTTCATACGATGAGAGGCGGGCCCGTCATGCGGACGAGACTCGCACGCCACGGAGCCGCCGTGGCGGCGCTCTCCCTCGCCCTGTGCACCCCCACCGCCCGCGCCGCACCGGCCCCGGACGCCGCCGGGGCGGGCGCCGGCACCGAGGCCGAGTCGGCCGGCGCCGCGCTCGCCGCCCGCCGGGCCGCCACCGCCGGTCTCGACTTCCGCGCCTGCCCCGGCGTCGAGGGGCTCCCCGCCCCGGTCCGCTGCGCCACCCTGCGCGTACCGCTCGACTACGCCCGCCCCGACGGCCCGCAGATCTCCCTCACCGTCAGCCGGGTCGCCGCCACCCGCGCCCGCGGAGCCGTCCGCCAGGGCGCGCTCGTCCACAACCCCGGCGGCCCCGGAGCCTCCGGGATGTCCTTCCCGCTCGTCGCCGGCCTGCCCGCATGGGAGCGCATCGCCGCCGCCTACGACCTCGTCGGCTACGCCCCGCGCGGCGTCGGCCGCTCCGCCCCGCTGTCCTGCCAGGACCCCTCCGCCCGCGCGACGGGCCCCACCCAGGAACCCGCCGACCCCTCCCCCGCGTACAAGGAGCAGCGCGTCGAGGCCGCCCGGGCCTACGCCCGCGGCTGCGCGCTGCGGGCCGGCGCGGCCCTGCCGTACTACTCGACCCTGAACAACGCCCGCGACCTGCACGTCCTGCGCGCCGCGCTCGGCGAGCGGAAGCTGACCTTCATGGGTGCCTCGTACGGCACCTACCTCGGCGCCGTCTATGCCGCCCTCCACCCCGGCCACGTCCGCCGGATGGTCCTCGACTCGGCGGTCGATCCCGACCCGCGCCGCATCTGGTACCGCAACAACCTCGCCCAGGCGCCCGGCTTCGAGCGCCGCTGGTACGACTTCCGCGCCTGGGCCGCCCGCCACCACGGCACGTACCGCCTGGGCGCCACCCCGGCGGCCGTGCAGGCGAGCTACGAGCGGGTCCGGGACGCGGTGGCCCGTACGCCCGCCGGCGGAAGGGTCGGCACCGGCGAACTCCGGGCCGCCTACCTCCAGGCCGCGTACTACGACGACGTCTGGCCCGAGCGTGCGTCGGCCCTGGCCGCCTTCCTGCGCGGCGATCCGGCGGAGCTGGCCGCCCAGGCCGCCCCGGACCCGGCCGCGGCGGCCGCGGCGGAGAACGCGACGGCCGTCTACACGGCGGTGCTGTGCAACGACGCCCCCTGGCCCGCGGACTGGGGGACCTGGGACCGCGACAACACCGAGCTGGCCCGCACGGCCCCCTTCGAGACCTGGGCCAATGCCTTCCTGAACCTGCCGTGCGCCTCCTGGCCGGTGACCCGGCGGCAGCGGCCGGTGGCGGTCGAGCGGCCGGCCCTGCTGCCGCGGACGCTGGTGGTCGCGGCGGAGCGGGACGGGGCGACCCCCTACGCGGGAGCGCTGGAGCTGCAGCGGCGGCTGGGCGCCGGGGCCGCGCTGGTGACGGAGGCCGGGGCCGGCTCGCACGGGGTGGTCGGCGGACGCAACGACTGCGTGGACCGTCACGTGGAGCGGTATCTGCTGACGGGCGCCACCTCGGGATGGCGCGTCACGTGTGCGCCGCATCCGGAGCCCGCACCGGTGTCGCTGGACGACCGGGCAGCGGGCGCCCGCAGGGCGCTGCTGCCGCCAGTCGTCTGAACTTCCGGGCGGGATCTCCGGCTGCGTCGTTTCGGGGGCAGGGCCTCCCGATCCACCGGAGGAACTCACCTGACGGTGTGGTCGTCCTCCGGTCCTTCCCCCCAGGGGAGGTATCAGGCGAGCCCGGCCACCAGATCGGCGACGGACTTGCGGCGCCCGGTGTAGAAGGGCACCTCTTCGCGGACGTGCATGCGGGCCTCGGAGGCGCGCAGGTGACGCATGAGGTCGACGATGCGGTACAGCTCGTCCGCCTCGAAGGCCAGCATCCACTCGTAGTCGCCCAGCGAGAAGGAGGCGACGGTGTTGGCGCGGACGTCGGGGTAGCCGCGGGCCATCTTGCCGTGGTCGGCGAGCATGCGGCGGCGGTCCTCGTCCGGCAGCAGGTACCAGTCGTAACTGCGCACGAAGGGGTACACGCTGACGTAGTCGCGCGCGACCTCGTCGGCGAGGAAGGCCGGGATGTGCGACTTGTTGAACTCGGCCGGGCGGTGCAGGGCCATGTTCGACCACACCGGCTCCAGTGCGCGGCCCAGCTTGGTGCGGCGGAACAGGTTGTACGCGGTCTGCAGCTCGTCCGCGGTCTCCGCGTGCCACCAGATCATGAGGTCGGCGTCGGCGCGCAGGCCGGAGACGTCATAGGTGCCGCGGACGGTGATGTCCTTGGCGGCCAGCTGGTCGAACAGCTCCTGGACCTCGTCGGCGAAACCGGCGCGGTCCTCGGGCAGGACGTCCTTCAGCTTGAAGACGGACCACAGGGTGTAGCGGATGACCTCGTTGAGGTCCTTCGCCTTCTTCCCCGCGTTGGGAATCTTCTCTGGTGCAGTCATGTTCCTATTGTCCCGTGCCCTGATCAGTGGTCGGCGCCAGGGGTGCCGTACGCGCACCGAGCGAGGCGAGCACCGCCTCGGCGGCCCGGCCGGCGCCGGCGATGCAGGCCGGGATGCCCACCCCGTCGTAGAGGGCGCCGCACACGGCGAGACCCGGCAGGGCGGCGACGGCCCCGCGGATCCGGGCCACCCGATCGAGGTGGCCGACCGGGTACTGGGGCAGCCCGCCGTCCCAGCGGGTGACGGTGGAGGCGACCGGCCGGGCCGCGAGGCCCACGGCCTCGCCGAGGTCGGCGAGGGAGACCTCGACCAGCTCGCCGTCCTCACGCCCCAGGTCGGCCTCGTCGGCGTAGCGGCCCACCGAGGTGCGCAGCAGGAAGAGTTCGGGATCCGCCCCGGCCCAGGCCCACTTGTTGCTGGAGAAGGTGGAGGCCTTGATGGTCCGGCCGTCGACGGGCGGTACGAGGAACCCGCTGGCGCCCCCGCCGGCGACGGCGGCCGGCAGGTCGGAGCGGCGGAAGGCCATGGTGACCAGGGCCATCGAGGCGTACTCGACCCCGCGCAGCTCGGCCGCAGCGGTGGGCGCGAGCCCGTCCAGCAGGCGTGCGGCGGGCCCGGCCGGGGTCGCGAGGACCACGCCGTCGGCCTCGATGATCTCCGTGCTCGCGGCGGTTCCCGCGCCGGCCACGATCCGCCAGCCTCCGGGCGTACGCGTGACCTCGGTGACGGGTGCGCCGGTGACGATCCGCGCTCCGGCCGCGCGGCAGGCCTCGGCCACGGCGAGCGGGAGCCGTCCGATGCCGCCGTCGATGCCGGCGAAGACCGGACCGGCCTGCTGGGGGGCGGCCGCCGCCCTCTGCTGCAGTTCCCGTACCCCGTCGGACAGCAGCGCGTGCGTCCGGGCGGCCTCGAAGAGCTGGGGCACGGCGGCCCGCATGGAGATGCGGTAGGCGTTGCCCGCGTAGACGCCGCCGAGCAGCGGTTCCACCAGCCGGTCGACGACCTCGTGGCCGAGCCGGGCGGCGACGTACGCGCCGACGGCGACGTCCTCGCCGATCTCGGCGGGCGGGAGCGTGCGTTCGGCCTCGATGCGGGCCAGGCCCTCCGCGGAGAGCACCCCGGAGGCGGCGAGCGGCCCCAGGTCGCCGGGGACCCCCATGACGTGTCCGCGCGGCATCGGCCGCAGCGCGCCCCGGGTCCACAGGTGGGCGGTGGCGGTGGCGGGCGGCTGCACGGCCTCGCCGAGGCCCACGGCCCGGGCGAGGTCCACGCCTTCGGGGCGGCGGGCGAGCATGGATTCGGCGCCGAGGTCGACGCGGGCTCCGGCGAGCTCGCCGGCGTACAGCTTGCCGCCGAGGCGCGGTCCGGCCTCCAGCAGCGTGACGCGGGCGCCTTCGGCGAGCAGCCGGTGGGCCGCCGCGAGGCCCGCGATGCCGCCGCCGATGACGACGACGTGGCCGGGGGAGCCCGCCGGGCCCGGCCGATCCGTACGCATGTCCGCTTCGTGCATGGACACATCGTCTCAGACCGATCTCCGAGGCCGGACCGTGACCGCATCGGGACCGGCCCGGGACCGTGGAAGCGAAACCCGCGGCGGGACTCTGTACGTCGAAACGGCAACACCAGCCGATCACCGGGGGTTTGCAAGATGCATGCTCTGTACAGACACCGTTCCGCGGTGGCCGTGGCCGCCCTCTCCCTGGCCGGGGCGCTCGCGCTCACCGGCTGCGGCGCGGACGCCGGGGGCAAGGCGTCCTCGGCCGACCGGGCGGCGGTCGCGCCGGCGCCCGCCCAGGACGGCAAGGCGCCTCAGGGTGCGGAGGGCGCGAAGGGCGCCGCGGCGGCCCCGTCGGCCGCCCCCGCCGACAAGAACGCCCCGCCGGCGGCCGCGGTCCGCCCGAACGTGATCCGTACGGCGACGCTCGGCATCGAGACCACGGACGCCCAGAAGGCGCTCGCCGCCGCCCGCGCCGCGGCCGACGGGGCGGGCGGCTACGTCGGCAACGAGTCGACCAAACGCGGCGAGGACGGCCGGATGACCTCGACGGTGACCCTGCGGGTGCCCGGCGAGCGCTACGACTCGGTGCTCAGCGCCATGGAGGGCAGCGGGAAGCTCCTGCACCGCAAGGTCGACGCGCAGGACGTCACCGAGAAGGTCGCCGACATTGGCAGCCGCGTCGCCTCGCAGCAGGCGAGCGTGGCGCGGGTGCGGGAGATGATGGGCAAGGCCACGGCCCTGAGCGACGTGGTGATGCTGGAGAGCGAGCTGAGCCGGCGCCAGTCCGACCTGGAATCGCTGCAGGCGCAGCAGACGGCGCTCAAGGACCAGACCTCGATGGGCACCATCACGCTGGAGGTCACGGAGCCCGCCCCGAAGCCGGAGGCCAAGGAGAAGAAGGAGAAGGAGCCCACGTTCCTGGACGCCCTGCGCGGCGGCTGGGAGGTCTTCACCACGGTCGTGCGGTACCTGACGGTGGCGGTGGGCGCGCTGCTGCCGTTCGCGCTGACGGCGGCGCTGGTGGTCGCGCTGGTCCGGCTGTACCGCCGGCGGCGCCCGGCGCGCCCGGGGGTTGCCCAGGCTCCGGCTCCGGTCCCGCAGCGGAGCGCGGCCCAGGTCCCCGCGCCTCAGTTCCCCGCACACCAGGTCCCCGCGCCCCAGGTCCCCGCGCCCCGGACGCCGGCTCCGGACACCGAGGCCGACGTGCAGGACTGAACGCGCGTTCGCCCGTAGCGTGTTCACCATCCGATGACGGGGTGAAGGGGCGGTACGGACGATGGCGACGGAACGACTGGTGGTGGTCGGCGGTGACGCGGCGGGGATGTCCGCCGCGTCACAGGCCCGCAGGCTCAAGGGCCCGGCGGAGCTGGAGATCGTCGCCTTCGAGCGCGGGCACTTCACGTCGTACTCCGCGTGCGGCATCCCGTACTGGGTCGGCGGCCGGGTCGCCGGGCGCGACGAACTGATCGCCCGCACCCCCGAGGAGCACCGCGCCCGCGACATCGACCTGCGCACCCGTACGGAGGTCGTGGAGCTGGACCTGTCCGGATCCCGGGTCCGCGCCCGCGATCTGGACAGCGGATCCGAATCCTGGACGGACTATGACAAGCTCGTCCTGGCCACGGGCGCCCGCCCCGTCCGCCCCCGGCTCCCCGGCATCGGCGCGCACGGGGTCCACGGCATCCAGAGCCTGGACGACGGCCAGCGCCTGATGGACTCGCTGGAGCGCACGCAGGGCCGCCGGGCGGTCGTGGTCGGCGCGGGCTACATCGGCGTGGAGATGGCGGAGGCCCTGGTGGAGCGGGGCTTCGAGGTCACCGTCCTGCACCGGGGCGCCCAGCCGATGGCCACGCTGGACCCGGACATGGGCGGCCTGGTGCACACCGCGATGAACCGCATGGGGATCCGTACGGTCTCCGGCGCCGAGGTGACGAAGATCCTCACGGACGAGCGGGGCCGGGCCCGTGCGGTGGCCACGGCCGGGGGCGAGGAGTACGAGGCGGACGTGGTGGTGCTCGGCATCGGCGTGGAGCCCCGTACGGCCCTCGCCCGCGCCGCGGGCCTGCCGCTCGGCCCGTCGGGCGGCATCCTCACGGACCTCTCGATGCGCGTCCGGGGCCACGAGAACATCTGGTCGGGCGGCGACTGCGTGGAGGTCCTGGACCTGATCGCGGGCCGCACCCGGCACATCCCGCTGGGCACGCACGCCAACAAGCACGGGCAGGTCATCGGCTCGGGCGTGGGCGGCGGCTACGCGACCTTCCCCGGGGTCGTCGGCACGGCGGTCAGCAAGGTCTGCGACCTGGAGATCGCCCGTACGGGGCTGCGCGAGCGCGACGCCCTGGAGGCGGGCCTGCGCTTCGTGACGGCCACGATCACCTCCACGACCACGGCCGGCTACTACCCGGGCGCGGCGGAGATGACGGTGAAGATGCTGGCGGAACGCCGCACGGGCCGGCTGCTCGGCGTCCAGATCGTCGGCGGCGCGGGGTCCGCGAAGCGGGTGGACATCGCGGCGGTCGCCCTCACGGCCGGCATGACGGTGGACCAACTGGTCACCCTCGACCTGGGCTACGCCCCGCCCTTCTCCCCGGTCTGGGACCCCATCCTGGTGGCGGCGCGCAAAGCCGTCTCCGCGGTCCGCTCGGCGGGGGTCTAGGTCGTCTCTTACTGCTTAGGTCGCAGCGCGGAGTTCGGAGCGGATCAGTTCCAGCAGGCGGCCCGTCCAGTTGCGGCCGCCGCGGGGGCCCTCCTCGCGCCAGTAGGGGGCGTCGGAGTAGCCCGTGTAGAGGATTGCGGCTTCTCCGGTGGCGGTCAGGAGTTCCGCGAGGCGCGGGTGCTGCCCGAACTTGGCGCGGAGCAGCCCGGCCATGACCGCGAGGCGCACGGCGGGCCAGTCCGCGCGCCGCGCGGCCCGTCCGCCCAGCTCCTGCGCCTCGTGGGCGGTCGCGGCGGCGCGGATCCGGTCGTGGTCGTCCCGGTCGGCGGCGGAACGGGCCCAGTAGCCGTGGAGCACGGTGAGGTAGGTCTCCCCCTCGTACGTGAAGGGGGCGTCGTAGTCGTTGCGCAGCACGAAGTCGCCGAGTTCGGCCGGCCAGCCCCGCGGGTACACGCTCTGGTGCAGGACGACCGGGGGCTGCGGGGCGCCCGCCGGGCCGTCCGCGTGCAGGACGGTCTGCCGCTGCCCGGCCCGCTCGACGCCCGCGTCCTGGTCGGTGAAGTACGCGAGGGCCTCTCGGTGCATCTCCTCCGTCACCACCGGGCCGTCCCCGTCCGCCGCCTCGCCCTGGTCGGTCACCAGGATCCGCAGCGGCCGGTCCTGGCGGTCCATGTCGCCCAGGACGTAGACCCGCAGGTGGGCGGGGACGGCGAGGTACGCCTCCCGGAGCCGGGCCCGTCGCTCCTGCGTCGGCTCCGCCTGGTAGGAGCGGACGGCGTCCCAGCACCGGTCGGCCGCCGTCGGCCGGCCGGCCAGCCGGGCGATCTCGTCGGCGACCTCCAGGAGGAAGCTCGCGTCCGTCCGCGGTTCCGGGCTGCGGGAGCGCCATTTCGACGGCTCGTCGGGCCGCTCCCGGGCGCCCGGCGGGTCCAGGGCGATCTTCCCGGAGGCCAGCAGCTTCCCCAGCCCGGCGAGGTCGGTGGCCTCGTACCCGGGGGTGATCCTGCCGTCCGCGTAGACGAAGAGGTGCTCGACGAAGTACTCGTCCAGCAGGTAGTGCCTGCGCCACACGAGGCACCAGGCCCCGTCGATGTGTTCTCCGTCGGATATGCGAAACGTCGGCCCGTGCCATGTCATGCACGGCACAGTACCGACGTTTCGATCTTGTTCGGGTGCGGTTCCGCTCAGCGGGCCGTCTTGGTGTGGACGTACTCCACCAGGCGGGTCAGCGCGTCGGGGTCGGTCGTCGGGAGGACGCCGTGGCCCAGGTTGAAGACGTGGCCCTCCAGGCCGGCCGCGGCCGCGAGGACCTCGTCCGTCTTGGCCTCGACCGCCTCCGGCGTGGAGAAGAGCACCGCGGGGTCCAGGTTGCCCTGGAGCGCCTTGCCGGGGCCCACGCGGCGGACGGCCTCGTCCAGCGAGACCCGGTAGTCGACGCCCATGACGTCGGCGCCGGCCTCGCCCATCAGGCCGAGGAGCTCGCCCGTGCCCACGCCGAAGTGGATGCGCGGGACCCCGTACGAGGCGACGGACTCCAGGACCTTCGCCGACGCGGGCATCACCGAGCGGCGGTAGTCCGCCGGGGCGAGCGCGCCGACCCAGGAGTCGAAGAGCTGGACGGCGGAGGCTCCGGCCTCGATCTGGACCTTCAGGAAGGCGGAGGTGATCTCCGCGAGGCGGTCCAGCAGGTCGGCCCACAGCTGCGGGTCCCCGTACATGAGGGCCTTGGTGTGCTCGTGGTTCTTCGAGGGGCCGCCCTCGACGAGGTAGCTCGCGAGGGTGAAAGGCGCGCCCGCGAATCCGATCAACGGCGTGGAGCCCAGTTCACTCGTGAGCATGCCGATCGCCTCGGTGACGTACGCGACGTCCTCGGGGGTGAGGTCGCGCAGCTGTGCGAGGTCCTCGCGGCGGCGGATCGGCTGGGCGACGACCGGGCCGATGCCCGGCTTGATGTCCAGGTCGACGCCGATGGCCTTGAGCGGGACCACGATGTCGGAGAAGAAGATCGCCGCGTCGACGTTGTGGCGCCGCACCGGCTGCAGGGTGATCTCGGTGACCAGGTCGGGCCGCATGCAGGACTCCAGCATCTGCGTGCCCTCGCGCAGCTTGCGGTACTCCGGCAGCGAGCGCCCGGCCTGCCGCATGAACCACACCGGGGTGTGCGGCACCGGCTCGCGCCGGCACGCCTTCAGGAAGGCGGAATCGTACGTCTGACTCGGCTGGCCCGTCGGGCGGTCGTTGGCACTCACGACCCAAATCTTCGCACGTATGAAGAAGTGCCCGACCCGGCGCGGGTGTCCCTGCGCCGTACGGCCGCACATACCGCCTAGTCTTCCCCGCATGGCTGCGGCTCAGGGACGATTTTCAGATGGCGCTGACAATGTGGACAGCGCGAAGGAGAGCTCCGTCCCGCTCCCGTTCCGCCGGGCGGTCGACGGCTTGAAGAAGGCGCGGCTGCGCCCGGGCATCGAGATCGACCCGACGAAACCGCCCCAGAGACTGGCCCCGCACGCCTACGCACTGGAGGCCGCGGTGGTGGACGGCGAGGACGACCTCGCCGACGGCCGGCTGATCCTGCTCCACGATCCGGCCGGGCACGACGCCTGGCACGGGACCTTCCGGCTGGTGACGCTCGTACGGGCGGAGCTGGAGCCGGAGATGGCCGCGGACCCGCTCCTCCCCGAGGTGTGCTGGTCCTGGCTGACCGGGGCGCTGGACGCGCGCGGGCTGACGTACGGGGAGGCGAGCGGGACCGTGACCATGGCGAGCTCGCACTACTTCGGCGGGCTCGCGGAGCGGCGCCCGGCCACGCAGATCGAGATCAGAGCCTCGTGGACGCCCCGCGAGGGGGTGGGCGGGGTGCCGGACACCTCGGCGCACCTGTCGGCGTGGTGCGAGCTGCTGTGCCAGATCGCGGGGCTGCCGCCGGTGGGTCCGACGGACACCGTCACGGGAGTGGTCTCCCTGCCACAGCGGCGCGGTCCGCACCACCCGTAGCCGCACGGCCGTACGGACGCCCCGCGGACCACCCCGAGCAGCGGGTGTCGGAAGGCGGCGTCCGTTGTGGGCTTCTGATCACCCGATGATCGATCGTGCGTCCGAATTGCCCGAATTGTTACTCACCAAATCGTGATCATTCCCTAAAGCCGGGCGGGTGACGTGCCGAAGGAGTCAGTGACCATCCGTACGGTTCGCACCGGCTTCCTTCCCCGAGCCGGCCGTCCCGCCACTCCCCCAGGAGGCCTAGGTGTCCGTTCTTCTCGAGCAGCCCGCAAGCCTGGTCGCCTACCGCCCGAACAAGCCGACGGCCATGGTCGTCGTGGCCGACCCGCGCGTCCGCTCCACCGTGACCCGCCATCTGTGGGCCCTCGGAGTACGTGACGTGATCGAGGCGTCGTCCATCGCGGAGGCCCGCCCCCGCGTCGGCAGCCCGCGCGACATCTGCGTGGCCGACGTACACCTGCCCGACGGTTCCGGTCTCACCCTGCTCTCCGAGACCCGCGCAGCCGGCTGGCCCAACGGCCTGGCCCTGTCCGCCGCCGACGACATCGGCGCCGTGCGCAACGCCCTCGCGGGCGGAGTGAAGGGCTACGTCGTCACCGGTACGCGGACCAACATCGGGCTCCCCACCCGCCCCGGCGCCGCCCCCATCGGCGCCGCGGCCGCCCGTATGCACCGCCGCCCCCCGGGTGCCCCGAGCCACCCGGGCGGCTACCGGGAGCTCTCCGGCCGCGAGGTCGAGGTCCTGCGCCTCGTCGCGGAGGGCCAGTCCAACAAGGCCATCGGCGTCTCGATGGGCCTGTCCGCCCTGACCGTCAAGTCCCACCTAGCCCGGATCGCCCGCAAGCTCGGCACCGGTGACCGCGCCGGAATGGTCGCCGTGGCGCTGCGCACCGGGATCATCCACTGAGCGCGGGGCGGCGGTCCCGGATAACCTCCCCCGGACTCCGTCCGGGGGAACCTCCGGGGATACCCCCGGAAAACTCCCCGCATACTGCCCGCACCCGTCGCCGGAACGTTCCGGCGACGGGTGCGTCGTATACACGGATACCCTTGACCGGTGACCGACGCCCAAGAGACCGCAGCAGACCTGCGCACCACCACCGGGGGCGGCCCCCCGGACGACGTCGTTGTTCCGCCCGGTGGGGTGCCGATTCCGTTGCTGGAGCCCCGTGAGGGGATCCCGCCGGTGGTCGCCGACGCGGACGCCCTCGCCGAAGTGGTCGCGGCCTTCGCCGCGGGCACCGGCCCCGTGGCCGTCGACGCCGAGCGAGCCTCCGGATACCGCTACGGCCAGCGCGCCTACCTGGTGCAGCTGCGCCGCGAGGGTGCCGGGTCCGCGCTGATCGACCCGGTGGGCTGCCCCGACCTTTCCTCGCTGGGCGAGGCCCTGTCCGGCACCGAGTGGATCCTGCACGCCGCCACCCAGGACCTGCCGTGCCTGCGCGAAATAGGCATGGTGCCCACCTCCCTCTTCGACACCGAGCTGGCCGGCCGCCTCGCCGGCTTCCCCCGGGTCGGACTCGGCGCGATGGTCGAGAGCGTGCTCGGCTACGCCCTGGAGAAGGGCCACTCCGCCGTCGACTGGTCCACCCGCCCGCTCCCCGAGCCGTGGCTGCGCTACGCCGCTCTGGACGTGGAGCTGCTGGTGGACCTGCGGGACGCGCTGGAGAAGGAGCTGGACCGGCAGGGCAAGCTGGACTGGGCCCACCAGGAGTTCGACGCCATCGCCTCCGCCCCGCCCGCTCCGCCCCGCAAGGACCCCTGGCGCCGTACGTCCGGCATGCACAAGGTGCGCCGGCGCCGTCAGATGGCGGTGGTACGGGAGCTGTGGGAGTCGCGGGACCGGATCGCGCAGCGGCGCGACGTGTCGCCGGGCAAGGTGCTGGGCGATGCGGCGATCGTCGAGGCCGCCCTGGCCCTGCCCGCGAACGTGCACACCCTGTCGGCCCTGCCCGGCTACGGGCAGCGGATGGGCCGGCGCCAGCTGGACCAGTGGATGGCCGCCGTGGACCGGGCGAAGGCCCTGCCCGAGAACGAGCTGCCGCAGCCGGGGGCGACCCCGGCCGGTCCGCCGCCGCCGCGCTCCTGGGTGGACAAGGACCCGGCCGCCGCGGCCCGGCTGTCGGCGGCCCGTACCGCCGTCTCGGCGCTGGCGGAGGCGCTCAACCTGCCCCAGGAGAACCTGATCACCCCGGACACGGTCCGCCGGCTGTGCTGGGAGCCGCCGCAGCGGCTCGACCCGGACACGGTGGCGCAGGCCCTGGCCGGCTACGGCGCCCGCGCCTGGCAGATCGAACAGGTCACCCCGGCCCTGGTCACGGCCCTGGCGGCCACCGCCTGACCCGGCCTGCCGTGCGGTGGAGCCCCCGGCCCGGTGCCGGGGGCTCCGCTAGACGGTGTCCGTGTAGGCGCCGTCCTCGTCCACGTAGAAGCTGCCCTTCTCCAGGTCCTCGACCTTGGTGTGCTTGATCCACCGCTTGGACAGCCGGTGCAGGACCTTGTGCTGGCGCTCCCAGACCATGGAGTGCCCGGCGCCGGCCACCCGGAACATCAGCTTGCGGACGCCGGGGATCGCGTCGTAGAAAGCCGGGACGGAGAAGGTGGGCGAGTTCGCCGTCTGGTCGTGCTCTCCGTAGACGATCATCACCGGAACCTGGTCCCCGAGCACGCCGTCGATCGAGACGGTGTCCTTGTTCCATCCCCACCAGTAGGTGTTGCGGAACCGCAGGACGCCCTCGGGCGCTCCGGCGACCGGGCCGCCCCAGGTCTTGCCGACCGGGTCGACGGCCATGCACTCCTTCCACACCGCCTCGACCATGCCGGCGGCCCGCTGCTTCTTGCTGTGCACCTCCTTGTCCCAGGCGTTTTCGAGACCCGTCCTGCTGGTGAGGTTCATCGGGAAGCCGAACAGGGACGGCGGGGTGGAGGCGGGAAACGTCGGCACCGGTGCGCCGAAGCTGTTGGGCGGCACGCTGGCCCGGCCGTCGGGCGGATAGATGGGCGCCAGGAGGAGCAGGCTCTCCACCTTCTCCGGGTGCTGGATCGCGTACGGCCCGAACACGAAGGCGGCCGCCGACTGGCCCACGAGCGACACCTTGGTCAGGCCCCGCAGGTTCTTGATGAACTCGACGACCGTGTCGACCTCGCCCCACTCGCTCTCCGAGTTCCCCAGCTCGTGCGGGTAGGGCGGCGGGCTGGTGTCCGGCAGCGGGTTCGGGATCAGGATGGCCTGGTGCAGCGGGTTGGCGTTGCGGGGCTTGTCCATCTCCGGCCGCGGCGAGAGGCCGGAGCCCGTGAGCTCCATGAGGAACACGTCGAATCCCGCGTCGGCCAGGAACCGCGCCCAGCTGTACTTGCCTCCGTCGTGCTGGAGGTCGAAGGCCACGACCGAGGGAACGCTGCGGCCGTGCAGCATCAGAACGGCCTTGCGCTGCGCGTTGGCGCCCGTCGGGGTGCCGTCGTACTCGCGCACGAACAGCTTGACGGCCTGCCCCTTGTTGGCGGGGACGGTCGAAGTGTGCGGGACCTGGTGGTTCACGGCCGGGGTGGTGGGGGGCATCGCTGGCATCCGATCCGTCGACTCAGCCGGAGGAGGGACGCTCCGGCCGGGTCAGGATCGGGACGGTCCGGGGGAAATGCCACGACCACGGCCGGGCGCCCACCGGACGTGACCTGAACGGGTTGGCCCGCCGGGTCCGATCGGACGGGGGCGGACGATCGTGGCGCCACGGGCGGAGTGTGACCTTCACCGCTCCTGGGGGAGGGGGTGTCCACAAGGGTTACCCGCAAGTAGCATGGTCGGGTGAGCGGGCGCTCAGCAACACATGCCGAACGCCCCCGCGCGCAGCAGTGCACACCCGCACCTGGAGGAGAGCCAACGTGCCTCGTACCGTCAGGGACGTCGTCTTCGTCGACGGCGTCCGCACCCCGTTCGGCAAGGCGGGCCCGAAGGGCATCTACCACGAGACCCGCGCCGACGACCTCGTCGTGAAGGCGATCCGGGAGCTGCTGCGCCGCAACCCGGACCTGGACCCCGCGAAGATCGACGAGGTCGCCATCGCCGCGACCACGCAGATCGGCGACCAGGGCCTCACGCTGGGCCGCACGGCCGGCATCCTCGCGGGCCTCCCGCAGTCCGTACCGGGCTACTCCATCGACCGCATGTGCGCCGGCGCGCTGACCGCCGTGACCGCCGTCGCGGGCGGTGTGGCCTTCGGTGCGTACGACGTCGCCCTCGCCGGCGGTGTCGAGCACATGGGCCGCCACCCCATGGGCGAGGGCGTGGACCCGAACCCGCGCTTCGTCTCCGAGAAGCTGGTCGACGAGTCCGCCCTGTTCATGGGCATGACCGCCGAGAACCTGCACGACCGGTACCCGACGATCACCAAGCTCCGCGCCGACGAGTACGCCGTGCGCTCGCAGGAGAAGGCCGCCAAGGCGTACGCCGACGGCAAGATCCAGCAGGACCTGGTCCCGATCTCGGTGCGCAACACCAACGAGGCGGCCGGTGAGACGGGCTGGGGCCTGGTCACCACCGACGAGCCGATGCGCCCGGGCACCACGCTGGAGAACCTGGCCGGCCTGAAGACCCCGTTCCGTACGCACGGCCGGGTCACCGCGGGCAACGCCGCCGGTCTCAACGACGGTGCCACCGCCGCGATCATCGCGTCCGAGGACTTCGCCCGCGAGAACAACCTCCCGGTCAAGATGCGCCTCGTCTCGTACTCCTTCGCGGGTGTCGAGCCGGAGGTCATGGGCTACGGCCCGATCCCGGCCACCGAGAAGGCCCTCGCCCAGGCCGGTCTGTCCATCGAGGACATAGGCCTGTTCGAGGTCAACGAGGCCTTCGCCGTGCAGGTGCTGGCCTTCCTGGAGCACTACGGCATCGCCGACGACGACGCCCGCGTGAACCAGTACGGCGGCGCCATCGCCTTCGGTCACCCGCTCGCCTCCTCGGGCGTGCGCCTGATGACGCAGCTGGCCCGTCAGTTCGAGGAGCAGCCGCACGTCCGCTACGGCCTGACCACCATGTGCGTCGGCTTCGGCATGGGCGCGACCGTCATCTGGGAGAACCCGAACTTCAACGCCGAGGGAGACTCCAAGTGAGCACCACCGCTGAGCTCCTGAAGGGCGCGGCCGAGCTGTTCCCGGACGAGGTCGTCACGTCCGCGCACGTCCGCCACCTGGACCTGCCGTTCGGCGCCGGGCGCTTCGCGCTCATCACGCTGGACAACGGCTTCGACCACACCAAGCCGACCACCTTCGGTCCGCAGTCCCTCGCCAACCTGAACGCGGCGATCGACCAGGTCGAGCAGGAGGCCCTCGCGGGCTCCATCGTCGGCGCGGGCATCACCGGCAAGCCGTTCATCTTCGCGGTCGGCGCCGACCTCAAGGGTGTCGAGCTGCTGAAGAAGCACGACGAGGCGCTCGCCATCGGCAAGGGCGGCCACGACGTCTTCAAGCGCCTCTCGGCGCTGGCGGTCCCGACCTTCGCGTACTACAACGGCGCGGCCATGGGCGGCGGCGTCGAGGTCGGCCTGCACTGCTCCTACCGCACCGTCTCGAAGGCCATCCCGGCCTTCTCGCTGCCCGAGGTCTTCCTCGGCCTGGTGCCCGGCTGGGGCGGCTGCGCCATCCTGCCGAACCTGATCGGCGCCGAGCGCGCGGTCTCGGTGATCATCGAGAACTCGCTCAACCAGAACAAGCAGCTGCGCGGCAAGCAGGTCTTCGACCTGGGCATCGCGGACGCGCTGTTCGAGGGCGCGGACTTCCTGGAGCAGTCGCTCCTGTGGACCGCGAACGTCCTGAACGGCACCACCGAGGTCGTCCGCGACGAGATCGACCGCGGCGAGGCCTGGGACGCGGCCGTCGCCAAGGGCCGCTTCATCGCGGACTCCAAGGTGCACGGCGCCGCTCCCGCCGCCTACCGCGCGCTGGACATCATCGCCGCGGCCAAGTCGGGCGACCTCCAGGCCGGCTTCGACGCCGAGGACACGGCCCTGGCCGACCTCATCATGGGCGGCGAGCTGCGCTCCGGCATCTACGCCTTCAACCTGGTCCAGAAGCGCGCCAAGCGCCCGGCCGGTGCCCCGGACAAGTCCCTGACCCGTCCGGTCACCAAGGTCGGCGTCGTCGGCGCGGGCCTGATGGCCTCGCAGCTGGCGCTGCTCTTCCTGCGCCGCCTGGAGGTGCCGGTGGTCCTCACCGACATCGACCAGGAGCGCGTGGACAAGGGCGTGGGCTACGTCCACGCCGAGATCCAGAAGCTGCTCGGCAAGGGCCGCATCAACCAGGACAAGGCCAACCGCCTGACCGGCCTGGTGACCGGTGTCCTGGACAAGGCCGAGGGCTTCGCGGACGCGGACTTCATCATCGAGGCCGTGTTCGAGGAGATGTCCGTCAAGCAGAAGGTGTTCGCGGAGGTCGAGGCGGTCGCCCCGGCGCACGCGATCCTCGCCACCAACACCTCCTCGCTGTCGGTGTCGGAGATGGCCTCCAAGCTCCAGCACCCGGAGCGCGTGGTCGGCTTCCACTTCTTCAACCCGGTCGCGATCCTCCCGCTGCTGGAGATCGTCCGCGGTGAGCAGACCGACGACGCCTCGCTGGCCACGGCCTTCGGTGTCGCCAAGAAGCTGAAGAAGACCGCGGTCCTCACCAAGGACGCCCCGGCGTTCGTCGTGAACCGCATCCTGACCCGCTTCATGGGCGAGATCCAGAACGTCATCGACGAGGGCACCCCGGTCGTCACGGCGGAGAAGGCCATCGAGCCGCTCGGCCTGCCGATGTCCCCGCTGGTGCTCCTGGAGCTCGTCGGACCGGCCATCGGTCTGCACGTGTCCGAGACCCTGAACCGCGCCTTCCCGGAGCGCTTCACCGTCTCCCCGAACCTCGCGGCGGTCGTCAAGGCCGGCAAGCGCGGCTTCTACGTCTACGACTCCGGCAAGCCGGAGCTGGACCCCGAGGTCGCCGCCCTCCTGGTGCAGGGCGACTCCGTCCTGACCGAGGAGCAGGTCCGCGCCCGCGTCCTGGACGCGGTGGCGCAGGAGATCGGCCTGATGCTGGAGGAGGGTGTCGTGGCCGAGGCCCAGGACATCGACCTCTGCCTCATCACCGGTGCCGGCTGGCCCTTCCACCTGGGCGGCATCACGCCGTACCTGGACCGCGAAGGCGTCTCGGAGCGCGTGAACGGCAAGAAGTTCCTCGCCCCCGGCCTGGCGAGCATCCCGGCCTAGTCCGGGTCTCAGACGGGCGTTCCACGGCCTGGCCCGCCCCCTTCGGGGGGCGGGCTTCGGCCATTCGAATATCTGTCTAAGATTCACCCCCATGACGGAAACGCACGCGCGGCCCAGGCGCCGCCGACGCCGCATTCTGCGGATCACCCTGCTGCTGGTCGCCGTGCTGATCCTGGGCGCGGCGGGGGCCGGCTGGTGGACGTACAGCCACCTCAACGGCAACATCGACAGCGTCGACCTGGATCAGGCGATCGGGGACAACCGGCCCCCGAAGGTGGCCGCGAACGCGCAGAACATCCTGGTGCTCGGCTCCGACTCACGGGCCGGCGCCAATGCCGATCTCGACCACGGCGATGTCAGCGGCGCCCGCTCGGACACCGCGATGCTGGTGCACATACCCGAGGGCCGGGCCAAGGCGACCGCGGTGAGCATCCCGCGCGACACCCTCATCACCCGGCCCGAATGCAAGGACGCGAAGGGCAAGACCCTGCCGTCCGCGAAGCGGGTCATGTTCAACTCCGTCTACTCGCTCGCCGGTCCGGCCTGTGTGGTCAACACGGTCGAGCAGATGTCCGGCGTCCGCGTGGACCACTTCGTCGAGGTGGACTTCGCCGGCTTCAAGGGCCTGGTGGACGCGCTGGGCGGGGTCACCGTCACCCTGGACAAGCCGATGAGCGGCGCCAAGGGCGGCCTGAAGCTGGACGCGGGCACGCACCGGCTGGACGGCACCGACTCGCTCAAGTTCGTCCGTACCCGCTACGGCTACGGCGACGGCAGCGACCTCGGGCGCATAGGCCTGCAGCAGCAGTTCATGCTGGCGATGCTGTCCGAGATCAAGAAGCAGGACGCCTTCGGCAACCCGGCGCGGCTCTACAAGCTCGCGGACGCCGGGACCAAGTCGCTGACCACCGACTCCGACCTCGCCTCGCTCACCGCGCTGTCCGACTTCGCGCAGAGCATGAAGGGCGTGAACCCGGAGACGATGGAGACGATCATGCTGCCGGTCGCCTACGACAAGGTGGACCCGAACCGCGTGGTCGTGGCCGAGCCGCAGGCCACCCAGCTGTGGGACGCCCTGCGCAAGGACGAGAAGGTCCCCGCCTCGGCGAAGGACTCCCCCGCCAAGGGCTGACGGACCCGCACACACGGAGGCCGGCCGTACGGGTGACCCGTACGGCCGGCTTCCGCCGTTCCACCGTTCCGCCGCTAGAACTTCGCGTCGGCGCCGACCTTGCCGAGGCGGCTGTGCGAGCGTCCGTAGAGGAAGTAGACGACGATGCCGATCGCCATCCAGATGCCGAAACGGACCCAGGTCTCGGCCGGCAGGTTGAGCATCAGCCACAGCGAGGCCGCGATCGACAGGATCGGGATCACCGGCACCCACGGGGTGCGGAAGGCCCGGTGCAGGTCGGGGCGGGTCTTGCGGAGGATGATCACGCCGAGGGCGACGAGCACGAAGGCGAAGAGCGTGCCGATGTTCACCAGTTCCGCGAGCTTCTCCAGGCTGGTGAAGCCCGCGACGACGGCGATGACGCAGCCGAGCAGGACGGTCGCCCGGTAGGGGGTGCGGTACTTGGGGTGGGTGACCGAGAAGACGCGCGGCAGCAGTCCGTCACGGCTCATCGCGAAGAACACGCGGGTCTGGCCGAGCAGCAGGATCATGCTCACGGTGATCAGACCGACGGCCGCGCCGAGGCTGATGGCGCCGGAGAAGAAGGGCTGGTTCACCGATTTGAAGGCTTCGGCCAGTGGCGCGGTCGGTGACATCTCCGTGTACTTCTGCATGCCCGTGACCACCAGCGTCACGGCGACGTAGAGCACGGTGCAGATGAGCAGCGAGCCGAGGATGCCGCGCGGCATGTCCCGCTGGGGGTTCTTGGTCTCCTCGGCCGCCGTGGCCACGACGTCGAAGCCGATGAAGGCGAAGAAGATGAGGGAGGCCGCGGTGAAGATGCCCATGACGCCGAAGTTGGTGGGCTCGTAGCCGAACATCAGCTGGACCAGTGGCGCGTGCCAGCCGCTGACGCCCTCGGCCTGTGGCTGGGCCGGAGGGATGAACGGCGAGTAGTTGTCGGCCTTGATGAAGAACAGGCCCGCGACGATGACCAGCAGGACCACGGTGACCTTGATGGCGACCACGATCGCGGTGATCCGCGCCGAGAGCTTCGTCCCGACGACCAGGATCGCGGTCAGCGCCAGGATCAGCAGGAAGGCCAGCAGGTCGAAGTGACCGCCGGCGTCGGGTCCGGACAGGGAGGTCGGCAGGGTCCAGCCGAGGTTGGTGTCCATGAGGTGGCGCACGTAGCCGGACCAGCCGACCGCGACCACCGCCGTACCGAGTGCGAACTCGAGCACCAGGTCCCAGCCGATGATCCACGCGGGCAGCTCGCCGATCGAGGCGTACGAGAAGGTGTACGCGGACCCGGCCACCGGCACGGTGGACGCGAACTCGGCGTAGCAGAGCGCCGCGAGGGCGCAGACGATGCCCGCCGCCACGAAGGCGAGGGCGGTGGCGGGTCCGGCGTTGTTCCGGGCCGCGATGCCCGTGAGCACGAAGATGCCGGTGCCGATGATGACACCCACACCGAACACCGTCAGGTCCCAGGCGGAGAGCGACTTCCGGAGCGCGTGTTCCGGCTCCTCCGTGTCACGGATGGACTGCTCCACCGTCTTGGTGCGGAAGGGGCTGTTCATATCCCTACTCACCGACGCACCTCCGAAAGGTGTCGACGCACGCGAACGGGCCGGGAGGCCCACCCCTTCAAGGGTGATCTCCCGGCCCGTGACGTGCAACCGCGCGGCGATCTAGTGGCCGGTACCCGTCCTAGTCGACGGCGGCGGCCGGCTCGCTGTCGTAGCGCCCGTCGAGCTTCGCCACCAGGCCCGTGACCTGGCGTGCGATGTCCGGAGCGGTCAGCCCGATCTCGGCCATGACCTCCTTGCGGGAGGCGTGGTCGAGGAAGCGCTGCGGGATGCCGAAATCGCGCAGCGGTACGTCGACGCCCGCGTCCCGCAGGGCCTGCGAGACGGCGGAGCCCACACCACCGGTACGGCCGTTGTCCTCGACGGTGACGACCACGCGGTGGCGGTCGGCGAGCGGGGCCAGCGCCTCGTCCACGGGCTTGACCCAGCGCGGGTCGACCACGGTCGAGGTGATGCCCTGCTTGTCGAGCAGGTCGGCGATCTCCAGGCACATCGGGGCGAGCGCGCCGACCGAGACGAGCAGTACGTCCGGTCGGGTGACGTCGGCGCCGGGAGCGCGCAGCACGTCCATGCCGCCGACCTTGCCGACGGCCGGGACGGCCGGGCCGACGACGCCCTTGGAGTAACGGACGACGGTCGGCGCGTCCTTGACCTCGACGGCCTCGCGCAGCTGGGCGCGCAGCTGCTCGGCGTCGCGCGGGGCGGCCAGGCGCAGACCGGGCACGACCTGCATGATCGACATGTCCCACATGCCGTTGTGGGAGGCGCCGTCGGTGCCGGTGACGCCGGCCCGGTCCAGGACGAAGGTGACCCCGCACTTGTGCAGGGCCACGTCCATCAGGACCTGGTCGAAGGCGCGGTTGAGGAAGGTGGCGTACACCGCGAAGACCGGGTGGGCGCCGCCGGTCGCCAGGCCCGCCGCCGAGGTGGCGCCGTGCTGCTCGGCGATGCCGACGTCGTAGATCCGGTCGGGGAAGGCGTCCGCGAACTTCTTCAGGCCGACCGGCTGGAGCATGGCCGCGGTGATCGCGACGATGTCCTTGCGCTCCTTGCCGAGCCTGACCATCTCGTCGGCGAAGACGGAGGTCCAGCTGGCGGCGTCGGTGGAGACGGGCAGGCCGGTGTCCGGGTGGATCGGGCCGATGCCGTGGAAACGGTCCGCCTCGTCCTGCTCGGCGTGGGTGTAGCCCCGGCCCTTCTGGGTGAGGCAGTGCACGATGACCGGGCCGCTGAAGCGCTTGGCGCGCTGCAGGGCCGACTCCAGGGCCTCGATGTCGTGGCCGTCGATGGGGCCGATGTACTTCAGGCCCAGGTCCTCGAACATGCCCTGCGGGGCGATGAAGTCCTTGAGGCCCTTCTTGGCGCCGTGCAGGGTCTCGAAGAGCGGCTTCCCGACGACCGGGGTGCGCTCCAGGATCTCCTTGCCGCGGGCCAGGAAGCGCTCGTAGCCGTCCGTGGTGCGCAGGGTGGCCAGGTGGTTCGCGAGGCCGCCGATGGTGGGGCCGTACGAGCGCTCGTTGTCGTTGACCACGATGACCAGCGGGCGGTCCTTGGCGGCGGCGATGTTGTTCAGCGCCTCCCAGGCCATGCCGCCGGTGAGCGCACCGTCGCCGATGACTGCGGCGACGTGGTGGTCCTCGCGGCCGAGCACCTCGTTGGCCTTGGCGAGGCCGTCGGCCCAGCCCAGCACGGTGGAGGCGTGCGAGTTCTCGATCACGTCGTGGTCGGACTCGGCGCGCGAGGGGTAGCCGGACAGGCCCCCCTTGGAGCGCAGGTTGCCGAAGTCCTGGCGGCCCGTGAGCAGCTTGTGGACGTAGGCCTGGTGGCCGGTGTCGAAGAGGACCTTGTCCTTGGGCGATTCGAAGACCCGGTGCAGGGCGATCGTCAGTTCGACCACGCCGAGGTTGGGGCCGAGGTGCCCGCCGGTCTTGGAGACGGCGTCGACGAGGAAGGACCTGATCTCTGCGGCGAGCTGGTCGAGCTCCTCCTGGCTGAGCCGGTCCAGATCGCGCGGTCCCTTGATGCGGGTCAGCAGCACCCGTGCCTCCTTGCAGTTGCTTGCTGGTCTGTCGAGTCTAATGTTCCGCCGCGCGGCGCGGTCATCGGGCCGTCCCGGCAGAGTCACACCTTTGTCATACATGTACGTACGACCATGCGGCCACACCTCACATACGGGCGGATACCCGCACAGGAGTACCCGCGCATGTACGCACGGATGCCCGGCGCCACGCGAAGTGGCACCGGGCACTGTGACCGTTCTTACCGCCGGATGCCGCTCCGGCGCGCAGTCGGCCGCGCGGTCAGGCGCGTCCGGCCGTCTTCTGGGTCTTGCGGGTGATCGAGTCGATCACCACGGTGGTCAGCAGCACCGCACCGGTGATCATGTACTGGATCGGCGTCGCGATGCCTTCCAGTGCCAGACCGTACTGGATCGAGACGATGACCATGACGCCGAGGAGGGCGTTCCAGGTCCGGCCCCGGCCGCCGAAGAGGCTGGTGCCGCCGATGACGGCCGCCGCGATCACGTTCATCAGCAGGTCGCCGGCGCCGGCGCTCTGGTTGGCCGCCGCGATCTTGGAGGCCCAGAACAGGCCGCCGATGGCGGCGAAGGTGCTGGAGATCGCGAAGACCGTGATCCGGATGCGGGTGACGTTGATGCCCGCACGGCGGGAGGCCTCGACGCTGCCACCCAGTGCGAAAACGTTTCGCCCGAAGGTCGTGCGGCGCAGCACGAAGTCCGTGACGACCAGCGCCAGCATGAAGAGCACCACCGCGAGCGGCAGACCCTTGTACTGGTTGAACACCACGGCGGGGCCGAAGGTGAACACCGCGAGCAGTCCGGTGCGCAGCAGGATCTCGCCGAGCGGCCGGGTGGGCATCCCGGCGGCGCCGCGGCGCTTCGCGTCGAGGTAGCAGGCGAGGAAGTAGCCGGCCACCGCCAGCGCGGCCAGCCCGTAGGCGACGGCCACGTCCGAGAAGAAGTACGTGGTCAGCTGGCCGACCACGCCGTCGGCGTCGATGTTGATCGTGCCGTTGCTGCCGAGGATCTGCAGCATCGCGCCCAGCCAGAACAGCAGGCCCGACAGGGTGACCGCGAAGGCCGGGGCGCCGATCCTGGCGAAGAAGAAGCCGTGGATGCAGCCGATCAGGGCGCCGCCGGCGACGGCGGCCAGGATCGCCAGCCACTCGTTCACTCCGTGGGTGACGGCGAGGACGGCGACGATCGCGCCCGAGACACCGCTGACCGAGCCGACCGAGAGGTCGATCTCGCCGAGCAGCAGCACGAAGATGATGCCGATGGCGATCATGCCGGTGGCGGTCATCGTGATCGCGATGTTGGTGAGGTTCTCCGGGGAGAGGAAGTTCGAGTTCAGCCCCTGGAAGATCGACCAGATGATGATCAGACCGATGACGACCGGCAGGGAGCCGAGGTCGCCGGCCTTCATCTTGCGCTTGAACTCGCCCACGTACCCGGCGAGGCCCTGCTCCCGGACGAGCAGGCGGGGGTCCACGGCCGGGATCGCGTCGTGCGCGGCCGCGGGGTTGACCGGGTCGATGTGCTCCTGCGCGACGGGGCCCTTGTCCAGTGGACCGGTGGCAGGGTTCTGGGTGCTCACTTGCCGGCCTCCGAGGTGCGGGCCGCCCGGCGGGTCACGGCGTTGTCCGTGGCACCGGTGATGGCGGAGATGATCTCTTCCTGCGAGGTGTCGGCGACGTTGAAGACACCGTTGTTGCGGCCCAGCCGCAGGACCGCCACCTTGTCGGCGACGGCCTTCACATCGGCCATGTTGTGGCTGATGAGGATGACGGCGTGGCCACGCTCGCGCAGGCGTTCCACCAGGTCGAGGACCTGTGCGGTCTGCTCGACGCCGAGGGCGGCGGTGGGCTCGTCGAGGATGACGAGCTGGGGCTCGCCCAGCATGGAACGGGCGATCGCCACGGTCTGGCGCTGACCGCCGGAGAGCGAGGCGATGGGGATCCGGACACTGGGGATCCGGATGGACAGGGTGGTCAGGAGCTCGCGGGCGCGGCGCTCCATCTCCACCTCGTCGAGGATGCCGAAGCTCTTGAGCTCACGGCCGAGGAAGAGGTTGCCGACGACATCGATGTTGTCGCACAGCGCCAGGTCCTGGTAGACCGTCGCGATGCCCAGGTTCTGGGCTTCGTGGGGCTTGGTGATGGAGACCGGACGGCCCTCCCACTCGATGACGCCGTCATCGATGGGGTGCACGCCGGCGATCGTCTTGACCAGCGTGGACTTGCCGGCGCCGTTGTCGCCCACCAGGGCGACCACCTCGCCGGAGTGGATCTCGAGTTCTACGTCGGTCAGGGCCTGAACGGCGCCGAACCGCTTCGAGACCCCTCGCAACGCCAGCACGGGCGCAGCGGACACATGAACCATCTCCTTCGCCGCCTGACCGGCGGGGATGTCGTGCAAAAAGAGCAGGAGCGGGGCGAATGGGGGAACGTTTCTGCCCGGCGCCCCGCCGGGTGGCGGGGGAAGTGGGGGCGGGGCGCCGGTCAGGCACGGGGGGCCGCCTCGCGAGGAGGCGACGGGGGCCGCTACTTCAGGCCGAGGGCGGCACAGGCGGCCGCGTACTTGTCGGTGCAGATCTCTGCGACCGAGTAGACGCCGTCCTTGACGACGGTGTCGTTGATGTTGCCCTTGGTGAGCGAGACGACCGGGATCAGCACGGACGCGACACCCTTGGTGGTCGGGCTGTCGACCGTGGAGGTGGTGATCCCGTCGAGCTTCTCGCCCTTGGCGAGGGCGACGGCCATCTTCGCCGCGGCCTCGGCCTCGGGGGCGTACGGCTTGTAGACGCTCATGAACTGCTCGCCCGCGACGATGCGCTGCACACCGGCGAGTTCGGCGTCCTGGCCGGTGACCGGGGGCAGGGGGGTGACGCCGGCCGCCTTGAGGGCGGTGATGATGCCGCCGGCCATGCCGTCGTTGGCGGAGTAGACGCCGATGACCTTGTCCTTGCCGAGCGCGGAGAGCGCGGCGGCCATGTTGGTGTTGGCGTTCTCCGGCTTCCACTCGACCGTGTCGTACTCCTTGCCGACGTTCACCTTGCCGTCGAGGACGGAGTGCGCGCCGGACTTGAAGAGCTTGGCGTTCGGGTCGGTGACCGAGCCGTTCATCATGACGATCTGGCCGTCCTTGGCCTTGTCGCCCAGCGCCTCGAGGAGCGCCTTGCCCTGGACCTTGCCGACCTCTTCGTTGTCGAAGGAGGTGTAGGCGTCGATCGGGCCCTCGGCCAGACGGTCGTAGGCGATGACCGGGATGCCGGCGTCCTTCGCCTTCTTGACCGAGCCCGCGATGGCCTTGGAGTCCACCGCGTCGACGATCAGGACGTCCACCTTGTTGGTGATCATCGTGTCGACCTGGGAGTTCTGCGTGGTCGCGTCCTGCTTGGCGTTGGCGTAGACGACCTTGCCCTTGCCGCCGGTCAGCTCCGCGACCTTCTTCTCGATGAGCGGCTTGTCGAACTTCTCGTAACGCGCGGTCTGGTTCTCCGGCAGGAGCAGACCGACCTTGATCGCGTCGCCCTTGGCAGCGCCGGAGGATTCCTTCGTCGTGTCGCCGGCCTCCTTCGCACTGCCGCAAGCGGCGAGGGAAACGGCCATGGCACCGGCGGCAACAGCTACGGCGGCTCTGCGCATACGCGTGTTCATTACTTGAACCTCCCTGACGAGGCCGCAGCACTGCGGCCGAGGTGGATGTGAGTCAACCCCGGCCGCGTTTTGCCGTCAAGGAGTGAATCCTTAACGAGATGACAACGGTGCCATCCGTTATCTACCTGAAGGCAAGACGGCGGGAGCTCGCACTCCACTTCCATGGTCTGACAAAAGTGTCGAATCGCCCATCTCGCTGAGTACGAGCGCCAGCGCGCCCAACACCTCGGCACGCCCGCCGAGGGACCCCGTCAGTACCGACAACTGCCGGGCCGCGCTGGGAATCGCGTACCTCCCCACTGATTCACGGATGGGGGCCAGGACGAGTTCACCGGCCTCCGCCAGCGAGCCGCCCAGCACCACCCGGCTGGGGTTCAGGAGGTTGCACAGGCTGGCCACGCCGCTGCCGATGTGGCGGCCCACGTCCGTGATCACTCGGCGGCAGCCGGGGTCCCCCTCGCGGGCCAGTTCGACCACCCGCTCCATCGTCAACTCCGGCCCGTGCGTGCCCTGGAGCAGCGGCAGGACGTACCGGGCGGCGGCGAAGGTCTCCAGGCAGCCGCGGTTGCCGCAGCGGCAGACCGGGCCCGATTCGTCCAGCGTGATGTGCCCGATCTCCCCCGCCGTGCCACCCGGTCCGCGGTAGATCTGGCCGTTGATGACCAGGCCCGCGCCGACGCCGCTGGCCACCTTGATGTAGGCCAGGTCCTTTACTCCCCGCCCGCTCCCCCAAACGAGTTCGCCGAGGGCGCCGAGGTTCGCGTCGTTGTCCACGTACACCGGCACGCCGAGGCGCTGCGAGAGCTCCTGGCGCGGGTTGATCCCCGCCCAGCCCGGCAGGATCGCGGTCGATCCCAGGGTCCCGGACTCCACGTCGATGGGGCCGGGCACGCCGAGGCCGACGCCGATGACCTTCTCCAGCCCCACCCCGATGTCCGCGATCAGTCGCCCGACCAGGGCTTCCGCCCGGTTGAAGCCGTCCGCCCAGGACGCGTCGACGTCCAGCGGCTCGGACTCCTCGGCCAGCACCTGGTGCGCCAGGTTCCCCACCGCCACCCGCAGGTGGGTGTGGCCGAAGTCGACGCCGATGACGATGCCCGCGTCACCGCTGAGCGAGACGCTGCGTGCGCGCCGGCCGCCGGCCGAGGTGTCGGTGACCTCGACGGTCCCGCCGTCCTTCAGTTCTCGGACGATGTTGGAGACCGTGGCCGCCGACAGTCCGGTGGTGCGGGCGATCTCCGCCTGGGTCAGCGATCCCGCGAGCCGCACCGCCCGCACGACCCGTTCGAGATTCGCGCGATGCAGCGAGGACTGCGATCCGGGAGTCTGCACGACTCATCCACTCCTGCCCATAAGCGACGGCAAGCCGTCGCCCCCCGGCCGGGACACGTCGCGGTTGCGCGCTCCGAGACCCCGGCGTCTCTCCAACTTGTGAACCTTAAGTCGAGCCTTTGCGCTTCCACACGTCAAGAGGCTGACACGGCACGAAACGGCCAGTACTGACCGAAAGGGGGAGGGAACCGGCCCCCTAGATCGTGCTACGGTCGCTGAGGCGCCGGTCCTCTGCGGCCTTTCCCGGCCGGATCGGGCGCCTGTCATGACAGCGCTACGCGAGGAGGTGTTCGGGATGAGTCCCGATCGAAGTCCTTGCCGCGCTCTCATCGGCTGACCTGTTGATCAGCTGACCCCTGTCCGAGTGCGCACGGCCGCGGTTCACCGCTGTCCCGTGCGTTGTGGCGTTTCTTTCCATTCTCTTCTTTCCGCGTGCCCCGGCAGCTCCGCCGGGGCACGCTCCCCCGGCTCCTCGCCCGGCCTTCGCCGAGGCGTGCCCCGGGGTCACTCCCACCCTGTCCGCCGGCGCGTCCCGCGGCCCTCCCGGCCGCTCCGCGCCGACCCGTGATCACTCCACGTGACCGCGCGGCTCCGTGCTGCCCGGACACCGTGGAGGGAGGTATTCGTCATGACCATGCTCACCCCCCGTACCCCGACCACACTCGCACCGCCGGGCCGGTCCCGCCGCGAGCGCAAGGCGGCCGAGCTGGAGTCCCGTACCCGGCTCGTCGGCGAGCGCCTCGCCGAGACCAGCGCCCGCCCGGCCGTCCGCGTGCTGCAGTCCGTGGACGCCTCCGCCAACGGCCTCACCCACGCCGAGGCCGCGCTGCGCCTGGAGCGCCACGGCCCCAACGTCGTCGCCCAGGAGCGCGCCCCGCGCTGGTACCTCCAGCTGGCGAAGGCCTTCTGGAACCCCTTCATCGCCGTCCTGGTCTTCCTCGCCGCGGTCATGTACTGGCAGGACCCCGCGGACCCGGGCGTCGTCATCCTCTCCGTGATGGTGGGGATCAGCGGGCTGCTGCGCTTCTGGCAGGAGTTCCGCTCGGGCCGCGCCGCCGACGCGCTGAAGAAGCTCGTCACCACCACCTGCGCGGTGCAGCGCCGGGCCGGCAGCGGCTCCGGGCCCACCACCTTCGAGGTGCCCATGGACCGGGTGGTCCCGGGCGATGTGGTCAGGCTGGCCGCCGGCGACCTGGTCCCGGCCGACCTGCGGCTCATCGGCGCCAAGGACCTGATGGTCAGCCAGGCCGCCCTCTCCGGCGAGTCCCTGCCGGTCGCCAAGGCCGACACCGGCACCCGCGGCGAGGACCTCGGCCAGCAGACGACCACCGACCCGGTCGAGGCCGACAACCTGGTGCTGATGGGGACCTCGGTCGCCTCCGGCACCGCCACCGGGGTCGTCGTCGCCACCGGCGCCGACACCTACTTCGGCTCGATGGCCGGCTCGCTCGTCGGCGAGCGCCCGCAGACCAACTTCGACACCGGCGTGCGCAAGGTCAGCTTCCTGCTGATCCGCTTCATGCTGGTCATGGTCCCGGTCGTCTTCATGATCAACGGCTTCACCAAGGGCGACTGGGACGAGGCCTTCCTCTTCGGCATCGCCGTCGCCGTCGGTCTGACCCCCGAGATGCTGCCGATGGTCGTCTCCGCCAACCTGGCGCGCGGCGCGGTCGCCATGTCGAAGCGCAAGGTGGTCGTCAAGCGGCTCAACGCGATCCAGAACCTGGGCGCGATGGACGTGCTCTGCACGGACAAGACGGGCACCCTCACCGAGGACCGGATCGTCCTGGACCGCTACCTGGACGTGCACGGCGAAGAGGACGACGAGGTCCTGGAGTACGGCTACCTCAACGCGCACTTCCAGACGGGCTTGCGCAACCTCATGGACCAGGCGGTCATCGACCGCGTCAACGAGGCCGAGGAGGTTGTCGTCGACGCACGGTTCTCGATGGTCGACGAGATCCCCTTCGACTTCGCCCGGCGCCGGATGTCCGTGGTCCTCAACCGGAACAGCATGGTGGGCAACTCCGGCCGCACCGAACACGTCATGATCACCAAGGGTGCCGTCGAGGAGGTCCTGGACCTCTGCACGCACATGACCGACCGCGGCGAGACGGTCGAGCTGACCGAGCAGCTGCGGTGGCACGTCACCCGGATCGCGGAGGACAACAACCGCCGGGGCCTGCGGGTCCTCGCCGTGGCCACCCGCACCGTCGGCACTCCGCGCGACACCTACACGGTCGCCGACGAGGACGGGCTGACCCTGGTCGGCTTCCTCGCCTTCCTCGACCCGCCGAAGGCCGACGCCGGACGCGCCCTGCAGGGCCTCGCCGACAAGGGCGTCACCGTCAAGGTGATCACCGGCGACAACGACCTCGTGGCCGCCCGGGTCTGCGCCGACGTCGGCATCGAGGTCGGGCACGTGGTGCTCGGCAGCGGGATCGACGGCCTCGACGAGGCGGAACTGCGCGCGCTGGCCGCCCGTACGACGGTCTTCGCCAAGGTCAACCCGGTCCAGAAGGCCCGCATCGTCCGGGCCCTGCAGGCCGACGGCCACACGGTCGGCTTCCTGGGCGACGGCATCAACGACGCGGCCGCGCTGCGCGACGCCGACGTCGGCATCTCGGTGGACACCGCCGTCGACATCGCCAAGGAGTCGGCGGACATCATCCTGCTGGAGAAGGACCTGACCGTCCTGGAGCAGGGCGTGGTCCAGGGCCGGACCACCTTCGGCAACACGATCAAGTACATCAAGATGACGGCGTCGTCGAACTTCGGCAATGTCTTCTCGGTGCTGGTGGCGAGCGCCTTCATCCCCTTCCAGCCGATGCTCGCGATCATGCTGCTGGTCCAGAACCTGGTCTACGACATCTCGCAGCTGGCGACGCCGTGGGACCGGATGGACGAGGAGTACCTGCGCAAGCCCCGGAACTGGGACGCCAAGGGCATCGGCCGCTTCATGGTCACCATCGGCCCGGTCAGCTCGATCTTCGACATCTCGATGTTCCTGATCATGTGGCACGTCTTCGGGGCGAACAGCGAGGCGAGCCAGTCCCTCTTCCAGTCCGGCTGGTTCATCGAGGGCCTCCTCTCGCAGACCCTGATCGTCCACATGATCCGTACCCGGAAGATCCCCTTCATCCAGTCCCGCGCCTCCTGGCCGGTGATGGTGACGACCGTCCTCGCGGTGCTGACCGGGCTCTGGCTGCCCTTCTCCCCGCTGGCTCCCACGCTCGGCTTCGTGGCCCTGCCGGCGAGCTACTTCCCGTGGCTGATCGGCGTGCTGCTCGCGTACTGCACGCTCACCCAGCTCGTGAAGACCTGGTACATCCGCCGGTTCAACACCTGGCTGTAGGGGCCCCGTCGAAGGGAGGAGAGGCCGGTGCTGCTCACCGAATGGCAGATGGCCGCACACCTGGCCGCCGCGCTCGGACTCGGAGCGGTCATCGGCCTGGAGCGGCAGTGGCGGGCCCGCCTCGCGGGGCTGCGTACGAACGCCCTGGTGGCGGGCGGGGCCGCGCTGTTCGTGCTGCTCTCGCAGTACGGCTTCCTCAGCGCGGCCTCGGAGGTCGACTACGACGGATCCCGGGTCGCCGCCCTGGGGGTCCCCCCGGACGGAGTCTGGGGGAGTCTCGGGGATCGGCTTCCTCGGGGCCGGTGTGATCATGCGGGACGGCCTGAGCGTGCGGGGCCTGAACACGGCCGCCACCCTGTGGTGTTCGGCAGCCGTCGGCTGCCTGGCAGGCGTCGGCCTGTTCGTCCTCGCCGTCTGCGGCACGGCGGGCGTGGTGGGAGCCAACATCCTGCTGCGCCCGCTGGGCCGGCGCCTGGACCGCGAGCCGCGCGGCGGGGCCGAGGTGGCGACCGACTACCACTTCGAGGCGGTGTGCCTGGAGGCGGAGGAGGCCCACATCCGCCACCGGCTGGTCGACGCGCTGGGCCGACCGGGGTACCAGCTGCGCTCGATCCGCAGCCAGGACGGCCCGGCGCCCGGCCGGGTGACGGTGTCCGCGCTGCTGACCGCCGAGGGCGAGGCGGGCCGGACGCTGGAGGAGGCGGTCAGCAACCTCTCGCTCGATCCGTCGGTGTCGGCGGTCAGCTGGTCCGTCGTGCCCGCGTGACGGGGCGCGAAGAATGAATTGAACACGTTCAGTCCGGCTGGCAGTATGGAGGCGCGCGCACCGCCGGCCGGGCGGACGCGTTCGTTTTGCCGTGCCACGAGGGGGGTTGGCCGTGCACGAGAAGCATGAGACGCGCGAGAAGCGGTCGTACGGCCTGATGCTGCTGGTCTCGGTGCTGGTGGGCTGTCTGGAGGTCGCCCTCACCGTCGTGGTGATCTTCCTGTACGTCGAGACGCAGCCGCCGCCGGACACCCCCGTCGACCACACCGCCCTGGCGGGGTCCCTGCTCTCCCTCGGCATGATCGTCGCGGTGATCGCGGTGCTGCTGACCCTGCTGTTCGTCCTGCCGTCGGTGGCGCTGGCCCACCTGCTCGGCCGCCGGATCGGCGGCCGCGAGGCGTGGTGGTGGGTGCCGCTGACGACCGCCGCCCTGGTCGCGGCGCCGATCTGGACCTTCGCGTCGTACAACGACGTGGAGACGCGGCCCGTGCTCGTCTTCTGGGCGATCTCCACGGCATCGCTCTCGGCGGGCGGCCTGATCGCCCGGCTCCGGCACCCGCAGCTGCTCCGGCGCGTGGCCCTGGGGGGCGTGGCGCTGGTGGTGGGAACCGGCCTCCTCGGCGCACTCGGTCTCACCGCCGGCCTGCTGCCCGCGTACGAGCCGCCGAAGATCGGTCCGGCGACCATGCCCGGCACCTGGGGCGACGGCTTGAACGGAAGCCTCGTCTTCACCTCGGACGGCCGGGTCACGGCCGACGGCGTCGGCGAGCCCCGACCCGGCGACGACCCCCACGTCCTGCCACCGCCGTGCTCGGGCTCCGGCACCTGGTCGTACGAGCCCGGGCGGGGCGTCCGGACCCAGAAGGTCCGGATACAGGTCCCGGGGTGTTCCTGGCCGGCGTGGAGCGTCGGCGGCACCGACGGCGAGCCCAGGCTCTACCAGCACATCGGTCACCCGGATTCCGGATACCTCTACAAGCTGCGGAAGGTCACCGGCGGCTCCTGACGCCGGGGCGCTACTTCAGCGTCGCCGAGGTGAGGCCCGCCTGGATCTGCCGCTGGAAGGAGAGGTAGACGACCAGCATCGGGACCATCGCGATGGTGGCGCCGGCGAACAGCACGGGCAGGTCCGTCTCGTAGCCCATCTGGTACTGGAGCTGGATGAGCCCCTGGGTGAGCATGTACCGCTCGGGGTCGGCGCTCGTCTGCGGCTGCATCAGCACGGCGGGCAGGATGTACTGGTTCCACTGGCCGAGGACGTTGAAGATCCCGACGCTGATCAGGCCGGGCTTGGCCATCGGCAGCATCACCTGGAAGAAGATCCGGGTGTCGGAGGCCCCGTCGATGACCGCCGCCTCGTGGATCGCCGTCGGCAGCGTCCGGAAGAAGGAGTGCATGAAGAAGACCGTGAAGGGCATCGAGTAGGCGACGTACACCAGGATCAGGCCCTGGTAGGTGTTCAGCATGTCGAAGCGCTTGACCATGAAGAAGAGCGGTACGAGCGCCAGGAACACGGGGAACATCGCCCCGCTGACGAAGAAGTAGTAGATGATCCGGTTGCCCGTGAAGGGGTAGCGGGCCAGCACGTACGCGGCCATGGAGCCGAACAGCATGGTCAGCGGGACCGAGAACACCAGCACGATGAGGGTGTTGGCGAAGTAGCCCCCGATGCCCTTCGTCCAGGCCCGCCCGAAGGCGTCGAAGTGCCAGTTGGAGGGCCAGCTCAGGGCCGAGCCGCCGATCTGCGCGTCGGTCTTGAAGGCACCGAGCGCGAGCCAGATCAGGGGCAGCACGATCATGATCGCCCAGACGACGAGGAAGCCGTGCGAGAAGACGTTGAGGGCCATGCCCTCGGAGCGGCGCTCCCGCTTCCCCGTCCCTCCGGCACCGCCGGGCTGCTCCGCGGCCTTTTCGCCCGGCGCCTTGATCACTGTGGACTGTGCAGTCATCGTGGAACTCCGCTCAGAACTCGATGCGCTCGCGGCGGGTGGCGCGCAGCGTGATGACGGAGAGGATCATGGTCAGGGCGAGCATGACCACGCCCATGGCACAGGCGTACCCGCTCTTGCCGAAGTAGAGGAAGTTGCGCATCAGCACCGTCGACATGACCTCGCTGTGGTGGTCGGGGCCGCCGCCGAACTGGCCCGAGGTCATGGTCGACACCAGCACGAACATGTCCATCGCGGCGATGCCCAGATAGACCGCGGAGGTCTGCACGGAGTCCCACAGCAGGGGCAGCGTGACCTTGAAGAAGGTCTGGGCGCGCCCGGCGCCGTCGAGCAGCGCGGCCTCGTAGATGTCCTTGGGGACGGACTGCATGGCTGCGGAGAACAGGACGAGGTAGAAGCCGACGCCGTGCCAGACGACGACGAGGAGCAGGCACCAGAGGACGAGGTTCGGCTCGTTGAGCCATTCGACGGGGTGGTTCGCGTCGATCAGGCCGAGCCTGGTCAGGAAGCCGTTGAGCAGGCCGCCCTCGTCGCTGCGGTAGATCGCGCCGAAGAGCACGGAGAGGATGGCGAGGGAGAGGACCTGCGGGAAGAAGTAGACGACCTTGTAGAAGCGCGATCCGCCGACTCCCTGCACTCCGCCGGCCCCGCCACGCCCGCCCGCGTTCACCATGAAGGCGAAGAAGAGGGCGAGCAGGATGGTGACGAGCGGGACGAACACCAGGAGCAGCAGGTTGTGCCAGAGCGCGCCGCGGAAGACCTCGTCCTTCAGCAGGGCCGCGTAGTTGTCCGTGCCGACGAAGTCGAACGTCGGTGACTGCCCGGTCCAGTTGGTGAAGGAGTAGCCGAACGTCTGCACGTACGGCCAGATGACGAAGGTCAGGTACAGCGCGAGGGGCGCGAAGAGGAAGCCGGCGATGAAGCCGTACTTTCCTCTCCCTTGGGCTACATGGCTCATGGTGTCCGTCCCTGCGGTGGTCAGCTGCGCTTGTTGTTCTTGGCGTTCGGGTCCTGGGCCGCCTTGTTCACCGCCGCCTGGGCCCGCTTGATCCACTCCTTGGGCTGGATCCGCTGCGCCATGAGCTCATTGGACGCGTTCTGGATCTCCGTGTCCATCTCGCTGTACCAGTCGGGGTAGCGGTAGCTGAAGGTGTTGCTGCCCGCGGCCTTGAGCGCCTCGACCGCCGACTGGGTGCCGGGCCGCAGCTTGACGCTCGGATCCACGCCGTCCTTGACCACCGTCAGCGAGTTCGCCTGCTGGGCGAAGATCGTCGACCATTCGCGGGACAGCATCGAACGGAGGAACTCCAGGCCCGCGGCCTTGTTGGCGGCCTTCTCCGGCACGATGAACGGCTCGTCGACGCCGGCCCGGATGGCCTCCAGCGGCATCTTGCTGTCGGCGAGCAGGGGCACCGGCAGGAACTTCATGTCGAAGTCCTCCGGGGTCTGCTTGAGCTGCTCGTTCTCCAGCCAGGAGCCGGAGGGGATGAAGGCGGCCTTGTACTGGTTCCAGGCCGTCTGGGACTCCGTGTGGGTGAGGCCGTTGGTGCCCGGCATCAGCAGGCCCTTCTCGACCACCTCGTAGACCGCCTCGACCGCGGCGAGGGCGGCCGCGTTGCCCTCGAAGGCGTTCGGTTCGAGGTTGTCGATCGCCTTCACCGCGTCCAGACCGCCCTTCTTGGCGATCAGGTCCATGATGACGACGTTGATGTAGTACGGGTACTTGCCCTGGTGGGCGAGACCGCCGATGCCCGCCTCCTTGGCCTTGGTGCAGACGGCGAGGAACTCGCCCCAGGTCTTGGGCGCCGTCCAGCCCTTCTCCTTGAAGAGCTTGCCCGAGTACCAGAAGCCGGACACGGCGTACACGTACTTCAGGACGACGTACTTGCCGCCCAGCATGCCCTGTTCGACGGCCCCGTCCACCAGGGTGTCGCGCACCTTCTTGCTCGGGTCGTCGAGCGAGGGCGCGTCGAGCACGGCGTTGAGGTCGGCGAGCTGGCCGCCCTTGCCGAGCACGTCCAGCGGGATCTTCTGGGCACCGGAGTCGTCGACGACGTCCGGCGGGTTCCCGCCGTTGAAGCGGGGCTGCAGCTTGGCGGTGATCTCCTGGGTGCCCAGGTGGGAGCTGGTGGTGCCCCACTTCTTGTCGAAGGCGGCCTCCCAGGCCTTCGCGTAGTCGTCGCCGAACCCGCCCTTGAAGACGACGACGTCCAGCTTGCCGCCCTTCGCGACGCCGAAGGGGTTCTCCTTGGTCACCGGCGCCTTGGCCGGGCCCTTCGTGGAGTTCTCCTCACCGCCGGAGGCGCAGGCGGACAGGAAGCTCATCGTCGGCACCGTGATCAGTCCGAGTGCTGCGGAGCGCTTGATCAGGTCGCGGCGTCCGAGGCCCTCACCAGTGGATCCCATGCTCATGTCCTCGCCTTCGTCAGAAGTGTGAAGGAGGCCGGAGATTCACGGTGGTTGCCGTGCATGCGGACATCACCAGAGGTCCCCGCCCGTCCCCCGGCCCGGAGCCACTGTCTCGCGGTGATCCGGACGGGCACAGGTATAGTCCACTTCCGCTCGTGTGAGCAAGATCATGCACAGTTATGGCCGCCAGTTTTTCCGAGTTGAGACCTGTCCGTCACATGGACACGCCGCCGGACGAACGGAAGGGCCGTACCCCCGTGACGGGGATACGGCCCTTTGGCTCCTATGCCGTGGCTCAGCCGCGGATGAGGTTCCGGAGCACGTACTGCATGATGCCGCCGTTGCGGTAGTAGTCCGCCTCACCCGGCGTGTCGATGCGGACGACCGCGTCGAACTCCACACCGGTGTCGGTGGTCACCTTGACGGTGCGCGGGGTGGTGCCGTTGTTCAGCTCCTCCACACCGGTGAAGGCGAAGGTCTCCTCGCCGGTGAGGCCCAGGGAAGCCGCGGTGGCGCCCTCCGGGAACTGCAGGGGCAGGACGCCCATGCCGATCAGGTTCGAGCGGTGGATGCGCTCGTAGGACTCGGCGATGACGGCCTTGACGCCGAGCAGCGCGGTGCCCTTGGCCGCCCAGTCACGGGAGGAGCCGGAGCCGTACTCCTTGCCCGCCAGGATGACCAGCGGGACGCCGGCGGCCTGGTAGTTCTGCGAGGCGTCGTAGATGAAGGAGACCGGCGCGCCCTCGACGGTGAAGTCGCGGGTGAAGCCGCCCTCGGTGCCCGGCGCGATCTGGTTGCGCAGGCGGATGTTGGCGAACGTACCGCGGATCATGACCTCGTGGTTGCCGCGGCGGGAACCGTACGAGTTGAAGTCGCGGCGCTCGACACCGTGCTCGGTGAGGTACTTGCCGGCCGGGGTGTCGGCCTTGATCGCACCGGCCGGGGAGATGTGGTCGGTGGTGACCGAGTCGCCCAGCTTCGCCAGCACGCGGGCGCCGGCGATGTCGGAGACCGGGGTGGTCTCCATCGTCATGCCCTCGAAGTAGGGGGGCTTGCGGACGTAGGTGGACTGCGGGTCCCACTCGAACGTGTTGCCGGTCGGGATCGACAGCGCCTGCCACTGGGCGTCGCCCGCGAAGACGTCCTGGTAGGACTTGCTGAACATGTCCTCGCCGATGGCGTTCGCCACGACGTCGTTGACCTCGGCCTCGGAGGGCCAGATGTCCTTGAGGAAGACCGGGTTGCCCTCGGTGTCGATGCCGATGGCCTCGGTGGTGATGTCCACCTTCATGGAGCCCGCGATGGCGTACGCGACGACCAGCGGCGGGGAGGCCAGGTAGTTCATCTTGACGTCGGGGTTGATGCGGCCCTCGAAGTTGCGGTTGCCCGAGAGGACCGAGGTGACCGCGAGGTCGTGCTCGTTGATCGCCTTCGAGATCTCCTCGTCCAGCGGACCGGAGTTGCCGATGCAGGTGGTGCAGCCGTACCCGACGAGGTTGAAGCCCATCTTGTCGAGGTACGGGGTCAGGCCGGCCTTGTCGAAGTAGTCGGTGACGACCTTCGAGCCCGGGGCCAGGGTGGTCTTGACCCACGGCTTGCGGGACAGGCCCTTCTCGACCGCCTTCTTGGCCACGAGCGCCGCGGCGACCATGACGTAGGGGTTCGAGGTGTTGGTGCAGGAGGTGATCGCGGCGACGGTGACGGCGCCGTGGTCGATCTCGAAGGAGGAGCCGTCGGCCAGGGTGACCAGGGTCGGGCGGGTCGGCACGCCGTTGGTGGCGGCCGGGGCGTCGGAGGCCGGGAAGGACTCCTTGCCCGCCTCGTCGTCGTCCTCGACGTAGTTGCGCACGTCCTGCGCGAACTGCTGGGCGGCGTTGGCGAGGACGATGCGGTCCTGCGGGCGCTTCGGGCCGGCGATGGAGGGGACGACCGTGGAGAGGTCGAGCTCCAGCTTCTCGGAGAAGTCCGGCTCGGCGGCCGGGTCCAGCCACAGGCCCTGCTCCTTGGCGTACGCCTCGACGAGCGCGACCTGCTGGGCGTCGCGGCCGGTCAGGCGCAGGTACTTCAGGGTCTCGTCGTCGATCGGGAAGATCGCGGCGGTGGAGCCGAACTCCGGCGACATGTTGCCGATGGTGGCGCGGTTCGCCAGCGAGGTGGCGGCGACGCCCTCACCGTAGAACTCGACGAACTTGCCGACGACGCCGTGCTTGCGCAGCATCTCGGTGATCGTCAGCACGAGGTCGGTGGCGGTGGTGCCGGTGGGCAGCTCGCCGGTCAGCTTGAAGCCCACGACGCGCGGGATCAGCATGGAGACCGGCTGGCCGAGCATCGCGGCCTCGGCCTCGATGCCGCCGACGCCCCAGCCCAGCACGCCCAGGCCGTTGACCATGGTGGTGTGCGAGTCGGTGCCGACGAGGGTGTCGGGGTACGCCTGGCCGTTGCGGACCATGACCGTGCGGGCCAGGTGCTCGATGTTGACCTGGTGGACGATGCCGGTGCCCGGGGGGACGACCTTGAAGTCGTCGAAGGCGGTCTGGCCCCAGCGCAGGAACTGGTAGCGCTCCTTGTTGCGGCCGTACTCCAGCTCGACGTTCTGCGCGAACGCGTCCGGCGTGCCGAACTTGTCGGCGATGACCGAGTGGTCGATGACCATCTCGGCGGGCGAGAGCGGGTTGATCTTCGCCGGGTCGCCGCCGAGGGCCTTCACGGCCTCACGCATGGTGGCGAGGTCCACGACGCAGGGGACGCCGGTGAAGTCCTGCATGATCACGCGAGCCGGCGTGAACTGGATCTCCTCGCTGGGCTGGGCCTGCGAGTCCCAGTTGCCGAGCGACCGGATGTGGTCGGCGGTGATGTTCGCGCCGTCCTCGGTACGGAGCAGGTTCTCCAGCAGGACCTTCAGGCTGTAGGGAAGGCGGGCGGAGCCCTCGACCTTGTCCAGCTTGAAGATCTCGTACGACTCGTCGCCCACCTGCAGCGTGCTGCGGGCGTCGAAGCTGTTCGCCGACACGACAGTCTCCTTCATGCATGAATTCGCGCGTATTAACCGCATCCTGCCGCCACGCCCCTTGGCCAATCCGCTAAGGTAGGGCTAAGTTAGGTAACCCTTACCAGCGGGGGCGGCTGCGGTACGCCTTCGGCAGATATCTCGATGTCGAGATAACTCTAGTACATGTCCGGGTCCGGGGACGAGGCGCGCACCCCGGGGAAGGCCTGCCCGGTCGGTCGACCGGGGGCTTCCGCTTGCTCCGGCGCGACCTCGACGCGGCCGCTGCGACCGGCGCCGACACCGGAAACCGCCCCGTTCCCGTCCGGCCGCCCGGCCGTGACGATGATCACGGAGCGTTCCGGCGCGGCCGGCCCATCCGGCCCCGCAGGGCTTGCACGCACCCCCGAGCGCCCCCCTTTCACGCCCTTCGCGGCGGCCCCCTTCGTCCCTATCCTGCTGCGCGTGGGGGCTGGGGTTTCCGGGTCAGGGGGCGACTGTGGCACGTGCGGTGGGGATCGACCTGGGGACGACGCACTCGGCCGTGGCCGTGTTCGAGGGGGGCGGTGACCGCCCGGTGGTCACCGCCGTCCCGAACGCCGAGGGATCCCGGACCACGCCGTCGGTGGTCGCCTTCACCGCGGACGGGGAGGTCCTCGTCGGCGAGGCGGCCGCCCGCCAGGCCGTCACCAACCCGGCCAGGACCGTGCACGGCGTCAAACGCCGCCTGGGGACCGACTGGACGCTGTCGGTCGACGGGACGGCGTACAGCGCGCAGCGGATCGCGGCCCTCCTGCTGGGCAGACTCCGGCAGGACGCCGAGGCCTGGGTGGGCGAACCGGTGACCGAGGCGGTGATCACCGTCCCGGCCGACTTCGGCGAGGCGCGGCGGCAGGCCGTCCGCGAGGCGGGCGAGCTCGCCGGCCTGACCGTGCTGCGCCTGATCAGCGAACCCGGCGCCGTCGGCCTGGCCTACGGCACGGACCGCGACGCCGACGACGAGACGGTGCTCGTGTGCCGGCTCGGCGGCGGCACCTTCGACGTGGGCGTACTGGAACTGGGCTGGGCCGGGAACTCCTTCGTCGTCGAGGTCAAGGCGACGGCCGGCGATCACCTGCTCGGCGGCGAGGACTGGGACCGCGCCGTGGCCGACCGGCTGGCCACCCGGTTCCGCGCCGCGCACGGAGTGGACCTCACCCGGGACGGCACGGCCCTGCGCCGGCTGCGCGAGGCGGCCGAGCGCGCCAAGACCGACCTGTCCTCGTCCACACGGACCGCCGTCGGCGTGCCGTTCGTCGCCGCGTCGGAGCACGGCCCGCTGCACCTGGACGAACAGCTGACCCGGGAGGAGCTGGAGCGGCTGACCGGTGGCCTGCTCGAACGCTGCGCGCCGCTGCTGCGCCGGGCGGTGAAGGACGCCGGCGTCTCCCCCGGTGAGATCACCCGGATCGTCCTGTCCGGCGGCGGAACGCGAATGCCGGCCCTCGCGGACCTCGTGCGCGACGCGCTGGCCGAGGGGCCGCAGGAGCACACGACCGTGCGCGTGGAGGAGGCCTGCGTGCGCGGCGCGGCCCTGCAGGCCGCCGTGCTCACGGGGGCCCACCGGAGCCTGCTGCTGCTCGATGCCACCCACGCGGCCCTGGGCGTGGAGACCGCGGGCGGCGTCATGGCCCCGGTCGTCGTCCGGGGCACCACGATTCCGACGCGGGCGTCGAGGGAGTTCACCACCGACGCCGATCTGCCGGAGGGCGGCACCCTGGCCTTCCGCGTGTACCGGGGCGACGACGACGCGGTCGCGGGCTGCGAACAGCTCGGCACGGTCGAACTGACCGGCCTGCCCCGCCGGGGCCGCGGCGCCCCGCGCATCGAGGTCACCTTCGAGATCGGGGGCGACGGCTCCGTGGACGTGGTGGCACGGGACGCCTCCAGCACGCGGACCGGGCGGATGGTCCGGGGCCGGACCGGCGCGGCGCCGCCCGGTCCCGCCCTGGTGCCACTCTCTCCGAAGGACGCGGGCAAGGGCCCGAGCGCGGCCACCGCGCCGCCGCCCGCCCGGCTGGCGGCCGAACAGGAGGGCCTGGGCGGGCACACCATGGGCTACGCCTCGGCCGGCTCCGGGGCGTGGTCGGGGCTGGCCGGGGCGGCCGGCGTCGGTGCGGCGTTCGTCCCGGCCGGCGCCCTCCTGGCGCAACCCGTCCTGTCGGTGCTGGGCGCCGTGACGGCGATGGCCTTCGCGGTGCCCGCCCTGCTCGCGCACGCCGCCCGCGGGAAGTACGCGCGGCTCGACCTCTTCGAGCGGGGCGTGGTGGTCTCCGGCACCGACGGCCGGACCGTCGCCTGCCGCTGGGACAGCCTGCAGGTCCGGCGGCACAGCGTCGACCACTACCTCAACGCCGTTTACACCGGTACGCACCACTACTGCACCCTGTCGCTGCGCGACGGCTCGCTCCTGTTGCCCGGCACGAAGTTCCCGTTCGCGCAGAGCTGGGGTCCGGTGGTGGAGGAGGAGGCGGCCCGGGCGCAGCTGCCCGGCGCGCTCGCGACGGTCCGGGCGGGCGGCAGCGTGGTCTTCGGCCCGTTCTCGCTGAGCAGGGAGGCGGTGACCGCGGGCGGCCTGTCGGTGCCCTGGGAGAGGATCGAGCCCGTCGCGTACGGCAACGGCACGGTCTCGCTGAGGGTGGTGGGCCGGCGGCGGCCGCTGGCCACGGTGTCGGTGGGGGCGGTGAACGGCCTCCGCGTCTTCCTGACGCTGGTCGACCACCTGCGGGCGGGCCACCGCTGAGTCCGGCGGCCGGGCCCGGAACCGGCAGTGCCCGCCCGGCCGGTGCGGCGGCAGCGGCTCACCCGTCTGCCCGGCCGGATCTTCACGCATCCCACGTACGGGGACCCCACCATGGGACCTGACGGTCAATAACCCACAAAACGCCCACCCGACACACCCATCTGGCATACCCGGGGCGGGGCTCATCTCATATCTGAGATAACGTGCCACCCATGGCAGACGACTACCTCGTACGCATCGGCAAGCTCATCCGTGACGCCCGTCAACACCGGGGCTGGACACAGAGTCAGCTCGCCGACGCACTCGGCACCAGCCAAAGTGCCGTGAACCGCATCGAACGCGGCAATCAGAACATCAGCCTTGAGATGATCGCCCGCATCGGTGAAGCACTCGACAGCGAGATCGTCTCCCTGGGCTACGCCGGCCCGATGCACCTGCGCGTGGTCGGCGGCCGCCGGCTGTCGGGCGCCATCGACGTCAAGACGAGCAAGAACGCGTGCGTCGCCCTGCTCTGCGGCTCGCTGCTCAACAAGGGCCGTACGGTGCTGAGGCGGGTGGCCCGCATCGAGGAGGTCTACCGCCTCCTGGAGGTCCTGAACTCCATCGGCGTCCGCACCCGCTGGATCAACGACGGCGTGGACCTGGAGCTGATCCCGCCGGCCCGCCTCGACCTGGAGGCCATGGACGCGGACGCGGCGCGCCGGACCCGGAGCATCATCATGTTCCTGGGCCCCCTGCTGCACCGGATGGACTCCTTCCGCCTGCCCTACGCGGGCGGTTGCGACCTCGGCACCCGCACCGTCGAGCCGCACATGATCGCCCTGCGCCGCTTCGGTCTGGACATCACCGCGACCGAGGGCATCTACCACGCGAAGGTGGAGGCCGGGGTCTCCCCCGACCGCCCGATCGTGCTGACCGAGCGCGGGGACACGGTCACCGAGAACGCGCTGCTGGCCGCCGCCCGGCACGACGGCGTCACCGTCATCCGCAACGCCTCCTCCAACTACATGGTCCAGGACCTGTGCTTCTTCCTGGAGGAGCTGGGCGTCAAGGTCGAGGGCGTCGGCACCACCACGCTCACCGTCCACGGCGTTCCGAACATCGACGTGGACGTGGACTACTCCCCCTCCGAGGACCCGGTCGAGGCGATGAGCCTGCTCGCCGCGGCGGTCGTCACGGAGTCGGAGCTGACCATCCGCCGGGTGCCGATCGAGTTCATGGAGATCGAGCTCGCGGTGCTGGAGGAGATGGGCCTGGACCACGACCGCTCGGCGGAGTACGTCGCGGACAACGGCCGCACCCGCCTGGTGGACCTCACGGTCCGCCCGTCCAAGCTCGAAGCCCCGATCGACAAGATCCACCCGATGCCGTTCCCCGGGCTGAACATCGACAACGTCCCGTTCTTCGCGGCCATCGCCGCCGTCGCCCAGGGCCAGACCCTGATCCACGACTGGGTGTACGACAACCGGGCCATCTACCTGACCGACCTCAACCGCCTCGGCGGCCGCCTCCAACTCCTGGACCCCCACCGCGTCCTGGTGGAGGGCCCCACCCGCTGGCGCGCGGCGGAGATGATGTGCCCGCCGGCCCTGCGCCCGGCGGTGGTCGTCCTCCTCGCGATGATGGCCGCCGAGGGCACCTCGGTCCTGCGCAACGTCTACGTGATCAACCGCGGCTACGAGGAACTGGCCGAACGCCTCAACTCGGTGGGCGCCCAGATCGAGATCTTCCGGGACATCTAGCCTCTCGGGCTCGTTCGGGGGCGGCCGCTGCGCAGCCCCTGGACGAGCCAGGGGTACACCGGGACCAGATCCGGCACCACCTGCCAGCCGTTGACGATCCACACCAGCCTCCAGTACCGGTCCACCCGGGGATCGTGCGCTTCTTCGAACCGCTCGGCCATCCAGTCCCGGAACCGGGTGTCAGGGGTGCGCGCGAGGACCTCGGCGAAGCGGTGCACGAGGTCGTCGATGACGCGTGCGCCCCTGTCGCCCAGCGGGTCGATGCCCGACTCCACGGCCTCGGCTACCTTCTGGCGGGTGAACTCCATCAGTTCCTCGCCGGCCTCGCTCTCGATGTCGAGCGGGCGCCCGGCGGCCCGGTGGCCGGCCGTCCGGCGCATCCGGGCCCGGAAGTCCTCGTCGCCGACCAGTTCGGCGAGTTCGGCCCACGCGGCGACCTGCTCGCCGGACGGATCGTCGGGGAGGTCGGGGGTGGCCGCGCGCACCATGGCCGCCGCGGCCGGGTCCGCATCGGCGGTGCCGGAGGCACCGAAGGTGCCCTCCACGAAATCGTCGATCAACCGTCGGCGTTCCTCGCCGGACAACTGCGTGAGCCTGTGCATGAGCTTGGTCTCCTCGGGACCGGCCCCGCCCCTGGCCACGGCTCGCAGAACGCTCCGGCGCAGTTGCAGCACCCGGATCTGGACGTCCGTGGCATCGGCGTGCGCCGCGGCGACTTCCGCCACCGAGAGCTCGCGGTCCAGCACCCGCTGGATCGTGGCCAGGTCCATGCCCAGCTCGCGCAGCGTGCGCAGGAGTTCCAGGCGATGCAGGGCGTCGAGGTCGTAGAGCCGATAGCCGGCGGGGCTTCGGGTGGTCGGCGCCACCACCCCCGCGTCGGAGTAGAACCGGATGGTTCGCACGGGCAAGCCCGTCCGGCGGGAGAGCTCCCCGATCGAGTAGAGGGTCGTGGCGTCCATGTCCCCCACTCTGCTGTCTCCAGTCACTGGAGACTCAAGGCCCTCCCCTCCTCCAACTCATCTCGCGTACCGACCGGTACAAGTTTCAATCTTCTATACGCTCGCCGGGCCCCTCACGTACCGCCAGAAGGACGCCACGTGACATACCCTGCGCCGCACCCTTACCCGCAAGCGCCCGTAAAGCGCTGGTGGCAGCATCCGGCACTGATCATTTCCCTGCTGGTGGTCATACCGCCCGCCGGCATAGCCCTCGCCTGGCTGAGTCCGTGGAGCCAGGTGAAGAAGGTCGTCGCGACGGTTCTGGCCGGCCTCTGGTTCCTGACGCCGTTCCTGGGCGATCCGCCGAAGAAGACCGCCGCCGACGCCAAGCCCCAGCCCGTCGCCACCCAGCCGGTCGCCGCCGCGGCCACGCCTCCGGCCGGCGCTTCGACGGCGCCCGCCGCACCGACGCAGAGCGCGGAACCCCTGATGCCTGCCGTCGTGGGCAAGCCCTTCGAGCAAGCGGAGAAGGCCGTCGAGGACCTGATCGACAAGGAACTCGCCGCTCTCAGCGCCTACAACGACGTACCGCTTCCCGCCGCCCACGCGGACTGGACCGTCTGCTTCCAGAGCCCCGAGGCGGGCGTGAAGCTCGTTCCGGCGGACGCGAACACGAGCGTGCACCTCGTCGCGCCCGGCACGGGGTGTCCGGCCGCGAAGGACACCGACCTCCACCCGAAGCCCGCGCCCAAGCCCACGCCCACGCCGACGGCGGCGCCGCGCCCGCCGAGCGACGATGACGGCTCCGACACCTCCGCCGGATCGTCCACTGGCGGTGGCGGTGGCAGCGTCTCCTACAAGAACTGCACGGCGGTTCGCGCGGCGGGAGCCGCTCCGATCCGCCGGGGCGACCCCGGATACGGACGCCACCTCGACCGGGACGGCGACGGAGTGGCCTGTGAATAGGCCAGGGTGACGGACCGGCACGAGCCGGCTTCGAATCCGTGCCGGATTCCCGAGCCGCCCCGCTCTCGCGCGGTGTTCACCGAAGGGTGAGCGGGGTCTGCGAGGCGATGCGGGTGAGCTTCTCCGGGTTGCGGACGTAGTAGAGGCCGGTGATGTGGCCGGCGTCCACGCGGGCCGTGATGATGCCGTCGATCTCGCCGTTCACGCGCACGAAGAGTGCCGGGTGGCCGTTGGCCACGGTGGGGTCGGCGGTGACCAGGTTCCGGTGCTTGACGATGCCGCCCAGGATGAAGCGGCTCACCTTGTCCGCGCCGCTGACCGGCCGCACCGCGGCCCGGATGACTCCGCCGCCGTCGGTCAGCAGGACGACCTCGGGGGCGAGGACGTCGAGGAGGCCCTGCAGGTCGCCGGTTTCGAGCGCGCGCTGGAAGGACTCCAGAGCCGCTCGGGTCCTGCTCGCGGAGACCGTCTCACGCGGGCGGCGGGCGTCCACGTGCCGGCGGGCGCGGTGCGCGATCTGGCGGACGGCCGCGGGGCTCTTGTCGACGGCCGCCGCGATCTCCTCGTAGCCGACGTCGAAGACCTCGCGCAGCACGAAGACGGCGCGCTCGGTGGGCGACAGCGTTTCGAGGACGAGCATGAGCGCCATCGACACGCTCTCCGCGAGCTCGGCGTCCTCGGCCACGTCCGGCGCGGTGAGCAGCGGCTCGGGCAGCCAGGGGCCCACGTACGACTCCTTGCGGCGGGTCATCGTCCGCAGCCGGTTGAGCGCCTGCCGGGTCGTGATCCGGACCAGGTATGCGCGCTGGTCGCGCACCTCCTGCAGGTCCGTCCTGATCCACCGCAGCCAGGTCTCCTGGAGGACGTCTTCGGCGTCGGCCGCCGATCCGAGCATCTCGTAGGCGACGGTGAAGAGCAGGTTGCGGTGGGCGACGAAGGTCTCGGTCGCCACATCGGCGGCCTGCTCGGTGGCCTGGTCCGTGGCCTGCTCGGCGGCCTGGTCGTTCATGTCCCGATCCCTCTCGTTCCCGGCCCGCCCGGTCATGGCGCGCCTCCGCCGCATCGCGCGGCTCGCCCTCAAGACACCGCGCGGGTGGCCGTTGTGACGTGCCGTGAGGCAGATCACTCCACCGCGGGGCGCGACCGGACCCGGCTACGCCTACAGGGCACCCTGTGCGGCCCCCGCCGGCCGGGGCTGGAGGATCGTGACATCGGCGGGCCGGTCGCGCAGGGCGTTCAGCTCCGGCCCGAGCTTCGCCATCACCTCGCCGCTCGCGTGCGCGTCGAGGTCGGCCCGGCTGGCCCACTTCTCGATGATCACGATCGAGGTCCCGTCGGTGTGCAGCGCGTACAGCTCGCAGCCGGGCTCGGCGTGGACGGCTTCGATGTGGCGGGCGTACGTGGCCAGCGCCTCCTCCAGGAGCCCCGGCCTGGGGTGGACAACGGCGGTGACGACGACGGACATCGGGAACTCCTTCAACGAGACGGGCGTTGGCCGGCGTTGGCCAGGGTAGGTGATGTCCCGTCACGCACGGTCTCTTGATCACCCTGTGGACCGTCCGGCGTCCGGGAGGCTCGTCGGTATTCGGACGGATGGGGCGTGGGTCCTGGTCAGACGCAGCGGGCGAACGGCAGAATCGGGCCTCCGGTACGGGTGAGGGAGCGGGCATGGCAGGTGGATCGGACGCAGGGGCCGGTGCGGTGGCGGAGGTTCCCGGGCTCGCAGGGGTTCCGCTGCTCGGGTCGCTCTTCGACCTGAAGGCGGACTCCCTCGGCACCTATCTGCGGGCGCAGCACCGGCACGGCGACCTCGTACGGGTCACGGCCGGCCCGCCCGGCATGCGGGCCGAGCTGTACTGCGTCTTCTCGCCCGAGGGCGCCCAGCAGGTACTCGCCTCCGACGCGGCCAACTTCCGCAAGGACAACGCCTTCTACCAGGAGGTCCGGGAGTCCTTCGGCAACGGCCTCCTGACCAGCCAGGACGAGGACTACCTGCGCCAGCGCCGGCTGGTCCAGCCGCTCTTCACCCGGCGCCGGGTGGACGGCTACGCCGGGGCCGTCGCCGCCGAGACCGCATCGGTGATCGCCGCCTGGGAGGAGGCCGTCGACGGCGTGGTCGACGTCTCCGACGAGATGATGCACCTCGCCCTGCGCGCCGTCGCCCGGATCCTCTTCGGCACCGACGTCGAGGCCACCGCCGAGGTCGTGTCCCGGTGCTTTCCGGTCATCACGGACTACGTGCTGCGCCGCGGCTACTCCCCCGCCAACGTCCCGCGGCACTGGCCCACTCCGGGCAACAGGCGGGCGGCCGCCGCGATGGACGAGCTCTACGGGGTGTGCGACAAGATCATCGCCGAGCGGCGCGGGGCCGGTGCCGACCCTGCCGGTGCGGACCCTGCCGGTACGGACACCGGTGGCCGGGGCGGCACCGGCGAGGACCTGCTGACGCTGCTGGCCGCCGCCCGGAGTTCGGACGACGGGGAGTTCGACGCCTCCGAGCTGCGCGACCAGGTGCTGATCTTCCTGCTCGCCGGGCACGAGACGACCGCCACCTCCCTCTGCTTCGCCCTGCACCTGCTCGCCCGTCATCCCGAGGAGCAGAACCGGGCCCGCGAGGAGATCTCCCGCGTCCTGGGCGACCGTACGCCCGAGGCCGCCGACATGGACCGGCTCCCGTACCTCACCCGGGTGCTCAAGGAGGCCATGCGGCTGTACCCCGCGGCGCCGGTCATCGGCCGCAAGGCCGTCGCCGACACCCGGATCGGGGAGCACACCGTCCCCGCGGGCGCGGACGTGATCCTGGCGCCCTGGGTGACGCACCGCCACCCGGAGCACTGGCCGGACCCGGACCGCTTCGACCCGGAGCGCTTCACCCCGGAGGCCGAGGCGGCGCGGCCGCGCTACGCGTGGTTCCCCTTCGGCGGCGGCCCGCGCGCCTGCATCGGGCAGCACTTCTCGATGCTGGAGTCGGTGGTCGCGCTGGCGATGATCCTGCGGGCGTACGAGTTCGAGGCCGTGGACACCGAGATCCCCGTCGGGGCCGGGATCACCCTGCGGACGGACGGCCCGGCGCGCTGCCGGGTCCGTCGCGTGGACGGGTAGCGGCAGCCCGGCCATCATGGCCGGATGGACGAGGAGATTCCGGGCAGATTGTCCCCGTACGCACGGCGCCCGCCGCGCGTGATGCTGCCCGGCTCGCCCGCCCCGGAGCCGTTGCTCCGCCGGGTCGGCGGCTTCTTCCTCTTCCGGTTCCTGAGCGCGCTGCCCGACGACCTGGCCGACGCGGTGGCCGCGCTGCTGGACCCGTTCGAACGGGCCGCCCGCCTGGTCGGGCGGCTCTTCCACGGCCCGGCGCTGCGGGGCGGCTGGGCGGGCGAGGCGGGCCGGTTCGCCCTGGCCCTGCACGGCTTCCACTGGACGCGCTGGCAGGCCGGGAGCGACGGGCCGCACGGCATGTTCACCGCGCGCCCCGGCCGCCCGGGGGACGCGCGGGGCGCGGGCACCGTCATCGCGCGGCCTCCGTGGGGCCGCGGCGACCCGGCCCGGGCGGCGCACACCGCGGCCTGCGCGCTGCGGCGCGTCCCCCGGCTCCGCCGCCGGCCGGCCCGGGTGGACCTGGCCTTCGCGGACGGCTCCTGGCTGGCCCTGCGGATGAACACCCGGGCCGACGCCGTCCGGCTGCGCGCCGCGCTCGCGCAGGTCCCGGACACCGGATATTGACGTGCGACCGGTCAGAACGGGCCATAAGGTCGATGCCCGTGGAACCACTCAGCGAGAAACAGATCCGTGCGTCCTTCGTGAACTGCACCAAGGGCGAGGCGGCGCGGCTGCGACTGCCCCTCGACTTCGCCGAACTGCCCTGGGACGACCTGGACTTCCTGGGTTGGGTGGATCCGGGAGCGCCCCTGCGGGCCCACCTCGTGCTGCCGCGGGAGACGGGGCCGCTGGGGATCTCCCTGCGCGTACCGTCCGTGGGCCGTACCAGCGCGGTGAAGTCCAGCCTGTGCCAGATCTGTCTGACGGGTCACGCGTCCTCCGGGGTCACCCTCCTCGTCGCCCCCTTGGCGGGCGCCCGCGGCCGGGAGGGCAACACGGTCGGCACCTACGTCTGCGCGGACCTGGCCTGCTCCCTGTACCTGCGCGGCAAGCGGCAGCCCAAGCTGCGCGCCGGCCGCCACGAGGAGTCCCTGACCCTGGACGAGCGCCTCGCCCGCATGGGAGCCAACCTGGACGCCTTCGCGGCCCGGGTCACCGCGGCGGGCGTCCCCACCGCCTGACCGTCCGGGCGCCTGACCGTCCGGGCCGTCCGGGCCTCCGGGCCGTCGGCGGCCACCGCACTAGGTGCGGTCCGTGGCCGGGGTGTGGTTGCCCTGGAGGCGTTCGAGGTCCGAGGGGCGGACCTGGATGGCGAACAGTGCGATCGCCGCGCCGACCAGGGTGAACATGGCCGCCACGATGAAGGCCGCGCTGATGCCCGAGGTGAGGATCTGGTCGCTCCACGGCTTCGGGACCTGTCCGGTCTGCTGGAAGGACACCCGCTGCGCGGGGGTGGCCGTACTGAGGAAGCCGGCCACCTGGTTCTTCGCCTCGTTGCGGCTCGCCGTGCCGAAGACCGTCACCAGGATGGACAGGCCGAGCGAGCCGCCCACCTGCTGCATCGTGTTGAGCAGTCCGGACGCGGCTCCCGACTCCCGGTCGGGGACGTTGGACAGGGCCATCAGGGTCAGCGAGACGAACTGCAGACCCATGCCGAAGGCGAACAGCAGCATCGGACCCAGGATGCTGCCCAGGTAGGTGGAGTGGACGTCCGTCTGCGTCAGCCAGCCGAGCCCTGCCGCCGAGGACAGGGCGCCGCCGACCATGAACGGTTTGGGACCGAACTTCGGGAGCAGTTGTGAGGTGAGCCCGGCACCCACCGCGACCATCACGCTGACCGGCAGGAAGGCGAGGCCGGCCTGGATCGGGCTGAAGCCGAGCACGATCTGCACGAAGAGGGTCAGGAAGAAGAACATGCCGAAGATCGCGCAGGCGAGCATGAGCATGATCCCGTAGGTCCCGGCCCGGTTGCGGTCGGCGAACATGTGCAGCGGCGTGATGGGCTGGGGCGAGCGCCGCTCGTTGAGGATGAACAGGGTCAGCAGGACCACGGCGGCGCCGAAGGAGCCGAGGGTCACCGGGTCGCGCCAGCCGTCCTGGGAGGCCCTGATGAAGCCGTAGACCAGCGCCACCATGCCCAGTGTGGACAGCAGCGCGCCGGCGAAGTCGAAGTGCCCGGGGTGACGTTCGGACTCGTGCAGGACCTTCGTGGCCAGCACCGCGATCACCACGGCGATGGGGACGTTGACGAAGAGCACCCAGCGCCAGTCGAGCCATTCGACGAGGATGCCGCCCGCGAGCAGACCGATCGCGCCGCCGGCCGCCGAGACGCCGGCGAACACGCCGAAGGCCCGGTTGCGTGCCGGGCCTTCGCGGAAGGTGGTGGTGATCAGCGCGAGGGAGGTCGGGGACGCAATGGCTCCGCCGACGCCCTGGAGGGCGCGGGCCGCCATCAACTGGCCCTCGTTCTGGGCGAGTCCGCCGAGGAAGGAGGCCAGGCCGAAGAGCAGGACGCCGAAGATGAAGACGCGCTTGCGGCCGAGGATGTCGCCGGTGCGGCCGCCGAGGAGCAGCAGGCCGCCGAAGGCGAGGGTGTAGGCGTTGACGACCCAGGAGAGGCTTTCGGTGGAGAAGCCGAGCGCGGTCTGGATGTGGGGCAGCGCGATGTTCACGATCGTGATGTCGAGGACCACCATGAGCTGACAGGAGGCGATGACGAACAGGGCGAGTCCGTGGCCGTTCCCTCGGACCTTGCCATCGGTCCCGTTGCTGCTCGGCGATGCGTTCGGGTCCACCCTTTCGACGCTAAGCCCGAGCCTCCGGGGTCACCACTCGAACGGCCTAGTGGTAGTGACATTGCACATGTCACACTACGATCATGGATGACTTCCTCAGGCTCTCCGCGAGCACGGCCCGTTTCTCCTACGGCGCACCGCGCGCGTTCTCCTTCGGGGACGACGGCCGGCTCCTCTGGTTCCTCCGCTCCAGCGGTCCCACCGACGCCTTCGACAGCCTCTGGGTGCTCGACACCACCACCGGAGCCGAGACCCGGCTTGCCGATCCCCGTGAACTGTGCCCCGAGCCGGGCGCCCTCCCGGACGCCGAGCGCCGGCTGCGCGAGCGGACCCGGCTCGTCGCCGCCGGGATCGGCTCGTACGCCCTCTCCGGTGACGGCCGGCGCGCCGTCTTCGCGCTGTACGGACGGCTCTACGGGGTCGCGGCGGCCGGCGACGGGAAGCCCGAGGAGATCCCGGCCGCCGGACCCGCCGTGGACCCGCGACCCAACGCCGACGGCTCGCGCACCGCGTACGTCTGCGACGACGCCCTGTACGTCGCCCCGGGCGGGCGGGTCAGCCCCGACGACGGGGCCCGCTGGGGCCTCGCCGAGTTCGCCGCCGCCGAGGAGCTCGGCCGCTCCCGGGGCCACTGGTGGTCCCCGGACGGGGTCACCCTGCTGGCCGCCCGCGTCGACGAATCCGCGCTCCAGCGGCGGTACTTCGCCGACCCGGCGCACCCCGAGCTGCCCGCCGAGGACTTCGCCTACCCCGAGGCGGGCGGACCCAACGCCGACGTCCAGCTGTGGGTGCTTCGCGAGGGCGAGGGCAAGGGCGAGGCCGGAGGCGGGGGCGAGGCCGGGGGCCCGGCCCGGATCCGGCTCGACTGGGACGCCGGGACCTACCCCTACGTCTCCGACGCCGGCTGGGAGTCGGAGGGGGAGATCCTGCTGACCGTCCAGGACCGGCTCCAGCAGAACGTGCTGCTGCTCTCCGCCGATCCGGCCACCGGCCGCACCACCGAGCTGTCCCGCACCACGCACCCGCACTGGGTGGACCCGGACCTCCCCGGCACCCCGGCGCGCCTCGCCGACGGGCGGATGCTGACCGCCGCCGGCACCGGGGGCGGCGCCGCGCGGGCCCTCGCGGTGGACGGCCGGCTGCTCACCGGGGACGGCATCCAGGTCCGCGGCGTGGCCGGGGTCCACCAGGACCGGCTGCTGATCACGGCCGGTCTGCGCGACCCCGCCGAACAGCAGGTGCTGCTGCTGGACCCCACCACCGGGGAGCTGACCCCGGTCGCCGACGGCCCCGGGGTGCACACCGTGTCCGCCTCGGCCGGCACCCTGCTGCTGACCTCCGCCGACGCCGACGGGGTCCGCCGCACCGTACGCACCCCCGACGGGCGGGAGTTCACCCCTGCCGACCTGTCGCAGCCGCTGCCCTACCGGACGGCGCCCCTCCTGGAGCGGGTCACCGAGCGCGGCATCCCCACCGCGCTGGTGCTGCCCCGCGACCACGTGCCCGGCCGGAAACTGCCCGTCCTGATGGACAGCTACGGCGGCCCCGGCATGCAGGACGTCACCGCCGACCCGCGCCGCTGGCAGCTCCGCCAGTGGTGGGCCGACCAGGGCTTCGCGGTGGTGACCGTCGACAACCGCGGGACCCCGTACGTCTCCCCCGCCTACGCGCACGCCATGTACCGCGGCTTCTCCGAGGTGACCCTCGACGACCAGGTCGCGGCCCTCCACGCGCTCGCCGCCCGCCACGGCGACCTCGACCTCGGCCGGGTCGGGGTGCGCGGCTGGTCCTACGGCGGCTACCTCGCGGCCATGGCGGTGCTGCGCCGCCCGGACGTCTTCCACGCGGCGGCGGCCGGGGCCGCGCCGACCGACTTCCGGCACTACGACACCGCGTACACGGAGCGGTACCTGGGCCTCCCGCAGGAGCACCCGGACGTCTACGAGCGGGACTCCCTCATCCCCGATGCCCCGGAACTCTCCCGCCCCCTGCTGCTGATCACGGGCCTGGCCGACGACAACGTCCATCCGTCGCACACCCTGCGCCTCTCGCAGGCCCTGACGGACGCGGGCCGCCCGCACCAGCTGCTGGCACTCCCGGGCGTCACCCACATGACCCCGGGCGGCGTCCGGGAGAAGCTGATGGCCCTGGAACTGGAGTTCTTCCGCCGCGAACTGGCCTAGCCCCTGCCCGCTCCCCCCTGACCACCCTGACCGCCGGCGGGGCGGTCAGGGCCTCGGGGCGAACACCATGCGCACCAGGGCGGTGACGACCAGCACCGCTGCCGGCGCGTACCACCAGCGCCGCAGCCGGGCCGTGTTCACAGCGGCCGCCGTCGCCGCGAGGGCCATCAGCTCCACCACCAGCCCGAGCCCCGCCATCAGCCGCGCCGTGCCCGTCACCGTACGGTCCCAGGGGCCTTCGGACTCGGTGAGCAGCGCGTTGAGGACGAAGAAGGCGGCCACCGTGTGCAGCCCCAGCAGGAGGGCGGCCCACGCGGCCGTCGCCACCGGATGGCGCCGGGTGGGGGCCGGTGTCCCTTGTATCTCCTGCTCGGTCATTCGACGCCCGCCCCGTTCCGGTTCCGCCCGTGGTCCTTCGCCACAGTGTCGCGCCCGCGGGGGCGGTCGGGGGACCCGGGGGGCGATCGTGCCGGCCCCGGGTCCCCCTCTTCCCGTGATCCCCGTCAGTCACCCGGGAAGTGGCAGGCCACCTCGCGGGAGGCGGCGAGTTGGAGCAGGGGGCGTTCGGTGCGGCAGATCGCCTGGGCCTTGGGGCAGCGCGGGTGGAAGGTGCAGCCGGGGGGTGGAGCGGTCGGGCTCGGCGGGTCGCCGAGCAGCACGATCCGCTCCCGCCGCCGCTCCGCCGCCGGGTCGGGCAGCGGGACGGCGGACAGCAGCGCCCGGGTGTACGGGTGCTGCGGGTTTTCGTAGAGGGACTTCTTGTCCCCGATCTCGACGATCCGGCCGAGGTACATGACGGCGACCCGGTCGCTGACCCGTTTGACCACCGACAGGTCGTGGGCGATGAACACGTAGGCGAGGCCCAGTTCGGTGCGCAGCCGCTCCATCAGGTTGACGATCTGGGCCTGTACGGAGACGTCCAGCGCGGAGACCGGTTCGTCGGCGACGATCAGCCGGGGGCTGGTGGAGAGCGAGCGGGCGATGCCGATGCGCTGGGCCTGGCCGCCGGAGAACTCGTGCGGGTAGCGGTCGATGTGCTCGGGGATCAGCCCGACGAGCTCCATCAGCTCGGCGGCGCGGCGGCGGGCGTCCCCCGCGCTCCAGCCCTGCACCAGCAGCGGGTCGGAGATGATCCGGGCCACGGTCTGGCGCGGGTTGAGCGAGGAGTGCGGGTCCTGGAAGACCATCTGGATGCTCTTGCGCAGCGGGCGCAGGGCGCCCTGGGACAGCCGGCTGATGTCCCTGCCGTCGAAGGTGACGCTGCCCGAGGTGGGCTGCAGGAGGCGGACGAGCATCCGGCCGGTGGTGGACTTCCCGCAGCCGGACTCCCCGACCAGGCCGAGGGTCTGCCCGGCCGCCAGCTCGAAGGAGACCCCGTCTACGGCGCGCACGGGCGCCCCCCGGCGCCCGGTCACGGATCGTCTGCCGGGGAAGGTCATGGTGAGGTCCTGTACGGACAGCAGGACAGGGGCGCTCTCGCGTGCGGCGGGCTCGCGTGCCGCGCTCTCGCGTGCGGCGGTCTCGGTCATCGGGCCGCCTCCTCGGCGGTACGGGTCAGGGCCCCGGCGAAGTGGCAGGCCACCGTCCGGTCCGGCCCGTCCCCGTACGCCGCCGGCTCGGGCCGTACGTCGGTGCAGCGCGCGGCCGCCCGGGGACAGCGCGGGGCGAAGGCGCAGCCGGGGGCCGGCGCGAGCAGGGAGGGCGGGGAGCCGGGGATGAAGGGCAGCGGCTGGTCGTCGGCAGTGTCGAGGCGGGGCAGGGAGTCGAGCAGGCCCCGGGTGTAGGGGTGGGCGGGGTCGGCGAAGAGATCGTCGGCCGGGGCCTGTTCGGCGGCCCGGCCCCCGTACATGACCAGCACCTCGTGGGCGACGCGGGCGACGACGCCCAGGTCGTGGGTGATCATCACGACGCCGAGTCCGCGCTCCTGCTGGAGCCGGGCGATCAGTTCCAGGATCTGCGCCTGCACGGTGACGTCCAGGGCGGTGGTCGGCTCGTCGGCGATCAGCAGGTCGGGCTCGCAGGCCAGGGCCATGGCGATCATCGCGCGCTGCCGCATGCCGCCGGAGAACTGGTGCGGGTACTCCCCCGCGCGCCGGGCCGGCTCCGGGATGCCGACCTCACCGAGCATGTCGACGGCGCGTCTGCGTGCGGCGGCCCGCCCGGCCTTGAAGTGGACCCGGAAGTGCTCGGCGATCTGCTCGCCGACCGTGTAGTAGGGGTGCAGGCTGGACAGCGGGTCCTGGAAGATCATGGCCATGCGGCGGCCGCGGACCCGGGAGAGCTCCCGCTCGGACAGGGTGGTCAGCTCCTGTCCGGCGAGGGCCACGGAGCCGCCGACCTCGACCGCGCCCCGGTGCAGGCCCATGACGGCGAGCGAGGTCACGGACTTGCCCGAGCCGGATTCGCCGACGATGCCGAGGGTGCGTCCGGCCTCGACGGTGAAACCGATCGAGTCGACGGCCCGTACGGTCCCGCGCGCGGTGGTGAACGTGACGCGCAGATCACGTACTTCGAGGAGCGGAGCGGTCATCAGTACCTCACTCTCGGGTCGATGACGGCGTACAGGAGGTCGACGAGGAGGTTGGCGACGACGATGAAGAAGGCGGCGAGCAGGGTGACCCCGAGGACCACGGGCTGGTCGGAGTTGACCAGCGCGCCGTAGAAGAGCCGCCCGATGCCGGGGAGTCCGAAGATGGACTCGGTGATGACGGCGCCGGCGAGCAGGCCGCCGAGGTCCATGCCGAAGATGGTGAGGATCGGGGTCATCCCGGAGCGCAGCCCGTGTTTGACGACGACCGTGCGCTCGGGCATGCCCTTGGCGCGGGCGGTGCGGATGTAGGGCTCGGCCATCGCCTCGATCATCGAACCGCGGCTCTGGCGTGCGTACATGGCGGCGTAGAGCAGCGCGAGCGCGATCCAGGGCAGGAGCAGGTTCGAGGCCCACCCGAAGGGGTTGTCGGTGAAGGCCTGGTAGGTGGGGTAGGGCAGGAGGCCGGCGATGCGGATGACCCCGTAGATGAGCATCACGGAGGTGAAGTACACGGGCAGGGAGGCGGCGGCGACCGCGCCGACCATCAGGGCCTTGTCGGTGGCGGTGTCCTTGCGCAGGGCGGCGGTGACCCCGGCGCCCAGCCCCAGGACCAGCCACAGCACGGCGGCGCCGACGGCGAGGGAGGCGGAGACCGGGAGCCGGTCCATGAGCAGGTCCCACACGGGCAGGGAGTTCTCGTACGAGTACCCCAGGCACGGGAAGTCGCAGTCGACGGCGTACTGGCCGGTGCCGAGGGTGCGGCCGGTGAAGATGCCGGTCAGGAAGTCGGCGAACTGGCGCCACAGCGGCTGGTCGAGACCCAGGTACGCCCGTACGTCGGCCAGGCGCTCGGCGCTGCAGGTCTTGCCGCAGGCGGCCGCGGCCGGGTCGGCGGGCAGGACGTAGAAGATGAGGAAGGTGACGGCGGCGATGGCGAGGAGGACGCCTGCGAGGGCGAGCAGCCGGCGGGCGAGGTAGGCGATCACGTGCGGCCGCCCCTCGGGTCGAGGATGTCGCGCAGCGCGTCGCCGAGCAGGGTGAAGGCGAGGACGGCGAGGAAGAGGAAGACGCTGGGGATGACGAAGTACATGGGGTCTGTCTCGTAGTAGGCGACGGACTCGGCGATCATCTGGCCCCAGGAGGGGGTGGGCGGGCGCACTCCGACGCCGAGGTAGCTCAGGGCGGCCTCGGTGCTGATCATCCCGGGGATGAGCAGGGTGGTGTAGGCGATGACGGGGCCCGAGACGCCGGGGAGGATGTCGCGGGTCAGGATCCGCCAGGGGCCGGAGCCGCCGACGCGGGCGGCGTCGACGTACTCGCGGTGTTTGAGGGAGAGGGTCTGGCCGCGGACGACGCGGGCGACGCCGGGCCAGCCGAAGACTCCGATGACGGAGGTCATGAGGACGATCCGGTTGACGTCCTTGGCCACGGACAGCATCGCGATCATGAAGATCAGGGAGGGGAAGGACATGGTGAGGTCCATGAGCCGGGACAGGACGGCGTCGGTGCGGCCGCCGAAGTAGCCGGCGGCGATTCCGGCGGCCGTACCGGCGACCACCACGATGGCGGTGGCGGCGAAGGCGATCAGGAGGGAGACCTGGGCGCCGTGGATGACACGGGCGAACAGGTCGCGGCCGGTGACGGGTTCGACCCCGAGCCAGTGCTCGGGGCTGATCCCGCCGAAGGCGCCGAGGGGCTGGCCTCCGAGGTAGGGGTCGATGGCGGTCTTGTCGAACTCGTTCGGCGACCAGCCGCCGAGGGCCCCCAGCCAGGGGGCGGTGACGGCCATCAGGACGAAGAGGAGGACGACGCCGAGGCTGACGCGGACGGCGGGGCGGCGGCGGAGCTCCTGCCGGGCGAGCTGCCAGGGGCTGCTGCCGGGCGCTGCCGCGGGCTGGACCGTGGTGGCATCGGGGGCAGGGGCTGCGCCGGCGGCCGGGGCGCTGCCAGGGGTCGGTGCGCTGCCGGGAGCCGGGGCCGGGGCCGGGCCGGGGGCCGGGGCGCTGCCAGGGGTCGGGGCGCTGTCGGGGGTCGGGGCGCTGTCGGGGGCGCGGGCGGCATCTGGTGCCGGGGGGCCGTCGGGGCCCCGGGGCGCCCGGTCGTCCGGGACCGGTGCTGTGGTGGTCATGGCCGCGGGGTTCCTTCGGGCCCTCAGCCCTGGCTCTTCGAGGGGTCCTTGAGGCCGACGGTCCCGTAGTCGATGGTGCCGGTCCACACGGGGTGGCCGAAGGCGCCCGCGATGTTGGTGCCGACCAGGAGCGGCTTGCGCTCCAGGAGCAGCGGGACGTTCGGGGACTTGGCCATCAGGGCGGCGTCGAGGTCGATCCAGGCCTGGTTGGCCTCCTTGGCGTCGGCCATGGCGTTGATCTCGTCGATCCGCTTCATGGTGGCCTCGTCGCGGAACTGGCTGTAGTTGCCCTGGTTGCCCTTCTCCTTGATGGTGCGTCCGTCGAAGACGAACGGGATCCAGGTGGAGCCGGAGGGGTAGTCGGGGCACCAGCCGGTGAGGGTCATGTCCGGGGTGGTGGAGAGGTCGCCGATGACGTCGTAGTAGGCGCCCGGGTCGACGGTGTCGATGACGACCTCGACGCCCGCGCGGGACAGGCCCTGCTGGATGGCCTCGGCCTTGCCCTTGTCGCCGGTGGAGACGGAGAGGGACACCTTCAGGGACTCCTTGCCGGCGGCCTTGAGGAGTTCCTTGGCCTTGGCCGGGTCGCCGGCCGGGGCGATCTTCAGGACGTCGGCCTGCTTGCCGCCGGAGAGGGCCGGGGGGAGGTAGGCGGTGGCCACCTCGTTGAGGGCCGGACCGCCGCCCGCGGTGACGACGGCCTCCTTGTCGACGGCGTACTGCATGGCCTCGCGGACCTTCGGGTCGTTGAAGGGGGCGCGGGAGTTGTTCAGGTGGAGCATCTCCGTACAGCCCTGGGACTCGGCGAGCAGCCGGGCCTTGACCTCCGGCTTGGGCAGCACCTTGGGGGCGCTCTCGGGGCGCATGTCGGCGTACTGGACGGTGGAGGCGTCGGCGCCCTCGCCGGCGATGATGCGGTCGTCGATCTGGCCGCCCTTGAGGCCCATGACGACGACGAACTTGTCGGGGTAGGCCTTGCGGACGGTGTCGGTCTTCGCGTCCCAGTGCTCGTTGCGGACCAGGACCAGCTTCTTGTCGCGGTCGTACGACTCGATCTTGTACGGGCCGGAGGAGAACGGGCGGGCGTCGTACTGGGTGCCCTTCTCCTGGGACTGGGGGACGGGCGCGAAGGTCGGCAGGGTGGCGGTCGCGGAGAACTCGGCCACCGGACGCTTGAGTTCGAAGACGATCGTGCGGTCGTCGGGGGTCTTGACGGAGTCGAGGTGCTGCCCCTGGAGAGGGCCCTTGTAGCCCTCGGTCCCGGCCAGGTACTGGGCCGCGTAGTCGGGGCCGCCGGTGAGGTCGGGGGCGAAGGAGCGCTCGACGTTGTACTTGACGTCCTGGGCCCTGACCGGCGTGCCGTCCTCGTACTTCACGCCCTCCTTGAGGGTGAAGGTCCAGGTGCGGCCGCCGTTGGACGGGGTGCCGAGGTCGGTGGCGAGGTCGGGGACCAGCTCGCTGCCGGCCTTGCCGGGCTCGGCCTTGAAGGTGACGAGCGTGCGGTAGAGCAGCCGGGTGCCGAAGTCCATCGTCGGCATCGTCCAGTTGCGGGCGGGGTCGAGGTGCGCGAAGTCCTGGTTGGACAGGACGGTGAGGGTGCCGCCCTTGACCGGGCTGCCGCCGAGGATCTTGCCGTCGTTGGCGGCGGCGGGGTTGGAGGCGCCTGCGCCGGCCGGGCCCTTCTTGGTGTCGGAGCAGCCCGAGGCGCCGAGTGCGAGAGCTGCCACCAGGGCGGTGGCGAGGGCGAGTTGGGTGCGCTTGGTCATGGGTCACTCCAGTGAAGGGCCGCGCTCTAGGATGTGACCGGTAACATAGTAATGTGAAATTGTACTGACAAGGGGTTGAGCGCCCCGTTATCCAGCCGTGTCCAAATCCGCTGGCCCGCACGGCAGTTGGGCCGGGGTACGCGACAGGGCCCGCCGTGGCGGGCCCTGTCGGAGCGGAGAGGCCGGAGACTGGTGGCCGGAGGCTAGAGGCCGGAGCCGAGGCCGCCCGGGGTGCGGCCGACCGGTTCGTCGCGGCCCTGGGCCCACAGCGAGCGGACGTGGCCGAGGTGGCGGGCCATGCAGGCCTCGGCCGCCGCGGCGTCTCCGCCGATCATCAGGTCGAGCAGCTCGATGTGCTCCTCCGCCGAGGAGACCAGCTTGCCGGCCTCGTCCAGGCCGGTCAGGCCGTACAGCCGGGACCGCTTGCGCAGGTCGCCGACGGTCTCGACGAGCCGGTCGTTGCCGGCGAGCCCGAGCAGCGCGAGGTGGAAGCGGCGGTCCGCCTCCAGATAGCCGATGAGGTTGTGCTCGCGCGCGCTGGTGACGATCTCCTCCGCGATCGGCCGCAGCGCCTCCAGCTGTTCGGCCGTGGCGATCTTCGTGATCCGCCCGATGGTCGGCACCTCGATCATCGTCCGCAGTTCGGTGAACTGGTCCAGGTCGCGCTCGCTGACCTCGGTGATCCGGAAGCCCTTGTTGCGGACCGGCTCGACCAGTCCCTCGCGGGCGAGGTCGAGCATGGCCTCGCGGACCGGGGTGGCCGAGACGCCGAGTTCGGCCGCGAGGCCGGGCGCCGAGTAGACGCTGCCGGGGCGCAGCTCACCCGCTATCAGAGCGGCGCGGAGTGCGTGGCCGACCTGGTCCCGGAGCCGTTCCTGGGCCTTGATGAGACTGTGCTGCTTCAGGTCACCCATTGCATTTCCTCCGAGACCCCCGACACCACCGACACGCAGAGGAACAGCGTACAATGTCACGTTGCGCTGCTCACACTCCGGCGGCCTCACACAGCGCGACCGCCACGGCGAGATCTTCCCAGGCCATGCCCACGCTCTTGAAGAGCTGTGGACAACTCGGCGCTCCGCCCGCCGGCATCCGCCCCAAGACCAGGTCGGCGAGGGTACCGGTGATGTGGCCCGGCCCGATCGCCCCCTCCGCCTCCGGGACCAGCAGGTCACCGGCCTCGCGCAGGGCCGCCGCGCGGGATTCCACGTACACGGCCGCGCGTCGCACGAGGGCCGTGTCCGTCTCCCGGGCGGTCGGCTCGTGCGAGCCCACGGCGACGACGGTGGCGCCCGGGCCGACCAGGCGCCCGTCGAAGAGCGGTTCCCGGGCCGTGGTGCAGCAGATGACCAGGTCGGCGTCGGCCACCGCCTTCGGGGTGCCGGTCCGGGCGGACAGCCCCAGCCCGCGGGCGTGCGCGGCGAGCCGGTCACCGCTCGCCGGGTCGCGTGCGACCACCACCGCCTCGGCCAGCTCCCGTACCGAGAGGGCCGCTTCCAGGTGCCCGTACGCCTGTGGTCCGGAGCCGAAGAGCACCAGCCGCAGCGGCCGGCCGGCCGGAGCCAGGTGGCGCAGCGCGAGGGCGGAGACGGCCGGTGTGCGCAGGGTGGTCAGGGCCGCGCCGTCGAGCAGGGCCCGCGGGCGCAGGGTGGGCCCGTCCAGCAGCAGGTAGGAGCCGGTGATCCGGGGCAGCCCGCGGGCCGGGTTGCCCGGCGCCACCCCGGCGATCTTCACCCCGGCGTACGAGCCGGACGCGGCCGGCATCAGCAGCAGTTCGCCCCCGCCGGGCACCGCGATCGCGGAGCGCGGCGGGCAGCCCTCCGGGTCGAGGCCGCCACGCAGGGCGGCGGCCAGGGCGTCGGCGGCCTCGGCCGGGGTGAGCAGGGCGGCCATCCGCCCGGCGTCGAGCCGGAGGATGCCGGTCACAGCGAGAACCCGCTGCCGAGGGCGTCGTGCGGGTCCAGCAGGAAGGTGTGTTCGCCGGTGCGGTAGGCGGTGCCGGTGACCTCGGTGACCCCGCCGTCCAGCATCCGCCCGGTGAACATGGTGCCGGTGACCGACTCGTTCAGCAGGTCCTCGCCGGGGCCGAGCCGCCCGTCCTCCGCGAGCAGCGCGAGCCGCGTCGAGGTGCCGGAGCCACAGGGTGAGCGGTCGATCTGGCCGTCCGCGAAGACGGTGACGTTGCGCTCGTGCGGCCCGAACGGAGTGCCGGGGAGCTCCTCGTGGAGGATCACCCCGTACACCCCGGACAGCAGCGGACCCCCGGGGTGCCAGGTGGCGGGGTGCGTGGCGAGCGCGGCCCGGATCTCCTGGCCGGCCCGCACCAGGGCGGGCAGCGAGGCCCGGGAGACGTCCAGGCCGAGGTCGCGGGCGCGGACGGAGGCGTAACAGGCCCCGGCGTGTGCGATGTCCACCTCGGCGAGTCCGAGGGTGGTGGCGACGGGGACCTTGCGGGCGCCCACCCGGGCCGGCACGTTGCGGAAGGTGACCCCGGTGGTGCGGCCACCGTCCCGGTGCACGGTCGCGGTGACCCGCCCGGACGGTACGTCGATGCGCACCTGGGCGTCGCCGTGGTCCGGGGCGGCGACCCGGCCGGTGTCCACGGCCCAGGCCCCGAGGGCCATGGTGCCGTGGCCGCACGCGGTGGAGTAGCCGTCCTTGTGCCAGAACAGCACGCCGAAGTGGGCCCCGTCGTCGTCGGCCGGGACCACGAACCCCCCGTACATCCCGGCATGCCCACGCGGCTCCTGCACGAGCAGGCGCCGTACGTCGTCCAGCGCACCCCGGCGCGGCGCGGTCCCCGAGCCTCCCGGGCCGATCGCGGTGGCGCAGCGCTCGGCGACGGTGTCACCGGGCGCGGCCAGGTCCTGCGCGCCGCAGTCGACGATCCGGAAGGGCTCGCCGGCGGTGTGGTAGTCCACCGTTCGGACGGTGATCACAGCAGGAAGCCTCCGGGGAAGGGGTCGGCCGGGTCGAGGAAGTACTGGGCGGTGCCGGTGATCCAGGCCCGGCCGGTGACCGTGGGCACCACGGCCGGGAGTCCGCCGACGGTGGTCTCCGCGACCAGCCGGCCCGTGAACTCGGTGCCGATGAAGGACTCGTTGACGAAGTCCGTGTCGAGCTCCAGGAGTCCGCGGGCGTGCAGCTGGGCCATCCGCGCGCTGGTGCCCGTACCGCAGGGCGAGCGGTCGAACCAGCCCGGGTGGATGGCCATGGCGTGCCTGGAGCGGCGGGCGTCGGAGCCGGGGGCGGCGAGGTAGACGTGCTTGACCCCGGCGATGGAGGGGTTCTCGGGGTGGACGGGCCGGTCGTCGCCCGCGTTGATCGCGTCCATGACCGCGAGTCCGGCGGCGAGCAGGTCGTCCCCCCGGGCGCGGTCGAAGGGGAGGCCGAGGGCGTCGAGTTCGACGAAGGCGTAGAAGTTGCCGCCGTAGGCGAGGTCGTAGGTGACCGTGCCGAAGCCGGGGACCTCGGCCTTCAGGTCGAGGCCGACGCTGAAGGAGGGGACGTTGGTGAGGGTGACGGCGGTGGCCGCACCGTCCTCGACGCGGACGTCGACGCTCACCAGTCCGGCGGGGGTGTCGAGCCGGACGGTGGTGACCGGCTCGACGACCGGCACCATGCCGGTCTCGACGAGGACGGTGGCGACACCGATGGTGCCGTGCCCGCACATGGGGAGCAGGCCCGACACCTCGATGTAGAGGACGCCGTAGTCGGCGTCGGGGCGGGTGGGCGGCTGCAGGATGGCGCCGCTCATCGCGGAGTGGCCGCGCGGCTCGTACATGAGCAGGGTGCGAATGTGGTCCGTGTGCTCGATGAAGTGGAGCCGCTTCTCGGCCATGGTGGCCCCGGGGATCACCCCGACTCCCCCGGTGATCACCCGGGTCGGCATCCCCTCGGTGTGCGAGTCCACCGCGTGGTAGACGTGGCGCGTACGCATCGGGCGTCCCCTCCAGCTGGTTAGTTGAGGCCCTCGGCGAGGGCCTTCTCGGTGGCGGCGCGGACGGCGGCCTCGGTCTCGCCGGTGAGCGGGAAGCGCGGCGGCCGGGTGGCGCCGCCGGGGCGGCCGGCCAGGTCCATGGAGAGCTTGATGGCCTGGACGAACTCGGTCTTGGAGTCCCAGCGCAGCAGGGAGTGCAGGGACTTGTAGAGCGGCAGGGCGGTGGTGAGGTCCCCCGCGACGGCGGCCCGGTAGAGGGTGGCGCAGGACCGGGGCAGGGCGTTGGGGTAGCCGGCGATCCAGCCGACGGCGCCCGCGAGGGCCAGTTCGAGCAGGACGTCGTCGGCGCCGATGAGCAGGTCGAGACCGGGGGCGAGCTCGGCGATCTCGTAGGCGCGGCGCACGTCCCCGCTGAACTCCTTGACGGCGACGATGGAGCCGTCGGCGTGCAGCCGCGCGAGGAGGTCCGGGGTCAGGTCCACCTTGGTGTCGTACGGGTTGTTGTACGCGACCACGGGGAGCCCGGCGCGGGCGACCTCGGCGTAGTGGGCGCGCACGGTCTCCTCGTCGGCCCGGAAGGCGTTGGGCGGCAGGAGGAGTACGGAGCCGGCGCCGGCCTCGGCGGCCTGCTCGGCCCAGCGGCGGGCCTCGGCGCTGCCGTAGGCGGCGACGCCGGGCATGACGCGGGCGCCGTCTCCGGCGGCCTCGACGGCGGTGCGCACGACCCGTGCGCGCTCCTCGTCGGTGAGGGTCTGGTACTCCCCGAGGGAGCCGTTGGGGACCACGCCGTCGCAGCCGTTGGCGATCAGCCAGGCCACGTGTTCGGCGTAGGCGTCGTAGTCGACGCCGAGGTCCCGGCGCAGCGGGAGCGCGGTGGCGACCATGATGCCGTGCCAGGGGCGGATGCGGGGCGCGGGGGTGTGCGCGAGGGTCATGAGAGGGCTCCCTAGTGTGGTGTGTGACATTTTACTAGTGGGTGCGGGACGGCCACAAGGGCCAGAACGCCCCGATCAGCGGTCCGCGGGCGGAAGTTCGGCGAGCCGGCCCAACGGGACCGGGCAGGACAGCGGCCGCCGGTCGGCCGGCTGCTCCTCCCCGGCGAGGGCGGCGACGGCCGGGCCGCACATCCGGCCCTGGCACCATCCCATGCCGGCCCGGGTCAGGAGCTTGACGGTACGGGTGTCGCGCGCGCCGAGGTCCTCGGCCGCCTCCCGGATCAGGCCGGCCGGGACCTCCTCACAGCGGCACACGACGGCGTCGTCCCGCAGCCAGCCGGTCCAGCCGTCGCCGGGGCGGTGGGCGGCGCCCATGGCCTCGGCGAAGCCGCGCAGCCGGGCGCGGCGGCCGGCGAGCGTGGTGGGCGCGCGCCGGCCGGCAATCGCGTGAGCGGCGATCTCCCCTTCGATGAGGGCGAGTTGGGCGCCGCCGATGCCGCCGGTCTCGCCCGCCGACCAGATCCCGGGGACGGAGGTCCGCTGCTCGGCGTCCAGCGCCAGGGCGACGGTGCCGTCGGCGGTCCGGCGGGTGGCGCAGCCGAGGCCGGTGGCCAGCTCCAGCTGCGGGACGAGCCCGTGGCCGACGGCGAGGGCGTCGCAGGGGATCCGGCGGGCGGTGCCGGGCAGCGGACGCCAGTCCCGGTCGAGCCGGGCCACGGTGACGGCCTCGACCCGGTCGGTGCCGTGGGCCTCGGTGACGGCGTGCCGGGTGAGCAGCCGCACATGGTGGCGGGCCAGCGCCCCGCCGTAGCCGGCGGCCTCGGCGAGCTTGCCGGGGTTGCGGAACATGGTGGGGAGATGGCCCGCGTACGCGGTGTACGCCGCGGCTTCGACCACGGCCGGCACCCGGGCCCCGGCGGCCGCGAGCGAGCCGGCGACGGCGAGCAGCAGCGGGCCGCTTCCGGCGACGACGACCCGCTTGCCCGGCAGGACGAGCCCGCTCTTGAGCATGGCCTGGGCCCCGCCGGCGCCGACCACCCCGGGCAGGGTCCAGCCGGGGAAGGGCAGTTGCCGCTCGTACGATCCGGTGGCGAGGAGCACGGCCCGGGCGTGCAGGGAGGCGGCCGCCTCCTCGGGACCGGCGACGGCGTGCAGGGTCCAGCCGGGGCCGTCGGCCGGGACCACGGTCCAGACGTGGTGGGCCGGGAGGTACGTGATCCGGCCGGCCGACTCGTGGGCGCGCAGGGCGGCTTCGCGGTCGGCGAAGTCGTTCCAGCCGTGGTGCAGGGCCTCGGGGCGGGCCGCGCCGAGGCCGGGTGCGGGGTGGCGGTAGTACTGCCCGCCGGGGCGGTCGCCCGCGTCGAGGAGCGTGACCCGCAGCCCGAGCCCGGCGGCCGTGACGGCCGCGGCCAGCCCGGCCGGACCGGCTCCCACGACGGCGAGGTCGACGGCGGGGGCGGGGGCCGCAGGCGATGCGGGTACGGCGGCCGGGCTCGCGCCGGGACCCGCCGCAGGGGCGGCGGCCGCGGCGGCAGGCGGGACGGTCGGCTCAGACGGCGAGGTCGGCATGGCCGGTTCCCTCCTGGGTGGTGACGGTGTCCCCCGGCCGGGCCGGGACCAGGCAGGCGCGCTGGTTCGGGCGGCCGTTGACGGTGACGAGGCAGTCGTAGCAGCTGCCGATGCCGCAGAACGCGCCGCGCGGGGCGCCGCCCTCGCGGGTGGTCCGCCAGGCCAGGATCCCGGCGCCCCAGAGCACGGCGGCGATGCTCATCCCGGCCTGGGCGGTGAGCTCCCGCCCGTCGAAGCGCAGGACGTACGTGGCCGAGGGGGCTCCGCCGACGAGGGTGCGCGGGGTTCTGCTCATCGGCGGTTCTCCTTGGACGTGGTGCAGGTGGTGGGCAGGTGCGGGTGCCCGCTGCGCGGGGCCGGCCATCGCAACGGGCACCCGCACCGGCGCCGGGGCCGTCATCGGGCTGCGTCCCCGGCAAAGCGGGCCGGGTCGAACGGGGCCGGGGGGAGCGGGGGTTCAGTGCCCGTCAGGGCCGCGGTGATCAGGGCGCCCGTGGCCGGGGCGAGGCCGATGCCCGCGCCCTCGTGGCCGCAGGCGTGCAGCAGCCCGGGGCGGCGGGCGTCCTGGCCGATGGCCGGGAGGTGGTCCGGGAGGTACGGGCGGAAGCCGTGGTACGTGCGCAGGACCCGGACGTCGGCCAGCACCGGGAAGAGCGCCGCCGCCTGCGCGGCCAGGCGGCGCAGGGCCTCCGTCGAGAGGGAGCGGTCGAAGCCGACCCGCTCCCGGGTGGCGCCGATCAGGACCGGGCCGGAGGGGGTGCCCTCGACCACGGCCGAGGACTGCAGGGCGGCGGAGCCGCTGGCGACGTCCGCGATGTAGTCGGCGGCGTAGACCTTGTGCCGGACCACCCGCGGGAGCGGCTCGGTCACCAGGACGAAGCCGCGGCGCGGGAGGACCGGCAGGGCGACCCCGGCCAGCGAGGCGATGTGGCCGCCCCAGGTACCGGCCGCGTTCACCACGGCCGGGGCCAGGAGTTCGCGGCGCGGGGTGCTGACCCCTCGTACGGCACCCCGGTCCAGCAGTACGCCCGTCACCTCCTCGCCGAGGTACACCTCGGCTCCGGACGCGGCCAGCAGCCGCGCTGCCGCCTGGGCCGGCTGGACCTGGGCGTCCTGCGGGTAGTGGAACCCGCCCGCCAGGCCCGGGGCCAGGTGCGGCTCCAGTGCGTGCAGGGCGTCCGCGGGCACCTCGACCGCGTCGACCCCGGCCTTGCGCTGACCCTCGGCGAACCTCCGCAGGGCCTGCACGGTGGTGTCGTCCGGGGCGACCACGAGGCCGCCCTTGGGCTCGTACTCGATCGCGCGCGGGAGGACCGCGGCGAGTTCGGTCCAGAGCCGGGTGGAGAGGAGGGCGAGGTCGAGTTCCGGTCCTGCCTCCTTGTCGGAGACGAGCAGGTTGCCTTCGCCGGCGCCGGTCGTGCCGCCCGCGACGGGGCCGCGGTCGACCACGGCCACGGAGAGCCCGGCGCGGGTCGCGTAGTAGGCGCAGGCCGCCCCGACGACGCCGGCGCCGATGATCACGGCGTCCAGGGAGTGTCTCTTGAGCACGACAGTAATATGTCACATTCTTTAGTGCCTGCCCAGACCGGTCCCGCACCCCCCTCGGGCGCGGGACCGGTCCGGTGCCGGGTCAGCTGCGGAGCGGTCCCTCGCAGCTGTAACTCGTGGTTCCCGCCTTCTTGTTGCTCCAGATCTCCAGCGGACCGAAGGAGCAGTTCATGTCGGCGAGGTTGTTGGAGGCCGCACCCGCCCGGTCGAGGATGAAGTAGTCGACCGTCTCCGACACGTCCTTGAAGTTCTGGTCGTCGCTGCGCCAGTTCTTCAGGTTCGCGGTGATCCGGCCGGTACAGGTGAACCGGCGCTTGCCGGCGTCGCCGTTCTCCACGCAGTCCGGGGTGTTGTACGTGGCCGTGGCGAAGGCCGACTTCACCGACGCGAGCGCGGAGTCGCGCAGCTGGTCGTTCGGGGTGAAGGAGGTGTTCGGCACGTAGAGCTGGTCGACCTTGGCGATCTGCGCGTCCAGGAAGCGGTCGTAGTCGCGCTGGAGGTAGGTGTCCGATCCCATCCGGTGGCGCCAGGCGTCGTACGCCGCCACGTCGTTGGCCCGCAGGTGGGTGTACATCTCGCGCAGCAGGGAGGGCTTCTCGGTCCACAGGAACTCGAAGAAGGTGCCGGCGTAACTGTAGAAGCGGAAGCCGTCGCCGTCGTAGGTGGCGTTCAGCAGCTGCTCGACGCTCATGCGCGGGCCGCCGCCGGCGGTGTCGCTGATGATGCTCTTCACGAGGGACTTGCGGACGGCGATGCCGTTGTCGCGGGTGGCGCCGTCGAAGAACTCGGCCGTGCCCTCGTCCATCGCGGTCGTGCGGTCGCCCTCGTACCAGGGGCCCTCGCCGAAGAAGCCGGGGACGGCGTAACGGCCGTTGAGGTAGTGCGTGTACTCGTGGCGGAAGAGCTCCTCGAGGGTGAGGGAGGAGTCCTGCGGGACACGGCGCTGATAGGTGTAGAAGGTGGCGCCGTTCTCGATGTAGATGCCGCCGTTGTTGGTGCCGTAGCCGGTCAGGATCGGGTGGTAGTTCACGTAGTCGGCGCGGGAGCCGTAGAGCACGATGTTCAGCGTGGTGTTGGGGTCGCCCGCGAGCGGCTGCTCGGTGCCGAGCACGCGGTGGTACTGGGACTTGACCTGCTTGCTCGCGTAGTACAGCTGGTCGACGGTGGCCCGGTCCAGGCCGGTGCGGACCTTGATGGCGCCGTTGTCGTAGGTGTAGGTGTAGGGGAAGAGCTGCTTCTCGATGTCCTCCTTGCACACCCCGTACGGCTTGCAGGCCTCGTAGAAGTTGAGCCAGGAGACGAGCTTGGCCCACTGCTCGCTGCCGTCGCCGAAGCCGGCCTTGACGGGCCCGAGCAGCGCGCCGAGGTCGGCGACGACCTGGTCCCTTACGCCGTCGATCTGGCCGAAGCGGCCGTACTCGCCCAGCGCGTCGCGGGCCACCCAGGCGTTGCCGGTCCCCTTGAGGTGGGTGTAGCCGGCGAAGTCCTTGAAGGCGGCGCGGTAGGCGGGGTCGGCGGAGACGGCGGCGTGGAAGGCGGTGTCCTGGTTGCCCGGGTAGACGCCGAGGTAGTTGGTGGAGAGCGCGGCGAGGACGGCGCCGGCCCAGGTGGCGTCGAGGTTCGTGGCGGGGTGCGCCGGGTCCATGGTGGCCAGGACCTTCTTGATGAGGCCGAGCTGGTGCTGGCGCAGGCCGGGGCCGGCGGCGTAGAGGGCCTCGCGCAGCGTGCGGGCGTTGCTGGGCGTCACGTCGAAGGTCCGCGCGGCGCCCGCGAAGTCGTCGATGGCCTTGCGGGTCGCGGCGACGGTCGGGGCGTCGGTGACGTCGATCTCGTCGCGTGAGAAGTCGTGGTAGGCGACCGCGTGCAGGTAGGTGAACATCTCCTCCAGGTGCGAGGAGTTGCGGCCGTCGTGGGCGGCGGCCAGGGCGGATATCCGGCGGGAGACGGCCTGGACGTGCGCGTCCGACATCACCGGGGCGAGGCGGGCGTCCCAGGTCCAGATGAGGCCGCGCAGGCAGCCGTCGGCGAGGACGGCCTGGTCGCCGAGGAAGTCGGCGAACTGCTCCGGGGTGAGGTTCGTGATCCCGTCGAGGGTGCAGGGGACGCCGGCGGCGACGCTCTTCGCGGTGGGGGCCGCCTTGGCGGCCTTGCCGCGCTTCTCCAGGTCGTCGACGGGCGCGGCGGCGGTCGCGGCGCCGGGCACCTGGCCGGTGATGGCCTGTCCGCCGGGGGCCGGGGCGGGCGCCGGGGTGTTGTCCTTCGCGTTGGCGAGGCGGTCGACCTCGTCGAACGGGTTCCCCGTGGGGCCGGAGGCGGGCACGGCCCGTTCGCCGGCGAAGGCGGCCGGCGCAGGGGCCTGCGGCGTGGCGGCGGCCTGCGTGGTGGCCTGACCCGCGGTGGCGAGGAGGGTCACGGCCACGGCGGAGGCGAGGAGGGAAGAGCGCACTGCTCTGTGCTGGAACACCGAGAACTCCTGTGTGGAGAGGGTGAGGTGGGGGGTGGTGCGTGAACTGCCCTGAGTCGTCTGTTCTGGGCCAACTGCCCTGGGTCACACGGCGTTTGACGGGGGTTAACGTGCCGCGGTGTGAGCTGTAACATAGTAATGTGAAATTGCACTGACAAGACCTGTGCGCCCATCAGTTCGCATCTTTTCTTGAAGGAGCCTCGTGACCGAGACCCCCGCCCTCCTCAACACGGGCAGTCACGACCGCCCGGTATCCCCGGAGTTGTCCCGCTTCATGGCGGGCGACTGGGCCGCTTCCCCGCTCCCCGACTCCGCGCGCGTACCGGCGTACGCCGTCACCCCGGCCCGCCGGGCGCGGCTCTCGGCCCGCTTCCCCGGCGAGCGTCTGGTCGTCCCGGCCGGCGAACTGAAGGTCCGCTCCAACGACTGCGACCACCGCTTCCGCCCGCACAGCGCGTACGCCTGGCTGACCGGCCTCACGGGCGAGGACCAGGCCGGTCACGTCCTGGTCCTGGAGCCCTCGGGCCCGCACGCGCACGAAGCGGTGCTCTACCTGCGGCCCCGCTCGCCGCGGGCGGGCGGGAACGAGGAGTTCTTCCGGGACCGCCGGTACGGGGAGTTCTGGGTGGGCCGCCGGCCGGACCTGGCGGAGGCGCAGCGCCTCACCGGCATCCGCTGCGCGCACCTGGACGAGCTGGGGTCACCGGCGGGCCGCAACGCGGCCTCCGACGCGGAACTGGCCTCCGTGCTCTCGGAGTTGCGCCTGGTGAAGGACGCGTGGGAGGTCGAGCAGCTCCAGCTGGCCGTGGACCACACGGCGGCGGGCTTCGAGGACGTCGTACGGGCCCTGCCGCGCGCGCTGGCCCATCCGCGCGGGGAGCGGTGGATCGAGGGGGTCTTCGGCCTGCGCGCACGGGCCGAGGGCAACGGCACCGGGTACGAGACCATCGCGGCCTCGGGCGCCCACGCCTGCACCCTGCACTGGATCCGCAACGACGGCCGGCTGAACGGGGACGAACTGCTCCTGCTGGACGCGGGCGTGGAGACGGACACCCTCTACACGGCGGACATCACCCGCACCCTCCCGCTGTCGGGCCGCTTCTCCCCCGTCCAGCGGCAGGTCTACGAGCTGGTCCTGGCCGCCCAGGACGCGGGCATGGCGGCGCTGCGCCCGGGGGCGAGCTTCGGGGACTTCCACCGGGCCGGGATGCGGGTGATCGCGGAGGGCCTGGCGGAGTGGGGCGTCCTGAAGGACGCGGAGGGCGACCTGCACCGGCGGTACACGCTGTGCAGCAGCGGGCACATGCTGGGACTGGACGTGCACGACTGCGCGAAGGCGCGGGCGGAGACCTACCTGGACGGCGTCCTGGAGGAGGGCCAGGTCCTCACCGTGGAGCCTGGCCTTTACCTCCAGCCCGACGACGAGACCCTCCCGGCGGAGCTGCGGGGCATCGGGGTCCGCATCGAGGACGACCTGGTCATCACGGCGGACGGCGCCCGCCTGATGTCGGGCGCGCTGCCGCGCACGGTCGCGGGCATCGAGGAGTGGATGGGCCGCCTACGGGACGCTGCCGCGGGCTGAGCCGATGCCCTGCCCTGAGCCGGGCGGGCCGGCGGGCAGGGCCGATCCGCCGCGACGAGACCGTGAGCCGGACGGCCCATCGGGCGGGGCGCGTCCCGCCACGTCAGGCCTCTTGGCTGGGCGGGCCGTCGGGAGGGGCTGATCCACTGCGGCGAGGCCCTGAGCCGGGGGCCCGTGGGGCGGGGCGCGTCCGCCGCGGCGAGGCCCTGAGCCGGGCGGGCCGTCGGGCGGGGCGCTCCCGCTGCGGCGGGAGCTTGAGTCAGGCGGGCCGTCCGCGGGGGCCCTCCGGGGCGTCTCCTCGGCTCGCGCCTGCGGGCACGGCACGAACGTCCGGGGCGGTTGCGCGCTCGTCCTGCGGGGACGCCCCTGCACGCCCCCGCTCCCGCACCTGGCGGCCCCCCGCCCGCCGGGGTGGGGGGATGCTGCCGATGCCCCGGGCGGCGGTCAGGCGGGGCGGTCCTCAGGCGCCGCAGCCCGGGGGGCCGTCAGGTGGGTGGTGAGTTCCTCTACGAAGGCTTCCAGATGGGGCGGGCGCGGTCCGGTGCGGGTGGCGCAGAACCAGGTGCGGGTCAGCGGCTCCGCGCCGATCCGCACGAGGGCGAGGCCGTGCGAGGCGACGTACGGGGCGGCCACCCAGTTGGGCAGGACCGTCACGCCCTGGCCGCCCGCGACCATCTCGACGACCAGTTCGGTGACCACCGGCATGGTGGTGATCCGGCCGGGCCGGGACCCCGGCGGGATCGGCAGCGGGATCGACGGGATGCGGCTCTGGTCGTAGCCGTCGTAGAGGACCAGGTCGACGCCGTCGAAGTCACGGGCGGTCAGGTGCTCGCGCGCGGCCCACGGGTGTCCGGCCGGCACCACGGCCATCATCTCGTCGTCGAACAGCCTGGTCAGGGACACCCGGTCCATCTGCAGGTCCGGCTTGGTGACCAGCGCGACGTCGACGAGGTCGGCGAGCAGCGCCGGGACCGGCGCGTCGTCGGGGACGGTCTCCAGGCGTACGTCGATGTCCGGCTCGCGCTCGCGGAAGGCGCGCAGTACGGGCGGCAGCCAGGGGAAGGTCGTACTGCACTGCGCGGTGAAGCGGACCCGCCGGTCGCGCCCGTCGCGGATCTCCTTCAGGTCCCGGGAGGCAGAGGCCAGTTCGCCGAGGACCTGGCGGGCCGCCACGAGCATCCGGCGGCCGGCGGCGGTGGGCACCAGGCGGCGGCCCTTGCGGTCGAAGAGCGGCATGCCCAGGCGGGCCTCCAGGCGGGTGAGCCGCTGGCTGAGGGCGGGCTGGCTCACGTAGAGCCGCTCGGCGGCCGCGGTCAGCGAGCCGGCCTCGGCGGTGGCGTCCAGGAGCTCCAGGTCGCGCAGATCCACATTCATAACGCGGGATTATGACATGCTCCAATTTCCGTCGTGGTGTTATGGGTTGATGGTTCGTAGGTTTCCGGTGTCAGCAGGACGGACCCCTCGCCCCGGAAGAAGGCACACACCATGACCGCCCACACCCACGCCACCACCGTCACCGCCCTCGTCACCGGCTCCTCCAGCGGCATCGGGCTGGACATCGCCCGCGCCTTCCTGGCGAGCGGCGCCAACGTCGTCCTCAACGGCCGGGACCCCGACCGCCTCGCCAAGGCCGCCGCCGCTCTCGGGCACCCGGAGCGGACCGCCTGGGTCGCGGGCGCCATCGCCGAACCGGAGACCGGTGAGGCGCTCGTCCGCACCGCGCTCGACCGGTTCGGCGCCATCGACGTCCTGGTGAACAACGCGGGCACCTTCGCCTCCAAGCCCTTCACCGAGGTCACCGAGGCCGAGCTCGACGGATTCCTGACGGGCAACCTCAAGGGGACCTACCTCACCACCCAGGCCGTGGTGCGGGCACTGCGCGCCCAGGGCCGCGGCGGCAGCATCGTCAACATCGGCACCGTCCTGGTGGACCACGCGCTGGCCGGCTTCCCGGCCTCCGCGCCCGTGGTCAGCAAGGCCGGAGTGCACGCGCTGACGACCAGCCTGGCCGCCGAGCTCGCCGCCGACGGGATCCGCGTCAACCTCGTGTCGCCCGGCATCATCCGCACTCCGCTGCACGCCGGCTCCGACGTGGACTCCTTCGGCGGACTGGCCCTGCTGAACCGGGTCGGCGAGGCCCCCGAGGTCGCCGACGCCGTGCTCTACCTCGCGGGCGCCACGTTCGTCACCGGCCACGCCCTGCGCGTGGACGGCGGCCACGTGACCGGCCGCGCCGTCTGAGCCCCGCCTGCCCGCCCGCGCACTCCCCTCTCATCGGAAGGACATCCACCGCCATGCCGTACGTCAACGTCAAGATCACCCGTGAGGGCGCCACCGCCGCCCAGAAGGCCGAGATCATCGCCGGTGTGACCGAGCTGCTGGTCAGGGTCCTCGACAAGGACCCGGCCACCACCTTCGTCCTCATCGACGAGGTCGACCTGGAGGACTGGGGCGTCGGCGGCGTCACCACGCGGGAGTACCGCCGCGCCCGTGCGCGGAGCTGAGCGGCACGGGCCCTGTTCCCCTCCGGCGGTTACGGCAGGACCGCGACCCCGTCGAGTTCGACCCGGGCCTGTTCGTCCCAGAGGCGGACCACGCCGATGACGGCCATCGCCGGGTAGTCGCGGCCCGCCAGCCGGCGCCAGATCCGGCCCAGTTCGGCCGAGCACTCGCGGTACGCCGCCACGTCCACGGCGTACACCGTCACCCTGGCCAGGTCCCTCGCGGCGCCGCCCGCCGCCGCGAGGGCGGCCAGGAGGTTGGTCAGGGCCACCTCGAACTGCTCCGGCAGGGTCTCCCCCACCACCTTGCCCGAGCCGTCCAGGGCGGTCTGGCCGGCCAGGAAGACGAGCCGGGATCCGGTGGCGGCGACCGCGTGCGAGAAGCCCGTCGCCGGCGACAGTTCCGGCGGGTTGATCCGCTCCGGGCTCATCGGGCCGCCACCTCCCCGGACAGGGTCCCGTACAGCTCCTTCGCGATGATCGTGCGCTGCACCTCGCTCGCCCCCTCGTAGATCCTCGGCGCCCGCACCTCCCGGTAGAGGTGCTCCAGCAGGTGGCCCCGCCGCAGGGCGACCGCCCCGTGCAGCTGGACCGCGTGGTCGACCACGTACTGGGCCGTCTCGGTGGCCAGCAGTTTCGCCATGGCCGCCCGGCGCGGCACGTCCGCGGCGCCCCGGTCGTAGGCCCCGGCCGCCGCGTACACCAGCAGCCGGGCCGCCTCCGTGCGGGTGGCCATCTCGGCCACCCGGTGCGCCACCGCCTGGAGGTCGCTCAGCGTCCCGCCGAAGGCCGCCCGCCCCGCCGTGTACGCCAGCGTCGCGTCGAGCGCGGCCCGGGCCATGCCCACCGCGAAGGCGCCGACGCTCGGCCGGAAGAGGTTCAGGGTGTCCATCGCGACGCGGAAGCCCCGCCCGGGTTCGCCGAGCAGGTCCCGCGGGCCGACCGGGACCCCGTCGAAGGCGAGGGAGCCGATCGGGTGCGGGGACAGCATGTCCAGCGCTTCGCCGGAGAGTCCGGGGCGGTCGGCGGGGACCAGGAAGGCCGAGACCCCCTTCGCCCCCGGCCCCTCACCCGTCCGGGCGAACACCGTGTAGAAATCCGCTTCCGGGGCGTTGGAGATCCAGCACTTCTCCCCGCTGAGCCGCCAGCCGCCCCGCGCGTCCGGGTCGGCGTCGGCCGCCAGCGCCAGCGCCGCCGCGTCCGAGCCGGCGCCCGGCTCGCTCAGCGCGAAGGCCGCCACCGCCCGCCCGGCGCGCACCTGCGGCAGCCAGCGCTCCCGTTGCGCCTCGCTCCCGAACCGCAGCACCGGGTACGCCCCCAGCCCCTGGAGGGCGAGGGCCGTCTCGGCCTCCGTGCAGCCGTAGGCGAGGGACTCGCGCAGCAGGCACAGTTCCAGCGCGCCCGAGGCGAACACCCGCTCCAGCAGGCCCAGCTCGCCCAGCGCGGCCAGCAGCGGCCGGTTGACCCTTCCCGGTTCCCCCTTCTCGGCGAGCGGCCTCAGCCGGTCGGCCGCCAGTGCGCGCAACTGCCCGCACCACTCCTCCTGGTCCACTCCGAGCGCGAATCCGGTCATCCGAATGTCCCCGCATCTATCGCGTCCTGTTGACTGCCGTCACCATCACGATACGCTCGTAGGGCAAACAGCACGGCCGGCCCCACCCATTCCGGACCGCTGCAGGGGGCGACCCGCCTTGGACCTCATGCCTTCCGCTCACACGGACACCTTCGCCCGTGACCATCTGCCACCCGCCCACACCTGGCCGGAGCTGGTCTTCGATCTGCCCGAACTGGCCTACCCCGACCGCCTGAACTGCGGGGCGGAGCTGCTCGACGCCACGATCGCCCGGTTCGGCCCCCGGGGCGCCGACCGCCCGGCCTTCCGCAGCGGCACGGGCGAGGTGTGGACGTACGGCGGGCTGCGCGAGCGCGTGGACCGCCTCGCCCACGTGCTCACCGTCGACCTCGGCGTCGTCCCCGGCAACCGGGTGCTGCTGCGCGGACCCACCGGCCCCTGGCTCGCCGCCTGCTGGCTGGCGGTCATGAAGGCGGGCGCGGTGGCGGTGACCGTACTGCCCCAGCAGCGCGCGAAGGAACTGGCCACGGTGTGCGCGATGGCCCGGGTCCGGCACGCCCTGTGCCATGCGGACGTACTGGACGACCTGGTCAAGGCCGAGGTGCCGGGGCTGCGGATCACCGCGTACGGGGGCGGCGCGCGGGACGACCTGCTGCGGCTGGCCGAGAGACACGAGGAGCCCTTCCCGGCCGCCCCGACCTCCGCCGACGACGTCGCCCTGATCGCCTTCACCTCCGGGACCACCGGCCGGCCCAAGGGCTGCATGCACTTCCACCGCGACCTGCTCGCCGTCGCCGACACCTTCTCCCGCAGCGTGCTGCGCCCCCGCCCGGACGACGTGTTCGCGGGCAGCCCGCCGCTCGGGTTCACCTTCGGCCTCGGCGGGCTGGTCGTCTTCCCGCTGCGGGCGGGCGCGTCCGCGCTGCTGCTGGAGGAGGCGGTGCCGCGCCGGCTGCTGCCCGCGCTCGCGGAGCACCGGGTGACGGTGCTGTTCACCGCGCCCACCGCGTACCGGACGATGCTGGACGCCCTGGGCCCGTACGACGTGGGCATGTACGACCTGTCCGCGCTGCGCCGCTGCGTCTCGGCCGGGGAGAACCTGCCCGCCGCCACCTGGCAGGCCTGGTACGAGCGGACCGGCCTGCGGATCATCAACGGCATCGGGGCGACCGAGCTGCTGCACATCTTCATCTCCGCCGCCGACGAGGAGATCCGGCCCGGTACGACCGGCCGGGTGGTCCCGGGCTGGCAGGCCCGGGTGGTGGACCGGTCCGGCCGGCCGGTCGCGGACAACGAGCCGGGGCTGCTGGCCGTCCGCGGCCCGGTGGGCTGCCGCTATCTGGCGGACCCCCGGCAGGGTGAGTACGTACAGGACGGCTGGAACCTGACGGGTGACACGTACGTGCGCGATCCGGAAGGCTATTTCCGCTACGTCGCCCGGGCCGACGACATGATCGTCTCGGCGGGGTACAACATCGCGGGCCCGGAGGTGGAGGAGGCCCTGCTGCGCCACCCGGACGTGGTGGAGGCGGCGGTCGTGGGCCGCCCGGACGAGCGACGCGGGCAGATCGTGGTGGCGTACACCGTCGCACGTGACGGTGTGGTCCTCACCGAGGAGGCCCTGCGCACCTTCATGCGGGAGGAGCTGGCCCCGCACAAGTGCCCGCGCTCCTTCGTCTTCCTGCCCGCGCTCCCGCGCACGGCCACCGGCAAGCTGCAGCGCTTCCGGCTGCGGGACCTCGGCACGGGGCCGGACCGGACCGACCGGACCGACCGGCCCGACGCGCCTGACGGCCTAGAGTGAAACCGTGGTCGAGCAGCACACCCCGCGATCTCTGATCGTCACGTTCTACGGAGCCTACGGGCGGGCCTTCGAGGGCCCGGTCCCGGTGTCCGCGCTGGTCCGCCTGCTGGGCGCGGTCGGCGTGGACGCCCCGTCGGTCCGCTCGTCGGTGTCCCGGCTGAAGCGGCGCGGCTTCCTGCTGCCCGGGCGCGCCGCGGACGGCTCGGCGGCGTACGGGCTCTCCGAGGAGGCGCAGCAGCTGCTGGACGACGGCGACCGCCGGATCTACGGCAGTCCGCAGCTGTCGGACGAGTGGCTGGTGGCGGTGTTCTCCGTCCCGGAGCAGGAACGGAACAAGCGGCACCTGCTGCGCTCCCGGCTGGCCCGGCTCGGTTTCGGCGCGGTGGCGCCGGGCGTGTGGATCGCCCCGGCCCGGCTGGCCGAGGAGACCGCGCACACCCTGGAGCGGCTGCACCTGACGCCGTACGTGGAGCTGTTCCGCGGGACCCACCTCGGCTTCGCGCCGAGCGCCGAGGCGGTGGGCCGTTGGTGGGACCTGGCGGCCCTGGCCAAACAGCACGAGGAATTCCTCGACCTGCACGAACCGGCCCTGCGCGCCCTGCAGTCCGGCCCGGAGCCGACGCCGGAGGAGGCCTACCGGGGCTACCTGTTCGCGCTGGACTCCTGGCGGCGCCTGCCGTACGCCGATCCGGGCCTGCCGCGCGAGCTGCTCCCGGCGGGCTGGCCGGGCGACCGGGCGGCGGCCGTCTTCGCCGAACTCCACGCGCGGCTGCGCGAGCGCGGGGCGGCCTTCGCGGAACCGTGAGCGGCGCCGTCATCGGCACCGTCTTCGGAGCCGTGAGCGGAACCGTGCGGGGCGCCGAAACGTCGAGCGGGGTATGACGCCACCCGGCACGCCGCCTGGCACGCCACCCGCCACGACCGCGGCCCCCTCCCTGCGGAAACGTCTCTTCACACTGGTCCCCGCCACTCTCGCCGGGCTCGCGGCGGGCTGCCTCGCCATCGTGCTGGCCTCCCACGCCCGGGAGTACTGCGACGCGGGCGCGGACGCGGGCGGCCGCTTCGAGCTGGGCCTCACCCTGCTACCGCTGACCGCGGGCTTCGGCGTGGTGGCGCTGCTCGTGGCGTACCTGCTGGACCGGCAGCCCGTGGCCCTGCAACTGGGCACCGTCCTGGTGGTGCTGGCCGGCCTGACGATCCTGTACTTCGCCGTGCGCGGCACCCTCGACGGCTATCCCGGGGACCGGGCCAAGTGCGGCCCGGACAACGTGCCGCCGTGGTGGCCGGGGTGGCTGCCCGCCTGAAATTTCCGGTGCGGCCGCGGACGGCGGCGCGCCAGAATGCGCCATGACGTGGACCTTCACCTCCGACCTCGCGGCCTATCTGGCCGCCGCCCACCCGACCGTGGCCGCGCGGCCCGTCTCCGACACCCTCATGCTGACCGTGACCGACGCGCTGGAGCGGCGCGGCAGCGACGCCTACGGGGCCGAGGCGCCCCTCTTCGGCTGGTGGACCGGGGCCGACGGGGCCGTCGCCGGCGGGCTGCTGTGCACGCCGCCGTTCCCGATGGTGCTCGGCGTGGTGCCGGCCGAGGCGGTCCGGGCGCTGGGGGCCGCGCTCTCCGCCGAGCCGCTGCTCGCCGGGATCCGCGCGTTCAACGCCCGCCGCCCGGACGCGGAGGCGCTGGCCGCGGCCTGGGGTCGGCCCACCCGGATCACGGAGGAGCTCCGCCTGTACCGGCTGGCCGGCCTGGTCGCCCCGGATCCCGTCCCGGCCGGGCGGCCGCGGACCGCCACCGAGGCGGACCTCCCGCTGCTGCTGGAGTGGATCGAGGCCTTCCACAAGGAGGCGGGCGGGCACGGCGCCGCCTCCGAGGCCGCCCTGCGCGACCGCATCTCGTACGGCGGGGCCCTGCTGTGGGAGCACGAGGGCGAGCCGGTCTCCCTGGCGGGCTTCTCCCGCCCGATCTGCTCGGCCTCCCGCATCGGCCCGGTCTACACCCCGCCCGCCCTCCGCGGCCGCGGCTACGCCGCCGGGGCCACCCACGCGGCGACCCGGGCCGCGCACGCGGCCGGCGCCACGGAGGTCCTCCTCTTCACCGACCTGGCCAACCCCACGAGCAACGGCGTCTACCAGCGCCTGGGCTACACCCCGGTCGAGGACCGCGCCGAGGTCGTCCCGGTGTGAGCGCACCGGACCGGACCGCCACGGGGACGGCTAGGTCGTGTTTTAGGTGGTATCGCGGCGGACGATCTCGTAACCGCCTTCGTGCAGGGTGGCCAAGGAGGCGAACCAGACGGGTCGTTTTCGTCGGGCTGGACGACCACGAATGGTCACCTTGTCTGGCCTCGCGCGAGCCCTGCACGACACAGCGGTTCCCGTGGTAGGCGATGCTGGCGGGCGAAGTACGCTTCGGTCACGGCTTTTTACGTTCTAGATAGAGGCCCTCCCCGCCTACTCTGGGCAGACCAAGGATGTCTCCGTGCAGGACGTCGCGCCGGGGGATCGTGTAGCGGTACCCCACGGTGACCGTCTTGCAGTACCCCAGGTCCGTCGATTCGGCCTGGTCCAACCGGCCGGGGGGAATGAGGAGCTGGTTGCCCCTGGTGGACCAGATCTTCGCCGTGTACTGACAGGTTTCCCGGTCGACCGTGCGCCTGTACGTCAGCTCGCCTGCCCCTGCTCCGTCGGGGATGTTGATTGAGACCGTGTCAAGTTTCCACTCCCAGGTGCCCCGGAAGGCGCTGACCTCTGGGTCTCGAGCCGTCGGGTCGTACCGCTCCAGTTCCGCCGTGTACGCCGCACCCGCCCAACTCAGCGCTTTGCCACCGCCGTCACCGATGGTCAGGACCGACTCGGGCCCCGTGCCGCAGGGCTTGCCGATGTCGCTGACGATGGAGCTCTTGAGCCGGACCTCCCTCAGATGCAGCTTCCGCACCCTGTTCTCGGAGTCGTACTCCGTGGACGCCGGCACGCTCTGGAACACGCACAGACTCCTCGAGTTCAGCAAGGAGACTTCAGCAACAGGGGCGCTGCCCGCTTCATCCTTGATCGCCACTCGGACGTGCGTCTGGTACGGCTTCCCTCCCTTCTCCTTGGCCTCGCCCTCCCAGGTGCCGAGGAACGCTGCCGGCACCGAATCGAGTTTCGGGCCGGGCTTGTCGTCGCCGCCCCGGGGGACGAGCGCAAGCAGCGGAAGGCTGGACAGGGTCAGAGTGACGGCTATTGCCGTGAGCACGATTGCTTTGGTGCGACCGCGGCCCGGCGGGGTGCCGGGTTCCGTGGGAATAGTCGATCCCTCTGGCGGCTCGGGTGCCGGCGACTTCGGGGCGCGAGGGACTCGGCTCGGGCCCGGCTCGGGCTGCGGCCGCAGGGCTGTGACCGTTTTCAGCTCCGGCACCGGCAGGGTGGGCAGCGTGTCCAAGGTGGTCGACGTCGGCTGCCGCGCGGGGTCGAAATCCAGAAGCTTCGCTGCATCCCGTCCCAGCTGTTCGAGGAGCTCGCCCGGCAACCAGGGTCTGGGCGGCCGGTACGCAGCCGCTCGTTCGGCGACCTCCTGCGGAGTGGGACGCCGGACCGGGTCCCGGTGCAGGCAGTCGCGTATGAGGTCGAAGAGCGGCTGCGTTAAGCCTTCCAGATCAGGCTCCTCCTCGGCCACCCGGAGCATCAGGGCGTGCACACCCAGGTCCGCCGAGCCGAAGGGAGCGCGTCCCGTGGCGGCATAGGCGAGGACCGAGCCCAGGCAGAACAGGTCGCATGCAGGGGTGAGTTCCTGGCCCCGCACTTGCTCCGGCGACATGAAGCCGGGCGAGCCGATGACCGCGCCGGTCCGCGTCCGTACCCCGTCCGCGAGGGTCTCCAAGGGGCGAGCAATGCCGAAGTCGATGACGCGAGGACCGTCCACGGCGATCAGCACGTTGGACGGCTTCAGGTCGCGGTGGATCAACCCTGCCTGGTGAATGGCCCCCAGAGCGAGCGCGAGGCGGTGGGCCAGGGCAAGCACCGACGGCTCGGGCAGCGGCCCGTAGCGCTCGGCGACGACCGTGTGCAGATCCGGTCCGGGCACGTAGCCGGTGGCGACCCAGGGGGTGATGGCCTCGGTATCGGCGTCCAGGACTGGTGCGGTCCATCTCCCGCCGACTCTCCGCGCGGCCGCGACTTCCCGAGCGAAACGACGTCGGAATTCGGGGTGGTGTGCAAGCTCGGCCTGCACGACCTTGACGGCAACCGTGCGTCCGCCCTCGGAACGTGCCAGATAGACGCGGCCCATGCCGCCGGCGCCGAGACGGGCGATGAGGCGGTACGGGCCTATGTGCGCGGGGTCATCGGCGATCAACGGATCCACAAGAGGACGGTAGACGCATCACCCGGCCGGAACAACGCCGACTGCTCGGCCTGCCTGCAAGCCACAAGCGCGGCCTGTCGCCAATCTGTGGCTATTTCATCAACTATCCGGGTCAACCAAGCCAGTTAGCGAACGTGGGTACGAATTCGCGATAGGTTTGGATGCCCTCGGGTCGGCTCCGAAGCCGACGCCCGTCCCACAGGAGCCTGTTCATGCAGAAGGTGCTAGGTCGCCCGCGATCTGGTTGATGCTGGTTTCGATGGTGACGTCGTGCTCGCGTCGACTGGTGTCGCACCGGACGATCTCGTGGCCGCCCTCGTCCAGCACCGCGACGGAGGCGAACCAAACGGAATCGTCCTCGTCGGGCTGGATGACGATGAAGGTGTTGTCTGAGCCGTTCAAGTCGCTGACCAGCATGAACAAGGCGTCTTCGGACGGGTCGTCGACGTGGTCGCCGTTCTCGCTGTCCGCGCCAGCATCACACGCCCCGTATGGCCGGCGCGTGGATCACAGCCACTGGTGGATCGCAGCGACCTGGACGGCCGCCTCGAACCGGACCGCGAGCTTGTCAAAGCGGGTGGCGACCGCCCGGTGCTGCTTGAGGCGGCTGATTCCGCACTCGACCGCGTGCCGGGCTTTGTAGTCCTGCCGGTCGAAGGCCGGTGGGCGTCCATCGACAGGACCTCGGCGCTTGCGGTTGCGGACCTGGTCGGCCGGTTCCGGGATGGTGCATCTGATCCCGCGTCTGCGCAGGTAGGCGCGGCTTGGGCGGGAGGAATACGCCTTGTCGCCCCGTACTCGCAGCGGTCGGCTTCGTGGCCGGCCCTGACCGGTTCTGGGAACCCGGATTGCGTTCAGGACCGCCTCGAACTGCGGGCTGTCACCCCGCTGCCCGGCCGTGACCAGCAGCGACAGTGGCTTCTGCCCCTGCTCGCACGCCAGATAGATCTTCGTGGTGAACCCGCCCCGCGACCTGCCCAGCCCGTGGTCGTCCGGCTCGTCATGGACCCCACCGGGCGGTTCCTTTTGCCCGGCGCCGTTCCGGCGGGCACCGGCCGCGTGCTGGTGGGCCCGGCAGATCGTGGAGTCGACGTTCACTTCCCACGCGATGAGCCCAGCCGCGTCAGCTCCCTGCAGCAACGTCAGCAGCCGGGCCCACACACCCTGCCGCTGCCAGCGTCGGAACAGTCCGTAGACGGTCTGCCAGGGTCCGTACTCGGCTGGCAGATCACGCCACGGAACCCCAGTCCGCACCCGCCACCGCACACCGTCCACCAGCCGCCGTCGGCCCAACGACCTGCGACTCACACCCGCCACAGGCAACAACGACTCCAGCACCGACCACTGCTCATCCCACCTAAAACACGGCCTAGCCGCGTCCCGTAGGCGGTTTGCGGCTGCCCGCGCGGTACGGGGCCGGCCAGGGGGCGCCCGGGCCTTCGTAGGACTGGTCGGCGGCCGCGTGGAGGGTCCAGTGGGGGTCGTAGAGGTGCGGGCGGCCGAGGGCGCAGAGGTCGGCGCGGCCGGCCAGCAGCAGGGAGTTCACGTCGTCCCAGGAGGAGATGGCGCCGACCGCGATGACGGGGACGCCGAGCGCGTTGCGGATCCGGTCGGCGTACGGGGTCTGGTACGAGCGCCCGTACTCGGGGGCTTCGTCCGCGACCACCTGGCCGGTCGAGACGTCGATGGCGTCGGCGCCGTGGGCGGCGAAGGCGGCGGCGATCCGCACCGCCTCCTCGGGCGTGGTGCCGCCGGGCGCCCAGTCGGTGGCCGAGAGGCGGACCGTCATCGGGCGGTCCTCGGGCCAGACCGCGCGAACCGTGTCGAAGACCTCCAGCGGGAAGCGCAGGCGGTTCTCCAGGGTGCCGCCGTAGGCGTCCGTGCGGTGGTTGGTCAGGGGGGACAGGAAGCCGGAGAGCAGGTAGCCGTGGGCGCAGTGCAGTTCCAGCAGGTCGAACCCGCAGTCGGCGGCGCGCACGGCGGCCGCCGCGAACTCGGAGCGCAGCGCCACCAGGTCCGCCTGTCCGAGGGCGCGCGGGGGCGCGGAGACGCCCGGCCGGTAGGGCAGCTCGGAGGCGGCCACCAGCGGCCAGTTGCCCTCCGGGAGGGGGTCGTCCATGCCCTCCCACATGACCCGCGTCGAGCCCTTGCGGCCCGCGTGCCCGAGCTGGACGCCGAGCGCGGTGCCGGGTGCGGAGGTGTGGACGAATTCGGTGATCCGTCGCCAGGCCGCCGCCTGTTCCTGGGTGTAGAGGCCGGCGCAGCCGGGGGTGATCCGGCCCTCTGCGGAAACGCAGACCATCTCCGTCATCACCAGGCCGGCCCCGCCGAGGGCCCGGGCGCCCAGGTGCACGAGGTGGAAGTCGCCCGGGACTCCGTCCACGGCCGAGTACATGTCCATCGGGGAGACGACGACCCGGTTGCGCAGGGTCAGGCCGCGCAGGGTGAGGGGGGTGAACATCGGCGGGGTGTGCTCGTCCGGGCAGCCGAAGTCGCGTTCCACCGCGCGCGCGAACCGCTCGTCGCGCAGCCGCAGGTTGTCGTGCGTGACCCGGCGGCTGCGGGTGAGGAGGTTGAAGGCGAACTGCCGGGCGGGCTGGTCGACGTATCCGGCGAGCTCCTCGAACCAGGCCCGGCTCGCGGCCGCGGCCCGCTGGGTGCTGGCGACCGCGGGGCGGCGCGCCGCCTCGTACGCGGTGAGGGCGGCCGGTACGTCGCCCTCCGCTCCGGCCACCGCTTCGGCGAGGGCGAGCGCGTCCTCGACGGCCAGCTTGGTGCCGGACCCGATGGAGAAGTGGGCGGTGTGCGCCGCGTCGCCGAGCAGGGCCACGTTGCCGTGTGACCAGCGCTCGTTGACGAGGGTGTCGAACCGCGTCCAGGTCGAGCGGTTGCCGCGCAGCGGCCGTCCGCGCAGGGCCTCGCTGAAGATCTTGGCGCAGCGGGCCGCGGACTCTTCCTCGTCGCACAGGTCGAGGCCGGCCGCGCGCCAGACCTCCTCCCGCATCTCGACGATCACCGTGGAGGCGTCCGCCGAGTAGGGGTAGGCGTGCAGTTGCATGACCCCGTGCTCGGTCTCGGCGATCTCGAAGCGGAAGGCCTCGAAGGCGAAGTCGGCGGCGAGCCAGATGTAGCGGCAGCGCCCGGGGGTCAGCGTCGGCCCGTAGTGCGCGGCCCCGTCCTCCCGGATCGCGCTGTGCACTCCGTCCGCCGCGACCACCAGGTCGTACGCGGCGGCGAGGTCCCGTACGTCCGGGGCCGCGGTGCGGAAGCGGAGCCGGACGCCGAGTCCGGCGCAGCGCTCGTGCAGGATCTGCAGCAGCCGGCGCCGCCCGATGGCCGCGAAGCCGTGGCCGCCGGAGGTCAGCAGCCGGCCGCGGTGCACGATGTCCACGTCGTCCCAGCGCACGAACTCGGCGCTCAGGGCCGCGTAGACGACGGTGTCGGCCCGCTCGATGCCGCCGAGGGTCTCGTCGGAGAGGACCACGCCGAAGCCGAAGGTGTCGTCCGGGGCGCCCCGCTCCCAGACCTCCACGGCGTGGCCCTGGCGGGCCAGGAGCGCGGCGGCGTACAGCCCGCCCGGTCCCCCGCCGGCGACGGCGACCCGCATGACCCCCGGAGACACCCCCCTACCTGCCCTTCCAGGCGGGCGGCCGCTTCCCGGTGAAGGCCGCGTGGAACTCCGCGTAGTCCTGGCCGTTCATCAGCAGGGCCTGGGTGGCGGCGTCCAGCTCCACCGACGCGGCCAGCGGCATGTCGAGTTCGGAGGTGAGCAGCGCCTTGGTCTGGGCATAGGCGAGCGCGGGCCCCGAGGCCAGGTGCGCGGCGAGTTCGGCGGCCCGTACGTGGGCCTTGCCCTCCTCGGTGAGCTCGCTGAGCAGGCCGATCCGCTCGGCTTCGGGGGCGCGTACGGGCTCTCCGAGCATCAGCAGCCGGGTGGCGTGGCCGAGGCCGACGACCCGGGGCAGCAGGTAGGCGGCGCCCATGTCGCCGCCGGAGAGGCCGACGCGGGTGAAGAGGAAGGCGAAGCGGGCGGTGGGGTCGGCGATGCGGAAGTCGGCGGCGAGCGCGAGGACGGCGCCGGCCCCGGCGGCCACCCCGTGCATGGCGGCGATCACCGGGAAGGGGCATTCGCGGAGGGCGCGCACCACCTGGCCGGTCATCCGGTTGAAGTCGAGGAGCTGGGCGGTGTCCATGGCGAGGGTGGCGCCGATGATCTCGTCCACGTCCCCGCCGGAGCAGAAGCCGCGTCCCTCGCCGCCCAGGACGAGGGCGCGCACGGAACGCTCACGGGACAGTTCGGCGAGCAGATCGCGCAGGTCGGCGTAGGCGCCGAAGGTGAGCGCGTTCAGCTTTTCGGGGCGGTCGAAGGTGACGGTGGCTACGCCGTCCTGCCGGGTGACCCGGAGGTGGTGCCACCGTTCGGTCGCTGCTGTGGAACCGGTGAAGGGGCTCACACGATCGACGGTATCACCAGATCGTGACTGCCGTCAGATGTGCGCGACACCGCGTCGGCCTTCACGTCCGCCCCCCGCGGCGTATGACTATGCGTCACTCCGGCCGGGGCGGCCGAGCGTGGCGACGAGTACGGCCTTGATGGTGTGCAGCCGGTTCTCGGCCTCGTCGAAGACGACGGAGTGCGCCGACTCGAACACTTCGTCGGTCACCTCCAGGGATTCCAGCCCGTGCCGCTCGTGGATCTCCCGGGCCACCTTGGTGCCGAGGTCGTGGAAGGCCGGCAGGCAGTGCATGAACTTCACGTCCGGGTTCCCGGTGGCCCGCAGCACGTCCATGGTCACGGCGTACGGGGACAGGGCCGCGATCCGCTCGTCCCAGACCTCCTTGGGCTCGCCCATGGACACCCAGATGTCGGTCACCACGAAGTCCGCCCCCGCAACCCCCTCGGCGACCTCCTCGGTCAGGGTGATCCGCGCGCCGCTCCCCTGCGCGAGCTCCTGCGCCGCGGTCACCACCGCATCGGCCGGCCAGTAGGCCCGGGGCGCCACGATCCGTACGTCCATGCCCAGCAGCGCACCGGTCACCAGGTACGAGTTGCCCATGTTGAAGCGGGCGTCGCCGAGGTAGGCGAAGGCGATCCGGTCCAGCGGCTTCGCGGTGTGCTCGGTCATGGTGAGGACGTCGGCCAGCATCTGGGTGGGGTGCCAGTCGTCGGTGAGACCATTGAAGACGGGCACGCCGGAGTGGGCGGCGAGCTCCTCGACGGCCTCCTGGCTGTCACCGCGGTACTCGATCCCGTCGAACATCCGGCCGAGCACCCGCGCGGTGTCGCGGATGGACTCCTTGTGACCCATCTGGGAGCCCGCGGGGTCGAGGTACGTGGTGTGGGCGCCCTGGTCCGCGGCGGCGACCTCGAAGGCGCAGCGGGTCCGCGTCGAGGTCTTCTCGAAGATCAGCGCGATGTTCCTGCCCTGAAGGAGGCGCTGCTCGACCCCGGCCTTCTTGGCCGCCTTCAGCTCGGCGGCGAGCTCGACCAGGCCGCGGAACTCGGCGGCCGTGAAGTCGAGCTCCTTGAGAAAACTGCGGCCTGCGAGGTCGGTGGCCATGGGGTCGCTCCAGCGTCACGGTGACAGGGGATGCTGGAAGTCTATACGATCCTCTGCATTGATATACAGAGCCCTGTTCCCGCCCTCCCCCGTCGTCCCGTGCCCTTCCCCCTCCCCGGGGCCGGTGGCTGCCCGGGTGCGACCTCAGACCGCGTCCCGCTCGACCGGACAGCTCATGCAGCGCGGGCCGCCCCGCCCCCGGCCCAGCTCGCTGCCCGGGATCTCGATCACCTCGATGCCCTGCTTGCGCAGGTGTGTGTTGGTCGTCACGTTCCGCTCGTACGCGACCACCACCCCCGGCTCCACGGCCAGTACGTTGCACCCGTCGTCCCACTGCTCGCGTTCCGCCGAGTGCACGTCCTGCGTCGCGGTCAGCACCCGGATCGAGTCCAGACCGAGCGCCGCCGCGATGGCCCGGTGCATGTGATCCGCCGGGTGGTCGGTCACCTTCAGCTCCTGCGGTCCCGCGCCCGGCTCGATCGTGTAGGAGCGGAGCATGCCGAGTCCCGCGTACTGCGTGAACGTATCTGCGTCGACCATCGTCATCACCGTGTCCAGGTGCATGAAGGCCCGGCTCTTCGGCATGTCCAGCGCCACGATCGTGGTGGCCGAGCCGGCGGCGAACAGGCCCCGCGCCAGCATCTCCACCGCCTGGGGGGTGGTGCGCTCGCTCATCCCGATCAGCACCGCGCCGTTGCCGATGACCAGCACGTCCCCGCCCTCGATCGTCGAGGGGTAGTCCGCCTGGCCCTGCGACCAGTAGTGGAAGGCGCCGGAGGTGGTGAAGAGCGGGTGGTGCTTGTAGATGGCCTCGAAGTGGACGGTCTCGCGCTGCCGGGCCGGCCACCGCATCGCGTTGATGGACACCCCGTCGTAGATCCAGGCGGAGGTGTCGCGGGTGAAGAGGTGGTTCGGCAGCGGACCCAGCAGGAAGCCGTCGGTGTCCAGGGCGTGGAAGCGCACGGACACCGGCTCGGCGTGCCGCTCCAGGAACTCCCGCTTGGTCATCCCGCCGACCAGCGCCTCCGCCAGCTCGGCCGAGGGCAGCCCGTCGAACACCGACCGCAGGTGGTCGGTGGCGAGCGGCCCGTACTCCTTCTCGTCGAACACCCGGTCCAGTACGAGATGTCTCGCCTCCGGGATCTCGAGGGCCTCGCACAGCAGGTCCCCGAAGAGGTGGACCTCCACGCCCCGGTCCCGCAGCACGTCCGCGAAACCGTCGTGCTCCTGGCGGGCCCGGCGCACCCACAGCACGTCGTCGAAGAGGAGCGCGTCCTTGTTGCTCGGTGTGAGCCGCTTCAGCTCCAGGTCGGGCCGGTGGAGGATGACGCGGCGAAGCCGCCCGGTCTCGGAGTCGACATGGAATCCCATGCCGTACACATTCCCAGACCGGGCGGCCTTTTGACGTGGCGTCCGCTCAGCGGGGGGTGCCGAGGCCGAGAAGCGCCGACGGGGCGCCGGTGAGTTCCGGGGCGGTCAGGCCCAGTTCGGGCGCTGTCAGGTTCGGGATCCCGGAGTTGGAGGCGTCGGGCATCGTCAGCAGACCGCCGGTGACCAACCCGGGGGTCCGGGCGAGCAGGCGGGTGGCCGGAGCCTCCACGGATCCCTCGCCGTCCGTCTCCGGCTCGCCCAGCAGGTTCGGCACCGGGGAGGTGACGAGGGTGCTGCCGAGCTCGGTGCCGATCGGGACCACCGGGAGCAGTGGGGTCGGGAGCATGTCCCCCTTGTGGAAGCGGGGAGCCTCGGGAGCTCCCGCGACCGGGACCGGCACGCCCGTGCCCACGCGCGGGGTGTCCACGCCCAGCGTGGTCTTCACGGCGTCCAGCGGCACACCGACCGGCACCGAGTTCGCCGCGGCCGGGGTGGCCGCGCCGGCCGCGGCCATACAGGTCATGAGCGCCGCAATGCTTCCGCGCGCGGTCATCTTCATAAGTGACGTTCCGTCCTTCCAGGGTCGCGGACATTCCGCTGCCCTGGTTGAACGATCCCGCCGGTGGTTTTCCCGGAGTTCACCACGAAAGTTCCCCCATACGACCTAATTAGCGGCCGTACGGGGGCCACCCCTTTACGGGTCGTGCTGACGCAGCCGGGCCCGGCACCTCAGAGCCGGGGGTCGACCGGCTCCGACTCCAGGGCGAGCACCGCGAAGACGGCCTCGTGGACCCGCCACAGCGGCTCCCCGTCCGCCAGCCGGTCCAGCGCCTCCAGCCCGAGCGCGTACTCGCGCAGGGCGAGCGAGCGCTTGTGCCCGAGGAACCGTTCGCGCAGCCGCTCCAGGTGGTCCGGGCGGGTGTACTCCGGGCCGTAGATGATCCGCAGGTACTCGCGTCCGCGCACCTTCACCCCGGGCTGGACCAGGCGGCCCTTCCCGTCCCGGGCGTAGGCCTGGAGCGGCTTGACGACCATGCCCTCGCCGCCGGCGGCCGTCAGCTCCAGCCACCAGTCGGTGCCCGCCCGTACGGAGTCCTCGTCCGCGGTGTCCACCAGGATCCGGCCGGTGCGGCGCAGCAGCCCGGTGCCCGCCGACGCGTCGGCGGTGCACAGCCGGTCCAGCCAGAACAGCTGCTCGTCGTGGGGCACGGCGGCCAGCGACCGCCCGGCCGCCGCCAGCAGCTGGAAGGGCGCGAACCGTACGCCGTCCAGTCCGTCGGTGGTCCAGCAGTAGCGCCGGTACGCGTCGGTGAAGGCGGCCGCGTCGGTGGCCCGGCCGCGCTGCCGCTCCAGCAGCTCGCCGGTGTCGACACCCCGCGCGGCTGCCGCCTCCAGGGCGGCGATGGCGCCCGGGAAGACGGCGCCCGAGGCCGCGCCCACGGCGGCGTACTGGTTGCGCAGCAGGCCGCCGGACTTCAGGGACCAGGGCAGCAGTTCCCCGTCGATCAGCAGCCAGTCCGTGCCGAGCTCCTCCCAGAGGCCGGCGCCGGTGACCGCCGAGCGGAGCCGGGCGAGGACCTCCTCGGTGACCTCCGGATCCTTGAAGAAGGGCCGCCCGGTGCGGGTGTAGACGGAGCCGGTCGGGCCCTCGACGCCGAAGCGCTCGCGGGCCGCGTCGGCGTCCTTGCAGACCAGGACGGTGGCGCGGGAGCCCATGTGCTTCTCCTCGCACACCACCTGGGCGATGCCGTCCGCGCGGTACTGCGCGAAGGCCTCGGCCGGGTGCTCCAGAAAGCCCTCCTCGCGGGAGGTGGCCGTGGGCGCCATGGTCGGCGGCAGGTACGGGACCAGCCGCGGGTCCACCGCGAAGCGGCTCATGACCTCCAGGGCCGCCGCCGCGTTCTCCTCGCGCACGTTGACGTTGCCCAGGTGCCGGGTCTCCACGACCCGGCGGCCGTGGACGTCGGCCAGGTCGAGCGGGCGGCCGTCGTGTCCGCCCGGCGTCTCGGCCGCGAGCGGGCGCGTCGGCTCGTACCAGACCTTCTCGGCCGGTACGTCGACCAGTTCGCGCTCGGGCCAGCGCAGGGCGGTCATCTTCCCGCCGAAGACGGCTCCGGTGTCGAGGCAGATGGTGTTGTTGATCCAGGTCGTGTCCGGGACCGGGGTGTGGCCGTAGACCACGACGGCCTTGCCGCGGTAGTCCTCGGCCCACGGGTAGCGCACGGGCAGGCCGAACTCGTCGGTCTCGCCGGTGGTCTCGCCGTAGAGGGCGTGCGAGCGGACCCGGCCGGAGGTGCGGCCGTGGTACTTCTCGGGCAGCCCGGCGTGGCAGACCACCAGCCTGCCGCCGTCGAGGACGTAGTGGCTGACGAGGCCGCGGATGAACTCCCGTACCTCCGCGACGAACTCCTCCGGCTCGGCCTCCAGCTGCTCGATGGTCTCGGCGAGGCCGTGGGTCCGCTGGACCTTGGAGCCCTTGAGGTGGCGGCCGAGCTTGTTCTCGTGGTTGCCGGGCACGCACAGGGCGTTGCCGGACTTCACCATGCCCATGACGCGGCGCAGCACGCCGGGGCTGTCCGGGCCGCGGTCGACGAGGTCGCCGACGAAGACGGCGGTGCGGCCCTCGGGGTGGACCCCGTCCTCGTAGCCGAGCTTGGCGAGCAGGGTCTCCAGCTCGGAGGAGCAGCCGTGGATGTCACCGACGATGTCGAAGGGGCCGGTGAGGTGGGTGAGGTCGTTGAAGCGCTTCTCCAGGACCACCTCGGCGGTCTCGGCCTCCTCGACGGTGCGCAGGACGTGGACCTTGCGGAAGCCCTCGCGCTCCAGGCCGCGCAGCGAGCGCCGCAGGTCGCGGCGGTGGCGCTGGATGACGGCGCGGGGCAGTCCGGCGCGGTCGGGGCGGGCCGCGTTGCGCTCGGCGCAGACCTGTTCGGGCATGTCCAGGACGATGGCGATGGGCAGGACGTCGTGCTCGCGGGCGAGCCGGACCAGCTGGCGGCGGGCGTCGGCCTGGACGCTGGTGGCGTCGACGACGGTGAGGCGGCCGGCGGCGAGTCGCTTGCCCGCGATGTAGTGCAGGACGTCGAAGGCGTCACGGCTCGCGCTCTGGTCGTTCTCGTCGTCGGAGACCAGGCCCCGGCAGTAGTCGGAGGAGATGACCTCGGTCGGCTTGAAGTGCTTGCGGGCGAAGGTGGACTTGCCCGATCCGGTGGCCCCGATCAGGACGACGAGGGACAGGTCGGTGACGGGAAGTACGCGGGTGCGGTGGGTCGCGGTCTCGCTCACGGTCTCGCTCGCGGTCTCGGTCTCGGTCTCGGTCTCGGTGGTCATGCTGCCTCGCCCTCCTTCGGGGTGTCGGTGGTGGTGTCGGACTGGGTGAAGACGGCCATCTGCGTCGGCGGCCCGACCTCGGGGTCGTCGTCGCCGACGGGGACGTAGGCGACCACGTACCCGTGGCGCGCCGCCACGGCGTCGGCCCAGGCCCGGAACTCCTCCCGGGTCCACTCGAAGCGGTGGTCGCCGTGCCGGACGTGCCCGGCGGGCAGGGTCTCCCAGCGGACGTTGTACTCGACGTTCGGGGTGGTCACGAGGACCGTGCGGGGGCGGGCCGAGCCGAACACCGCGTACTCCAGCGCGGGCAGCCGCTCCAGGTCCAGGTGCTCGATGACCTCGCTGAGCACGGCCGCGTCGTAGCCGGCCAGTCGCTTGTCGGTGTAGGCGAGCGAGCCCTGCAGGAGCGTGACGCGCGAGCTCTGCCGCTCGCCCAGCCGCTCCAGGCGCAGCCGCCGGGCCGCCGTGTTGAGGGCCCGTACGGACACGTCCATGCCGATGATCTCGGTGTACGCCGGGTCCTTGAGCAGGGCCTGCACCAGCTGGCCCTGCCCGCAGCCGAGGTCCAGCACCCGCTGGGCACCCGCGGCGCGCAGGGCGGCGAGGATCGCGTCGCGCCGCTGCACCGCGAGCGGCACGGGCCGCTCCTCGGTGTCGCGCGTCTCGTCGACGGCGTTGTCGAGCTCCTCGACCTCGCTGCCGTCGGCCTCGGCGAGGCGGACCAGCTCCAGGCGCTCGATGGCGTCCTGGGTCAGCCGCTTGTGGCGGGCCAGGTAGCGGGAGCTGATCAGCCCGTTCTCGGGGTGGGCGGCGAGCCAGCCGTCTCCGGCGCGCAGCAGCTTGTCGACCTCGTCGGGGGCGATCCAGTAGTGCTTGGCGTCGTCGAGCACCGGCAGCAGCACGTAGAGCTGGCGCAGGGCGTCCGCCAGGCGCAGCTCTCCCTCCAGGACGAGCCGTACGTAGCGCGAGTCCCCCCACTCGGGGAACTGCTCGTCGAGCGGTACGGCCTCGGCCTGTACGAGGTCCCAGCCGAGCGGGTCGAACAGCCGGTGCACGAGCCCCGCCCCGCCGCGGGCGGGCAGCACCGGGATCTCGATGCGCAGCGGCATCGCCCGCTCCGGGAGTTCCGGGCGGAGGGCGCACTGGCCCTTGAGCGCGGTGCGGAACACCCCGCTGAGGGCGACGGCGAGCAGCGAGGAGGCGGCGTACGGGCGGTCGTTGACGTACTGGGCGAGCGCGGCGTCGGGCGCCCCGCCCCGGCCCTTGCCCTGACCGCGCCGCACGAGTGCGACGGGATCCACCTCCAGCAGCAGGGCCGCCGTGCACCGTTCGGCCGTGGCCTCGGGGTAGAACACGTGGGCGGTGCCGTGGGAGGTGCCGAACTCCTGCGTCTTCCCGGGGTGCTTGTGCAGGAGAAAGCCCAGGTCAGTGGCGGGGTGTTCGGCCGTGCCGGTCGCGGAGATCGTCAGGAACATGCATCTGAGTATGTGCGGACGGGCCGGGCCGGACCAACGCGTTTTGTGCGCTCGGGGAAGCCGGCATGCCGCCGCGGAGGCCAACGGGCCGTCCGGAAAAGGGCGCAGAGGTGAATACGTATCCATCATGACAGGTCAGAGGGCGTTTTCGTAGGACGAAGGGCACAGTCGAATGCCCTTGTTTGGGCCCCTGTGCGGCTTTCAGAATCTCTCTCATGAATCCCACGGAGAACATCAATCACGACGCTGTGCTGCGAGCCCGGGTGGCGCTCCTCGGATCGGGGACGCTGCCGGTCCGGCAGCAGGTCGCCGCTTATCGCGTTCTCGTCCGGGTGAGTCCGTTGGCCTATCTGCCCCCGCTGGCGCTCGCGTTGTTCGCGTACAGCCGCCAGGAGTTCGCCCACCGGCCCGCGATAGCGCTGGCCCTGCGCGCCGAGTCGGTCGCCGCCGCGCGCCGGATGTGCGCGCTGGAGCCCGAGCGGAGCCAGTTGCTCCTCACCGCGCTGGTCCACTACGGCGAACAGCTGGCCCTCATGGACCGGCCCGGGGAACTCGCCGCCGTGGAGGCCGAGACGGCCGAGCTCGTAGCGTCCGGCGGCGGGCTGGTGAGCGTGCGCTGGGACATCAGCGGCGTGTAGCGGTCCGGGGGGACCGGCCGGGTCGGCTCCCCGTCGGGCCGGGCCCCGGCTACAGGTCGACGGCCAGTTCCGCGATGCGGCTCGGGCCGATGCGGCAGCAGCCGCCGATGAGGCGGGCGCCGGCGCGGTGCCAGGCCCGGGTGGGCCAGGGGGCCAGGGTCTCGGGGGTGTGCCAGGTGTGGGTGGCGGCGTCCCAGACGGAGCCGTCGTTGGGGTAGGCCAGGAGCGGCTTGCGGGTGGTGGCGGCAGCGGCTTCGAGGGCGGGGAGGACCTCGGCCGGGTCGCAGCAGTTGACGCCGAGCGCGATGATCCCGGGGGCCTGCGCGGCGAGGGCGAAGGCCTCGGGGAGGGGCGCGCCGGAGCGGGTGCGGCCGCCGGCCACGGTGTAGCCGAGCCAGGCGCGGGCGCCCGTCTCCGCGAGGACGGTGAGCACGGCCTCGGCCTCGTCCGGGTCGGGGAGGGTCTCCACGGCGAGGACGTCGGGGCCGGCGTCGAGCAGGGCCTCGATGCGGGGGCGGTGGAAGGCGGCGAGCTCGCGCACGCTCAGGCCGTACCGGCCGCGGTATTCGGAGCCGTCCGCGAGCACCGCCCCGTACGGGCCCACCGAGGCGGCCACCCACACCTCGTGGTCGGCGGCCGCGGCCGCGCGGGCGGCGAGGGCGACGCTGCGGTGCAGCAGGGCGGTGGTCGCGGCGCGGTCGCGGCCGTGGGCGGCGAAGGCCTCGTAGCCGACCTGGTAGCTGGCGGTGATCAGCACCTCGGCGCCGGCCCGCGCGTACGCCGTGTGGGCGGCCTCCACCTGGTCCGGCCGCTCGGCGAGGACCCGGCCCGTCCAGAGGCCGCCGGACAGGTCGCAGCCCTGGGCGGCGAGCTGGTTGCTCAGACCGCCGTCCAGGAGCACGGTCCTGCGGCCGAGGGCCTCGGCGAGCGGGCCGGACGCGCGTGTCACGGGGCGGCTCCTGCTAACCGAGCCGGGAGAGCACCTGGGCGGAGATCAGCTCCAGGTGGTCCAGGTCGTCGAGGTCGAGCAGCTGGAGGTAGACGCGGGAGGAGCCGGCGGCCTCGTAGGCGCCGATCTTCTCGACGACCTCGGCCGGGGAGCCGGCCAGGCCGTTGGCCTTGAGCTCGTCCACGTCCCGGCCGATGGCGGCGGCCCGCCGGGCCACTTCGGCGTCGTCCTTGCCCACGCACACGACGAGGGCGTTGGAGTAGATCAGGTCGTCGGGCTTGCGGCCGGCCTCCTCGGCCGCCTCCCGGACGCGGCCGAACTGCCGCTCGCTGTCGGCGACCGACGCGAACGGCACGTTGAACTCGGACGCGTAGCGCGCGGCGAGCCGCGGGGTGCGCTTGGCTCCGTGGCCGCCGACGAGGACGGGGATCCTGGCCTGGGCGGGCTTGGGGAGCGCGGGCGAGTTCTCCACCTGGTAGTGGCGGCCCGCGAAGTCGAAGGTGGCGCCGGTCTCGGTGGCCCACATGCCGGTGACGATGGCCAGCTGTTCCTCCAGCCGGGACATCCGGTCCGCCGGGAAGGGGATCCCGTACGCCTTGTGCTCCTGCTCGAACCAGCCCGCGCCGAGGCCCAGTTCGACGCGGCCGCCGGACATCTGGTCCACCTGCGCCACCTGGATCGCGAGGACGCCGGGCAGCCGGAAGGTGCCGGCCGTCATCAGCGTGCCCAGGCGGATCCGCTTGGTCTCGCGGGCCAGGCCGGCGAGGGTGATCCAGGCGTCGGTGGGCCCCGGCAGGCCGTCGGCGGAGCCCATCTTCAGGTAGTGGTCGGAGCGGAAGAAGGCGTCGAAACCCAATTCCTCGGTGGCCTTGGCGACCCTGAGGAGGGTGTCGTAGCTCGCGCCCTGCTGGGGCTCGGTGAAAATGCGCAGATCCATGAAACCATCCTGCACTTCCCGCCCCGGCAGGGTGAATCTGCGTCAACCGGATGGTCGACCCGGCACGCCGCCAGTGACCAGCCCGGATGGGGATCGTTTCCTCGACGGAGCCGGACCGCCCGGCCCGCGCGCCGGCGGACTCCCGCCGGTGCGTCCACCGCCCCCTTCCGCCTTGGAAGGGCCAGGGCCGAGGAGGCCGCCATGTCCCACGAGGCCGTGCCGGAGACCCCGCAACAGACCGGGCCGACCGGACCGACCGGACAGGCAGCACACGAGCACGCACCCCAGGAGTCCGCGGTGCCCGCCCAGGGCGGCGGCGCGCCGAAGGGCCTGCTGCAGCAGATGGAAGAGCTGATGGCGGCGCTGAACGCCGACCTCTCGCAGCTCGACGCCGATCTCCAGTCCTCCACGGACCGCACCCCCGAGGACGGGCGCCCGTCCTACCGGCCGTCCTGACCGTGCGGGTCCCGCCGCGCACGGCGGGACCCCCCTCGATCCACCCGCATCAGGCCACGCCGGATGCGGATCCCCGCTCGCGCACCACCATGCGGCGCAGGATGCCCCGTACCCGGTCGCTCGACTCGTCGGCCGCGTCGATCGACTCTATGCACTGCCAGTACAGGGTCTCGTCGTCCGTCCCGCAGGCCACCCCGACCAGGGCTATGCCCACTTCGCCCAGCAGCGCCTGGAGCCCGAGCAGCGCCTGGCGGACATCCGGGACCTCGCTCAGCTGTGCCGCCCGCGGCGGATACTCGGGCGCGCTGCCCTCGCCGCGCAGGGCGGCTCTGTCGAGCACCCCGCACCCTCTGCCTCCCGCTTCCCCCAGTCCCCGTGCCTCCGATCTCAGCTCCGGCGGCCCGGTGACCGCCAGATAGCTCCCGATCCCCTGCGCGAGCGCCTGGGCCTGCCAGGCCTCGCCCACGATGTCCCACGCAGCCCCGCTCTGTGCCAGCGCGTGCCGGCCGGCCGCGATGAGCCGTACCGCATCCATATGCCGTCCCCCGTCCGCACGACATCCCGCCGTCCTCACCACTACCCAGAGTGAGGGCAATGCGCCAGTAAAGCCAGGGGTATTCGGAAAATGTGGACACAAACGTGATTGTGGATGAGTCCATCACTCCGAAGAGTGACGATTAGGTGTCGGTGTACCGGTCACAGGGAAGCGGAGTTCGTTCCTCTCGATCTTCGCGGCGAGCGCATCCAGCACATCCACCCCGAGGACCTCACAGAACTGCAGCAGATACGCGAGCACATCGGCCACCTCATCGGCCACGCGGTGGGCGGTTTCCGGCTTCTCCATGACCTTCGCCGACTGTTCCGGTGTCAGCCACTGGAAGATCTCGACCAGTTCGGAGGCCTCCACGCTCAGCGCCACCGCCAGGTTCTTGGGCGTGTGGTACGGCTCCCAGCCCCGCGCCGCCGCGAACTCCGCGAGCCGGCGCTGCAGTCGGTCCAGCCGCTCATCCGGCTTCTCATGGGACGGCCCATCGGGCTGCGGCTCCTGCGTCTCGTTCATGCCCTCAGGTCTACCATCGCGACGCCCGGGAGGCGGCGGGCGGTCTCCGCGGTCTCCTCCCCCACCGCCGCCACCAGCCGGATGTGGCCGCGGCTGCCGGACAGCAGGGCCAGGCGCAGCAGCTCGGCGCTCTGGCGCCGGTCCAGGCCGCGGTCGAAGCCGTCGGCCAGCACGGTCAGGGCCTGCTGCGCGGAGAGCAGTTCGGCGGCCGGGTCCATGGCCAGTACGCCGGGGCCGGTCAGCAGGACCAGTGCCAGCGCGAGGAAGCGCAGTTCGCCCGCGCCGAGGCGGGCCAGTTCCGTGGCGGGCCGGGCGGGGCCCCGGTCCAGCACCGCGGTGACGGGGCCGCCGCCCGCGCCGGCCCGTACGTCGAGCCCGGCGACGGGCCCGGCGCAGCCCGTGCGGGCCGCGCCGGCCAGCAGCGCGTGGCGGGTGCCGCATTCGTAGCGGGTCCGGCGCAGCACGTCGGCCAGGTTGGCGCAGTCGCCCAGCAGCCGGCCCTCCCCCGGCGGGACGGCGGCGCGCATCCGGTCGGGGCGGGGATCGCACGGGAACACCGAGCGCAGGGCCACCACGACCTGCTCGGCGGCGGCCAGGACCTGCCGCTGGCCCGCCGTGGATCCGGCGACGCGCAGCGGGAGCAGCGCGGTGCCGAGCCGGTCGTCGGGCAGCGGGGCCCGGGTGACGCCGATGGCGCCGCCGGTCAGCCAGGCGGCCTGCACGGAGCGCCGGCCGGGGTCGCGCAGGGCGGTGGCGAGCAGGATCTGCCCGTCCTGGGTGAGCCGTTCGCCGACGATCCGCAGGGTGGGCTCGGCCTGGACGGCGAGGTCGAGCCGGACCGGGCCGGCGGGGCCGTCGACCGTGCAACCGAGGCGGAATCCGCGCCGCCGCTGGGCGTCGGGGACGGCGAGGTCGGGGATGCGGGCGCGCGGGTCCGGGAAGGCCTCCTCCAGCGTGGCTCCGGATCCCAGCCCGGCCAGGGACTCGTAGGCGGCCAGGGCCTGGGACTTGCCGCTGCCGCTCGGCCCGGCGAAGAGGGTGACGGGCCCGAGCGGGAAGGCGGCCGACCGGTGCGGCCCGTAGGCGGAGAGCCGCAATTCGGTGACCACGGGCCGCGGATACCGCTGCGCGGGCCCGGCGGGGTGCCCGGAGCCGTCGGACCCGGCGTGCGCCGGCACGGCCGGGCCGTCGGCCGCAGCAGCCGACGCGGAGGAGGCGGGGCCCACGCCCACACCCGTGGAAGCGGCGGGCCGGGCCGGGGCCCCGGTCACCGCGGCAGCGGTGACCCGCGCACGGGCGGCGCGGCCGGAGGTGGCCGGTCCGGCCTGTGCCGGAACCGTGGGGGCGCCGGCCGGCCCGCCGTCGGCTAACGCGACGTCGGGGGCGAGTGCGGGGGCGAAGTCGGGGGCGAGTGCGGCGGGGGCGGGGCCCACCGCCGCGTCCGAGGTGGCGTCCATGCGCGGGACGGTACGGGCCGCCGGACCCCCCGCGGCCCCGGCGAACCGTTCCCTCGCGGGGACCTTCCTACGATCGGGGGACGGCCGCGGCCGCGATCCCCTCGACCTCGGTCCCCACCGGGGCCAGCAGGAAGACGTTCCGGTCCACCCGGTGCATGCCGCTGCCCAGCCCGAAGACCACACCGCTGCTGAAGTCCAGGATCCGCTTGGCCACTTCGCTGTCCGCTCCGGTCAGGTCGAGCAGCACCGGGATCTGCGCGATCAGGTACTCCGCCACCTCCCGCGCGTCCGCGAAGATCTGAACTCTGATCACCACGAAGCGCCGCTGCTCCGCCACCGACGCTCCGGGCGCCTTGGGAATCGTGCGGTGGTCCACCCGGGAGGGCCACTCGTTGCGACTGCGCAGGGGGACCACCTGCGCGAGCCCCTCCCACTGTTCGTCGGTGACGTCGTACCTGCTCACCGGGCCGCCTCGGCCGCGCGCTTCATGTGCATCCCCCCATCCTCTCGCGTTTCACCCGTTCAGCCCAACAGCGACACGAACCACGCCGGGTACTCCCGGAGCTCCGAATGAGTTAGGTTAGGCATACCTAACCTACTCTGGCGATGGAGAGATCCGCATGCGCATGTCCGGTGCCCCTGCCACCCCGGCCGCCCGGCCCACCGACGCCGAGCGAATCCGGTCGATCCTGACCGCCGCCCACTCCATGACCCTGATCACCGACGAACGGCGCACCGAGGTCCGCCACCTCGACGGCAGCGACCCGATGGGCCGCTTGCACCTGCACCCCGCCGAGCCGGGCGGAGACGACGAGTACCGGCCCACGATCCGGCTGGAATTCACCGACGTCGCCCCCACCCCGGTGCGCGACCGGGTGCGCGCCCGCGTCACGGTGCTGGGCCGGCTGCTCACCCCCTACTCGGACGAGGCCGCCGACTCCACCTGCGTGGAGTTCGGCCAGGCCGTCCTGGAGACCGAGCACGGCCTCGCCTACGTCGGCCTCGAAGAGCTGGAAGCGGCCCACCCCGACCCGCTCGCCCCGTACGAGGCGGGCATGCTCACGCACCTCCTCGACGACCACCACGACCTCGTCACCCTGCTGCTGCGCCTGGTCCGGCCGCTGCCCACCGCCGCGGTCGTGCGCGCGCTGCCGGTCGCCCTGGACCGGTACGGGATCACCCTGCGGCTGGAGGAGCGGCGCGGCCACCGGGACGTGACGCTGCCCTTCCCCTCCCCCCTCGACGACGTCGAGCAGTCGGGTACGCAGATCCAGGCGCTCTTCGCCGCGGCCCGCCGCAGCTCCCACCGCAACACCCTGCCCGCGTGAGGGAATAGCGCCCCGCGGGCCCCTGTTGGCAGTGATCATGAAGGCCATCACGTACAGCGCATACGGAACTGCCGGGAACCTCACGCTCGTTGACGTACCGCAGCCGAAGGTGGGACCGGGCGAGGTCCTCGTCCGCGTCAAGGCCGCCGGGGTCAATCCGGTCGACTGGAAGCTCGCCGCCGGATACCTCGACCCGATCCTCGAAGTCCGCTACCCCGTCATACCCGGCTGGGACGTCGCCGGAATCGTCGAGGCGGTCGGCCCGGACACCTTCGACCACGCCGTGGGCGACGAGGTGTACGGCTACGTCCGCAAGGAGTGGGTGGAGCTCGGCACCTACGCCGAACTGGTCAGCGCCCCGGTCCGCACCCTCGCCCGCAAGCCCCGCGAGCTGAGCTTCGAGCAAGCCGCGGGCATCCCGCTGGCCGGCCTCACCGCCTACCAGTCGCTCACCCGCGTGGGCGCCAAGGCCGGCGAGACCGTCGTCATCCACTCCGCGGCGGGCGGCACCGGCTCCTTCGGCGTGCAGATCGCCGTCGCGCTCGGCCTGCGGGTCATCGGCACGGCCGGCGCGCACAACCACGACTACCTGCGCGCGCTCGGCGCCGAACCGATGCTGTACGGGGAGGGGCTGGCGGACCGGATCCGCGAGCTGGCGCCCGAAGGCGTCGACGCGGCCCTGGACTTCTACGGGGACGACGTGGTGGAGACCCTGCAGTCCCTCGTCAAGGAGCGCGGCCGGGTCGCCTCCATCGCCGACTACCAGGCGGCCGCCAAGGGCGCCCACCAGCTGTGGGTGCGCCCCGACACGGCCGACCTGACGTTCCTCGCGGAACTGGCCGACGCGGGCAGCCTCACCGTCAACGTGGAGCACGCGCTGCCGCTCGCCGAGGCCGCCAAGGCCTGGGAGCTGAGCGCCGCGGGCCGCACGCGCGGCAAGATCGTCCTGACGGTCTGACCCGGCAGCGGACAGGGGGCGGTCCGCCCGGACCGCCCCCCCCTGCCTCAGGACGTGATCGGCCGCGGGTCCTGGCCCAGCGGCGGCCCGACCGCCCTGAGCGACCCGGGCGTCCGGCCTTCGCCCCAGCCGATCTCGCGCCGGTAGCTGCCGAGCAGGCCGCGCTCCGCCAGCGCCGCCTCGTCCCGTACGGCGGGGTCGTCCGCGGCCGGGCGGGTCAGCGGGGAGACGAACAGCGCGTCCACCGGGCAGTTGGCCTCGCACAGGAAACAGGTCTGGCAGTCCTCCTGCCGGGCCAGCAGCGGGATCCCCCCGGGCCCCTGCTCGAACACGTCCGTCGGGCACACCTCGATGCACTTGTCGCAGCTGATGCACCGGTCGCGCGAGACCAGTTCGATCACGCCACCGCCCCCGTTCCCGTCAGGGCCGCGGGCCGGGTCCACACCCGGTCCAGGCCGCCCACCAGGATCCGGTGGTGCAGCTTCGGGTCCTGCTGCGGATGGTCCAGCCGCTTGGCCATCCCCCGGGTCTCCGGCCGGGCGAGCGCGGCCGCGTACATCCACCGCGCGTGCGCCGTCATCGCCGCCGCCTGCCGGGCCCTGACCAGCTCCGCGCCCTCGCCGTGCAACGTGGCCCGCAGCTGCGACCAGACCGTGTCGAGGGTGCGCAGCGAGGCGGCGAGGACGTCGCCGCGGCGCAGGTAGTTCTTGTCGTACGGGAGGACCTCGGACTGTACGAGTTCCACGGCGGCCCGGTGCCCGCCCGGCTCGGCCCGTTGCCCCGTCGGGCGCAGTCCGGCTCCGCCGGCGCCGGTGACGGGGCGGCGGGCGGCCCGTCCCGGCCCGAGGGACAGGGCGTGCCGGGCGGCGCCCCGGCCGGCCCAGCTGCCGGAGGAGACGGCCCAGGCCGCGTTGTGGCTGCCGCCTCCGGTGAAGCCGCCGCAGATCTCCTCGCGGGTGGCCGCGTCCCCGGCGGCGTAGAGGCCCGGGACGCCGGTGGCGCAGTCGTCGCCGGTGATCCGGATGCCGCCGGTGCCGCGGACCGTGCCCTCGGCAAGCAGGGTCACGGCGAAGCGGTCGGCGAAGGGGTCGATGCCGAGCCGGTCGAAGGTGAGGAAGAAGTTGGGCTGCGCGAGGCGCATCGCGGCCCGGGCCTTCTCGTCGGCGCGGTCGAGGCGCGCGTACACCCGGGCGCCCGTGAGGAGTTCGCGGGCGATCGCCGAGCGGCCGCCCTGGCTGGCCGCGCCCTCCAGCACGCTGCCGTCCTCCTGGTAGAAGATGGCGAAGGAGTAGAAGGCGGTCTTGGTGACCGAGGTGCCCTCGGGGGCGATCCCGTAGGCGTTGGAGAACTCCATGCCGGAGAGCTCCGCCCCGGCCTCGGCGGCGAAGAGCGCGCCGTCCCCGGTGTTGGTGTTGGTGCCGAGCGCCCCGCTGAGGAAGGCGCAGCCGCCGGTGGCGAGGACCACGGCGCCGGCCCGGACCCGGTAGTGCTCCCGGGCCTGGCGGCGGTAGCCGGCGGCGCCCGCGACGGCGCCGTCCGCGTCGGTGAGCAGTTCGGTGACGGGGCTGTGGTCGAGGACGCGGACCCCGGCGCGGCGGATCCGGATGCGCATCCGCCGCATGTACTCGGGGCCTTGGAGGCCGTTGCGGAGCGGCCGGCCGTCCGGCCCGGTGGGGAACGGGTAGCGGCCCTCGGTGGCCAGCTCGTTCATCCGGTCGTACGTCTCGTCGAGGACCCGGGCCATCCAGCGCCGGTCGGCCAGGTAGCCGCCGAGGCCCTCGCGGGAGGCCATGGCCGCCTCGCGGGCGGCGGGCTCGGGCGGGACGTACCAGACGCCGGTGCCGCCGGCGGCCGTGGCGCCGCTCGTACCGCAGTAGCCCTTGTCCGCGAGGACGACCCGGGCGCCGGCCCGGGCCGCCTTGAGGGCGGCCCAGGTCGCGGCCGGTCCGCCGCCGACGACGAGGACGTCGGTGACGTGGTCGGTCATGCGTCCTCCCGGGTGTGGCGGTTGGCCGGCCGGGCGAGGCCGTAGTTCTCGCGCAGGGTGCGGCCGGTGTACTCGGTGCGGAACAGCCCGCGCCGCTGCAGGATCGGCACGACGTGGTCGACGAAGGCGGTCAGGCCCGTGGGCAGGACGGGGGCCATGATGTTGAAGCCGTCGGCGGCGCCCTGCGTGAACCACTCCTCCAGCTGGTCGGCGATCTGCTCGGGGGTGCCCGCGAAGGTGCGGTGGCCGCGGCCGGCGCCGAGGCGGGCGATCAGCTCGCGCAGGGTGAGGCCGTCGCGGCGGGCCAGCTCGGCAACGAGGGTGAAGCGGCTCTTGTTGCCGTTGATGTCCCGCTCCTCGGGCAGGTCCGGGAGCGGGCCGTCCAGGGGCAGGCCGGTGAGGTCCACGTTCAGCATCCCGGAGAGCTGGGCGAGCCCGTACTCCGGCACCTGGAGGTCGGTGAGCTGCTGCTCCAGGGCCTTCGCCTCGGCCTCGGTGGATCCGATGACGGGGGCGATGCCGGGCAGGACGAGCAGGTCGCTCTCGGTGCGTCCGTACTTGGCGAGGCGGGACTTGAGGTCCTTGTAGAAGGTCTGGCCGTCGGCGAGGGTCTGCTGGGCGGTGAAGACGGCCTCGGCGTACTGGGCGGCGAACTCCTTGCCGTCCTCGGAGGAGCCGGCCTGCACGAGGAGCGGGTGGCCCTGGGGCGAGCGCGGGACGTTGAGCGGTCCGGCGACCCCGAAGTACTCGCCGCGGTGGGCGGCGGGGTGGAGCTTGTCGGTGTCGGCGTAGATGCCGCGCTCCTTGTCGAGGACGATCGCGTCGTCCTCCCAGCTGTCCCAGAGCTTGGTGGCGACGTCGAGGAACTCGCGGGCGCGGTCGTAGCGGAGGTTGTGCGCCAGGTGCTCGTCGCGGTTGAAGTTGCGGGCCTCGTCGACGGTGCCGGAGGTGACGATGTTCCAGCCGGCGCGGCCGCCGCTGATGTGGTCGAGGGAGGCGAACTTCCGGGCCGTGTTGAAGGGCTCGTTGAAGGTGGTGGAGACGGTCGCGATCAGCCCGATGTGCTCGGTGACTGCGGCGATCGCGGACAGCAGGGTGAGCGGCTCGAAACCGCCGAGGGCGTTGTAGCGGGCCTTGCCCCAGAGGGCGAGTCCGTCGGCGAAGAAGATGGAGTCGAGCCGGCCGCGCTCGGCGGTACGGGCCAGTTCCTGGAAGTAGCGCAGGTCGGTGACCCGCTCGGGGGTGCTGTCGGGGTGGCGCCAGGCGGCGTCGTGGTGCCCGGCGTTCATGAGAAAGGCGTTGAGGTGGAGGGTCCGGGGGGCGGTGGTCATGACGGTTCCTCGTGTGTGTCAGGTGGCGCGCGGCGGGGGTGGGGCGGCGGCGGGGTGGTCAGGCGGGGTGGTGGTCAGGCGGGGACGCGCCAGGTGCTGAGGCGGCGTTCGATCGTGACCAGCAGCTGGTTGAAGGCCACGCCGATGGCGGAGATGGTGACGATGCCCGCGTACATCTGCGGGATCGCGAAGTTGAACTGCGAGGCGTTGATCAGATAGCCGAGGCCCGCCTTGGCGCCGATCATCTCGGCGGCCACGAGGACGAGGATGGAGACGGCGCCGGCCAGCCGGATTCCGGTGAAGACGGCCGGTACGGAGGCCGGCAGGATCACCTTCTGGAACAGGCGGGGCGTGGAGAGGTCCATCGACCGGGCGAGCCTGATCAGGGTGGGGTCGGCGTTCCGGACGGCGCTGATGGTGTTGAGCAGGACGGGCCAGAGGCAGGCGTAGACGACGATCGACACCTTCGAGGTCTCACCGATGCCGAGGAGCAGCACGAAGACCGGGAGCAGCGCGAGGGCCGCGGTGTTGCGGAAGACCTCCAGCAGCGGGCCGAGGAAATCGGCGAGGGGCCGGTACCAGCCGATGAGCAGGCCGAGCGGGACCGCGACGGCCACGGCGATGCCGAAGCCGCCGAAGGAGCGGATCAGGCTGGCCTGGGTGTGGTCGGCGAGCTGGCCGTCGCCGGCCAGCTCCCACCAGGCGACGGCCACCTCGCTGATGGGAGGCAGGAAGGTGGCGTCGACCAGGCCGGCGCGCGGGGCGATCTCCCAGAGGGCGACCAGGGCGAGGATCGCGGCGGTCCGCACGGCGACGGCCTTCAGCGCGCGTACGACGACGAGCGCGGCGGCCCTCGTCCGGACGGGGGCGGATGCGGGTGCCGGGGCCGGCGCCTTGAGGGCAGGGGCCCCGTCGGGGGCGGCGGGGGCGGTCCCCGCGCCCGGGGCGGCCCCGGCCGGGGCCGGGGGCCCGTCCTCGGCGGATTCGGCCGGGGCCGGAGCTCCGGCCTGGGCGGATTCGGCCGGGGCGAGGGCGGATGCCGGGGCCCCGGACTTGAGGGCGGGGGCCCCGTCCGGGGCGGACCCGGCAACGGCGGGAACCGTACCCGCGACCGGGGTGGACCCGGCGGTGGCAGGGGCCGCGTCCTGGCCGGATTCAGCCGGGGCAGGGACCGCAGCCGAGGCGTCGCCCGGGGCCGGGGCGGGTGCCGGGGCCCGGGTCTTGAGGGCGGGGGGCCCGTCGTGGACGGCGGTCCCGGCAGCGGCGAGGGCGGACGGGGCGGACCCAGCGGGGGCGGGCGCCGAGGCCGAGGCCCGGGTCTTGAGGACGGGAGGCGCGTCCTGGACGGCGGTCCCGGCAGCGGCGGGGGCGGTTGGGGTGGACCCGGCCGGGCCCGGGGTGGGAGCGGCGGTGGCAGGGGCCGCCTCCTGGGCGGAGTCAGCCGGGGCTGGGACCGCAGCCGGGGCGTCGCCCGGGGCCGGGGCGGGTGCCGGGACCCGGGTCTTGAGGGCGGGGGACTCGTCCTGGACGGCGGTCCCTGCAGCAGCGGGGGCGGTCGGGGCGGACCCGGCCGGGGCCAAGGCCGAGGCAGGGACCGGGCTCGGGGCCTGGGTCGGGGTGGTGGGGGTTGGGGGGGTCAGGGGGGTGGTGTCGGTTCCGGTGGTCATGCGGCTGCCGCCTCCTTCTCCAGTTGCTGGGCGCGGGCCACCTCGTCGTGGAGGAGGTTCCAGATCTCGTGCCGGTAGCGGGCGAACTCCGGGCTGGACCGCAGGGCCTCCCCCAGCAGTCCGTCGCGGTCGCCGAAGGAGACCGGGACGACCTCCTTGACCCGGCCGGGCCGGGAGGTCATGACGGCCACCCGCTGCCCGAGGTAGACGGCCTCCTCAATGCCGTGCGTGATGAAGACGACGGTCTTGCCGGTGCTCTGCCAGATGCGGCGCAGCTCGTCCTGGAGGGACTCGCGCGTCTGCGCGTCGAGCGCGGCGAACGGCTCGTCCATCAGCAGCACGTCCGGGTCGTACGCCAGCGCGCGGGCGATGGCGACGCGCTGGCGCATGCCCCCGGAGAGCTGGTGCGGGTGCCGGTCCTCGAAGCCGGTCAGTCCGACCAGGTCCAGGAACTCCTTCGCCCGGGCGGCGCGTTGCCGGCGCGGCACACCGGTGGCCTCCAGGCCGAACTCGACGTTGCCCTGGGCGGTCCGCCACGGCAGCAGCGCGTACTGCTGGAAGACGATGCCCCGGTCCAGGCCGGGCCCGGTGACCGGCTTGCCGTCGAGCAGGATCCGGCCGGCCGTCGGGGCCGCCAGGCCGCCGAGGAGGTCGAGGAGGGTGGACTTGCCGCAGCCGCTGGGGCCGACGACCACGAGGAACTCCCCGCTGCGGATCTCCAGGTCGATGCCGTCGAGGGCGGTGAAGTCCCCGAAGGTCTTGCGCACGTCCTCGAACACGATCTTCGTCATGGCGGCCGTCACCCCTTTCCGTGCGCGTTGAACTCGTTGGTGTAGAGGTCTGCGGCCTTGAGCTGGCCCTGCTTGATATCGCCGCGCTCACCCAGCCAGTCGAGCCAGAGCTGGAACTCCTTGTCCTCGATCCGGCCGCCCGTCTCGGCGACCCCGTACGAACGCCAGAACTGGAGGGTGGCGGTGTCCTCGTTGCGTCCGCGCTTCTTGACGATCTCGGTCTGCCGGGCGATGACCTGCTCCCGCGGGGTGGTGCGGGCCCACTCGATGGCCTTGGCCACGCCGGTCACGAAGGTCCGTACGGTGTCCGGGTTCTCCTTGATGAACCGTTCGGTCATGATGTAGGAGCCGGCGCTGAACTTGCCGAGCAGGTCGTAGTCGCTGAACAGCGGTCTGATCCCGCCGGCCGCCACGGCCTTGTCGCGCAGGACGCCGCCCAGCACGCCCACCTCGATCTGCTTCTGGCGGAGCGCCTGATCGGTGTTGACGGGCGGCACGACGAGCGACTCGACCTTGGACGAGTCGGCCTTGGAGATGCCGTTGCGGCTCAGGTAGATGTCCAGGACGGCCTGGGAGTGCGCGCCCAGGGTGTTCATGCCGACCTTCTTGCCGAAGAGGTCGCGGGCGGAGCGGATCGGGCTGTCCTCGAGGACGTAGTAGCCGCTGTACGCGTGCTCGTCGACGCCGTAGTAGGAGATGACGGCCTTGATGGGGGCCTTGCTGGAGGCGAGTTTGACGATCGCTCCGTTGAAGGCGCCGCCGAAGTGGGTCTGGCCGGTGGCGGCGGACTGGATGTCCTGGGGACCGCTGATGGTGTTGCCGACCCACTCCAGCTTGAGGTCGCCCAGGTATCCGAGGTCGGCGGCGAGTTCGGGGAGCGTGACCGCACCGACCGAGCCCTGGTACTTCAGGGTCTTGACCTGCGCACCGGATCCGCCGCCGTTGGCGGTGGCCGTGCCGCAGCTCACCGCGGCCGCCGAAATGCCGAGCAGGGTGAGGAACTGGCGCCGGGAAGTGCGGGTCGAGGTGAATGCTGCGGGCATGACGGGGTCCTTGTCGGTGCGGGGTGCGGGGTGGCGTGGTGTTACGGAGCGGTGGTGAGCGCGGCGGCGGGCGCGGTGCGCAGGGCTTCGGCGAACTCGTCGACCGCCTGGAAGAGGTCGAGCTCGGCCTCGGGCCGCAGCCGGTCCGGGCCGGATCCGCGCTCGACGGAGGAGTCCAGGACGAACCGGCCGGCGGTGACGTGCCGGGCGCCGAGGGCGGCGAGCACGGGGCGCAGGGCGTAGTCGATGGTCAGGACGTGGGCGAGGCTGCCGCCGGTGGCCAGCGGCAGGATCGTTTTGCCGGCCAGGCCGTCCTGCGGGAGCAGGTCGACGAAGGCCTTGAGCAGGCCGGTGTACGAGGCCTTGTAGACCGGGGTCGCGATGACCAGGCCGTCGGCCTCGGCGACGGCTTCGAGCGCCCGGCGGATCTCGGGCTCGCCGCGGCGGGCGGCGAGCAGGTCGGCGGCGGGGAGCTCGCGCACGGCCAGGTGGGCGGTCCCGAATCCGGAGTGGGACAGGCGGCGCAGCACATGGTCGGCGACGACGGCGGTACGGGAGTGGGCGGAGGGGCTGCCGGTGATGGCGAGCAGGTGGGGCACGGGGGCTCCTTGGGTGACGTACGGGAGCGGGCGGGACGGGGTGGTGCGGGGCGGGGCCGGGTCGGTCAGGGCCGGGTCGGGTCGGGTCGGGGCGGTCAGCCGGAGGTGGAGCCGGAGCCGGAGGTGGAGCCGGAGCCGGAGGTGGAGCCGGAGCCGGAGGTGGAGGCGCCCGACGGGATGCCGAAGGCGGGGTCCGGGACGGCCTCCGGGCTGAGCAGGCGGGAGGGCTCGCCGTCGGGACCGACCGGGACGTCGCCGTCGACGGTGACGCGGCGCAGGGTGCGCTCGTGGTCGTCGGAGTCGTCCACGCCGTAGTGCTGGGTGGCGCGGTTGTCCCAGATCGCGACGTCACCCGTCTGCCACTGCCAGCGGACGGTGTTCTCGGGGCTCTCGATGTGCGATTGGAAGAGGTCCTGGAGGACGCGGGAGTCGCGGCCGGTGAGGCCGTTGATCCGCTGGACGAAGTTGCCGAGCAGCAGGGTGCGTTCGCCGGTCTCGGGGTGGACGCGGACCACGGGGTGCTCGGTGAGGAACTTGGTGGAGGTGAACACCTCGCGGTACTGGGCCAGGGCCTCGGGGAGGGCGTCGGGCTTGAGGGCGGCGTAGTCGTACTCGTTGGAGTGGACGGCGCGCAGGCTGTCGGCGAGGGCGCGGAGCGGCTCGGGGAGGTGGGAGTAGGCGGTGGCCGTGTTGGCCCAGAGGGTGTTGCCGCCGTACGGGGGGATGGTGACGGCGCGGAGGATGGAGAAGGCGGGGTAGGCGGGGACGAAGGTGACGTCGGTGTGCCACTGGTTGGCGCGGGCGCCGTGGTGGGAGTCGATGCCGAGGGCGTAACGGCCGTCCGCGGAGGGGACGGTGGGGTGCGCGACCGGCGCGCCGAGCAACTGCGCGAAGGCTTCGTGGCCGGCCTCGTCGAGGTGGTCCTGGCCGCGGAAGAAGACGACCTTGTGCGCGAGGAGGGCTGCGCGGATCTCGGCGACGGCGGCGTCGGGCAGATCGCCGCCGAGCCGTACGCCGCCGATCTCGGCGCCGATGCGGCCGCCGATCTTGGTGACGGTGACGGTGACGGTGGGCGTGGGGAGGGTGGTGGTCATGGGAGCTCCCTGCTGAGGACTGGCTGCGGGCAGGTTCGTGTCCGCAGCGGAGGAAACGGAGGTGCGCGAAGTGGTGTGTGCGGTGCGGGTGGTACGGCGGCGGGTGCCGGCTCCCGAGACCGCGGAGGCCCCTCGGGTGCCCGGGCACGCCGCCCCTGCGTGGCCCGCTCGGCCGGACAGGGGCCCGGCCGGACGCCCCCGGACGTAGCGCCTGTCCCGGATTCCCCGGCCGGACGCCCTACCGCCGGGCGCCGATCCGGTCGGACGCCCCCGCCCGGGCGCTCCCGGGACGGCTCCCCGGCAGGGCGCCGTCCGTGAGACACACAGGTGAGTCGCCTTCCCGCGGGACGCCCTGGCTGCGTGCCGTCCGTGGCACATCCGGGTGGGGCGCTGCCCGGCGGACACCCTGCTGGGCCGCCGACCGGCGGACACCCTGCTGGGGCGCCGACCGGCGAGACACCCCGGGTGGGGCACCGACCAGCCGAACACCCCAGGTGAGGCACCGACCGGCGAGACACCCCGGGTGGGGCACCGACCGGCCGAACACCCCGGGTGGGGCACCGACCGGCCGAACACCCCGGGTGGGGCACCGACCGGCCGAACACCCCGGGTGGGGCACCGACCGGTGGGACCCCCTGGTGGGGCGTCGGCCCGGCCGAACACCCCCGCTAGGGGGAGCCGTCGGGGAGCGCACCGGAAGGGCGTCCTGGGCGGGACGCCGCTCCGGCGGGGTGTACCGCGCCGGTGGGGCGGCTCCCCCTCGGAGAGGCAGACCCGGGTGGGGCGACTCCCCTCGGAGAGGCGGACCCGGGTGGGGTGCCGGACCGGTCGGGCCCTCTGTGGAGGGGCACCGTTCCGGAAGGGCGGCCCCGCTCGGAGCCGGGCCGTGGGGCGTCGTCGCGGAAGGGCATCGCCGGTGGGCGCCGGCCCGGCCGGGCGGCCCCGGTCAGGGGTGCCGGGCCGGGTGGGCGTTCCCGGTGAGGCGGGTCGTCCTGGCCGGGCCTCGTGGTGAAGGGAGGTCCCGGGGGCAGCCGCGCAGGGGCGGGGCGGGGGTCAGGCCGTGGGGGCCGGACAGCGGCCCGGACACTCGCCCGGCTCGGTACAGAGGCCGGGGGTGTGGAGCCGCGTGGCGAGGAGTTCGGTCGCGGACATGGCTCGGAGACTGTCAGCGCCCCGGCCGCCGGTCAACCCCCGCCCGAGGCTCCCGGAGGTGGCCGGAACACACCCCCCGCCGGACCTCGCACACCGGCTTTGATCTGGACTTTCCCTCGGGTCCGTACATCATCCGCAGCGCCGTCGGCGGCCGGAAATCCATGGCTGGATTTCACGACTCCGCAACGCCACCGCCACGCACGCCACCACGCGCGCCGCCCCACGGCAGCGGCGGCGGTTGACCCTCGACCTGGTGGAGGGCCCAGAGTTGCGGGTGTGGAGAGCGAGATGCGCAGCATTGGCGAGATGGCCCGGGACAGCGGGCTGACGGTGAGCACCCTGCGGTTCTACGACGGTGCGGGCGTGCTGGTACCGGCCTGGGTGGATCCGGTGAGCGGCTACCGGTGGTACGGCCCCGAGCAGCTGGAGGAGTCCCGGTTGCTGGCCCGGCTCCGGCGGGCGGGCATGCCGTTGGCGGACATCCGGCTGATTCTGGCCGGCTGGTCCAGCGCGGACACCGACCTGGTGCGCAAGCTGCTGCAGGCACATTTGCGCCGTCTGGAACGGGGGTTGTCCGATGCGCGCGACGAGTTCTCCACCGTCCGAGCGCTACTCGAATGCAGGGAGAATCCGATGACCGTGCTCCGCACCACCGCCGCCACGACGGCCACCGCCACCACCGCCGTCCGGCTGGCCGTTTCCGCCCCCGAGCTGGCCGCCGCGCTGGACGCGGTCCGCTTCGCCGCCGGCACCGATCCGGACCTGCCGGTGCTCGGCGGTGTCCTGTTCGACGTCGAGGGCGACGTGCTCCGCGTCGTGGCCACCGACCGCTACCGGATGGCCGTCGCACGGGCCGGTGCGAGCGGCCACGACGGGCCCCGCGTGCAGGTCGTCGTACCGTCCCCGCTCGCCGACGCGATGCGGGCGCTGCTGAGCGACGGCGCCCCGGTCCGGCTCGCCGTGGACGGCGGCCGGGTGACCCTGGAGGCGGGGGACCGCCAGACGGCCGGCCAGTGCGTCGATCACGACTTCCCCGACTACCGTCGCCTCGTCAGCCTGCCGGCGGGGCGCCGCGTCCTCGTCGATGTCGCGGCCTTCCGGGAGGCGTTGGAGACCGGTCCCGTCCGTGCGGGTGAGGTGCGCGAGGAGGACGGTGTCCCCTGCGACCTCAGCGTGCTCAAGGTGACGGCCGAGGGCGGGGTGACCGTCTGCGAGGACGGCGACGAAGACCCGCACCGCGTCGCCGTCAACCGCGCGTTCCTTCTGCAGGCCCTCGCCGCCGCCGGCGCCCGCGACCGGCTGGTCCTGGAGTTCGGCGCCCCCACGGCGCCCCTGGCGATCCGCCGGACCGACACCGAGGACGCCTTTTCGCTGCTGATGCCCGTCCGTCTGGAGGACTGACCGGTGCGGCGCGCTCAGGCCCCGGCCCAGGTGCGCAGGAGGGACTCCCGCGCGGGTGGCTTCGGCGTGCCCTCCGGGGCGTGCTCGCGGCCCCAATCGGCCAGGGTCCGGGGGTCCGCGGTCCCCGCGACGAAACGGGCGAGCAGGTCCTGGGAGAGGGCCGCCTCCTCGGCGCCGTAGCCGGCGACCGCCGCGTAAGCCGTCACCTCTTCCGGCCCGTTCTCCGTCTCCAGCCGCAGGGTCATCTCGGGCGGCCCCCCGCCGAGGAAGGCGTCGAACGCGGCCGCGACCACCGAGCCGAGGAGTTTCGCCGCGCGGCCCGACGGGCCCTCGACGGGCACGTCCTCGACGACCGCGGAACGCAGCTCCGCCCACCTCCACGTCCGGGAGCCGTCGGGGTCCACCGCTTCCAGCCCGTCGCCGGTCAGACGTACGCAGCCGCCGATGGCACTCGGCGGCGATCCCACGTACACCGCGTCCGGAGTGACCCAGAACAGCCCGACCATCGCCACAACCGACTCCCACCACTCGCACCACTCGCACCGCCGGCCCCGCCCACCACCCGTACCGGCCGGGCGGAACGGACCACCGCAGACACGCCGGGGGCCGGGCCCGTCCGGATGCATCCGTGCCCGCCGGGACGGACGCTGGGAGGGTGGGCCGGGAATCCGCACGTGATCGTCATCGTCCGCCTCCGGCGCCGCCCCCACGTCATGGGAAGTGATCCGCATGGCCGACCGTTCTCGGACGCAGCGCCTTCTGATGCTCTCCGCCTCGGCGGCCCTGGTCGCCGGGGGCGTGCTGCCCGCCGCCCCCGCGTTCTCCGCCGCCCCCGCGTTCCCCGCCGCGCCGGCGGCGTACGTCGGCGCCCAGACCACGGCGCCCGCCGTGGAGTGGGTGACGACCACCGATCCCCCCAGTGGCATCACGGCCGAGCTTCCCGGAAAGGCACAGGTCCGGAAGGCCTCCATCCCCACCGCCGGCGGCGGGACCGTCGAGGGCCGCTCGTACGGGCTGGAGATCCCCGAGGGAGCCATCGGCTTCACCGTCCACGACATACCGGGCGATCAGCTGTCACTCGACGAGGCCCTCAAGGGCCTCACCGGCAAGTACGAGGCACTCGGCGGCGCACCCCTGACCAGCACCGACGTCAGGAAGAAGACGGTTGACGGCCGCCGGGTCATCGACGCGCGACTGTCCACCGTGGAACACGACCAGCGCCTGGTCGGATGGGTCCGCGTGATCGCCGACGACGACCACCTCGTGCAGGCCCTGACCCTGGGCCCCGAGGCGGACGAGAAGACGTTGAAGGAGATGCACGAGCGACTCGTCGACAGCATCCGCATCCCCTGACTCGAGCTCGCGATCGGGATCGGTGATCGGCGCTTCTGTCGGAAGTCTTCAATCCGGCGCTCAGGGTCGTGACGGCGCCGACGGACGTCCCGCGCGGGAGAAGTCCGCAGGAGACCGGGACCGCCGGCACGGACCTCTCGCCCGTCCGTGGAGATCCCCGACGGATCGTGGTAACGCGCGCGGGTCCGTACGTACTCTCCAGTACCGCGGCAACGGTGCTGCTCAGCCCGCTAGTCAAGATCCTTTCAGCATCTCGTGAGAGGGCGAGATCACACCGGACGGTATGGTGCGCCTTTAGCGCCCGCCCCTAGCATTCGAGCCATGACGGTCCTGCCTGACGACGGGCTCTCCCTGGCCGCCGAGTTCCCTGACGCGACGCATGAGCAGTGGCAGCGCCTTGTAGAAGGCGTACTGCGCAAGTCGGGCAAGGAAGCCTCCGGCGAGGCCGCAGAAGACGCGTTGTCCACCCCACTCGAGGACGGGCTCACCACCCGCCCGCTGTACACCGCGCCGCCCGACGGGGCGGCTCCCGACACCGGTCTCCCCGGCTTCGCCCCCTTCGTACGCGGAGGCAGGCCCGAGGGCACCACCGCGAACGGCTGGGACGTGCGCCAGCGCCTCGCCGGCACCGATCCGGTGCGCGTGAACGAGGCGGCCCTCGCCGATCTGGAGAACGGGGTCACCTCCCTCTGGTTCACCGTGGGCCGCGCCGGCCTCCCGGTCGACGGCCTCGCGCGGGCGCTGGAGGGGGTCTACCTGGACCTCGCCCCGGTCTCCCTGGACGCGGGAGCCCAATACGCCGAAGCCGCACGCGAGTTGCTGCGCCTGTTCACCGAGAGCGCGGTGGCCCCCGAGGCCGCCCGGGCCTCGCTGGGCGCCGACCCGCTGGGCCACGAGGCCCGGACCGGCGAGGCGCTGGACCCGGCCGCCGCCGTGGAGCTGGCCCGGGAGGCCGCCGCCGGCTGGCCCGGGGTGCGCGCCCTGACCGTGGACGCCCTGCCCTACCACGAGGCCGGCGGCAGCGCCGCCGAGGAGCTGGGCCTGTCCCTGGCCACCGGTGTCGCCTACCTGCGCATCCTCACCGAGGCCGGGCTGAGCACCGAAGCGGCCCTCGGCCAGCTGGAGTTCCGCTACGCCGCCACCGCGGACCAGTTCCTCACCATCGCCAAGCTGCGCGCCGCGCGCCGGCTGTGGTCCCGTATCGCCGAGGCCTCGGGGGCCCCGGAGGCGGGTGCCCAGCTGCAGCACGCGGTGACCTCGCCGGTGATGATGACCCGCCGCGACCCCTGGGTGAACATGCTTCGCACCACCGTGGCCTGCATGGCCGCGGGCGTGGGCGGCGCGGACTCGGTCACCGTGCTCCCCTTCGACCACGAGCTGGGCCTGCCGGACGCCTTCGCGCGCCGGATCGCCCGCAACACCTCCACCATCCTCCTGGAGGAGTCGCACCTGGCCCGGGTGATCGACCCGGCCGGCGGCTCGTACTACGTGGAGCGGCTCACCGACGAACTCGCGCACGCGGCCTGGGATTTCTTCCGGACCGTGGAGAAGGCCGGCGGCCAGGCCGCCGCCCTGCGCTCCGGGCTGGTCGCCGAGCGGCTCGCCGCCACCTGGGCCGCGCGCTCGAAGAAGCTGGCCAAGCGCCGCGAACCGATCACCGGGGTCAGCGAGTTCCCGCTGCTCTCGGAGAAGCCGGTCGTACGCGAGCCCGCGCCCGCCGGACCCACCGGCGGACTGCCCCGCGTCCGGCGCGACGAGGCGTACGAGGCCCTGCGCGCCCGCAGCGACGCGCACCTGGCGGCGACCGGGGCCCGGCCGAGGATCTTCCTCGCCGCACTGGGCCCGGCGGCCGCGCACACCGCGCGGGCCACCTTCGCCTCGAACCTGTTCCAGGCGGGCGGCATCGAACCCGTCCACGACCCCGTGTCCGTGGACCCGGCGACGGCCGCCGAGGCCTACGCCGCGAGCGGCGCGGACGGCATGGCCGTGCTCTGCTCCAGCGACGCGCTGTACGAGGAGCAGGCCGCGGCGGTGTCCGGGGCGCTGCGCGCGGCGGGCGCCACGACCGTCTTCCTCGCCGGCCGGCCGGGCACCGCAGAGGCTTCCGTGGACGAGTACGTCTTCGCCGGCTGTGACGCCGTCGCCGTGCTGTCCTCCGTTCTCGACCGGATGGGAGTGCCGTCTTGAGCATCCCCGATTTCTCCGAGCTGGCGCTCGGCTCCTCCGCCGCCGGGGTCTCCGAGGAGCAGTGGCGCGCCTCGGTGAAGGAGTCCACCGGCACCGCGGCCGCCGACCTGCTGTGGGAGACCCCCGAGGGCATCGGGGTCAAGCCGCTGTACACCGGGCGGGACCTGGAGGGCCTGGACTTCCTGCAGACGTACCCGGGCGTGGCCCCGTACCTGCGCGGCCCGTACCCGACGATGTACGTGAACCAGCCCTGGACGATCCGGCAGTACGCCGGCTTCTCCACGGCCGAGGAGTCGAACGCCTTCTACCGACGCAATCTGGCGTCCGGTCAGAAGGGCCTGTCGGTCGCCTTCGACCTGCCGACGCACCGCGGCTACGACAGCGACCACCCGCGCGTGACGGGCGACGTCGGCATGGCGGGCGTGGCGATCGACTCGATCTACGACATGCGGCAGCTGTTCGACGGGATCCCGCTGGACAAGATGTCGGTGTCGATGACGATGAACGGCGCGGTGCTGCCGGTCCTCGCGCTCTACATCGTGGCGGCGGAGGAACAGGGCGTCTCCCCCGACAAGCTGGCCGGGACCATCCAGAACGACATCCTCAAGGAGTTCATGGTCCGCAACACCTACATCTACCCGCCCAAGCCCTCGATGCGGATCATCTCCGACATCTTCTCCTTCACCTCGCAGAAGATGCCGCGGTACAACTCGATCTCCATCTCCGGCTACCACATCCAGGAGGCCGGGGCCACGGCCGACCTGGAGCTGGCGTACACCCTCGCCGACGGCGTGGAGTACCTGCGGGCGGGTCAGGCGGTCGGGCTGGACGTGGACGCGTTCGCGCCGCGCCTGTCGTTCTTCTGGGCGATCGGCATGAACTTCTTCATGGAGGTCGCGAAGCTGCGCGCGGCCCGCCTGCTGTGGGCGCGCCTGGTCAAGCAGTTCGACCCGAAAAACGCCAAGTCGCTGTCGCTGCGCACGCATTCGCAGACCTCGGGCTGGTCGCTGACCGCGCAGGACGTCTTCAACAACGTGACGCGCACGTGCATCGAGGCGATGGCGGCGACCCAGGGCCACACCCAGTCGCTGCACACCAACGCCCTCGACGAGGCGCTCGCGCTGCCGACGGACTTCTCGGCGCGCATCGCCCGCAACACCCAGCTGCTGCTGCAGCAGGAGTCGGGGACCTGCCGGTCGATCGACCCGTGGGGCGGCAGCGCGTACGTCGAGAAGCTGACGTACGACCTGGCCCGGCGGGCCTGGCAGCACATCGAGGAGGTCGAGGCGGCCGGCGGCATGGCGCAGGCCATCGACGCGGGCATCCCGAAGCTGCGCGTGGAGGAGGCCGCGGCGCGCACGCAGGCGCGCATCGACTCCGGGCGGCAGCCGGTGATCGGCGTCAACAAGTACCGCGTGGAGAACGACGAGGCGATCGACGTCCTCAAGGTCGACAACTCCTCGGTGCGCTCCCAGCAGATCGCCAAGCTGCGCCGGCTGCGCGAGGAGCGCGACGAGGCGGTCACGCAGGACACCCTGCGGGCGCTGACGAACGCCGCCGAGCGCGGGGACGGCAACCTGCTGGCCCTCGCGGTGGACGCGGCGCGCGCCAAGGCCACCGTCGGTGAGATCTCGGACGCACTGGAGAAGGTGTACGGGCGGCACGCGAGCCAGATCCGTACGATCTCGGGTGTGTACCGCACCGAGGCAGGCGAGTCCCCGTCCCTGGAGCGCACCCGTGCGCTCATCGACCGGTTCGAGGAGGCGGAGGGCCGCCGTCCGCGCATCCTGGTCTGCAAGATGGGCCAGGACGGGCACGACCGCGGCCAGAAGGTGATCGCGTCCGCCTTCGCCGACCTGGGCTTCGACGTGGACGTCGGCCCGCTGTTCCAGACCCCGGCGGAGGTGGCCCGCCAGGCCGTCGAGGCGGACGTCCACGTGGTGGGCGTCTCGTCGCTGGCGGCCGGCCACCTGACCCTCGTACCGGCGCTGCGCGAGCAGCTGGCGGAGGAGGGCCGCGAGGACATCATGATCGTCGTGGGTGGGGTGATCCCGCCGGCCGATGTCCCGACGCTGCTGGAGATGGGTGCGACGGCGGTGTTCCCGCCGGGCACGGTGATCCCGGACGCGGCCCACGACCTGGTGTCGCGGCTGGCCGCGGACCTGGGCCACGAGCTGTAGGCGGGCGCCGGTGCCGAAGATCGACATCGAGGCCTACGCGAAGGGGGTGCTCGACGGGAAGCGCGCGTTCATCGCGCGTGCGATCACCCTCGTCGAGTCCACCCTGCCCGCCCACCGGGTGCTGGCGCAGGGGCTGTTGACGGAGCTGCTGCCGCACGCGGGCCGGGCCCGCCGGATCGGCATCAGCGGTGTCCCGGGGGTGGGCAAGTCCACCTTCATCGACGCGTTCGGCACCATGCTGACGGGTCTGGGCCACCGGGTCGCGGTCCTCGCGGTGGACCCCTCGTCCACACGCACGGGCGGCTCCATCCTGGGTGACAAGACCCGGATGGAGCGGCTGTCGGTGGACCCGGCGGCGTTCGTGCGGCCGTCCCCGTCGGCGGGCACGCTGGGCGGCGTCGCCAAGGCCACCCGCGAGTCGATGATCGTGATGGAGGCGGCGGGCTACGACGTGGTCCTCGTCGAGACGGTCGGCGTGGGCCAGTCGGAGACGACGGTCGCGGGCATGGTCGACTCCTTCCTCCTGCTGTCCCTGGCCCGCACGGGCGACCAGTTGCAGGGCATCAAGAAGGGCGTCCTGGAACTGGCCGACGTCCTGGCCGTGAACAAGGCGGACGGCCCGCACGAGCGCGACGCGAAGGCGGCGGCGCGGGAACTGTCGGGCGCGCTGCGGCTGATGCACCCCGTGGACGCGGCCTGGACGCCGCCGGTCCTGACGTGCAGTGCGCGGGAGTCGGCCGGGCTGGACGAGGTGTGGAACCGCCTCGAACAGCACCGGACCCTGCTGGACGCGGGGGGCCGGCTGGCGGCGAAGCGGGCGGCGCAGCAGGTGGAGTGGACGTGGTCGATGGTCCGCGAGGCACTGCTGGAACGGTTGCGGGCGGATCCCTCGGTGCGGGAGCTCTCCTCGAGCCTCGAAGCCTCGGTCCGGGCGGGCACGGTCACGGCCACGTCTGCGGCGGACCAGATCCTGGCGGCGTTCGGCCGGGCCTGACCCGTGTACGTGCGGCGCCGTTGCGGGGGCCCTGCCCCCGAGCCCCCGCGCCTCAAACGCCGGCGAGGCTGGAAAGACCGGGGCTCCGCCCCAGACCCCGCCGGGCTCCGCCCGGACCCGCTCCTCAAACGCCGGAGGGCTGAAATTGCGCTCCGCGCAATCCAGCCCTCCGGCACTTGCAGGTTGCCGCCGGGCAAATCCAGCCCCTCCGGCGTTTGAGGAGCGGGGCGCGGGGCGGAGCCCCGGTCTTTCAGCCTCGCCGGCGTTTGAGGCGCGGGGGTCTGGGGGCTGGCCCCCGGCAGCGGCGCCGCGCATGCGGGGACGGGCAGGCGGCAACGGGCAGGCGGGGGTTAGACCTCGGCCAGGATGGGGCTGGTGGCGTTCAGGGTGAGGCGGAGGATGCGGGACTGTTCCACCGGGTTCTCGGTGGCGAGGAGGGCCGAGAGGACCGCGATGCGGGCCTGGCCCGCGCGCAGGGTGCCCGTCGGGACGGCGCCGGCCGCGACCAGGTCCACCGCGCCGCCGTGCGTGTAGATCTCGGTGACCGGCCCGGCCATGACCCGCGTGCTCAGCGCGACCAGCACGCCCCGCCCGACGGCGACCTTGACCGCGTCCACGATCTCCGGCGTGGCGTTGCCCGCGCCGGTGCCGACGAGGACGATGCCGCGCGCGCCCGCCTCGACGGCGGCGTTCAGCAGGAGCGGGTCGCCGTCGGCGTGGTGCACCACCACGTCCACGCGCGGCGGGAGTTCCGGCATCGCGGGCAGCGGGAGCGGCGCCGGGCGCTGCGGCGTGCGCAGGATGGTGACCTTGCCGAAGCCAATCTTCCCGAGCAGTTCCTTGGAGGGGTCCGCGAACGCGTCCAGTTCCACGGCCTGCGTCTTCACGGTGCCGCGCGCGGCGTGCACCCGCCCGGCGAAGGCGATCAGCACGCCCAGCCCGCGGGTGTTGGCGGCGGTGAGCAGTGCGTCGTAGAGGTTGCCCGGTCCGTCCCCGTCGGCGGTGCCCATGGGCCGCTGCGAACCGGTGAACACGACGGAGCGCGGGTCGTGGTGGTGGAGGTCGACGAGGAACGCCGACTCCTCCAGGGTGTCGGTGCCGTGGGTGACGACGATGCCGTCGACGCCGGGGTCGGCGAGCACCTCGTGCACGGTGCGCAGCAGGGTGAGCTGGTGGGCGGTGGTCAGCCGGGGGCTGTTCACGCTGAACAGGTCCACCACCTCGACCGTGACGCCCTCGGGCAGCGGCGCGGTCGCGATGACCTCGCTCCCGTCGGCGTCCGCGGCGAAGCCGGAGCCCTGCCAGCGGCTGGCTATCGTTCCGCCGGTGCTGATGACGACGATCCGTCCCATTGGCCGTGGCCGCCCTTCTCGTACTCGCTCATGGTCACTCGCACACATGTGCTCAAAGCAGCAATGATAGAGCGATCTACGCGCAATGTGATTGCGTCTTCCACCCGGTCTGTTACACAGCGCGGGCGATAATTGCGCCATGGATGCCATTGACAGGGATATCTTGCGCGAGCTCCAGGCGGACGGGCGCCTCAGCAACCAGGAGCTCGCCCAGCGCGTGGGGCTGACCCCCTCCCCGTGCATGCGCCGGGTGCGCCAGCTGGAACAGGACGGGGTGATCCAGGGCTACCGCGCCGTGATCTCCCCCGAGGCGGTCGGCCGCGGTTTCGAGGTGCTCGTCTCGATCGAGGTGCGCCGCGACCGCGAGGCCGTCGAGGCCTTCGAGGCGGCCCTCCAGGACATCCCCGACGTCATCGAGGCCTACCGTCTCTTCGGCAGCCCCGGCTGCCTGCTGCGGATCGCCGTCGCGGACCTGCGCGCGTACGAGCGCCTGTGGATCGAGAAGCTGACGGCCCTCTCCGGCATCACCGAGGTCAACTCGCAGATCATCATGAAGCGCATCAAGGAACCGACCGGCCTGCCCGTCGACTTCCGCTGACACCCGTGAACGACAGAAAGCAGCACGTCATGAAACCCCTCGGCGCCGGTGACCCCATCCGGCTCGGCCCGTACCGCGTCCTCGGCGTCCTCGGCGAGGGCGGCATGGGCAAGGTGTACTTCGGCCGGGACGACAGCGGCCGGACCGCGGCCGTCAAAGTGCTGCTGCCGGAGCTCGCGCACGACCCGCACCTCGCCCAGCGGTTCCTGCGCGAGGCCCACACCGCCCGGGCGGTCACCAGCGGCGGCGTCGCCCGGGTCCTGGACGCGCGGACCGAGGACACCGGCAACCGGCCCTGGATCGCCACCGAGTTCCTGTCCGGGCCCACCCTCGACGACGCCGTCCGCCAGTACGGGCCCTTCGGCCCGGACGGCGTCCGCGCCCTCGCCGCCTCGCTCGCCACGACCCTGCGGGACATCCACGCGGCCGGGCTGGTGCACCGCGACCTGAAGCCGGCGAACATCGTGCTCACCTCCGAGGGGCCGCGCGTCATCGACTTCGGCATCGCGCGCCCCGAACACGGTCTGACGCTCACCACCACCGGCCAGGTGCCGGTCACCCCCGGGTACGGCGCTCCGGAGCAGGTCCTCGGTCAGCGCGTCGGACCGGCCGCCGACGTCTTCTCGCTGGGCACGGTGCTGGCGTACGCGGCCACCGGGCGGCGGGCCTACGACGGTACGCACGTGGCCGCCGTGCAGTACGAGGTGGTGCACGGGGAGCCCGAACTCGACGCGGTGCCGCAGGACTTGCGCGTACTGATCTCGCCCTGCCTCGCCAAGGACCCCGCGCACCGCCCGACCCCCGACCAGATCGCGGGCGCCTTCGCCCCGCCGCCGGGAGCGGACCGGATCTGGCGCACCGGAGCCCTGGCCGAGGACATCGAGCGCCGGGGCTCCGAGGCCGACCGGCAGGCCACCGTCATCGCACGCGATACCGGGACCGGGCCCTCGCGCAGAAAGCTGCTGCGCACCGGGCTGGTGGCCGGGGGCGTACTGGCCGCCTCGGGCGGAGCCGCGGGTGCCTGGTGGCTGCTGCGCGAGGAGCCGCGGGTGATACCGCCGGCCGGGCAGGAGAGCTACGCGGAGGCGCTGTCCCTGCTCTACGGGGACCACGGGACGGCTCCGCGCGAGCTGTGGGGTCCGCTGCCCGTGGCGGCTCAGGCGGTGGACGGGGTGGTCACCACCCCGCTGCCCGTGCTCGACGTCGTCGTCTTCGCGGCGAAGGGCGGCGGCCTGGCGGCGCGGCTGACGACCGACGGCAAGGAGAAGTGGCGGCTGCCCGGGGTCCGGCCCTCCGCCGGGCTGGTCGCTGTGCCCGGGCACCTGTTCGTGACCGCGGGCGACGACGGGGAGCTGCGCTGCTTCGAGGGCTCCACGAGCCGGCAGGTGTGGTCGGTGGAGGGCGCCGACACCGGCCGCATCCTGGCCGCGGACGAGTCGGCGGTGTATCTGGTGACGCGCGGCGGGAAGTTGCGCGCCGTGGACACGGCCGGCCGCAAGGTCCGCTGGACCGTGCCGCTGGCGGAGACCGCCGTACGGGCTCCCGGGCCGCGGGCCGCGACCGGCAAGGGCATGCTGGTGTTCTTCGGTGCCGACGGTGACGTCCTCGCGTTCGACACGGCTTCGGGTCGCACGGTCTGGCGGCTCTCCGGGCAGGCGAAGTCCGCCGTGCAGCCGCTCGTCGTGGACGACGTCGTCTTCCTCGGCGGGCGTTCCCTCCAGGCCCTGAAAGTCGGCACGGGCGTCGAGGTGTGGGACAACAAGTGGAACAAGAACACGAGCTCCGAGGAACCGCAGCAGGGGGCCGGGGGCTGGGGTCCGGCGGCGCTCCAGGACCGATACGTGCTCGCCCTGGACGGGACGTCGCTGTCCCAGGTGCCCAGGGACAGCGGCTTGGCGTTTCCGGTACGCCGGAGCGTGCCGGGGCCGATGCCGCACACGCCCCCGGTCGTGGAGGGCCGTACGGTCTGGTTCGTCGAGGCGGACGGACGGGGCGTCTCGGCCCACTCGACCATCGACCGCGGCCGCTTCTGGACCTGGTCCCCCGAATCACGCGGGCCCTGGGGCCTGTCCAGCGCCGGCTACCGCGTCTTCCTCGTCAACGACGGAAAGCTCACGGCCATGCCCACCATCGGCTGAGGCACGCCCCCGGCCCGTCCCCGCACCCAAGCGGCTCCCGCCCGGTTCGGCCGCCGCGGCGGGCACCGCTTAGGCTCGGGGCCGATCAACCGACCCGGGAGAGCGCACATGGAACGCCTTCGTCACGACGACCCGTCGCACGTCGGGCCGTACGTGATCCTGGCCCGGTTCGACGCCGAGTCCGCCGAACGCACCGTTCCCGAACGCCGCTACCTCGGGCGCACCGCCGACGGGCAGCGCACCGTTCTCGTCTGCGTGCCCCGGATCGGCGCCGATCCGTCCCGGTGGGCGATCGAGGCGGAGGGCGCCCGGCGGCTGTCCGTGCCCCGATTCCTCGGCATCGCGGAGATGGGCGGCACGGCGGGGTTCCCCTGGTACGCCGCCCCGTACACGCCAGCGCTGCCGCTGCCGGCCGTGCTCGCCGCGTACGGCGGCCCGCTGCCCGAGGACACCGTCCGCCGGCTCGGAGCCGCGCTCGCGGAGGGGCTGGCCGCCGTACACGCCCGGGGGGTGACGTACGCGGGCCTGTCGCCGGCCGCGGTGCTGGTCACCCCGGGCGGGCCGCTGCTGACCTGCGTCGGCGCGGTGCGGGCCGCGGCTCCCGACGGAGTGCGGCGGTCGGGGCTGCCCGGGCTCGATCCCGGGTGCCTGGCCGTGGAGCAGGCGTCGGGCGGCCGGCCCGGGCCGCTCGGGGACGTCTTCGCGCTCGGCGCCGTACTGGCGTACGCCTCCACCGGGCACACCGTGCCCGAGCAGGGCGAACTGCCGCCGGGCCTGCGCGGGCTGGTCGGGTCCTGTCTGTCGTCCGACCCGGCGGCGCGGCCGCAGTCCGCGGGGGAGGTGCTGCGCGAGCTCGTGTCCCCGGCGGCGGGCCGGGGCCCGGGCGGGGAGGCGTACCCGCGGGCCGGAACCGTCCTCGACCACGCGGCCGTGCCGCTGCCGGGCCGGGTGGTCGCCGCGCTCGCCGCCCAGTCCGCCGCGGTGCTCGCTGCGGAACTCCCCGCCCCGCACCAGCCGTTCGCCTCGCCCCAGAAGGTGCACTGACCCTGATGTCCGTCTCGCCGCCGCGCGCACCGCTCGCTCCCCTCACCCACGACGACCCCCAGGCCCTCGGTGACTTCCGGCTGCTCGCCCGGCTCGGCAGCGGCGGCATGGGCACGGTCTATCTGGCCCGTTCGGCGGGCGGGCGGACGGTCGCGCTCAAGACCGTGCACACCCGGATCGCCGCCGACACCACCTTCCGTACCCGGTTCCGGCTGGAGGCGGACGCGGCCCGGGTCATCGGCGACCGGTACGGAGCCCGCGTCTTCGGCTCCGACGCTGTGGCCGCCACGCCCTGGCTGGCCACCGAGTACGTCATCGGGCCGCAGCTCGACGAGGCGGTCCGGCTCGCCGGTCCGCTGCCCGAGGCGTGCGTCCGCTCGCTGGGCGCCGACCTGGCCCTGGCGCTCGGGCAGTTGCACCGCTCCGACGTGGTGCACCGCGACCTCAAGCCCTCCAACATCATGGTCACGGCCGCCGGCCCCAAGGTCATCGACTTCGGTATCGCGCGGGCCCTCGGCGACGAACGGCTCACCCGCACCGGGGCCGCGGCGGGCACCCCGGCCTTCATGTCGCCGGAGCAGGCCGGCGGTCTCGAACACTCCCCGGCCGGCGATGTGTTCGCCCTGGCCGGCGTACTGGTCTTCGCCGCGTCCGGGCACGGCCCCTTCGGTGGCGGGCAGGCCGCGGACCTGCTGTACCGGGTGCGGTACGCGGAGCCCGACCTGGGCGGCGTACCGGCGGCGCTGACTCCGCTGCTCGCCCGCTGCCTGGCCAAGGACCCGGCGCAGCGGCCCACGACGGCCGAGCTGGCCGGGCTGCTCGCTCCCGGCGGCGCCCCGTTCGCGGACGGGCTGCCGCAGCCGGTGCTCGCGGACATCGCCCGGCGCAGTGCGGTGGTGTGGCAGGAGCCGCCGCTCCGGCTGCCGGCGCCCGCCGTGGAGCCGGACACCGTGGTCGGCGCGGACGGCGGCATGTCGCGGCGCAGGCTGTTCGCGGTCACCGGCGCGGCGGCCGGCGGGGTGGCGCTGGCGGCGGGAGGCGGGCTGTGGGCCTGGCTCGGCAACCGCGACGGGGACGCGGCGAAGGATGCCGGGCAGCCCGCCCTGCAGCCGCCGCCGGACCCGCTGTGGCAGGACCAAGGGCCTCCTCCGCGGGTGGGCGGCACCCCGTTGGCGGTGAACGGCATGCTCGTCATGGCCCGCGGGATCACGACCGTGGGGCTCTCCCCGCAGGACGGCAAGTACCTGAGGGACTTCCAGGGGTTCTCGGACGCCTGGCGCGTCGCCACCGACGGCAAGGTCCTGTACGGGATCCGGAAGCCGGACGCCGCGGACAAGGCCCTGGCGGTGGTTCCACTGTCCCTGGAGAACGGCAAGGAGCAGGCGCCGCTCGTCCAACTGCCCGCGTACGACGGTACGAACGTGCTCAACCAGATCCTGGGCGTGGACGGCGACACCGTGTTCCTCTGCGCGAAGGCGGCCGGGAGCGGGCAGTGGTCCGTGGTGGCGGCGAGCCTGAAGACCGGCAAGGAGCTGTGGCGGCAGCCGACGGCGGCCCCCACCGCGAACCAGGTGGAGTTGGGGCGCCCGTCCCTCGTCCGCGCCAAGGCCGTACGCGGCGGGGTGCTGCTGTGGCAGCGGGCCGACACCGGCGACGCCCTGCGGGTGTCCCTGCACGACGCCGGGAGCGGCGCGGAGCGCTGGGCCGTGTCGCTGGAGGCGCCGGGTGCCACGCCGGACCAGCCGGCCACGGACGACCAGCACGTGTACGTCGGTGCGCAGAACCTGCAGGCGCTGCGGCTCACCGACGGCCAGCAGGCCTGGTCCTTCGGCGAGGGCCACGACGTGGGCAAGGTGATCGGCCAGCGCCGGTACGGCATGCCGGCCGTCCGCGACGGGATCGTCTACGCCGTGCAGGGCACGCGCGGCATCGTCGCCATCAGCGCCGCCTTCGGCACGCTGCAGTGGACGGACGTCCTGCCGCAGGGCACGAACCCGAATCGCGACATCGCCCCCGTGGTCACCCCGAGCCACATCTACAGCATGGACGCCACGGGCCTGCGAGCCGTCCGCATCCGCACGCAGAGCGCGGTCTGGCACTACCAGACGAGCGCCTCCATCCTGACCCCGGATCCTGACGGCAAGCGGCTCTACCTCCGCGAGGCGAAGAAGCTGATCGCCCTCCCGCTCCCCTAGTCCGTCTCTCGCCGCAGCGCGAACGCCCGTACGCCGACGGCTCCGGGAGCCGTCGGCGTACGGGTGTTGTGTTCAGCGGAGGATCAGCCGGAGATGTGGACCTCCTGCTCCCGGCGCTGCTGGGCCGGGATCGGGGCGCCGAGCACGTGGTTCAGCTTCTCGCCCTCGACGTCCATGTTCGGCAGCAGCCGGTCGAGCCAGCGGGGCAGCCACCAGGCCGAGCGGCCGAGCAGGGCGAACAGGGCGGGCACCAGCGCCATGCGGACCACGAAGGCGTCGAAGAGGACGGCGATGGCGAGGCTGAAGCCGACCATCTTGACGAAGACGTTGTCCTCCATGATGAAGCCGGAGAAGACGCTGACCATGATGATCGCGGCGGCGCCGACCACCCGTCCGCCGTAGCGGAATCCGGTGACCACGGCCTCGGACGGCTGCGCCCCGTGGACGTAGGCCTCCCGCATGCGGGTCACGAGGAAGACCTCGTAGTCCATCGCGAGACCGAACACCACACCGATCATGAAGATCGGCAGCGTGCTCATGATCGGGCCGGGCTGCTCGACTCCGAAGAAGTCGCCCAGCCAGCCCCACTGGAAGACGGCCACGACCGCGCCGAGGGCCGCGCTCACGGAGAGCAGGAAGCCGAGCGCCGCCTTGAGCGGGACGAGCAGCGACCGGAAGACGAGCACCAGGAGCAGGAAGGCGAGGCCGACGACCAGGCCCAGGTAGGGCAGCATCGCGTCGTCGAGGGTCTGGGAGAAGTCGATGAACAGGGCGGTCTGACCGGTCACCAGGATCTCGGCGCCTCCGTTGGCCGCGCCGAGGGTGCCGGCGATGCCCCGGATGTGCCCGACCAGGTCCTCGGTCTCCGTCTCGGTGGGACCGGTCTTCGGGATGACGGTGAGGACCGCGGTGTCGCCCGTGTCGTTGGGTGTCGCGGGGGTCACCGTGGCGACGCCCTCGACCTTGCCGAGCTCCTTGCCCACGCCGGCGGCGGCGGTCGCCGCGTCCTTGGCCTGGACGGTGACCATCAGCGGCCCGTTGAAGCCGGCCCCGAAGGACTCGGACAGCATGTCGTACGCCTTGCGCTGGGTGGTGTCCGGCGCCATGGTGCCCTCGCCGGGCAGGCCGAGCTGCAGGCTGGCGGCGGGCACCGCGATGGCACCGAGGCCCACGACACCGAAGAGGAGGACGACCAGGGGACGGCGTACGACGAACCGCGCCCAGCGGGTGCCCAGGTTCGGCTTCGTGCGGGCGGCCCGCTTGTCGGCCTTGCGCTGCTGGCGCTCGGTGAGCGGCTTGCCGTAGTACTTCTTGCGCTCCTTGCGGGGCATGACCTTGATCGGCGCGAAGCCGAGGAGCGCCGGGACGAAGGTGATCGCGATCAGTACGGCGACGGCGACCGTGCCGGCGGCGGCGAGGCCCATCTTGGTGAGCATCGGGATGTTCACCACGCTGAGGCCGGCGAGGGCGACGATGACGGTGAGACCGGCGAAGACGACGGCCGAGCCGGCCGTGCCGACGGCCCGTCCCGCGGCGTCCTGGCGCTCACGGCCCTCGGCCATCTCGGAGCGGTAGCGGGAGACGATGAACAGGGCGTAGTCGATGCCGACGGCGAGGCCGATCATCAGCGCCAGGGTGGAGGTGGTGCTGGAGAGACCGAAGGTGGTGCCCAGGGCGGTGATGGCCGCGCCGCCGATGGCGACGCCGAAGATGGCCGTGAGCAGGGGCATGCCCGCTGCGATCATCGAGCCGAAGGTGAGGACCAGGACGATGGCCGAGACCAGGATGCCGATGCCTTCCGCACCGCCGCCCGGAGCCCCGTCCACCTTCACGGCGTCGCCGCCCGCCTCGACGGTCAGGCCGGCGGCCCGGGAGTCCTCGAGCGCCTTGTCGAGGCCGTCGTGCGCCTCGTCGGTCACCTTGAGGGCCGAGACCTTGTATGTGGCCACGGCGTAGGCCGTGGTGCCGTCCTGGCTGACGGCGTTGGTCTTGAAGGGGTCGGAGGCCGCGACGACGTCCGGCGCCTTGGCGAGCGCGCCGACCAGGCTCTCGACCTTGGCCTTCTGGGCCGGATCGGTGAGCTTCTCGCCGGCGGGGGCACGGACCACCACGCGGGCGGTCGCACCGTCCACGCTCATGGCCGGGAACTTCTCCTTCAGCAGGTCGAAGGCCTTCTGCGACTCCGTACCCGGCATCGAGAACGTATCGGTGGGCGGCGGCGGAGCGACGGAGGCCGCGAAACCGGCCCCGACGACGACGGCGAGCCACAGCAGTGTCACCAGGCCTCGTCGCCTGAAGGCGAATCGGCCCACTTTGTAAAGGAAGGTGGCCATAGCGAAAAGAACTCCTGTTTGAATCGGTACCGCGAGCGGCGGCGGGTGTTTCCGGTGGGGACGGACGGCCGGTCAGTACGGCCGGCTGCAGGCCCGGCCGGCCCGTTGCGGGCCGGTCGAGGCGAAAAGGCAGAGGAGGCGAAGGAGGCGCCGCTGGCACGCTTCCTACGACGTCGGGTCGATGACGCCAGCATGGCACACATATGGTGCCACTGTCGCGCCACATCTGAGCCAGAGCGGCAGTCTGGCCGAAAGACGTCGCCCGTACAGCCGGGCCACGGGTCTTCCGACGCGAGCAGGAACACTGCGCCGACCTGGGCCGCGACGCCCCGGAACGACCCCGGAACCGGGCGGGGACACAGCCGCGCGAGCCATCGCATTCCGGCCGGTGTCCATCGGACCCTCCCGCCAGCCCCGGCGGCACCGGCCCGGCCACTGTGGCGCCATCGTGACGCCATCCCGGCTCGGCCGGCCGGTGCCGCTCATGCCGGCACCTCCGCCTCTTCCAGGTCCGGCACGATCACCGTGCCGACCCCTTCGTCCGCGAACATCTCCAGCAGGATCGCGTGCGGGACCCGCCCGTCGATCACCCGCGCCCTGTCGACTCCACCCCGCACCGCGTGCAGGCAGCCGGTCATCTTGGGGACCATGCCGTCGGCGAGCTCCGGCAGCAGCTTCTCCAGTTCGCGGGCGGTGAGCCTGCCGATGACCTCGTCGCTGAGCGGCCAGCCCGCGTACAGACCCTCGACGTCGGTGAGCATGACCAGCTCCTGGGCGCGCAACGCGGTGGCGAGCGCCGCGGCCGCGGTGTCGGCGTTGACGTTGTAGACGTGACCGTCCTCGGCGCTGCGGGCGACCGGAGAGACAACCGGAATGCGACCGTCCGCCAACAGTGCCTCGATGGCCCCGGTGTTCACCCGGGATATGTCGCCGACCCTGCCGATGTCCACCGGCTCGCCGTCGATCCACGGCACGTGCCGGGTCGCGGTGAGGGTGTCCGCGTCTTCTCCGGTGATGCCGACGGCGAGCGGGCCGTACGCGTTGATCAGCCCGACCAGTTCGCGCTGCACCTGCCCCGCGAGCACCATCCGGACCACGTTCATGGCGGGGGTCGAGGTGACCCTGAGGCCTGCCTTGAACTCGCTGGCCAGACCGCGCCGTTCGAGCTCGGCGCCGATCTGCGGACCGCCTCCGTGAACGATCACGGGCTTCAGTCCCGCGTAACGCAGGAAGACCACGTCGCGGGCGAAGGCGGCGGTCAGCGCCTCGTCGACCATGGCGTGTCCGCCCAGCTTGATGACGACGGTCCGGTTCTGGTGGCGGGTCAGCCAGGGCAGCGCCTCGCCCACGGACCGCGCCTTGGCCAGGGCTGGATGCTGACGGGTCGTCATGGTCGTCATGAGAACCTCGCGCGCAGGGTGAAGAGAACGCCGGCCGCGCTGGTGACGCTCATCGGCACAACTCCTTCTGTGGAGGACTCAGGGCTCCCGGAAAACGCGAATTCCCGCGGGCAGAGGCCGCGGTCGCCGGTCCAGCATCGCGCGGGAGAAGGGCCCACCGGAAGCCCATTCCAGGGAACTCAGGGCAGAACGGCGAAGATTCGGGGCAGTGTGTTACCGCTGTCCCGTCAACAGGACGGCGGGGAAAGGGCATCGACGACCGGTGGAGCGCTTCATGGGCCCACCGGTCTCCACGGGGCGCCCGAAAGGTGCCATGATCGGGCATGGCGGTCTCGCCAACTCCATCCCCACTAACGGATGACGGCCCGTTTCCCGCCCGGGAAGCGGACCGTGAACGGCTTGAATTGGAGTGCATTCATGAGCAGCAACCCGTTCGACGACGCTGACGGCCGGTTCTACGTCTTGACGAACGACGAGGAGCAGCACTCGCTGTGGCCTTCGTTCGCCGAGATTCCGGCCGGCTGGCGCATCGTATTCGGCGAGGAAAGCCGCCAGCAGTGCCTGGAGCACGTCGAGGCGAACTGGACCGACCTCCGCCCGAAGAGCCTGCGCGACGCGATGGCCGCCGACTCGGTTTCCGCCAGCGCCGCGTGAGGTGAATGCGGCATTCCACGGAATGGCCGAAGACGGACGAAGGGTGGGCCCCGGTGCTGGAGGAACAGCACCGGGGCCCACCCTTCGGCGTGGGGGGTTGGAACGCGGGGTCAGGCCCGGCCGGCCGCGCCGGCGACCTCGACGGTGCGCGCCCCCGCCTGCTCCTGTTCGGCCCGCCGCAGCACGATGGAGTCGGCGATCTCCCCACTGCGCACGGCGATGTTCGACAGCAGGGACGAGGACAGCCCGTGGGTGTGCTCGGTGCCGCCCTGGAGGTAGATCCCGCAGGACGGTCCGGTCGCGGTGACGAGCCGGTAGTCGCGCTCCACCCGGTGCCGGCCGTTCACGTCCCGCAGGAAGTGGCGGTCGAAGTCGCCGAGCAGGCGGGCCGGGTCCATGCCCTCGTAGCCGGTGGCGAAGACGAGCGCGTCGACGTGCAGCTCCTGAGGCTCGCTGTCGAGCAGCGAGTTCAGGGTGAGCCGCGTGTCGCTGCCGTTCCGGGTGACCTCCGCGACCCGGGTGAGGTTGAGGAAGTACAGCCGCTTGCTGCCGCGCACCTCCTCCTCGTACGAGCGCTGGTGCAGGTCGCGGATCACCTCGTCGTCGACGACCGAGTAGTTCGTGTTCCGGTGGTAGTGCCAGAAGGCCTCCCGTGCCTGGTCGGTGCCGAAGTAGTACTCGTCGACCGCGGCCGGGTCGAACACCTGGTTGGCGAAGGGCGTGTCGTCCGCGACGGAGTACCCGTAGGACGGGATGACCGCCGAGACGCGCGCGTGCGGAAGCTTGTCGTACAGGAACCTGGTGATCTCGGCCGCGCTCTGGCCGGCGCCGACCACCGCGACGCTCTTGAGCTCGTTGGGGTCGAGGCCGTGGAACTTCTCCAGGAACTCGGAGCTGTGCCACACCCGCTCGTCGCGCGCGACCCCCGCCGGCATGCGCGGCACCAGGCCCGTCGAGATGGTCACGTTGCGCGTGCGGACCTGGCGGACGCCGCCCGCCGCGTCGCGGACCTCGAGCCGGAGGTGCTCGGGGGTCCCCGCACCGGTGTCCTCGGCGGGCCGGATCGCGGTGACCTCCGATCCGTAGGAGACGCGGTCGGCGAGGCCGGACGCCGCCCATTCCAGGTACTGGTGGAATTCCTGCCGGGTCGGGAAGAAGTCCTGGTTGTTCACGAACTGGACCAGCCGGCCCGCGGCGTGCAGATACGAAACGAAGCTGAACCGGGACACCGGATTGCGGAAGGTGGCCAGGTCCTTCAGGAACGAGATCTGCATGGTCGTCGACGGCAGCAGCATGTTGCGGTGCCAGCCGAAGGCGGGCTGCCGCTCGAAGAATGCGGCCTTGACCGGGTGCTCCGGAACATTGGCCCGGTGCTCTTCCAGAGCGATCGCGAGCGACAGGTTGGACGGGCCGAAGCCGATGCCGACCACGTCGTGTATCTCGTGGTTATGCGTACCCGTTGTACCCATAGACAATTCTCCCGCTAGCGTCTTGGAATCTCGACCGGTGATCCGGGAGACCTCTTTTAAGTATTGCGCCGGAGAACGTCCCGGCGCCAACCTGAACACGTCAAGAAGACGATCCTGGCGACCCTGATGCGGACCGAATACCGAATATCTCTGTCCGGCCGACGGGACAGCGGTATGGTCGGCCCGGATTTCCATGTCCTCGCGCATTTGCGCAGACCGAAAGGGTGAATTCCGGATGTTCGTCCCCAGCAACTATCGCGAACCGGACGGTTCGTGGATGACCGATCTGATACGAGACAATCCACTGGCCATGGCGGTGACCAACGGGACCGCCGAAGACGGACCCTTCGCCACGCACCTGCCGGTGATCGCGGACCCGCAGGCGAACGACGAATGGTCGGACGACCTGTCCGGCGGCATTCTGCTCGGGCACATGAACAGGGCCAATCCGCACTGGGCGGCACTGGAAACGGGAAGCCTCGTCCTGCTGACCTTCACCGGGCCGCATTCCTATGTATCGCCGACGGTGTACGAGAAGTCGCCGGCCGCCCCCACGTGGAATTTCACCTCGGTGCACGTGCGGGGCGTGGTGGAGAAGATCGATTCGATCGAGGCGACGATGGGAGTCGTGCAGTCGACCGTGCGCGCCTTCGAGGAGTCGAAGTTCGGCACCGGCTGGGACATGTCCGATTCCCTCGGCTACTTCCGCCAGATCGTGCCCGCCGTGGGCGCCTTCCGGGTCAGGGTCACGGGGGCTGAGGGCATGTTCAAGCTCAGCCAGGAGCAGCCCTCCGAGGTCCGCGGCCGCGTGCTGGACTCGTTCGCCCACAGCCCGTGCACCCGGCAGCGCGACACTGCCGACCTGATGCGCCAGCTGCCCTGATCCGCGAGGCCGGCCCCAGCCTTCAGGGCCCACACTCCCGAGGGAGTGCGGGCCCTGTGACCCGTACCGCCGAGCGGTCAGGCGGTGATGGCCAGCCGCTGCACGGAGCCGGGCGACTGCGCCGGCCCACCGGGCTCCGCGGATCGGGCGGGTTCCGCGGACCGGCCGGCCTCCGTGGACCGCTCGACCTCCGCGGACCGGCCGGCCTCCGCGGACCGCTCGGGCTCTGCCGAACCGCCGGAATCCACCGCCCCTTTGAGCTCCGCGGGCCCATGGTCGTCCTCCAGCCTTTCGAGCTCCTCCAGGGCCTCCTTCGCCGCGCTGTCCAGGGTCACCAGCACCCAGCGCTCGAAGTCGACGCCCGCCTGCTCCGCGGCCTTGTGCCACCACTGGAGCCGGCTGCCGGGCACCTCCAGCCGCCGCGTCGGCTCGGCGGGCAGCCTGACCTGCGCCTCGTCCTCGCGGGCGGCGCGGATCGCGCTGCGCAGCTGCTTGGTGGTCCACTTGCGCTGCTCGGCCCGGTCGAGCCAGGCCTCCTGCTCGTCGTGCGGCAGCGAGGCCAGCTCGGCGTGGTGCTGGAAGCTCAGGGCGCCCCGCCGCCGGCTGAAGTCGAACCGCCGGGAGACCCAGGCGTAGTTGCGCAGGGTCTGGTACTGCAGCCCGGCGGCGCGGATGCCGCGCTGGTAGCGGTCGGTGTAGTGGTCCTTGCCGTACACGAGCCAGTCACCGAGCCACCATGAAGAGGAGTCAACGATTCCGGACAGCTGGCGTCCAGCCTTCTCCCAGTCGTCGAAGGACATCCCCGCCGGCATCTGCAGGCCCACCTTCGTGGTCAGCACCTGGCCACGGCGCGGATCCTCACCCATGGCCCGCCGCTGCCTCGGCGCCGGGTCGGGGCTCGTACGGATCTGCCCGATTCTCGATCCCTCGATGTCGCCGGCCTGAATCGCCATCATGCCTCCATGTGAAGGGGTCCACAGATCAGGTGTGGAGGCTCCCAGCCCGTGCTAAAGGCAGGCCAAAGCGGCCGGACGCCGGCTCGTCCCGCGGGGGTGGGCCCTGCGGGCCGTCCCGTCGACGGGACAGCGTCACGGAGCTCATCGAACAATTGAACAGACGCCGGCCGTTGTCGGCGCCTTTCTGTTCTCCACTTCCCGGGCGGAGGGTATGTTCATTCTCGGCCAGAGTTTCTTCGCTGCGGCACACGAGTATTTCCGGCGCCGCCGGCCCGGCTTGTTCACGAGGCATCAGAGGTAAAAGCGTGGCGGTTTTCGTCCGTATACCCACGCGCCCGCACCGCGCCTCCCCAATTCAGCTCATCCAGTCAATTCAGCAGGAGCAGGAGGATCGGAAATGACGCAGTGCGGGGCCGGGCACCGGCTTCTGATCACCTGACCGCCGAACACAACGGGGAGGAATCACATGAAGCACCGCAGCGCCGGCCCGCTGGGCCCGCTTCCGGAGTTCCTTGGGCAGTACGTGGCCGGGGAGGGGCGCATCCCGGACGGCATCGACGTCGTCCCGTTCTTCACGCCCGCCGGGGACAAGATGTGGCTGGTGTGCGACTACGCGCTGGCCCGCAAGGTCCTCACGGACAAGCGGTTCAGCCGCGCCGAGGCCGTCACGCCGCACGCCCCGAAGCTCAACGACGCCCAGCCCGTGCCCAACTCCATGATGAGCATGGACGGAGCCGATCACTCCAGGCTGCGGCGCGTCGTGACCAGGGCGTTCACCACCGGACGGACCAACGCGATGGCCCCGGCCGTGGAGGAGCTCGCCGACCGCCACCTCGACGCCATGGCCGCGTCGGGGCCGAGCACCGACCTGATCGAGGCGCTCGCGGCCCCGCTGCCGCTCGCCGTCCTCTGCTCGCTGCTGGGCGTTCCGCCCGAGGACGGCACGCGGTTCCGGGACTGGGTCGAGGTGCTGTTCGACATCTCCGCCAGCACACCGCAGGAGAAGGCCCGCCGCCGGCTCGAACTCATCGACTACATGGCCGACTTGATCGACCGCAAGCGCCGCCGGCCCGAGGACGACCTGCTCACCTCCATGATCGGGGCGCACGAGCAGGGCGACCTGTCCATGGGCGAGCTGCTCACCATGGGACTCACCCTCCTGATGGCCGGCTACGAGACCGTCGTCGGGCAGATCGGCACGTCGGCGCACGCCCTGCTCCGCGACCCCGGCGCCTACGAGGAGCTGCGCGAGCAGCCCGACCGGCTGGCCCCCACGGTCGAGGAGCTCCTCCGCCTGACCCCCTCCACCCCGATCAGCTTCCCGCGCGTCGCGGTGGAGCCGGTGCCGCTCGGCAGCGTGACCGTCCAGGCCGGGGAAGGCGTGATCGTCTCCCTGCTGCACGGCAACCGTGACGGCAAGACGTTCGCGGACCCCGAACTGATCGACCCGCAGGGGCACGACGCCGCCCATCTGACGTTCGGTCACGGAGTGCACCGCTGTCTCGGCGCGCCGCTGGCCAGGCTCCAGCTGCAGATCGTCCTGGAGCGCCTGTTGCGGCGGTTCCCGACCCTCCGCCTGGCTCCCGGCCCCGACGCCGTGGTCTGGAAGGACGGCCTCGGCACGCGCGGGCTGTCCCGGCTGCTGGTGGAGTGGTAGCCGCTCCGCGCAGGCCGGTCGTACAGGCGGATCGCCTCCCGGGTGTTCCCGGCGTCCGCCGTTCAAGTGCTGCTCCCTGGAACACCTTTGGACTTGGAGTGAGGATCCGCATGTCTGTCGAGACCACCCGCCGCGATGCCGAGCTTGTCGGGGACGCCGGGAATGCCGGGGAGCCCGTCGCCGTCATCGGGCTGTCCTGCCGCTACCCGGACGCGCACTCCGGCGGGGCAGCCGGCTCCGAGGGCGCCGAGGGCTTCGACCCGGGCCCCTTCGGCCTCGCGCCGGACGCGGCCGCGTCGATGGACGCGGGGCAGCGGCTCCTGCTGGAACTGGCCTGGGAGTCCCTGGAGGAGGCCGGCATCGTGCCGGCCTCCCTGCGCTCCGCCCGTACGGGGGTCTTCCTCGGCGCGCCCGGTTCCAGCCGGGCCGCAGAGGCCGGCGCGGCGGCCGGCACGGACACCGCCCCGGACGCGGACCGCGCCGAGGGCGTCCGCGCCGTACTCGGTCTGAGCGGACCGGGCCGGACCGTGACCGGCGGCGCTCCGTCCGCCCTGAACGCGGTGCACCTGGCGTGCGCGAGCCTGCGTTCCGGCGAGAGCGGGATCGCGCTCGCGGGCGGTCTCGACGCCGGACCCGCGGGCGGGGCCGTTCTCGTACTCAAGACCCTGGCGCGGGCCCTGGCCGACGGCGACCGCGTACGCGGTGTCCTCCTCCGCACCGGGCCCGCCGCCGAGCGGGCCGAGGGCGGGCCCGCCGGTGCCGCCGGTACCGCCGGGCTGGTCGAGGCCCTGCGCTCCCCCGCCTCCCCCGGGCAGCCGGTCAGCGTCTCCGCCGCCGACGCGGACGCCGACGGCACGGCCTGGTCGGTGGAGGTCGCCGAGGCGCCCCGTACCGAGCAGGAACCTTCCGCCGGCCCGGCCGCCTTCCGGGGCGCCACCCTGCCCTGGCTGGTCTCCGGAGCGAGCGCGGCCGCCGAGCGTGCGCAGGCCGGGCGGCTCCTGGCCCGGCTCACGGCGAGCGCCGGGGGCACCGCGACCGCCGAGGGCACCGCGGACAGCACCGCGACCGCCGCACGCCCCGGCATCGCCGACATCGGTCACTCCCTCGCCGTGTCGCGCACCGCTTTCGCGCACCGCTCGGTCCTGCTGTCCGGCACCGAGGACGGGTTCGCCGAGGAGCTGGCCGCGCTCGCCGAGGGCCGCCGCGGCTCCGGGCGCGTGAGCGGCACGGCCACGGCACGCGACCGGGCCGTCTTCGTCTTCCCCGGCCACGGCGCGCAGTGGCCCGGCATGAGCGCCGACCTGCTCGACACCTCGGACGTCTACCTCGCCAGCATCCGGGCCACCGCCGAGGCGCTCGCCCCGTACGTCGACTGGTCCCTGGAGGACGTCCTGCGCGAGGCGCCCGGTGCGCCCGCGCTGGACCGCATCGACGTCATCCAGCCCGCCCTGTTCGCGACCGCGCTCGGCCTCGCCGCCCTCTGGCGCTCCTTCGGCATCGAGCCCGCCGCGGTCGTCGGGCACAGCATCGGCGAGCTCCCCGCGGCCGTGGTCGCGGGCGGGCTGAGCCTGGAGGACGGCGCCCGCGCCGCCGCGCTGTGGGGCAAGGCGCAGGCCCGGCTCGCGGGCCGGGGTTCCATGCTCTCGGTGCTGCTCCCCCTCGACGAGGTGCAGAGGCGCCTGGCGCCCTGGGGCGGGAAGCTGGCCGTCGCGGGCGTCAACGGGCCGCGGTCGATCGCCGTCGCCGGCGACATCGACGCGATCGAGCGCCTCCAGGAGGAGTTCACCGCCGAGGGGGTGCGGGCCCGCCGGGTCGCCATCGACTACGCGCCGCACTGCGCGCACATGGACGAGATCCACGAGGAGCTGCTCACCGTCCTGGCCCCGCTGCGGCCTCGGAAGGGGAACATCCCCTTCTACTCCGCTCTGACGGGCGCCCTGCTGGACACCCGCTCGCTGGACGCCTCGTACTGGTTCCGCAGCCTGCGCGAGCCCGTGCTGTTCGAGAGCTCGATCCGGTGCCTCACGGACCACGACCTCTTCGTAGAGATCAGCCCCCACCCGGTGATGACCCTGCCCGTCGAGCAGATCCTGGAGACCACCGACTCCACGGCCCTCGCGGTCGGTTCGCTGCGCCGCGGCGCGGACGGGCCGCACCGTTTCCTGTCCTCCGTGGCGGAGGCGTACGCGCACGGCGCCCCGGTGGACTGGAGTCCCGTCTTCCCCGTCGACGCCCCGGTCGTCGCCCTGCCCACGTACGCCTTCCAGCGCAGCGCCCCCGGTGCGGCCGCCGACCCGTTCGGGACCGGCGGGGACCCGGAGCGCACGGCCAGGTTCCTGATGGACCTGGTGCGCTCCGAGGTGGCCCTCGTCCTCGGCCGCGGAAAGGGCGGGGACATCGACCCCGGCCGCTCCTTCCAGGAGCTCGGATTCGACTCGGCGACCGCCGTGGAGCTGCGCAACCGGCTCTCCGCCGCCACCGGTCTGAAGCTGCCGACCACCCTCCTCTTCGACCGGCCCACCCCCGAGAAGCTGGTCGCCCGGCTCGCCGAGCTCTCGGGCGTGGTCTCCGCGCACGAGCCCGTCTCCCGTGCGGTCGCGCGCCGGGTCCCCGGCTCCGACGAGCCCATCGCGATCGTCTCCATGGCGTGCCGCTTCCCGGGCGGCGTGGCCTCCCCGGAGGACCTGTGGCGGCTGCTCGTGGAGGAACGGGACGCCGTCACCGAGTTCCCCGGCAACCGCGGCTGGGCGCTGGAGACCCTCTTCGACGGCGACCCCGACCGCGCGGGCCGCTCGTACACCCGCCAGGGCGGGTTCCTGCACGACGTCGACCGGTTCGACGCCGAGTTCTTCGGGATCAGCCCGCGCGAAGCCACCGCCATGGACCCGCAGCAGCGCATGGTGCTGGAGACCGTGTGGGAGGCCGTGGAGCGGGCCGGGATCGATCCCGCCGCCCTGCGCGGCAGCGGCACCGGCGTGTACGTAGGCGCCATGGCGCAGGACTACGGCCCGCGCCTGCACGAGGCGGGCGAGGGCGTCGGCGGGTACCTGCTGACCGGCACCTACACGAGCGTGGTCTCCGGCCGCGCCTCCTACACCCTGGGCCTGGAGGGCCCCGCCGTCACCGTCGACACCGCGTGCTCGGCGTCGCTGGTGGCCCTGCACATGGCGGCGCAGGCGCTGCGGGCCGGCGAGTGCGAACTGGCCCTCGCCGGCGGTGTGACGGTCATGGCGACCCCCGGCATGTTCGTGGAGTTCAGCCGCCAGCGCGGCCTGTCGGTCGACGGGCGCTGCAAGTCCTTCGCCGAGGCGGCGGACGGCACCGGCTGGGGCGAGGGCGTCGGCATGCTCCTCCTGGAGCGGCTCTCCGACGCCCGCCGCAACGGCCACGAGGTCCTCGCGGTCATCCGGGGATCGGCCATCAACCAGGACGGCGCGAGCAACGGGCTCAGCGCCCCCAACGGCCCCTCGCAGGAGCGGGTGATCCGTGAGGCCCTCGCCGCCTCCGGGCTGTCGGCGACGGACGTCGACGCCGTCGAGGCGCACGGTACGGGCACCCGGCTCGGCGACCCCATCGAGGCGCAGGCCCTGCTCGCCACCTACGGTCAGGGGCGCGACGCCGACCGGCCGCTGTTCCTCGGCTCCCTCAAGTCGAACATCGGGCACACCCAGGCCGCCGCCGGTGCGGGCGGCGTCATCAAGATGGTCATGGCGATCCGCAACGGCCTGCTGCCCCGCACCCTGCACGTGGACACCCCGACCTCGCACGTGGACTGGGCGAGCGGCGCGGTCTCGCTGCTCACCGAGGCCACCCCGTGGCCGGAGACCGACCGGCCCCGCCGGGCCGGCGTCTCCTCCTTCGGCGTCAGCGGCACCAACGCCCACCTCGTCCTGGAGCAGGCCGCGGAGCCCGCACCCGCCGAGCCCGAGCCGACCGAACCCGAGCCGGCCGGGACGCAGGCGCCCGCGGCCGTCCCCTTCCTCCTCTCCGCCAAGAGCGACCAGGCACTGCGCGCGCAGGCCGGCAAGCTGCTCGACCGGCTTCGGGAGCAGCCGGGCGACCGCCTCGCGGACATCGGGTACTCCCTCGCCGTCGGCCGGGCCCACTTCGACCGGCGGGCCACCGTGGTCGCCGAGGACCTCGCGGGCCTGGAGCAGGGCCTGCGGGCGCTGGTCGACGGCGCCACGGACCGCGGCCTGGTCACCGGGCAGAGCCGGCCCGCGGCCCGTCCCGTGTTCGTGTTCCCCGGTCAGGGCGCGCAGTGGGTGGGCATGGCGGCCGGCCTCCTGGAGTCCTCCCCGGTGTTCGCCCGGCGGATGGCCGAGTGCGCGGCGGCCCTGGAGCCGCTGGTGGACTGGTCGCTCCTCGACGTCGTACGCGGCGCCGAGGGGGCTCCGGGCTTCGAGCGGGTGGACGTGGTCCAGCCCGTGCTGTGGTCCGTGATGGTGTCCCTGGCCGAGGTCTGGCGCTCGCTGGGCGTCGAACCGGCCGCGGTCGTCGGCCACTCGCAGGGCGAGATCGCCGCGGCCTGCGTGGCGGGCGTCCTCAGCGTCGAGGACGCGGCCCGGGTCGTGGCGCTGCGCAGCCGCGCGCTGACCGTGCTGTCGGGCCGGGGCGGCATGATGTCCGTGGCCCAGCCCGTCGCGTGGGTGCGGGAGCGGATCGGCGCCTGGGAGGGACGGATCTCGGTCGCGGCGGTCAACGGACCGTCCCAGACCGTGGTGTCCGGCGACCCGGAGGCCCTCGCCGAGTTCCTCGCCCAGGCCAAGGAGCAGGGGGCGCGCGCCCGCCTCGTGGACGTGGACTACGCCTCCCACTCGGCCCATGTGGAAGAACTCGAGGACGAGTTGGCGCGGATCCTCGACGGCATCGAGGCACGCCCGGGCGAGGTCCCGGTGTACTCCTCGCTGACCGGCGCGCTGCTGACCGACACCGCCCTGATGGGCGCCGGGTACTGGTACCAGAACCTGCGCGAGACGGTGCAGTTCGAGCAGGCGGTCGGCGAGCTGCTCGCCGCCGGCCACCACACCTTCATCGAGGTCAGCCCGCATCCGGTGCTCACCATCGGCGTGCAGGCGGCCCTCGACGAGGCCGGCGCGCGGGGCACCGCCCTGGGCACCCTGCGCCGCGACGAGGACGAGGCCGGACGCCTGCTGCTCTCGCTCGGCGAGGCCCACTGCCACGGCGTGCGCGTCGACTGGTCCGCCGTGTTCGGCGGTACGGGCGCCCGGCGGGTCCAGGTGCCGACGTACGCCTTCCAGCGGAGCCGGTTCTGGCTCGACACCCCGGTCACGGCGGAGGACCCGTCGGGCCTCGGCCTCGCCTCCGCGGAGCACCCGCTGCTCGGCGCGATGACCAGCCTCGCCGACCGCGAGGGCGTGCTGTTCACGGGCCGCGTCTCACGGCGCACCCACCCGTGGGTCGTCGACCACGCGGTCGTCGGTACGGTCCTGCTGCCCGGCACCGCCCTGGTCGACATGGCCGTCTCGGCGGGCGACCGCTTCGGCTACGACCAGCTCCGGGAACTCGTCCTGGAGGCGCCGCTGATCGTCCCCGAGGAAGGCGGCATCCACCTCCAGGTCGCCCTCGGCCCCGCCGAGGAGTCGGGCACCCGCTCCGTCACCGTCCACTCGCGCCCCGAGGGCGCGGCGGAGGAGGAATGGACCCGGCACGCCTCCGGCCTGCTGGCCACCGGCGAACACCCGGTCCCCGCCGCCACGCGGACCTGGCCGCCGGAGGGCGCGCGGTCCCTCACCCGTGAGGACACCTACGACCGGCTCGCCGACCGCGGCTACGAGTACGGGCCGGTCTTCCAGGGCCTCGGCCGGGTCTGGCAGTCGGGCGAGGAGCGGTTCGCGGAGGTCTCGCTCCCCGAGGAGCAGCACGCCGACGCCACGGCCTTCGCCCTCCACCCGGCGCTCCTCGACGCGGCCCTGCACGCCATGCTGCTCGGTGACGGCACCGAGCTGACCATCCCGTTCTCGTTCAACGGGGTCACCCTGCACGCCACGGGCGCGACCGCGCTGCGGGTGCACGTGATCCCCTCCGGCCCCGACAGCGCCTCGCTGACGGCCACCGACCCCGACGGACAGCCCGTCGTCACGGTCGACTCCATCACCCTGCGCCCGGCCGGCGACCTTCGGGCGGCCACGAACACGGGCAAGCACTCCGGCCTGCACCGACTGGGCTGGAAGCCCCTGCCGCAGACGGCCGTGGAGACCACGGCCGGGCTCTGGGCGGTACTGGGTTCGGATCCGCACGGCCTGGCCTCGGCCGTCTCCGGGGACACGTACGCCGACGCCGCCGAACTGCGGACCGCTCTCGGCGACGGCGCCCAACTTCCTTCCTTCATAGCCCTGTCACAGGAGACCACCGAGGTCCACGCGGCGGTTCAGGGCACCCTGGCCACCCTCCAGGAACTGCTGGCCGACTCCGCCCTGGACTCCACCCGGATCGTCGTCCTCACCCAGGGCGCCACCGCCCTCACCCCCGACGAGGACATCACCGACCTCCCCGCCACAGCCCTCACCGGCCTCATCCGCACCGCCCAGAACGA
>NZ_JBIVFA010000009.1:0-394023 GCF_044747975.1 Streptomyces sp. NPDC090045
GTGACGGCGAAGGTCTTGGCGGGTCCGCCGATCTTGGCCCAGTTGTTGGGGCCGTTCATTTTGTAGAGGTCGCCGTTGGTGGGGTTGGTGGCGAACACGCCCGCCCCGCCGGCGAAGAGTGTTCCGGCTGCTCCGCCGACCTTGTTCCAGGTCGTCCCGTTACCGGACCACTGGAACACGGCGGAACGGTCCGGGGACTGCGCGAACAGGCTACTGCCGGCGGACACACCGCAGTTCGTGCTCGTCATGGTGATCGGGCTGTCGGGGTTCAAGACCAGCGGCCCCTGCCCCTGAAGGACGGGGTTGACGATGTGCTGGTTGTCGGCGTCCTGGTCGCTGCTGGGGTTGTAGAGCTGCTCGTAGTGCAGGTGGGGCCTGCCTTCCGAACCGACGTCCCCCATGTAGCCGACCACGTCGCCGCGCTTGACCCACGTGCCTTCCCTCGCCACGCCGGTCATGTGCATGTACGTGGTGAACCATCCGCCGCCGTGCCGGATCTCCAGCCCGCCCGGCGAGAAGGTCTCGTGCACGTAGCCGTCGGCCGAGGCCAGGATGGGGCTGCCCTCCCGCATGCCCTGCCGGTACATGTCCATCTTCTTGTCGTCCGGGTTGTGACCTCGGTAGGTCTTCACTTCGATCACGCTGTTACAGGGGAACGGAAGTAAGAAGTCCGGCCGGTCTGCCGCCGCGTTCACCTGTGGAGCCGGGGCGGAGGCCGAGGCGGGCGCGGGCGCGATCGGTGCGAGCAGCAGCGCTGCCGCCGCCGCTGCCAGGAGGCCGACCCGTGTGATTCTCATGCGTCTCCTTGGAGTGAGATGGACCCTGAAGGCCTTACGACTCGGGGCCGCGGAACGGCGTCAGTATGGTTCCTCGGGGCCTGGATATGGAATGAGTTTCTAGAAAAGCATTTTAGTTTGGCGGGATGACGCTGCCGGAGGAACACGGCCCGACCCGTCCGAACCGGCCGCGAGGCCGGGCGGTTCTCACTGGCCGGCCCGCCCCGGCATGCGACCGCGGCGGGGCCCGAAATCCGCCACCCGGCGCACACTTCCGGTCGCGCACCAAACTCTCCGCCCATGGCAACGAAGCAGTCCCGTGGCGAGATCACCGTCGAACGCTTGCTGGCCGCGGCACTCCAGGTGTACGCCGCCGAGGGCCAGGCCGGCTTCACGGTCCACGTGATCACCTCGGCAGCGGGGTCAGCCTGTACCACCATTTCGGCAGCGTCGACGGTCTGGCCGCCGCGCTCTACTCGCGCTGTCTGGAGCGGCAGTACGGCGAGGTCCTCATCGCCTTCGGCCGGGCCAGGAGCGCCCGTAGCGGAATCCGCGCACTGGTGACCACGTACCTGCGGTTCACCCGGGAGAACCCGGAGACGGCCCGGTTCCTGCACGGCTCGGCGTACTCCAGCTACCTGGCCGTCCATGCGGACCGCTCCCGCGGGGTCGAGCCGGACCACTTTCCGCGCGTCGCCGACCACTTGCGGCCGTGGGTCGAGGCGGGTGAGATCGCGGCGTTGCCCGATGCGCTCCTGGAGGTCCTGGTCGTCGGGCCGGTGGCGGTGACCGCCCACCGCTGGCTGGCCACCCCGCAGGACATCGACCTCACCGAGGCCGCCGGTGTCCTGTCCGACCGCATCTGGCGCTCGATCCAGCCATAGTCCCGGGCCGGGCACGGAGAAGGATCTCGTCGCGGGTGATCGGGCCGCCCACGTCTGACTGGATGGGCTGGGCGGAGCGGAGACCGATGCCGTTTCCGGCGGCACTGGCCCCGGATCCCGTCGCGAGGACGTTTGCGCCTGCGAGGGATATCGCAGCCGAGAGTCCACCGGCGGCTCTGAGAGGCGCTCTGCGGGAGGGATGGTGTGCGCTCACAACGGGCTCCTGGTCGGTAGCGGTACGAGGCACTTACGGAAAAGGGAACCCGTCGCGGTCGCGCTGGGTCACAGTGTGATCGCGCTGAAAGCTACCGAGAGGGACACGGCCCGGGGATCCGGAGAATTACGGATGGTCACCCGCGGCCCCTCCCGCTAAGGCTCGCGCGCGGGCGGTGAAGACACCGGCGTCCCGCCGGACGCGGAAGCGTCCGTAGGCGGTGGCCCAGGGGCCGAACTCGGCAGGTATCTCCCGCCACCGTGCACTGGAGCGGACCGCCAGATCACCCCCTCGAACTGCTCCCGCAACCGCTCCGGGTCCTGGCCGTACCAACCGATCGGCAGCTACGGCTCGATGAACTTCCACTGAGCATTGGCGAGTTGCCTTCACGACATCACACAGGCCCTAGAGGACGCGAGCCGGTTCTGTCAGCCCGTAAGGTTCCGGATACTCCTCCCGGGCGGGGATCGCTAGCCTCCAAACCGCCGGTGCCGCTGGGACGGCAGCCGGATCCCCAGTCAGCTCGCCCACAGGAGGTCACCTTGACCACGCAGAACCCCAGCCGCCGAAGCATCCTCAAGTCCGCCGGCGGGCTCACCGCCGCGGCGGCCCTGGGAGCCGGCGGTGTTCTCGCGTCGGCGTCGGTGGCCTCGGCGGCCGACGACCTGCGCGTCACGGAACGCAATGAGCAGGACCACCGGATGTGGTACTACCGGTTCCAGACCTCCGCCATCGGCGGCTGGACCCCGGCCGTCAACGTGCTGCTCCCCGACGGCTACCACACCAGCGGGCGCCGCTACCCGGTCCTCTACCTGCTCCACGGTGGCCTGGAGGACTTCATCACCTTCGACCGGTTCCACGACATCCGGGGGCTGACCGCCTGGAAGGACCTCATCGTCGTGATGCCCGACGGCGGCCGCGCCGGCTGGTACTCCAACGCGGTGAGCTCCAACATCGGCGCCCGGAACTGGGAGCACTTCCACATCGGCCAGCTCATCCCGTGGATCGACGCGAACTTCCGCACCTACGCCGAGTACGACGGCCGTGCCGTCTCCGGGTTCTCCATGGGCGGCTTCGGCGCCCTGAAGTACGCGGCCAAGTACTACGGCCACTTCGCCTCGGTCAGCGCCCACTCCGGCCCGGCCAACCTGCGCGGGGGCAATGGTGACCTGGTGACCCACTGGGCCAACGCCTCCTCCGCCGCGGTGGAACTGAACGGCGGCAGCATCTACGGCGTGCCCTTCTGGAACCAGGCCCGGGTCAGCGCGGACAACCCGTGCGAGCGCATCGAGAGCTACCGGCACAAGCGGGTCTTCCTGGTCGCCGGCACCAGCCCCCAGGACATCCAGGGCTACGCCAACGAGACCCTGGTGCTCGCCACCCAGCGGGAGTTCAAGTGGAACCTCGACCGTGCGGGCATCCCCTACGAGCAGCACGAGGTGGAGGGCGGCCACTGGGTCCGCCGGAATCTGCTGCAGGACGACATCAACGGCGTCATCGACCGCCTGCGCAAGGCGTGACGGGGGAACCTCGCGTGATGTCCGTCCTCTCCCGAGGCATGTCCGGGTTGCTGCCCGGTCGGGTGCTCGGGCTTCTTCTCGCGCTGACCGTGATCCTCGCACCGGGGCTCGCCGTCGCCTCACCGGCCGGGGCGCGGACCGCTTCCTCCCCGGTCCCGACCCGGGCCGCCGGTTTCGCCGCCGCCTGCCCGGCCGCCGGCGACATCTCCCAGTACTACAGCTGGGAGCACAACGGCATCGACATCGCCAACGACCACGGCACCCCGATCTACGCGGTCGGCGACGGCGAGGTGACCATCTCGGGATACGAACCCGGCTACGGGCAGTGGATCCGCATTCTGCACCCCGACGGCACCATCACCGAGTGCGGCCACACGTACCAGCGGGACGTCCAGGAGGGCGACCGTGTGAGCGCCGGGCAGTAGATCGCGCTGATGGGCAGCGAGGGCCAGTCCAGCGGGCCTCATCTCCACCTTCGGGTCTGGGGGAACGCGGGCGCGTCCGTGCGTGTCGACCCGATTCCCTACCTGGCGGAACGTGGCATCAGCATGACCTGCGTACCCGGCAGTCAGCCTGGTCCCGCGCCGTTGGTGTATCCCGCGGAGTCGGGTCGTGTGGTGTCGGCGCGGTCGGTGGACGGGCGTCTTGAGGTATTCGCGGCCGGGGTCGATGGTGTGCACCATGCCTGGCAGGAGAGCATCAACGGCGTTTAGTCGGCGTGGGAGTTCATCGCGGGGCCCAGGGGTGCGGAGCTGGCGATCGGGCCGAACGCCGACGGCCGGCTGGAGGTGTTCGCGATCAACGGCCAGATCCTTCGGCACCGCTACCAGAACCAGCCCTCCGGTGGCTGGTCGGGCTGGGAAGGGACTGGCGGTGGCCCGGGGGAGAGCCGTATCGAGCTGGCGAAGGCGCCGGACGGCCGGCTTGAGGTGTTCGCCTCCGGGCCGGTCGGCGTCTTCCACCGGTACCAGACCAGTCCCACCAGTTGGTCGGGCTGGCAGGAGACCGGTGGTCTGGCGAACTCGCAGTTGACGAGTCAGCCCACGGTGGACGGGCGGGTCGAGGTGTTCGCTCTCAACGGCAGCGATGCCCAGCACATGTGGCAGACCGGGGTGAACACCCCTTACGGCTCGTGGGAGTCCTTCGGTTCCGGTCGCACGGAGATCACCGCCGCGGCCAACGCCGACGGCCGGCTCGAGGTCTTCGGGACCAATCCCACGGGGGTCTACCACCGCTGGCAGACCGGCTTCTCCACCTGGTCCCAGTGGGGCTGGCTCAAGGACACCGCCGGACCCGCGATCAACTGACAGTAAACGTTCGTCTGGAGCCTTCTCGTGCATCCGTTCAGCAGGCGCCACCTGCTGCGTGCGGCCGGAGCGGGAGCCCTCGCGCTCCCGCTCACGGGCCGTGCCGCAGCAGCGGTCTCCGTCCCAGGTCCGGCGTCCCAGTGGGTGGGCGCCGGTTCCTTCACCGACGTCTACGACCCCTCCACGCCAGGCCGGCGCCGCTACCTCAACGACCACACCCTGATCCGGGCGAACGGCCGGTGGCACCTGTTCAACATCGTCGGTAACGGCGCGGCGCCCGGCGAGGCACCGGACAGTGCCGCGGAGGTCTCCTTCGCGCACGCCTCCGCGCCCGCCCCGTACGGCCCCTGGACCACCCACGCCGACGCGCTGACCGTCGACCCGGGCTACCACGGCGAGGAGCACCTGTGGGCCCCGCATGTCATCGAGGCCGGCGGCAGGTTCTGGATATTCTACGCGGGCGGCGGCATGAGCGGCGCCGCGATCAGCCTCGCCACGTCGGACGATCTGTTCACCTGGACGCGCGAGCCGTCCGGCCCGCTGTTCCGCGGGATCGCGGCCCGCGACCCGATGGCGCTGCGGGCCGGCCGGCGCCGCCCCCGCCGTCGCCCGCGACGCCGACGGCAGGCTGGAGGCGTTCGCCCTGAGCCCCGGCGGCGCGTCCGTCGCCCGGCGGCGGCAAGCGGCACCGGGATCCCGGGCCTGGGACCCGTGGGAGGCGGGCTTCGGCGGCGCCGCGGGCGCGCCACCGGTGGTCGCGGCCAACGCCGACGGCCGGCTGGAGGTCTTCGCCCTTGCTCCCGGCGGCTCCGGGATCTTCCACCGGTGGCAGGAGACCCCGGGCGGCGCCTGGACCCCCGCGTGGCAGCGCTTCGGCACCGCGTCCGGCGCCGCGCCGCGCGTGGCCGGGGACGGCAGCGGCCGGCTCACCGTCGCCGCGATCGGACCGTCGGGCGTGGGAACCTTCAGCCGGCGGCAGTCCGTGCCGAACGGAGGCTGGGACGAGTGACTGCCGATGTTCGGCTGGAGCGCCGCTGCCCCGGCGTTCGCCGCCAACGCCGACGGCCGCCTCGAGGCGTTCTCGCTGACGCCCGGTGGCGCCCGGCTCGGCAACCGCTGGCAGACCGCCCCCGGTGGAAGCTGGGCTTCTGGCGGGGAGTTCGGGGAGCCCCGGATCAGGCTCGCCGCCACGCCCGCCGTCGCGTCCGATCCCACCGGGCGCACGCACGTCTTCGCCGTCACCCCGAAGGGCAGGATGCGCGCCCGCGTCCAGGATCGGCCGAGCGGCGGGTGGCGGCTGTGGACGGCCTTCGGCGACCGGACGGTCGCACCCGTCGTATCGGGCCGTCCCGCACTCTGAACCCGGAGTGCGGATCGCGCCACATGAAAGGGGCGAAAGGGCGGTTCCGCGGGGCCGTGACCCCCTCGGGCACGGTGACCTTCCCCACCCCGGCAGGTCCCGTACGCGACGTCCGCGACCGGGGGCGCAAGGGCCGGTCCCGTACGGCCGCCCGCGGTGGCGGCATGCCGCGCTTGCTTGCCGCGGCACGACATCTTCCCCCGAACCGCTTGCCAGAGAGCCGAGAACGACCCCAAACCGCCATCGCCGCACGAGGGCCGGAGTGACCGGGGACACAGGGGGAGCCGCCCGCGAGGAGAGGGGCTCGGAGAGCCTCCCGGGGCAGCCGGTGCGGGCTGTCCGACCCGACGGGCCGTCCTGGCCGAAGTGGCTGAAGTGCGCCGATGAACTCCCTTGAGAGATGAGTATTGTTCCAATCGTCGGTCCGGCACGACGCGTGGAACGGGGGAGCGGTGAGCGGGGTAGTCGTTCATCTGCCGCAGGGGTGCAGTGGCGCCGACGGCGGCGAACCGTACGGCGATGCCGTGACGTTACGGCTCGGACCGGGCGAAGTCGCCCGCTTCGGACGCGGATCCGCGAAGATCCCCGTGCAGCTCCGCCTCGCCGACGCGGCGATCTCCCGGCTCGCCGGGGAGATCCGCGTGACCGACGACCACTGGCAGTTGACGAACCACAGCACCACCCACAGCTACCTCGTGGAGAACCCGGAGGGCGCCGGGGAGTACCTGAGGATCCCGCCCCGCCGGGTCGGGGCGCCCGTCCCGTTCGAGTTCTCGCGCGTCGTGCTGCCCACCCGCAGCGACGTCCCCGTCTCTTTCCAGGTGTTCGCTCCCGATCACGTCTACCTGGACCCGGAGGCCATGGGCACCCCCTTGGGCCGCCTCACGGTCACCGCCTACTCGCTGGACGAGACGGCCACCTACTTCCTGGTACTCCTCGCGCTCTGCGAACCGCGCCTGCGCGACCAGTCCCGCGTCGCGGTCCCCACCACGCCCCAGATCGTCGAACGGCTCAAGGGCCACGTCGCCTGCGCCACCCTGACCGCGCGAGCGGTCAGCTCGCACATCGACTACCTCGCCGAGGAGAAGCTGCGCATCGGCGCCTCGGACCCGCGCGAACCCGGCAAGGGCGACCGCCGCAACGGCAAGCGGGAGGAGATCGTCGGGCTCGCCCTGCGGTTCGGGCTCGTGCGCGAGGAGTACCTGACGCTGCTGCCACCCCTGACGGGGGCCGGCGGGCGGGAGCGGCAGACCGCGCGATGACGACGCCCCACACCCTGCGCGGCATCACGGAATGCGACGGTACGGACCTGCTCCCGCCCGGCCACCAGGTGCGAGGCTGGACGATCACCGACCTGATCGGGGCCGGAGGCTGGTCCACGGTCTACGCCGCACGGCCCGCCGACGGGTACCCGGACCGGACCGGCCGGGCCCCCGCGCACCCGTCCGCGGCACCCGCCGACATCGCTCTCAAAATCATGCCGACCGCCGGGTACGCCCCGCGCCAGACGCGCAGGATCGTGGAGTCCGCCCGCCGGGAGGTCGAACTGGGACGCAGGGCCGGGCACGCGCGGCTGATCCGCCTCCTGGACTCCTTCGTCCTCGAGGCACCGGACCGCCCCGCCCTGGACGGCGCGATCGTGCTGGTCATGGAGCGGGCCGCGGGCAGCCTGCGGGAACTCCTCGACGCCGGGGTGGCCGAGGCCGACCGCGCCCGGCTGATCGCGGGGATCTGCGAGGGACTTGCCCACCTCCACCGGTCGGGTTGGGTCCACGCCGACCTCAAGCCGGAGAACGTCCTGCTGGACGGCAGCCGTTCCGTGAAGCTCTCGGACTTCGGGCTCGCCACCCAGATGACGGGAACGTACGGGTACGCACCCCCCATGGGCACCTTGGACTACCTTCCGCCCGAGCGCTGGCGGGCACCCCTCGGGGAGCTGGGCGTGAAGGTCCGGCCGAGTGCCGACATCTGGGCCCTGGGCATCATCATCCACGAGGTGTTCGGCTCCGGCGCCTCCCCGTTCTCCGGCGCCACGCCCATGGCGCGCGGCGCCGCCGTCCAGGAGTACGGCGAAGGGCGCGCGCCGCTGCGCATGGACCAGGCCGTGCCGGCGTTCTGGCGCGAGCTCGCCGCCGACTGCCTCGCCCCGACCCACGCGGCGCGTGCCCCGCACACCGCCGAGAGCCTGCTCGCCCGCATCACCGCCGAACAGGAGGCGCGCGGGAGGGGCGCGGGACGGCTGTGGGGCCGGGCCCGCGCCGCGATCCTCTCCACCGTGTTCTGCGGGATCGCCGGTACGACCCTGTGGTCGGACGCGGCACGGGCGGGCTCCTCCGCACTGGACGGCCTGGATGGCGCGGCGGCCGGCACGATCCGGGTGTTCAATGCGGAGAAGGGCTGCCAGGAGCGGGCCGACCGGGACCCGCAGTGCAGTCTGGGCCTGGCGATCGACCCGATGCGCCAGTACACCGCGGACAACGTCGTACCGTCCCGGGTGTGGCACGGCGACGTCCTCGCGGTCGACTGCCAGTTGCCCGACGGCCGGGCCGTCATCGACGAGGAGGACCTGCAGTCCACCCGCTGGTTCCACGTCCGCCTCCCGCCCGGCTCCACACCCCCCACAGCGTGGCTCCCCGCCGTCCGCACGAGGGACCGCCCGGCGCTGCAGGGGTGCCCGCACCCCGCGACCGCGCGCTGACGCTCCCGGCCGGTACCGTCACGCAAACCTGACCGAGTGAACTCTGGCGGACGTTCCCCCCCCCCCCCCCCCCGGGCCGTGGCGCGCGAGCGCCGGAGCCGGTCGAACGCCGCACACGCGTGGGGCCGCCGATTCCAGGGAGCACGGGGGCCCAGGGACAGAGCGGGAGGGGTCCCGGTGTCCCCGGTGAGGGCGCGCGGACCGCAGTGGTCACGCCGAGCGGGTCGACGAGGGTGCGGGCACCAGCACGTGGACATTCTCGCAGCTATGAGCTGACTGAGCGTGACGGAGACGGCCTTGCTGATGTCCTTGGCGGAGGTGTCGGGGCGAAGGGAGGAGCGGCCCGCTTCGGATCCCGTGCTGATTCGGTGCTGGTTCAGATGGTTTGTGCACCGGAAAGCCGCAGGTGGCAGCTCTGGTCGGATGAGTTGTCGTACCACTCGATCGTGGTCCCGACGAGACTGGCGGCGACGATTCTCTTGATGGATCCGGCGGTCGGGGGAGCGGTCTCGGGGGAGGCCATGAACACCACTTCCAGGGGGTCTGCGGGGACGATCGGTGTCGCCACAACGTAGAAGTCCCCAGGTCAACGGTATATGTGGCTGCCCATCACATTCAGGCCCCCTCCTATGTGCCCGGCCACCACACACGCGAGGGCGCCGCGCTCCTCAGCCCCGGACGCCCCGCCTGACAACCGTGAAGGCACCGGCCGACGCCAGCCGCTGATCATGCTGCGCCGTCCGCCACTGGGTGAACAGACCACCGGCCGCGTCAACGGCGAAGATGCTGAGGTGATCCTGCAGCCGAGCCGGCTCCTTCTCTGCGCTGGTCAGCCGGTCGTCGCGCTCGCCCCGGTCCGCCCTGTCCTTGGCCGGCCGAGTTACGCAAGGCCCCGTGCTGCACCCCGAGGCCGAGGCTCCTTTCTCATGGTCCGTCAGGCCGTCTCCGGCAGCCTTCCGGACATCGGGGCGCCGCAGGGGCGTCCAGTCGGCGTGGCCGTCGCGCGGTGCTCGGTTGGTTTCCCGGAGACCCTGTCCGACGGTGCGTGCCTTGGTACGGTCGTCGGACGACCGGAGGACCACAGGTACGGGCGAGGGGGCGGGCATGCTGGAAGAGGCGCTGTCTGCGGTGGCGGCGGCGGGTGCCACGGCGGTGGTGCAGGCAGCGGGTACCGATGCATGGGGTGGGCTGCGGCAGCGGGTGGCCCGGCTGCTCGGGCGCGCGGACAGTCGCCGGGAACGGGCGGAGCTCGAACGGCTCGACCGGACCGCCGACCTGCTGACGGCGGCCGGACTGACGGAAGCGGAGTACGTTCGGGAGGGTCAGGAGATCACCTGGCAGGGTCGCTTCGAGGCCCTGCTGGAGAGCCTGGACGCCGGGGAACGCGAGGGGGTCGCGGCCGAGCTGCGAAGCCTGGCTGCCGGGCAGCCCGTATCCGGTCCGGCGGGCGGCACCACGCTGTCCGGCACCACCTTCCAGGGCCCGACCGCCGTACAGATCGGCGACCGGAACCGGCAGGACAACCACTTCGGCTCCGGGGCGTGACCGGCCTCGGCCCCGGAGCCGGTGGTGACGCCCTGTCGGTAGGGGGCGGTGCACTGACGAGCAGGTCGTGCAGGAGAGCGAGCACGGCGGGTGGGAAACCGGCGGGCGGCCACCGCCCCGCATGGGCCGTGGGCAAGGTCCGGCGGGCAGCGGCCCGGGAGGGGCCGGCGGTCGATCGGTCACCGGACACCGGGACGGATCGTCTGCACGAGGTGGTGCTCTCCCGACCGGGCCTCCAACCGGGCCTCCAACCGGGGTCCGAACAGCTGGGGGAGGAGAACGAGTCCGGCCCGGCGGAAGCGGACGATCAGGACGCCGGTTCGGCCCCGCCCCCGCGGCCGGCCGCCGGCAAGGGCGAGGCGGCCCCCGGACTGGCGGTCCGGACCACGGCAGGCCCACCGTGAGCGGGAACACCTTCAACGGACCCACCGCATTCGTGATCGGCGACCACACGCGGCAGCACAACCGCTTCGGCTCCCCATGAGCGACACGGGGCCAGGGCCCGACCACACCCCCCACCACGACCGGGACATCGTCGTCAAAGGCCCGCTTGCCGTGCAGCTCGGCGACCACAACGTCCAGAACAACTACCTCACCCTCACCTTCCCCGACCCGGTGGAGCTGGGCGCGCAGCGCCTGGGCCACGTGGTGCTGGCACAGTGGCGCGGGGAGGCCGCCCTGCGCGGTCTGCTGGGGCCGGACCCGATCCCGGTACGCTGGCGCGCCACGAGCGACGCGGAGCTTGCCGACCACGCCGAACGGACCGGGCGTCCCGGCGAGGCGAGCACCGCGGACCTGGGGTCGTTCGCCGACGCGTTCTCGCACCCGCAACAGCGCAGGCTGGTGGTTCTGGGCGGGCCGGGCAGCGGCAAGAGCAGCCTCGCTGTCCTGCTGGTGATCAAACTGCTGCAGCGGATGGACGTGGGCGCCCCGGTCCCGGTGCTGCTGCCACTCGCCTCCTGGCGGCCGGCCGAGGAGCACCTGACCGGGTGGCTGGAGCGCCAGATCCTGCGGGAGTACCCCTTTCTGAAGCGCGGGACGGTTCGTGAGCTCCTCGCCCGCCACCGCGTGCTGCCCGTGCTCGACGGACTGGACGAGCTGCCGGCCGCCGAGCGGCCGAACGCCCTGCAGGAGCTCAACACCGCTCTGGCGGCGGGCATCCCGCTGATCCTGACGTGCCGGACCGAGGACTACCGGACGGCTGTCGACTCCGCGTCCGTGCTGCGGGAGGCCGCCGTCGTCGAGGCCGACCCGCTGACCGCCGAGCAGGCCGCGCAGTACCTCCTCAGGTCTGCCACCCCGCAGCAGCAGGAGAGCTGGCGCCCGCTCGCGGACGCGCTGCGCAAGGACCCGACCTGCCCCGCGGCCGAGGCACTGAAGGTCCCGCTCATGCTGTGGCTGTGCCGCACCGCCTACGCGCATCCCCGCCCGGGCGAGCTCCCCAAGGAGCTCACCGACCGGCTCCGCTTCCCGACCACCGCAGCCGTCGAGCGCCACCTGCTGGACTCGCTGGTCCCGTCCGTCTACCCCGCACGTCCGCTGCCTCCTCCCCAGCCCGGCCGCAGGACGTCACGGGAGGCGCCCTGGGAGGGCCGGCGGGCGGACCAGCAGCGGGTCTCGCACTGGCTGGGCTTCCTCGCGCGGCACCTGGAACGGCGCGGCACGCCCGATCTCGCCTGGTGGGAACTGGGCACCGCCGTGAGCCTCTGGCCGCGCATGGCCGTGACCGGGCTCGTCTGCGCGGTGTGCGTCGGCCTCGTCGTCGGCCTCGTGGACGGGGTCCAGGCAGCCCTTGCCTATCCGGGGCCCGAACCCGGTCTGTGGCCCCGACTCGTGCACGGGATCCTCGTCGCCGCGGTCGACGCCCTGATCAACGCCGTCCCCGCGGCCATGGCCTTCGCCCTCGCCCATGGGATCGGCTTCGCGTTCAAGGGCGGGGCCCTCGAACCCTCCCACGTTCGCATCCGCCTCGGCCGTGGCGCGCGGCGGCCGGGGGCCAGGTCCGGCACGGAGATCCTCGCCCGGGCCGGGCTCGGGTTCGCCGGAGGGCTGGCAGGCGGGCTCGGGATCGGCCTGCTGCAGGGGATCGTCCGCAAGCTTCTGTCGGGCGACCCGTACGCCCTCAGGGTCGGGCTGGTGGACGCCGTCATCTACGGCGGCATGTTCGCCGTCGTGGGCGGGCTCGTCGGCGCCGCGATGGCCTGGTGCGAGGCGCTCGAAGCCATCGAAACGGCACCCGGCCCCGGTGAGCTGCTGACCCGCAACCGCAAGGCCGTGCTCCTGCAATGGCTGCTGTTCGCCCCCCTGTTCGGGGCCGGGGTCGCGGTCGCGGGCTGGCCTGCCGTCGAACTGCTCGACGGCTACCTGTGGGGCATCCGGCTCGGCTGGACCATCCCGGACGGGCTCCGGTTCGGGCTCCTCACCGCCTTCGGGGCCGGGCTCGGCACCGTACTGAGCCTGACGGCCTGGGGCCAGTGGGCGGTATTCGCGCGCCTCTGGCTGCCGTTGACCGGGCTACTGCCCCGCACGACGATGGCGTTCCTCGATGACGCACACCGACGGGGTGTGCTGCGCAAGGCCGGCGCGGTCTACCAGTTCCGCCACACCCGCCTCCAACAGCACTTCGCCCGACCGGCAGTGCGGCTGCCCCGCGGGGACTCAGCCGATGCCGCAGTGGCTCAGCCGGCTGCGAAGGCCCGTTCCAGACGGGGGATGTAGTCCACCAGGTCCTGTGCCCAGCAGCCGGCGTTGTGGTGGCCGTCGCACCGGGTTCCCGAGCCGGCACCGTTGCCGTAGCCCACGTAGTAGTACGGCATGCCACTCCGGTGCGAGCGGATCGCCGGCCCGCTGCCGGTGTAGATCGAGATGCCGATACCAGCCAGCCTGCTCATGTGGGCGGCAGGGTCGGCCTCGTTCCACAGCAGGTCAATGGTGAACACCGGGTAGGGCGAGCCGAACAGGGCGATGGTGCGCAGGTTGTCGTCGATGAACCGAATCACCTGGTCGAGGTGGAAGGTCTCCCAGTTCTGCGCGCCCGCCCCTGTGTTCTCGTCAGGCCAGTTGGCGTACCAGCCCCTCGGCCCGCCGTCCGGGATCACTGTGATCATCGCGGTTGAACTGTGCAGAAAGTACAGCACCGGGTATCGCCTGGCCGGGTCGTCCCAGTAGCCCGGCGGGAGAATGATCCTGATGGGGTGCTGCTTGGCGACCTGCGTCGTGGTCACGGTGACCGTGAACTCGGTGGCGGTGTCGAACTGTCCCACGGCCCTGGCGGGCTGTCGACGCGTTCCGAACCAAGGTCACCTGCGGTGACGTCCACCATGACCCCGGCGACCTCGAGCCCGCAGAGGCAGCGGAAGGCTTCGTCCTCGCCTGCCGCACCCGCCCCGCCAGTCATGGCGTGACATTGGACTTCGACCACGGCTGACCGCGAAGGGCCATGCGCGCCTTCCTCGTTCAGGAACCTCCGTGACCTTGAACGGAAGCTGCCGGCGCAGGCGTTCGACCGAAGCGCGGCATTGCGGTCTCCCGAACCCGGACGCGGGATCCTTGACGGGCGCGTTCGCGCAGCGAACCCCGTGAGAGCAGCGACGGCAGTCCGCGCATCAGGCGGGTCGCCGCGGTGGCGTAGGCGATGCCGAAGACCAAGGAGGCGAGGAAGGCCAGGTGCCGGGAGAAGCCGTCGATCAGCGGGAAGATCTGCCAGTGGGTGAGGTAGATGTAGAGGGAGCTGGTGGCCAGGAGGCCGGCGACCTGGTTGACGCGTTCTCGGCTAGGGAGGGACGGCACCCACACGAGTAGGGCGAACGTGGCGATGATGATCGCCTCTCGCCCGGGGTCGCCGGGGAAGAAGCCGGGCACCGTGGCCAGGGCGGCGGCCGTGACGACGATCCGCTGCACCTTCGTTCGGGCCTTCGCGGCTGCCCAGCCGAGCGCGAACAGCCAGAAGACGGTGACCGCGTCGGGTATCTGTGTCCGGTCGGGCAGGCCGAGCAGGTCGTAGCGGGTGAGCAGGCCGAAAGCGGCGAGCGTCAGGGGCAGGCCGTACGGGAATCGGCGCTCGGCCCGGTCCGCGAGGGGGAGCGCCAGGAGGGCCACGGCGACGATCAGGATGTAGACCAGCGCCTCGATGAACCAGAAGTGCATGCCCGTCTTGCTGTCCGCGGGCCCCAGCACGCTGTCGAGGAGGGCGAGGTTGGCCAGGGTGTAGTCGTCGTTGATCAGGAGTACGAAGCCGATCCAGATCACGGACGGCACCGCGACCCGGGCGATGCTGAGGCAGGCGCGCCGGACGCGTTCGCCGCGCTCGGCGGTGGTGAGGTGGAACCGGGCGAAGTTGTAGCCCGCGATGGCGAGGAGCAGGTGTGCGCCACCCTTGATGCCGAAGACGTGGATGTGCGAGCCGACGATGCAGAAGATCGCCATCGCGCGCAGGGCGACGCTGGTCTCCAGCGCCCGCCTGTGCACGGGGATCTCTCCGTCCGGCGGCCTGAGTTCCCGGATCGGCGTGGTGTGCCAGTCCGGTGGCAGGTGGCCGAGCCGCTCTTCGAGGTGGAGGGACATCTCGACGTACGAGAGCGAGTCGCCGCCCAGGCTGACGAAGGAGCCGTCCGGCGTCACGTCGGGCCGGTCGAGGATGCGTGCATAGAGCAGGCACAGGTCTTCAGGGCCGCTGCCGAGAGGGTGCTCGGGCGTCGATGAGCCGAGGTCGTTCGGGCGGGCCAGTTCGCGCACGGCCCGGTAGTCGGGCTTGCCCGTGGCCAGACGGGGGAGGTCGGCCAGCAGATGGACGCGGACCGCCCGGGCCGGCAGGCCGCACTCGCTCGTCACCAGGCTTCGTATCCGGCGTGCGGTAGCTGCGCCCGTGCCGATGGCGGCGATGGCGAGGGCTTCGTCGTCGCCGGTGCACAGGGACGCGACGTCGTGCCGTGCGAGCATCGTCTCGACCTGCGCCGGGTCGATGCGCAGGCCGAGGATCTTCGCGAACCGGCTGCGGCGGCCGACGATCTCGTACAGCCCGGCAGGGGTGCGCCGCGCGATGTCACCCGTGCGCAGCTCGTCCACGGTCCGGCCCAGGGCGAGGTCTTCGGGGGCGTCGGCGTAGCCGAGCATGACGTTCGGCCCGGCGTAGACGAGCTCGCCGGTGTTCTCGTCTGGCCAGTCGGGCAGCGGCTGGAGCCGGAAGGAGCCGCCGGGGATCGCGACTCCGGCTGCCTCGGGATGGGTTTCCGCGAGTTCGGGCGGCAGGTAGGCCATGCGGGCGGTCGCCTCGGTCTGCCCGTACATCGCGAACAGCTTCCAGCCGGCGGCGCGGCCGAGGGCCGCGTAGTGCCGGACCCGGTCGGGCGCGAGCCGGCCGCCCGCCTGGGTGACGTAGCGCAGGTGGGGCAGGTCCATCGAGGCGAAGCCGACGCGGTCGAGCAGGTCGAAGGTGTACGGGACACCGGCGAAGGTCGTTCCCTGGGCGTTCCGGAACAGGTCCCAGAAGCAACTGTCCGCCACCGAAAGGTCGGTGAGGATCAGTGCGGCGCCGCGCAGCAGATGGCTGTGGATGACGGAAAGGCCGTAGCAGTAGTGCATCGGCAGCGTCGTGGCCGCGCGGTCGGTTTCTTGGATTTCCAGGTAATCGGCTATGGATTCCGCGTTGGCCTGAAGGTTCTCGTGCGACAGGCGTACGAGTTTCGGTGAACCGGTCGATCCGGAAGTGCTCAGCAGCAGCGCGAGATCCGGGTGCAGGTCGTGCGCCGAGACGGGTCGGCGCGCGTCGAGTACCCACTGTCCGCCGTCCGGGTGCGCCACGACGTCCGGGTCGTACGCGTCGACGAGCGACTGCACGGCTTCGGGGTGGTCGCCCGGCACCAGCAGGACCGGGTGCCCCGCAGACAGGGCCGCGAGGTGGACGACGAGCGCCTCGACGGTGTTGGCGCCGACGACCAGGACCAGACGGCGCTTCCGCCCCAGACGACTGGCTGTCGCCTCCACCCGGGCGGCGAGCTCGCGGTAGGTCACCGGGCCGTCGGCGGTGATGAGCGCGGTGCGGCCGCCATGGGCTGCGAGGGTGCCGGCGAACGGAACGGTGTTGGTACCCGGGAGTAGGGCGGGAAGGGCTGTCACGAGCGCATCTTAGGAAAGCCTTACCTCAGGGGATAGTCACGGGAAAGTCACAGCTGAGACATTGAAGATCCATAAGGAATTCACAGGTAGAGTCGGCTTCGCCGAACCCGCGGTGAAGCCAAAATGTTGCATGCGTCACCCTTGCCTTTAGGTTAGCTTTACCTTACTTATTGGGCGTTCAGGTTCTCGCTGCACGTGCAGGAAGGCTTCCCATGCGACGCCCCTTGGTCCACCGTCTCGCCGCGTTCTCCGCGGCAGCGCTCCTCCTTCCCGCCCTCGCGGGCTGCGGCGTCGACGAGGACGATGCCGGGCTCGTGATCTACTCCGGCCGTAACGAGAAGCTGGTCAAGCCGCTCCTGGACGAGCTGGAGAAGGCCGTCGGCACCACGGTCGCCGTCCGCTACGGCGAGAGCGCCGAACTCGCCGCCCAGATCCAGGAAGAGGGCGACAAGACCAAGGCGGGCCTGTTCTTCTCCCAGGACGCGGGAGCCCTCGGCGCACTCTCCAAGAAGGGCCTGCTGGAGCAGCTGCCCCAGGCCTCGCTCGACAAGGTCGACGCTGCCTTCCGTGGCGGCGCGGGTGACTGGGTGGGCACCTCCGGGCGCGCCCGCGTCCTCGCCTACAACCCCGCCCAGGTCGCCAAGGCCCCCGACACCGTGCACGACCTGGTCAAGCCGGAGTGGAAGGGCAAGATCGGCTACGTCCCGACCAACGCCTCCTTCCAGGCCTTCGTCACCGGCATGCGCGTCCTGGAGGGCGACGACGCCACCCGCACCTGGCTCAAGGGCCTGAAGGCCAACGAGCCGAAGGTCTACGAGAACAACCTCAAGGTCCTCGACGGCGTCGGCAAGGGCGAGGTCTCGCTCGGCCTGATCAACCACTACTACTGGTACGAGCAGGTCGCCGAAAAGGGCGAGAGCAAGGTCAAGGCAAAGATCCACTTCTTGCCGGGCGGTGACCCGGGCGCCCTCGTCAACACGGCCGGAGTCGGCATCCTCAAGGGCAGCGACCAGGCGCCGGCGGCGCAGAAGGCCGTCGACTTCCTGCTCTCGGAGAAGGCGCAGAAGTACTTCGCCGAGGACACCAAGGAGTACCCGCTGGCCGCCGGTGTCACCAGCACCGTCAAGGGCCTGCCGCCGCTGGCCTCCCTCGACGCCCCCAAGATCGACCTCGGCAAGCTGGATTCGCTTCAGGAGACCCTGAAGATGCTCCAGGAAGCCGGGATGGTCTGACCCTGATGCACTCCACGGATCCCGTCGCACCGGCGGATCCCGCAGTCCGCCCGGCAGGCGCCACCGCGCCGGCCGGGCGGCTGCGCGCCGGGCGCCGCCCGCCCGCCGCCCTGCTCCTGCCGGCGGCCGCTGCTGCCGTGTTCGCACTGCTGCCGCTCGGCTACCTCGGCGTTCGCTCTCTGGAGCGCGGTCCCGCGTTCGCCTGGGAGGTCATCGCCAACGAGCGCACGGCGCAACTGCTCGGCCGCAGCCTCGGACTGGCCGCCGTCGTCGTATCGGCATGCCTCGTGCTGGGCGTGTCCCTGGCCTGGCTCACCGTACGGACCGCGCTGCCCGGCGCCCGGGCCTGGTCGGTCCTGGTGACCCTGCCCCTGGCCGTGCCGAGCTACGTCGCCGCCTTCACCTGGCTGTCCGCGTTCCCCGGCCTCGCGGGTTTCGGCGGCGCCGCCCTCGCGCTGACCCTGGTGAGCTTCCCGTACGTCTACCTGCCCGTCACCGCCGCACTGCGCGGCGCCGATCCGGCACAGGAAGAGGTCGCGCGCTCGCTCGGCCACGGGCCGCTGAAGACCTTCCTGCGCGTCACACTGCCGCAGGTGCGCCCCGCCGCGGCCGGGGGAGCCGTACTGGTCGCGCTATACGTGTTCTCCGACTTCGGCGCCGTCTCCCTGATGCGGTACGACACCTTCACCCGCGGCATCTACACCTCCTACCGGGCGAGCTTCGACCGCACCCCGGCCGCCGCCCTCAGCGTCGTCCTCGTGGTGATGACGATCCTGCTCGTCGCCGCCGAGGCGCGTACCCGCGGCCGCGCGAGCCACGCCAGAACCGGTACCGGCACGGCACGCCCGGCCGTCCCCGCGGCGCTGGGCCGGTGGCAAACACCCGCCCTGGCCTGGTGCACGGCGGTCGTGGCCATCGCCGTCCTCATGCCGCTGGCCACCCTCGGGTACTGGCTCGCCGTGGGCAACTCCGCGACCTGGGACCCCGCCCGGCTCTTCGACACCGCCGGCACCACCCTCGGCGTCGCCGCCGCGGGAGCCGCGCTCACCACCCTCCTCGCCCTGCCCGTCGGGGTGATCGCCGCCCGCCACCGGGGCCGGACCGCACACCTGCTGGAACAGTCCGCCTATGCCGGCCATGCGCTGCCCGGCATCACCGTCGCCCTGTCCCTGGTCTTCTTCGCGGTCCGCTACGCCGAACCCCTCTACCAGGAGCTCCCGCTGCTGGTCTGCGCGTACGCGGTGCTCTTCCTGCCCGTCGCGGTGGCCGCGACCCGGGCCGCCGTACTGCAGTCCCCGCCCGTGCTGGAGGACGTCGCCCGCTCGCTCGGCCGCAGCCCCCTGCGCGTACTGCGCGAGATCACGGTGCCCCTGGCCGCGCCCGGCGTCGCCGCCGGAGCCGCCCTCACCTTCGTCGTGTGCATGAAGGAACTCCCCGCGACGCTCCTGTTGCGCCCCACCGGCATGGACACCCTCGCCACCCGCCTCTGGACGGAGACCGGGACCGGTTCGTTCGCCGCTGCGGCCCCCTATGCCGCGGCGCTGATCCTGCTGGCGGCCATCCCCTCCTACCTCCTCGGGCGGCACCGCACATGACCGACGTACAGATCACCGGAGTGTCGAAGTCCTACGCCCCGGACGCGCCCGTCCTGCGCGGCCTCGACCTCACGGTCCCCGCCGGCACCCTGGCTGCTCTCCTGGGACCGTCCGGCTGCGGCAAGACCACCCTGCTCCGCGTCATCGCCGGCTTCCTGCGCGCCGACGCGGGCACCGTCACCGTCGGCGGGCGCACCCTGGCCGGCCCCGGCGTCCACCTTCCCCCCGAGCGACGCCGCATCGGCATCGTTCCTCAGGAAGGCGCGCTCTTCCCCCACTTGAGCGTCGCCCACAACGTCGCGTTCGGGCTGACCGGCCTCGACCGTGCCGGACGCCGGAGCCGCACTGAGGAGATGCTCGAACTCGTCGGCCTCGGCGGCTACGGAGACCGGATGCCGCACGAACTGTCCGGCGGCCAGCAGCAGCGCATCGCCCTGGCCCGAGCGCTGGCGCCGGAGCCGGCCCTGGTCCTGCTGGACGAACCGTTCAACGCCCTCGACAGCGCCCTGCGCGCCGGCGTCCGGGCGGATGTCCGAGCTGCCCTGCGCGCCACTGGAGCCACGGCCCTGCTGGTCACCCACGACCAGCAGGAAGCCCTTTCCACGGCCGACCTCGTCGCCGTGGTACGGGACGGCCGCGTGGCTCAGTGCGACACGCCGCAAGAGGTTTACCGCCGCCCCGCCGACCCCTGGGTGGCCTGCTTCGTCGGCGACGCCGTACTCATCCCCGGCACCGCCGACGACGGCACTGCGACGACCGCGCTCGGCCGCCTTCCCCTGGAGGTGCCCCCCGTCGGCAGGAGCGGGGGCACGGTCCTGCTGCGGCCCGAGCAACTCCAGCTCACCGAAGCCGCGACGGCCGCCCAGGGCACCGTGACCGACGTGACCTTCTACGGCCACGACGCGATGGTCACCGTCTCCGTCGACGGCCTGGAGAGCCCGGTCGGCATCAGGGTTCCCGGGCCCGTCGCCGTAAGGCCGGGCCAGCGCACCGGCATCCTCGTCAATGGCGGGGCGACACTCCATCCATGAACCGGAGGCGTTCCGGGGTCCCCCGTCCCCGTTCCGGGGTCCCCGTTCCGGTGGGGTGGTGTTGGCGGTTGCGAAGGGGAGTAGCCCCGCGAACCGGTCGTCGACACACTGGAGCCCCCGGGCTCCCGGTGGCCGGGCCCGTCCCGCCGATCAGAGGCAAACGCGGCCAACCGCTGCGCCGTCCGAAGCACCTCTACGCTGACCGCGGCTACGACCACGAGAGCTGCCGCGACCAAGTCCGACGGTTCGAGATCACCCCGCACATCGCCCGACGCGGCACCGAACATGGCTCCGGGCTCGGCATACACCGCTGAGCCGCGGAAGGCGCCATCGCGCTAATGCACTGGCTCCGCCGCCTACGCATCCGCTGGGAGATCCGCGACGACATCCACCACGCCTTCATCACACCCGGTTGCGCCGTCATCTGCTGGCGACGACTGAGGACCTCGCTCTGATTCCAGTCCAAAGTAAGGTGACATCCCCTGCCGCGAACTCGCGCCAAGTACAAGGAGGCGGAATGCTCGCCAACTCGTCGGCGCTGGCGGCCGGAAGGCGTCATTCGGTGGGACGGCGCTGGGACGGAACCGTTCTCGCCGTGGGCAATACCGCAGCCGCTGAATGTCGTGTCGAGCGATGGGAAGACGTCGTCGCCGTGGCAGCCGGCAACGTCCATACCGCGACGAACACGGGCAGGTCTCATACGGTGGGACTCCGGTCGGACGGCACGGTGCTGGCAACGGGGTGGAATGGCGATGGGCAATGTGATGTCGCAGGATGGCGAGGCATCACGACCGTGGCCGCAGGCTGGCGCCGCACACTTGGGCTGCTCGCGAATGGCCGCGTGCTAGCAGTCGGCCGGAGTTCAGAAGGACAGTGTGACGTGCAGTCCTGGCGCGAGATGGTCGTCCTCTCGTGTGGTGACTGGCACTCGGTTGGCGTCCGGTCGGACGGTTCTGCACTGGCCGCGGGGAACAACCGACGAGGGCAGTGTGCCATTGAAGGGTGGCGTGACCTGGCCGCCATTTCGGCCGGGTATCTCCATACCGTCGGCCTCAGAGCCGACGGGCGGGCAGTCGCGACCGGAGACCGGGCAGCCGGGGCGTGCGAGGTCGATGACTGGGAAGACGTGGTGGCGCTCAGCGCGGGCAGCTACCACACCGTCGGGGTTACCGCGTCCGGACGGGTCCTCGCAGCGGGAGACAACAGCCACCGACAGTGCGAAGTCGGCGATTGGCGCGACATTGTCGCCGTGGCGGCCGGTTCAACGCACACCCTTGGCCTGCGTGCCAACGGCACAGTCGTGACCGCAGGGAACAATGCCGACAGACAGTGCGAAGTCGATGCCTGGTCCGGAGTCCAGCTTCCATAGCCCTCACGGAAGAGCCTGTGGCAGTTGGCGTTACGGCCCCCTCGGCCAAGCCCAGCCCGAAGGCGCCCGAGCACAACGACGGCCACAGCCACTGAGCGTCTCGGGGGGTTGGTCCGGCGAGTCCGTATGAGCCCCCCGACTCCAGCCAGGTACGACAGGGGCACCTGCTGCGGCATCCGGGGCCGTGCCCGCCAGGAGGGTCATGGGCGCGGCGTGGCGAGGGCGGGGCGCTCGGGGCCTGGGTCATGATCGGCTGCGTGAAGACTTCCGGCCGTCTGGCCGCCCTCGCGGTCGCGGGCCTGCTCGCCGCACTCCCCGCGTGCTCGGAGCCCGACGGCCGCGGCGGCGGTGGGACGGGGGTCCGTACGGGCGCGGACGCGAGGGCGGGTGCTCGTGCCGGCGCGGACACCACTCGGACGGCGGCACCTGGCACGGTGTTCCGGGGCGGGCGCCCCGGTGCCGCTGGCGCCGGTGACCCGTACTTCCCGGAGCTCGGCAACGGCGGCTACGACGTCACCCACTACGCCCTGACCCTGGCCTACGACCCCGGCAGCGGCCGCCTCGAGGGCACTGCGGAGATCACCGCGAAGGCCACCGAGGACCTCAGCGCCTTCAATCTCGACCTCCTCGGCCTGGAGGTGCTGAGCGCCACCGTCGACGGCCACAAGGCGCGGGTTCGGCACGACGGGCAGGAGCTGACCCTGCAGCCGCGCGATCACCTCAGGAAGGGCGCCGCCTTCCGCAGCGTCGTGCGGTACGCGGGCACGCCGGAGTCGATCACCCATGACCACGGGTGGCGCGAAGGCTGGCTGAGGACGGACAACGGAGCGGTCGCGTTCGGTGAGCCGAAGGGCTCGATGTCCTGGTTCCCGGGCAACCATCACCCCTCGGACAAGGCCTCGTACGACATCACCGTCACGGTCCCCAAGGAGGTGCAGGCGATCTCCAACGGGCTGTTGCGCACCCGGCGCACCAGCGGCGACCGCGCCACCTTCCACTGGCACCAGGCCGAGCCCATGGCCAGCCATGTGGCGACCGTCGCCATCGGCAGCTACGACATCAGGACCTCCCGGACCCGATCGGGCGTCCCGGTCGTGTCGGCGATGGACACGACCGCGAGCGTGGACGAGGACGGAGCGGTCCTCGGCAGGTTCCCCGAGATCATGGAATGGGCCGAGGGGAGGTTCGGTCCCTACCCCTTCTCCGCCGCCGGGGTGATCGTCGATCAGGCGGCCGACGTGCCCTACGCCCTGGAGACCCAGACGAGGCCGACCATTCCGGCCGGCATCTTCCACGTCACCAACGTGGTGCACGAACTGGCCCACCAGTGGTTCGGCAACTCCGTCACCCCGCGCACCTGGCGGGACATGTGGCTCAACGAGGGCTTCGCGACCTACGCGGAGTGGCTGTGGACCGAGGACCACGGCGGGGCCAGTGCCCAGGACCACTTCGACCGCAACCACGCCAAGGCTGCGGACGACGACGAGTGGGACTTCCCGCCCGCCGAGCCGCCGAGTGCCTCGGACATCTCCGGCCAGCCGGTGTACGTGCGCGGCGCGATGGTGATCCACAAGATCCGCCAGGCCGTGGGCGACGAGGCCTTCCGCACCCTGGTGTGGGGCTGGACCCTGCGCCACCGCCACGGCCATGCCTCCACGGACGACTTCACCGCGTACGTGGAGGCCAGGGCCGGCCGGGACCTCGACTCGATCTGGGACGCGTGGCTCTACGGCGACGGCAAGCCCGAGTGACGGGGCCGACGCGGTGTCAGGTCCTGATGCGCCGGCGGGCCGTCTCGACGAGCTTCATGTACTTCTCCCAGTTCCACACCGGCCCGGGGTCGTCGTGAGTGGACAGCGGGACCTCGACGTGGCCCAGAATGTGGTCCCGGTCGACCGGCACGTCGTACTTCGCGCAGATCGTGGCCGTGAGCACGGCGGATGCCTCGTACATCTGGTCGGTGTAGACAGGCTGATCGGTCCAGCCTTCGTGCTCGATGCCGATGCTCCGGTAGTTGTACCAAACGCTGCCGGAGTGCCAGGCCACGTCGCGCTCGCGCACGCACTGGGCGATCCGCGTGCCGGTCGTGCTGATCACGTAGTGCGCCGACACCCTCTCGGCGGGGTCCTTGAACTTGGTGAACATGATCGGCAGGATGTCCGTTGTCAGGTGAATGACGACGTATTCGATCGGATACGCCTCGGGACGGTCGGAGGGCGTGTAGTTGGACTCGGAGGCTTCGATCCAGACGGCGGGAGCGTAGTCCACCGAGGGGTCCCTTCGCAGGGTCGCAGGCGGCCCGGCGGCGACGGGGGCCTTGCGCACGGGGCGCGGCAGTGCCGCCTCCGCCTTCTCCTCGGGCCTCATCAGCCGGGGCAGCCCGACAGCGGCCAGAGCCGTGCCCGCCGCGCCGGCAGCACCCCACAGCAGCCGTCGACGGTTCAGCGGGCTGTCTTCCATGGCCACTCCTCATGAGGTCGAGCAGGCAGGCAGAGGATGACGCGCCGCGTGTCGTGGCATCACGATGCCCAGGCGGAACGTCCCGAAATCTGATGCTTCACCAGTGCCCGCACCCCGGCAAGCCGGTCGTCCACCACTCGGCGCACACCCTCACCCCTGGGGCCCGGAGCGTCAGTGCGCGCCCCAGCCGCCGTCGACGGGGAGTGAGGCGCCGGTGATGTAGCCCGTGAGGGGAGCGCAGAGCCACACCGCCAGCGCGGCCACCTCTTCCGGTTCGATCAGCCGCTTGATCGCGGTGCGTTCCAGCAGTACGTCCGTGACGACGGCCTCGGGGGCGATGCCGTGGGCGGCGGCCTGTGAGGTGATCTGGTGCTCGACCAGGGGGGTGCGTACGTAGCCGGGGTTGATGCAGTTGCTGGTCACCCCGTGCGGGGCGCCCTCGAGGGCGGTGACCTTGCTCAGGCCCTCCAGGCCGTGCTTGGCGGCGACGTAGGCGGACTTGAAGGGGCTGGCCCGCAGGCCGTGCACGCTGGAGATGTTCACCACCCGGCCCCAGCCGGCTTCGTACATGTGCGGCAGGCACTGCCGGATCAGCAGGAAGGGCGCGGTGACCATCACCTTCTGGATCAGCTCGAACCGGGCCGGCGGGAAGTGCTCGATGGGCGCCACGTGCTGCAGCCCGGCGCTGTTGACCAGGATGTCGACCTCGTCCGGCAGTGCGCGCACCGCCTCCGCGTCGGCGAGGTCCACGGTGTGCGGACGGCCGTCGACGGCCGTGGCCACGGCCCTGGCCGCCTCGGCGTCGACGTCCACCACGTGCACCAGGGCCCCGGCCTCTGCCAGCGCCTGTGCACAGGCCCGCCCGATGCCGCTGGCGCCCCCGGTCACCAGGGCGGTGCGCCCCGAGAGGTCCACGCCGCCGGCACCGTGCGCGAAGGATCCGGGAGTCGCGCGAAATTGGCTCGTCATGGCCGGAACGCTAGAGACGCATCGCCGGACATCCCATGTGCACGACCACCACAGTGGGCCGCGCGGCAGTGTGACCCGACGCCATGCCGGCCCGGACGAGACGAGCTAGCGGTAGCCGGTGGTGTCCGCCGGGAGGTCCGGGTCCTGGACCTCGACCATGTAGCGCCAGGCGTCCGGGCGGCTGCCGTCGAGGTCCGTGAAGCCGTAGACGCGCGCGAGCTGCCCGCTCGAGAGGGACTGCCCGTTCCAGCGCGCCACCTCAGGGTCCGCGGCGAGCGCCGCGACCGCCCGGCCCACGTACGACGGGGTCTCGGAGATGGCGAAGTGCGGAACCTTGGTCAGGGCGTCCCGCCAGTTCTCCTCCGTCACCCCGAAGTTGTCCAGCATCATCTCCGAGCGCAGCCAGCCCGGGGTCAGCGCCACCGCCGTGACCCCGCGCGGCCCCAGCTCGTGACCCAGCGCGAACGCCATGCGCAGGACCGAGGACTTGGCGATGTCGTAGAAGAAGGAGACCCGGTAGCGGCTCGCGTTGTACTCGGCCGTGCCGTCCGTCATCTCCACCACCAGGCCGCCCGGCTCGCGCAGCATCAGCGGCAGCGCGAAATGGCTGGTGACGGCGTGGGTCTCCACCGCCAGCCGCATCAGCCGCAGCCCGTTGTCCAGGTCGTGCTCCCAGACCGTGCTCTCCCATTCGAAGAGCCGCTCCCCGCCCCAGACGTCGTTGACCAGGACGTCGAGCCGGCCCTGCTCGGTGTCGATCCGCCGCACCAGCGCCTCGACCTCGGCCGGCACCAGGTGGTCGGCGACCACCGCGATGCCCCGGCCGCCCGCCGCCGTGACCAGCTCGGCGGTCTCCTCGATCGTCTCGGGGCGGTCGTACTCCGAGCGGCGGCCGGCGGTGCTCCTTCCGGACACGTACACCGTCGCGCCCTGCGCCCCCAGTTGGACCGCGATGCCGCGGCCCGCTCCCCGCGTTGCCCCGGCCACGAGGGCCACCCTGCCTTCGAGAGTCCGCTGTGTTTCCGGCATGGGCCGACCCTACGACGGCTGCCCCGCCCGCGTCCCCCCGGACACGGCGACCGCCGTCAGGGACAGCAGCAGCCCGCCCGCCGCCAGGCCCAGCGCCTGGCCCGGCCCCCACAGGGTCCAGGCCGCGCCGAAGAGCAGCGAACCCGCGAACCGGGCCAGCGCCTGCGCGGTCTGGAGCACCGCGAGCCCGGTCGTCCGCAGTCCGGCCGGGAGCAGCGGCCCGGCGGCGGCCATCAGCACCCCGTCGGTGGCCGCGTAGAACAGGCCGAGCAGGGCGAGCACCCCCGCGACCAGCGGCGCCCCGGCCGGTACCGGGGCCAGGAGCAGCAGGCAGGCGCCGAGGAGCAGCACGTGCCCGCCGAGGAAGACCCGGTGGCGCCCCAGCCGGTCGGCGAGCCGGCCCACGGGCAGCGCGGCCAGCAGGAACACGGCGGCCGTGCCCACGGGCAGCAGCGGGAAGTGCGCGGCCGACAGGTCGAGCCGGCGCTGGAGCAGCAGGTAGAGGAAGGCGTCGCCGACGGTGAACAGGCCGAGCACGGCAGCCGTCAGGCACAGCCGCCGCAGGCCGGAGAGCCGGAGCAGGGTGCGTACGGGGGGCGGCGGGGTCCGGGGCGCGGCCGGGGCGGGCGCGGGGGCCTCCCGTACGAAGAGGGCGAGCAGCACCACACCCAGCACGGCGATGCAGCAGCTGACGGTGAACACGGCCTCGTACCCGTCCACCGCCACCCACAGCACCCCGAACGCGGCCAGCGGCCCCAGCAGTGCGCCCGCCGTGTCCAGCGCGCGGTGCACCCCGAAGGCGCGGCCCTGCTCCTGTGGCGGGACGGACAGCGAGATCAGCGCGTCGCGCGGGGCGGTGCGCAGGCCCTTGCCGGTCCGGTCGGCGGCCAGCACCGCGGCGACCGACCAGGGGGTGGTGACGGCGAGCAGCGCGGCCTTGCACACGGCGGAGAGCGCGTAGCCGGTGCCCGCGACGAGCTTGCGGCGGTGGGTTCGGTCGGCGATCCGGCCGCCCGCGAGGCGCAGCAGCGCGGTGGCGCCCTGGTGAAGCCCGTCCAGGGCGCCGAACGCCAGCGGGGACATGCCGAGTCCGGCCATCAGGTACAGCGGCAGGACCGCGGTGACCATCTCCGCGGAGACGTCCGTGACCAGGCTGACCAGTCCGAGCGCGAACACCGTGCCGGGGACGGCCCGCAGGGGGCCCTTCGGAGCCGGGGTGTCCCCGGCGATGTCCGCGGCCCGGCTGGTCGACAGGTACACGGATGCCTCCTCGGGAGCGGCTAGAACCAGTTGATGGTGAGCGGGAACGCGGCGGTGACCGTGGTGCCGGTGGTGTCGGTGACCGTCGCCGTGATCTGGACCGTGCCGCTGCCCCAGGGCTTGCCGGAGATGCGTCCCGAGCCGGCGTCGACCGTCAGGCCCCAGGGCAGGCCGGTGGCCGCGTACCGGTAGGCGGGCTTGCCGCCGGTGGCGGCGAGCTGGATGGTGCAGGACTGGTTGAACTTGCAGGTCTGCGGGCCGGGGCTGGCCAGCTTCAGATCACCCGGAGTGGGGGTGGGGGTCGGCGTGGGGGTCGGGGTCGGTGTCGGGGTGGGGGTGGGGGTCGGCGTGGGCGTGGGGGTCGGGGTGGGCTCCGTCGAGGTCTCGAACACCTCGGTGATCGGCTGGACGTTGGCCGCGTTGCCCGCGTGCGTCGCCGTGCCGAAGAGGTCCTCGAAGGTCCGCAGCAGGTGGTGGTGGTTGAAGGCGGTGGCGTACTTGCCCGTCTTGACCTTCGCCCCGTGGAAGACGGTGGCGATCTGGTTCGAGCCGAGGTAGTTGTCCTCGTCCCAAGTGAGCACCAGCAGGCTGTTGTTGGCCTTGGCCCACTGGGCGTAGGCGTCGAAATTGTTCCTCGTCCAGGTGTCTCCGGTGTTCACGGAGCACGAGTGCATGTCGTTGCACTGGTTGGGGACCACGAAGGAGAGGTGCGGCAGCGCCGCGAAGTTGTTCTGCGGGAACTGCGCCCAGGTCTTGCCGGTGTTCAGCGGCACGTTCTTGAAGGCGAACCACGGGTTGTGCTTCTGCGCGTACTGGCCGTTCGTGCAGGCCGTGGACCCCTCGCTCGGCAGGTCCTCGTTGTACGTCGCGAAGGTCTTGCCCGCGGCGATCAGCTCCTGGCCGAGGTTCGGAGCCGTCATCGACTGCGGGGTGTAGCAGCCGTCGCCCGTGATGCCCTGGGTGGCACCGGAGAAGAGGTTGAAGTAGTTCGGCTGGCTGGGGTGGGTCAGCGCCTTCATGCCGGTCAGGCTCGCGCCGCCGTTCGCCAGCTGGTTGATGTACGGGGCGTTCGCGCTGCCGATGATCTCCCCGTACTGCTTGTTCTCGTACACGACGACCACCACGTGGTCGTACGTCGGCAGCGCGGCCGCGGCCGCCGCTGGAGCGGCCGGAGCGCTCTGCGCCGCCTGCGAGTTGGCCACGGTGAAGGCGCCCAGCAGGCCGAGCGCGCCGAGCCCGGCCACGAGCGACGACCAGCGGGTCCGGCGTCTCAGCTCGGCCCTGGACGAGGGTGATGGTGAGGGGGTGGGCATGGGTGTTTCCTCCCTGTCGTGGGTCCAGCGACCCGGTGTCATTCCTCGCGCCGCGCCGCACCGGCCACGGCGATGTTCAGGAAGCGCGGTACGGGCCGGCCCCGGCCGCGGAAGTCCTCCGCGACCGCGGCCCGCACCGCCGTCAGTCGTGCCTCGGGCAGCAGCACCAGTACGCTCCGCCCCGGCCGGGGCCCGGGCTGCCAGGCGCTCAGCGCACCGGCCCGCCGGGCGCAGGACACCGCCCGGGCCAGTTCCCGCGACCGGTCCGCGGCCTCGCCCCGGACGGCGACCAGGACCAGCCGCGCCCCCGAGGACGCCGGATCGAAGGGCACGTACCGCTGCCGCCTCCGGGGCTCCGGACCCACCAGCAGGGCCCGGCCCGGCCGGGCGAAGAGCACCGAGCGGCGCAGTCCGTCGTCCCCGTCGGGCAGGGCGTCGGCCAGCAGCCGGGCCAGGTCCGCGCGGTCCGGCCGCTCACCCGCCGCCGCGTGCACGTCGGCCACCGCCAGCGCCACCGCGCACTCGGCGGGCTCCGCCGTGGCCAGGCCGGCGGCCCCCGTGAGCGAACCCTGCACGTGCAGGTCCGTCCCGCCGGGGCCGTGACCGGCGCGGGCCAGCGCCCGCAGCACGGTGTACGGCCGCACGGCCCAGTCGGGTGCGGCGGGCGGCGGCCCGGACAGCGTCAGCGGCAGATCGCAGCTGTCCGCGGGGTGGGCGAGGGAGCTGAGCCGCACCAGGCCGTCGGTGCGCGGGGCCGCGGCGGCGGCCGTGGGCCAGCCGGCCGCCGCTACCAGCCCGGGGGAGCCCAGGTGGAAGGCGTACGGCGCGCTCCACACGGCGGTGGGGGGCCGTCCGTGCGCGGCCTCCAGCGCGTAGGCGACGAGCCGGAACAGCGGATCGGCGGTGGCCCGCCGCGCCAGGTTGCCTCCGGCGGGGCCGGGGGGCTCCGTCCCGCCCGGGCGGAGACCGGGGCTCCGCCCAGGACCCCGCGCCTCGAACTCCCTCGGACTCCGTCCGGGGGTACCCCCAGGCGAGACTGGATGTGCGGCACCCGCGGTGCGCGGCCCGGGGGCTTCCGGGGCCGTCACGGGACGTCCTTGCGGGCCAGCATGCGGTAGGCGTTGCCGCCGTCCGTGCGGTGGGCCGCCGCCGTGCGCAGGGCGTCGAGTGCCGCCGCGCCCGCGAACGCCGGCAGGACGGCCAGCCGGACGGCGTGGGCGAGGGCCCGGGCGCCGGCCGTGGCCGGGGGAGCCCACGGGCGGTCCGGGTCCGGGGCCAGCCGCGTCGCGGTGAGCGCCACCGCGCCGAAGAAGTCGTTGCCCTGGTGGGCCGGTCCGTGCTCCTCGGCGAGGACGGTGAACCCCCGGTCGGCGAGTGCCTCGCGCAGGTTCGCGGCGGGCACCAGGTGCTGGTGCTGGGGCTGGAACCAGGGCAGCCACGCCGGGCCGAGCAGCCGCGCCATCCGTGATTCGGGGTCGGGCAGCTCGATGGTCAGGAACCCGCCGGGGGCCAGGACGGCGGCCGCCGCGTCCAGTTCGGCCAGCGGATCCCGGGTGTGTTCCAGGTAGTGGTACATGCTGACCACCTCGTACTGGCCCGCCAGCTTCGACGCGAACTCCGGGAACTGGCCCTGGTATCCGGTCTCCACCCAGCCGCGGCGCTCCGCCTCGCGGACCCCGTCGCCCATGTCGAGCCCGTCGAACCGGGTCCGCGGCCAGACGGCCCGCGCCGCGTTGCAGAAGTGGCCGTGCCCGGTGCCCACGTCGAGCCAGGACAACGGCTCGGCGTGCGGGAGGAGCATCTCGGCCCGCCCCCGGTAGGCGGCGCCCAGCCTTCCGAAGACCGTGCCCGCGCCCTCGCCGCCGCGCCCGTCGTAGAAGTCCCGGTAGTAGAACTCCAGGCCCTCCGGGGTCAGTCGGGGGTTCTGGAAGACGTGCCCGCACTCCCCGCACTGCTCCAGGGTGAAGAGGCCCGGCTTGCCCTGGAGCAGGTCGGGCACCCGGACCCGGACGGCGAGTCGGCCGGAGCCGCACCACGGGCAGTCCGGGCGGCGCGGTTCGAGGAAGTGCGCGACGCCGGCGCCCAGTTCGGCCCGATAGGCGGCGGCGCGCGCGGTGTCCCGCGCGTGGTCCTCGCCGGTCGCGTCCCGGCCGGCCGCCGCGGCCGTACGCAGGGCGGCGCCGAGGGAGCGCAGCGGCCGGGCCGCGGTGGCCCGGGCCAGATCGGCGGGCCGCAGCGGGGAGCCCGGCCCGCCCAGGGCGAGGTACGGCTGGAGCCAGTACAGCCCGGCCGCGGCCGCGCCCCACCGGCCCTGGCGCAGTGCGACACCCGCCAGCAGCGCCAGCCCGCCGAGCTGTGCGGCGGCCAGCGCCCCCGGCGGCAGCCCCTGGGCCCGCAGCTCGGCGACCCGCGCCGGTCCCCGGGGCTCGTCGGGCGCCCCACAGCTCAGGCCGGGGGCGATGGCCAGGCCCGTCGCGTCGGCGGCGTACTCCTTCAACCTGCGGGTCAGCGCCAGGAGTTCCGCCGGCTGCGGGCGCGGCCCGACCGGATCCACCCCTGCCCGCGCCAGCACCTCCTCGGCGACGAGAACGGCGAACCCGGCCCCGCGCCCCTCGCCGAGCCGGTCCCACCGGTACCGGGCGGGATCGACCAGCCGCAGCAGCCCCAGCGCCCGCTCGGCGGCCAGGTCCGCGGGCAGCAGGTCCAGCACCCGCAGTCCCTCCCCTTCGGCGTGCGCGCAGGCGGCGAGGAAGGTGGCCGCGTCGGGCTCGACGCCGCGGGCGGTGAGCAGCCGCCATCCGGCCGGCCGCGGCACGCCGGCCGCCGCGGGCGGGGTCACGGGCAGCACCGGGATCGCCCGCAGCCGGCGCCCGGCGCGTACGGTGCCCGCGGCGAGTGCGGCCAGTAACACCGCGGAGGTCCACCGGACCCGGGAGAGCGGGGGTGGCGTCATAGCAGTTTCTCCAACCGGTCGGCCGCGGCGGCAGCCCCGCCCGCCGCGGCGAATGAGGCCTGGATCCGCCGGGCTGCCCGGCGGGGGCCGGGATCGTCCAGCACGGCCGTGAGCGCGTCGCGCAGTTCCTCGGCCCGGGTCCTGCCGAAGCGCACCCGGATTCCGGCCCCGGCCTCGACCACCTGCCGGGCCACGATCGGCTGGTCGTCCCGGATCGGGGCGACGACCAGCGGCAGCCCGTGCGCGAGGGCCTCGCAGACGGTGTTGTGGCCGGCGTGGCAGACCACCGCGTCCAGGTGCGGCAGCAGGTCCAGCTGCGGCACGCTCTCCTGGAGCAGTACGTGGCCGGGCACCGGCCCGATCAGCGCGGAGGGCGCCGCCAGCACGAACTGGACCTCCCCGGCGAGCCGTTCGGCGGCTCCCAGCACCGCCCCGTAGAAGCGGGCACCGGCCTCCTGGTTGAGGGTGCCCAGGGACACCAGCACCCGCCGCCGCGCCGGGTCCAGCCGCTGCCAGGGGAAGCCCGGAGGGACCGGACGGGCCCCGAAGGCCGGTCCGACGTAGGCGTGGTGCGCCGGGAACTCGCCGGCCGTTCCGACGAGTTCGGGGGTGGAGAAGACCAGGACCAGCCGCTCCGAGAACCGCGGGTCCCAGCCCCCCTGCTCCCGCGCCGCGTCACCGAACTCCGCGAGCAGGCCGGAGACCTGCCCGGCCACCCACTCCCCGACCTTCGGGAAGTCGGCGAAGGGCCGGGTCAGTTCGGCCGAGGTGCTGGCGGAGGTCGCCCACGGGACGCCGAGCCGCCGGGCGACCAGCGGCCCGGCCAGGGCCTGCTGGTCGGCGACCATCACGTCCGGCCCGAACGCCCGGACGGCCCGTTCCACCCCCGGCACCATCGCCCGGGCCAGCGGCACCAGCGCCTCCTCCCACAGGAACCGCAGCGCCCCCACCCCGCGCAGATCCCGCCAGCGCTCGTGCAGCGCCGCGTACCCGCCGCCCGCCTCCTCGCCGGCCGGCAGGATCCGCGCCTGCGCGGGCAGCAGCCGGGCCAGTGCGGAGGCCGGCCCGGCCCAGGCGATCTCGTGCCCCCGGGCCGCCAGTTCGGCCCCGACGGCCACGGTCGGATTGACGTGCCCCGCCAGCGGGGGCACGGTGAACAGCACCTTCACCGGACCAGCGCTCCCGCCCGCGGCCGTACCGCTGCCGCCGTCGTCGTCGTGGCGGTCGGGTTCGCCGGAGCCGGTGCGGCCGTCGCGTCGAGATGGGCCAGTACGGACTCCCGCAGCACCCCGCTGCTCTCCTTCAGCACGTCGTGCCCCAGGTCCGGCAGGATCCGCAGCGCGCCCCGCGGGGCGTGACGGGCCAGCTCCCGGGCCCCCGGCACCAGTTCGGAGTGCTCGCCGCAGACGGTCAGGACCGGGCAGCGCAGCCGGGCGTAGTCGGCCGGGGTGAAGGCGCGGCTCGCGGCGATGTCGTCGATGAGCGTGGTGCGGTTGAGGAGGGCGTCGGCGATGGCCGTGAGGTTGGCGGCCTTGCGCAGGCGCAGGGTGAGCAGCTCGGCGGGGACCGGGCTGTCCTCCAGGCTGAGCGCGGCCGCCGACAGGGTGTCCACCATGTTCTCCACCCACGCCCCGCCGAGCGGGGGTTCGAGGAGGGTGAGCCCGGCGACGAGGTCGGGCCGGGCCAGGGCGGCGTGCAGGGCGAGGGTCCCGCCGTAGCTGTTGCCGACCAGGTGGACCGGGCGCTGCCCGAGGCCCAGCGCGCCGAGCAGGGCGAAGAGGTCGCGTACGGCGGTGCGGCCGTCGTAGCCGGAGGCCGGGCGCTCGGTACGGCCGTGGCCGCGCAGGTCGTAGAGGACGGCCTCGTGCCCGGCCCGGGCCACCGGCACGGCCAGGGGGCAGTAGAAGGAGGAGAGGTTGTCGACGACCAGCCCGTGCAGGAAGACCACGACGGGGCGGTCCGGGGCGTCGGCTCCGTCGGCGGCCGGGAGCCGCTGGACGTGGAAGCGCAGGGAGTTGGCGAGGACGACGGCCATGGCGGGCTCAGCCGGCCGACGCGGGCGAGCCGCCCGCCGAGACCCGGGCCAGGGAGGTGTGCGTGATCCGGCCGATGTGGGTGACGAGTTCACCGACGGACATGGCCAGGATGGCGTCCATGTCCTTCTCCGCCAGGAAGCCCATCAGGTCCACGCCGGCGCCGTAGCGGTGGTGGAGCAGCTCGGCGAGGGCGACGAACTCGATGCTCTCCAGGGCGAGGTCCTCGTTGAACGTCGTCTTCATCGTGACCTCCTCCGCGAGGAGGTACTCGTCGCCGACGATCTCCACGAGCATGCCCGTGATCTCGGCGAGGATGTCAGTTGCCATGACGGTTCTCCGTGAGGTGGAAGGGGACGGGGGAGGGCGCGGTCGAGTGGGCGGTCCAGGCGACGACGTGGTCGGGCGGGGACGGGTCGGCCGGCGCGGCGGTGATCGTGGTGGGGAGCGTGGCGGTGAGCGGCGAGTCGGCGAGAGGTGTGCCGAGCCGGGTCGTGCGGACCGGGTACGGGTGCCCGTCCGGGGACGTCACGAGCAGGGCGCCGGAATCGGGATCACCGGTCACCCGCCAGTCCCGCGGCCGCCCGCCCAGCCCGCCGCCGTCCGCCTTGGCGGCGGCCTCCTTGGCACACCACAGGGCGGTGAGCGCGGCCGGCAGACCGGTGCCCCCGCGGGCCGCCAGCCGTTCGGCGAGGCGGAGTTCGTCCGGCCCGAGGGCGATCCGGATCAGCGCGTCCGGGTCGGCGGTCACCGGCTCCACGTCGATGCCGACCGGCCGCGCGGGGTCGGCGAGGGCGACCGCGATCCGGTCCTTGTGGGCGATGGACAGCCGGTGGCCCCGGGTCAGCGGGCCCTCGGCGAGCGGCCGGCCGGCCGGATCGTTGCCGATGGGCACCTCCGCCGGGAACACCGGCCCGGCCCCGCCGTCCCACAAGAGCCCGCGCAGGGCGTCCTTGGCCGCGATCCGGCCCAGCAGCCAGGGCGCCCGGGCCCGCGGCGACAGCCGCTCGTAGGCGGCCCGCTCGGGGGCGCCCAGGTAGCGGCGCATCACGAGCTCCTGCGAGGCGGGATCGGTCCAGCGGCGCCGGGCCAGGCACCAGCCCTCGGGCCGGGGCTCGCCGATCCCGCAGACCTCCGGGGTGAACTTCATCGGCCAGACCCGCTCGTCGGCGCCGAACCGGCGGTACGTCCAGCCCTCGATCCGGGCCCACACCCCGCCGGAGGCCCGGCGCAGTTCGAGGTCGCCGCGCACGGTGACGTCGTGCACCTCGCGGATCCGGGCGGTGGCGGTGACCAGATCCTGCGGGGCCGGTGGCGGCCCGAAGAACCGGATGCGGTCCACGGTGGCCGGGAAGACCAGCCGGTCCACCGGGAGCCGCAGCTGCATCCAGTGCCCGAAGAGCTGTCCGGCGGCGTCGAGGAGCGCGCCCGGGTCGGGCAGGGCCCGCAGTACGCCGTGGATGCCGTCCGAGCCGACGGTCCGCACCTCGTGGACCCCGGCGAAGCGCGGCCCGTGGAACATCCAGCGGTCCCGGTACAGGGCCGCGGCGCTGACGGGCGCGGGCCCGGGGTCGCGCAGCGGGGTGCCGTCGGGCGCGGGCGGCTCCCCGTACCGCTCGCCGAGCAGCACCACCACCGAGGCGTACTCCCCGAGGGTGACGTGCAGCCGGCCGGGCCCGTCACCGCGGACGCGGACCTCGACGTCGACGGCCGGCTCGACGGCGAGCCACCGCAGGGCCCGTACGTCCTCGTAGCCGACGACGGCGAGGCCGGGCGGGGCGTGCCGCCGGGCGGCGTCGGCGGCCAGTTCCAGCATGGTGGTCATGGGCACGACGGGGAACCGGTCGGAGTCCTCCGGCCAGCCGTCGGGCTGGAGGTACACGCAGTGGTCGCGTACGTAGGGCAGCGCGGCGAGGGAGAGCCGCAGGCGTTCCTGGGCCGGCGGCCGTGCCTGTGCCCGGGCCCGTGTTTCTGCCGGGACCTTCGGCGGTCCTGCGGCCGACCAGGCGTCGGTCACGGCCCGGGCGGCCGAGCCGGCATCGGCCAGCACCGCGTCCAGGGCGGAGAGCAACACCGGCCGCACCCCCGGGGGAGGGGGCGCCGCCGGGGCCGGGGCCTGGGCGGCAGCGGCCGGCGTGAGGAGGCCGCTGAGGGAGCCGCGGGCCGCCTCGCCCAGGCGGACCAGCGGGGACCCCAGGTCCAGTGGCATGCGGAGCCCCGGTCCGGCGGGTGCCGGCCGCGGTGCGGCCGGGCCGGGGCGCGGCGGCGAACCGGCCGCCGGGGCCGCCTCGGCCAGGAGCCCCCAGCGCGGTGCGTACCCCTCGGCCCACAGCGCGGCGCACGTGCGGCTGAGGGCCGCCAGGCCCGGCAGCCGGGGGGAGGAGGTCGACACCGAGAGGTGGGGACGTTCGCGCAGGGTGTCCTCGACGAAGCCCGGCAGGCTGCCCGGCCCGAGTGTGACGAAGCTGCGCACGCCCTCCTCCTCGTACAGCCGCAGCGTCAACTCGCGGAAGCGGACCGGCTCCAGGAGATGGCGGATCACCAGGTCCCGCACCTCTTGCGGGTCGGGCGGGAACGGCGCGCACGTGGTCGCCGACCACACCGGGAGCGAGCCGGACCTCAGCGGCAGCCGGCCGAAGGCGGCACGGACCTGGCCGAGGTACGGCTCCCACATGGGGGTGTGGAAGCCCGAACGGAACGGCAGTTCCTGGCCGTGCACCCCGTCGGCGCGCAACCGCTCCACCACGGACGCCACTTGGTCCGGATCCCCGCAGATCACCGACTGGTGCGGGCAGTTGTCGTGGCTGACCACCACCGCGTTCAGGCCGTGCAAGGCCGCCTCGGCCCGCCGGGCGCCGCAGCCCAGTGCGGCGTACACGAGGTCGGGGACCCGCAGATCGTCCGGCTGCAGCGAGTCCAGGAAGGTGTCGGCCGCCTCCTGCGGATACATTCCGGCGGCCACCATCGCCGCCCACTCGCCCAGGCTGTGGCCGGCCAGCACATCGGCCTCGATGCCGAGTCCGGGCAGCACCCGGGCGAAGAAGCGGCCCGTCGCGATTGCGTCCAGGGCCCGTTCCACGAGGGTCGCGCCCCGGGTGAGCCGGGGCGGCGCCAGCGCGAGCCGGTCCGCGACGTCGTCGACCACGGGGGCGAACTCCGGCTCCAGGCCCGGGAACAGGAACGCCACCCGGCCCCCCAGCGGCTCCGGTGTGAACCACACGTCCCCGCGCCCCCGCCACGGCCGGCCCCGCGCCACCACCTTCGCGGCCAGCGCCAGCCGCTGCGGCGTCGGGCCGACCACCGCGACCCGGCAGGGCCCGTCCCCACCGGACGCGGGGGGACCGGACGCCAGCCGGGCCGACAGCTCCGCCGGCGTGTCCGCGCCGATCAGGAGTACGTCGGCCCGCGCGGCCGGCCCCACCGGCGCGGCCGTGGCCCCCAGCGGCAGGAACCGCCGCACCGGAAGCGGCGGGCGCGCGCCCGCCGGGGCCTCCTCCAGGATCACGTGCGCGTTGATCCCGCCGAAGCCGAACGCGTTGACCCCGGCCCGGCGGGGCGCCGGCCCCCGCTCCCACGGCTCCGCCGCCGTCACCGGCCGCATCCGGGTCCGCGCCAGGTCCGGGTGCGGCTCCTCCAGGTGCAGCGTCGGCGGCAGCACCCCCTCGTGCACCGCGAGCGCGGCCTTGATCAGCCCGGCCATGCCCGAGGCCTGCATGGTGTGCCCGAGCATCGACTTCACCGAACCGAAGCCGATGCCGAGCCGGTCGCCCGGCTCCGTCGGGCCGAACACCCGGGCCAGGGTGTCCAGTTCGGCCGCGTCGCCGACCGGGGTGCCCGTCCCGTGCGCCTCCAGCAGGCCCAGCGCGCCCGGCGCCCGCGGATCCAGTCCGGCCTGCCGCCAGGCCCGCTCCAGGGCCTGTACCTGGCCAGCGACCAGGGGGCTCATCAGGCTCGCCGCACGGCCGTCCCCCGCCACGCCCGTCCCGCGGATCACCGCGTACACGCGGTCGCCGTCCCGCTGCGCGTCGGCCAGCCGCTTCAGCAGCACCACCCCGGTCCCCTCGGACAGCAGGGTCCCGTCGGCCCTCCGGTCGAAGGGCCGGATCCGCTCGCTCGGACTCAGCGCCCGCAACTGAGTGAACACGCTCCACAGCGTCGCGATGTGGCAGTGGTGCACCGCCCCCGCGACCACCGCGTCACAGCGGTCCGAGGCCAGCAGTCCCACCGCCTGGTCCACCGCCAGGAGGGAGGAGGCGCAGGCCGCGTCCAGGGTGTAGGCGGGGCCGCGGAAGTCCAGCCGGTTCGCGGTCCGGGCGGCCGTGAAGCTCGGCACCAGCCCGATCGAGGCGTCCGGCCGCTCCGGCCCCAGCGCGTCCTGGAAGGCCGAGCGCACCGCCGCGATCCGCCGCTCGCCCAGCTCCGGCGCCAGCTCCCGCAGGGTCTGCGCCAACTGGTGTGCGGTACGCACCCGTTGGTCGAGACGGGCGGTGGCCACACCCATGAAACCGCCGCGGCCCAGCACCACCCCGATCCGCGAGCGGTCGGCCGGCAGCCGGTCCTCGCCGCCCGCGTCGGCGATCGCCTCCGCCGTCGCGTGCAGGGCCAGCATCTGATCCGGCTCGGCCCCCTCCACGGCGGCCGGCATGATCCCGAACCGGGTCGGGTCGAAGGCGGCGAAGCCGTCGACGAAGCCTCCCCTGCGGCAGTAGAAGCGGTCGCCGGCGGCGGGTCCCGGGGCGGATCCCGCGTTGGGTCCCGAGGTGGGGTCGTAGTACACCTCGGGGTCCCAGCGGTCCGGCGGGACCTCGCCGATGGAGTCCGTACCGGCGAGGAGGTTGCGGCGGTAGGCGGCCAGGTCGGGGGCGCCGGGGAAGACCGCGCCCATGCCGACGATGGCGGCGTCGGTGGGGCGGGGGCCGGTGCCGCTCCGTCGGTTACTCACGGCCACCGTCCTCCTGTTCCGCTGCCATCAGGACCACCTGTACGTCGGTCCCGTGCGACAGTTCGGCGAGGAACGCGGCGGTGCCGGCCGCCGGATCGATGAGCGGGATGCCGCGCCGGGCGTACGCACGCTCCAGCTCGGGGGTGACCATCCCGCCCGCCTCCGCGGCCCAGGGGCCCCAGTCGACCGACAGCACCCGGCCCGGGAAGGACTCCGCCCAGCTGTGCGCGAGGCCGTCGAGGGCGTCGTTGGCCGCGGCGTAGTCGGTCTGGCCGCGGTTGCCGTAGACCCCGGCCACGCTCCCGAACAGGGCCAGGAAGCGGGGGGCGGGCGCCGAGCCGTGTTCGGCGGCCGCGGCCGCCAGGTGCCGGGCGCCGGCCACCTTCGTGGTGAACACCTGGGTGAAGTCGGCCGGTTGCTTGTCGCTCAGCAGGCCGTCGCGCAGGACTCCGGCGCCGTGCACGATGCCGTCGAGCCGGCCGTGGCGCTCCCGTACGTCGGCCACGACGGCCCGTACGGCCCGCTCGTCGGTGACGTCCGCGCAGTGGTAGCGGACGGAGGCGGCGGCCGCGGTGAGAGCGGCCAGGGTGGCGCGCACCTCGCGCTCGGCGAGGATCCGCGAGGCCGCGGCCTCGATCTCCGCGGGCGTACGGAGCCCTGCCGCGATCAGGGCGGCGCGGAGGGCGACCCGGTCCTGGGCCTGGGCGAACTCGTCGGCGGAGTTGGAGGCGGGTTCCGGGGTGCGGCCCAGGAGTTCGATGTGGCAACCCGTGGCGTGGGCCAGGGCCAGGGCGGTGCGGGCGGTGATGCCGCGGGCCCCGCCGGTGAGCAGGACGACGGAGTCGGGGCCGAGGGGCTGCGCGGTGCCTCCATCCGGGGTGAGGGGGGCCGCCACGGGGGTGCGTGTGGTGCGGGTGCCCTCCGTGGTGTAGCCGACGGACGCGTGGGGGGTGGTGCAGCTCAGTTCTGCGAGGAGTTGTGCGGCGACCTGTTCGGGCGCCTCCTTGGGGTGGACGTCCACGGCGCGGACGAGTGTGCCGGGGAATTCGAGGGCGGCGCTGCGGGCGAAGCCGTGCAGGCCGGCGGCGGGGGCGCCGGGTGTGGTGACGAGGAGCAGCCGGTGCGTTCCGTCCGTCAGGACGCGGCGCAGTGCGGGGAAGAGCTGCGGGAGGACGGGCTCCGAGCCGGTCCGCAGACCGGTCAGGTCGACGATGGCGTCGAAACCGGGCTCGGGTTCGGTGAGGGGGTGCGGCTCGGCCCCGTACGCCTCCAGTGCCGTGGAGAGTGCCCGGGCGAGGCCCTGGCCGTCGTCGACCACGCCGATCCGCAGGCCGCGGAGGGCTTCCGGGTCCGGGGTGGCGGGGGGTGCGGGGACGGTGTCGACGCGGAGGCGGGTGAGTGGGGGTGTGGCCGGCTGGGCCTGGGGTGCTGGATGCGAGGTCGGCTGTGCTGCCGTGTGCGTGGTGATCCAGTCGACTATGGCGCGCAGGGTCTTGATCCGGGAGAGCTCCTCGACCGCGGAGCCGCCCGGGTCCTGGGGGAGGCCGATCCGGTCGGCCAGGGCGCCGATGATCTCCACGCGCTTGATCGAGTCGATGGAGAGGTCCGCCTCCAGGTCCAGGCCGGGGTCGAGCATGTCCAGGGGGTATCCGGTCCGGGTGTGGACGATCTCCAGGACGACCTCCATGACCGCCTCGGGGGACCGGGCGGGGGGCGCGGTTTCGCCGGGGTCCGTGAGAGGGGTGGGGCCGGGCGCCCGCCGGGGCGTCTCCTCGGACGCCGAACGTGTCGGGGGGTCGGCGGGCCGGGCCACATGGCGTTCGGCGCCCTGCGGGGATCGCCCCGGCACGCTCCCTGCCCCGGCGGACGTGGTCTCCGGCCCATGGGATGGCAGCCCCAGGTAGCCCAGGAGGACGTCCCGCTGAGCGGCGACCAGTTCGCGGGTGCTGCGGAGGTATTCCAGGACCGCTTCCTCGTGACCTGCCGACCTGCCCGTACTGGTACCTGAGGTCATGCCCGTGCCTCCGTTCGTGGTCGTGTCGTGGTCCGGCGCGGCCACGCGTTGGGCCGGGCGGAGGCCGCCGGGGACCGGGGTGCCGGCCGCCGTGCGGACCAGGTGGCCGTCCACCAGCCAGCCCGGGCGGCGCGGGGCGCGCTCCGGGAGGCGGGAGGTGCGACCGCGGAACAGGGCCTCTGGTGATATCGCCACGCCTGCCGAGATCAGTTCCGCCAGGGCTGTGACCAGGCGGACGAGGCCGTGTTCGCCCGGGATGTCCAGGGGGACCACGGTGTGGGGGCGGTCGGAGAGGATGCGGCCGATCAGGGCGGTGAGGACGCGGCCGGGGCCCGCCTCCACGAAGGTGCGGACGCCGGCCGCGTACATGGCCTCCACCTCGTCGACGAACCGGACCGGCTCCGCGACCTGGCGGGCCAGGAGGTCCTGGATTTCCGCCGGTGATGTCGGATACCTGCCGCCTGTGGTGTTCGACCAGATGGGGGTGGTGGGAGCTGCCATCGGTGTTTCGGACAGGGCCGTGGCGAGGGCCTGCGATGCCTCCGACACCACTTCGCTGTGGAAGGCGCAGGCCACCGGGAGGGGTTCTGCCGAGAGTCCCGCCTCGCGGAGTGCGGAGACCGCCTCCTTGACGGTGGGCGTGGGGCCGGAGATGACGCACTGGCGGGGGGCGTTGTGGTTCGCGATGGTGCATCCGGTGCGTGCGGCGACCTCGTCCGGTGTCGCCGAGACGGCCGCCATGGTGCCCGGGTCCGCGCCGGCGGCCTCCAGGATCGCCTCGGCGCGGCGGGCGCTCAGCCGTAGCAGGCTCTCGGTGTCGTAGACCCCGGCCGCCCAGAGCGCGGTGAGCTCCCCGTACGAGTGCCCGGCCACGCAGTCCGGGCGTACGCCGAGCTCGCCGAGCAGCAGATGCGCTGCGGCCCCGGCCAGTCCCAGGGCCGGCTGGGCCACGCGGGTGTCGGTGACGGCGGTCTTCTGGGCCGCCCGTCCTTCGGCGGTGAAGGCCGCCGGCGGGAACATCGCCGCTACGACGGGGGGCGGAGCCGAGTCCAGGAGGGTGCGCAGGGCGGGGAAGGACGTGAACAACTCGTTGAGCATGCCCGGGCGTTGGCTGCCCTGGCCGGGGAAGAGGAAGGCGGTCAGGCCGTCCGGGTGCTCCCGTTTGACGTGGATGCCGGTGCCGTGGGTGAAGGTGCGGGCCTGTTCGAGGCGGGCCGCCAGTTCGTCGAGGTCGGCCGCGACGATCGCCACCTGGACCGGGCCGGAGCCGGTGGCGGTTTCCGCCGCGAGGTCGCGCAGGGGCCAGGGGCGTCCGGCCGAGTCGTTCTCCTCCAGGCGGGCCGCGAGCCGGGCCATCGCGCGGCCGGCCGCCTTCCGGTCCTCGCCGCGGAAGCAGAACAGCTCGGCCGGCCACTCCTCCAGGCCGTGCCGGGGCTCCTCCGCGCCCCCGTAACCGGCCAGCACCGCGTGGTAGTTGGTGCCGCCGAAGCCGAAGGCGCTCACTCCGGCGATCCGCCGCTCCGCGGGGACGGCCCAGGGGCGCGCCTCGGTGTCGAAGGAGAAGGGGCTGGTCTCCGCCTGCCAGGCCGGGTTGGGCGTGTCGATGTGCAGGGTGGGCGGCCGGACGCCCGTGTGGACGGCCCGTGCGGCCTTGATGAGTCCGGCGAGTCCGGCGGCGCACTTGGTGTGGCCGAGCTGGGATTTGACGGAGCCCAGGGCGCAGGATCCGGCGGACGCTCCGGAGGCGGTGAACAGGTCGCTGAGGACGGCCAGTTCGGTGCTGTCGCCGACCACCGTGCCGGTGCCGTGCGCCTCGACCAGGCCCACCTCGGCCGGGGCGATGCCGGCCCGTGCGTAGGCCCGCTCCAGGGCGCGTCGCTGTCCTTCCGGGCGGGGGGCGGTCAGGCCGAGGGAGCGGCCGTCGCTGGCGGAGCCCACCGCCTTGATCACGGCGTACACCCGGTCGCCGTCCCGCTCCGCGTCCGCGAGCCGCTTCAGGACGAGCGCCCCCACGCCCTCGCCGAGGGCGATCCCGTCGGCGGCCGCGTCGAAGGGCCGGCAGCGGCCGCCCGGCGAGAGGGCGCGGACGGAGGCGAACATCAGGTAGTCGTTGATCCCGTTGTGCACGTCGGCGCCCCCGCACAGCACCATGTCGCTGTCCCCGTCGCGCAGTTGGCGGCACGAGAGGTCCAGGGCGGCGAGGGAGGAGGCGCAGGCGGCGTCCACCGTGCAGTTCGCCCCGCCCAGGTCGAGCCGGTTGGCGACCCGGCCGGCGATGACGTTGGCGAGGATGCCGGGGAAGGAGTCCTCGGTGAGCCGCGGCAGTTGCTCGTCCAGGCCGGGCGGCAGCTCGCCCAGGTAGGCGGGGTGCAGGGCGCGCAGCCCGTACGCGCCCGCCAGTTCGGTACCGGCCTCCGCGCCGAAGACCACCGAGGTCCGCGAGCGGTCGAAGGCGCGCTCCCTGCCGTAGCCGGCGTCGTCGAGGGCCCGCGCCGAGATCTCCAGGGCCAGCAGCTGCACCGGCTCGATCCCGGCGAGGGAGGCGGGCGGGATGCCGTGGGCGAGGGCGTCGAAGGGCACCGGGCCGAGGAACCCGCCCCAGCGCGACGGAGTGCGCTCCCCGGCCCGGGCCGGGTCGGGGTCGTAGTAGAGCGCCGGGTCCCAGCGGTCGGCCGGCACCTCGGTGACGGCGTCCGTCCCGGCGAGGACCATCGCCCAGTAGGCGGCGAGGTCCGGCGCGCCGGGGTAGGCGCAGGCCATGCCGACCACGGCGATGTCGAGCGGGTCGGCCGGCTCCGCCGCCCCGCCGTCCGCGAAGTCGCGGGCCCGGCGCTCCAGCAGTGCGGTGGCCCCCTCGGTGACCTGCGCGTGCAGTGCGGCGACCGTTGTGGTCGCGGTGCGCAGGGTCGCGGCCTGCCCGAGCATGAACAGCCCCTCCGCGTACTGCTGTTCCTCGTCCACGGCCTCCAGCCGGTCCGTCGCGCGCCGCAGGCCCTTGCTGGCGATCCGCAGCCGTCCCAGGTTGAGCCGCTCCAGCTCCTCCCACATCTCGCGCGGTTCCACGCCGCTCTCCGCGAGCCGCCGCCGGGTCGCCTCGAAGGTCTCGGCGTACGGGGTGTCCGCGCAGCGGGTGGCGTGCCCGGGCGCGGTGCGCAGCAGTACGGTGTCCGCGCACTCCACCGCCGCCCGCTGGAAGCCCGGCAGGACCGCGCCCGCCGCCACGGCCTCCTCGGTGAACAGGTACGCGGTGCCCATCAGCACCCCGATCCGCGCGCCGCGCCCGGCCAGCGGAGCCGCGGCCGCCAGCGCCATCGCGGCGGACCGCTCGTCGTGGATCCCGCCCGCGAACAGCAGGTCCAGGGCCTCCGGCTCGGGGCAGGACAGCAGCCGCTCGATCTGCTCCTCCCACAGCGGGAACGAGGCGCGCGGCCCGACGTGCCCGCCGCACTCCAGCCCCTCGAAGACGAACCGCCGCGCCCCCTCGGCGAGGTACCGCTCCAGCAGGCCGGGCGAGGGCACGTGCAGGTGGGTGCGGATCCCGGCCGCCTCCAGCGGGGCCGCCTGCGCCGGGGTGCCCCCGGCGATGATCGCGTGCGGTGGACGGGCCCCGGTCACGGCCGCCAGCTGCGCCCGCCGCAGCTCGGGCGGGGCGAAGCCGAGCAGCCCCACGCCCCAGGGGCGCTCCCCGAGCCGTTCGGCGGTCTCGGCCAGCAGCCGGCGTACGTCAGGGCCCTCCATCACCGCGAGCGCCAGGTACGGGACCCCGCCCGCCGCGGCGACCGCCTCGGCGAAGGCCGCCTGGTCGCTCACCCGGGTCATCGGGCCCTGCGCGACGGCCGGCGGCCCGGTCCGGGCAGCCTCCTCCAGGTGCCCGCGGACGGCCGCCCGTACGGCGAGGAGCACACCGCCGGTGGTCCGGTGGCGTTCGGCGAGCCGGGCCGCGCACGCTCCGTCCTGTCCGACGGGCAGCAGCTGCGACCGCAGGTCCCGGGCGCCGAGCAGCAGGTGCGCCGGACCCCCGGGCGGGGTGAGGTCGGGCCGTGCGAACACCCGGTGTCCGTCGACGAGCCGGGTCTCGGAACCGTCCATCGCCCGCAGCGCGGCGGCCACTTCCGCCGGTATCCCGGCCTCGCCCTCGACGGTCAGGGCCAGTTGGGCGTCGAGGAGCACTCCGGCGGCCCCGCCCGCGACGGCCGCGGCCGCCGTGTGCGGGCCGATCCCGCCGCAGGCGCGTACGGGAACCCGGACCGAGGGGTCCCCGAGCAGCTGCTGGAGCAGGACGAAGGTGGTCGCCGAGCCCACCCGGCCGCCGGCCTCGTGGCCCTTGGCGACGAGCGAGTCCGCCCCCGCGGCCACGGCGGCCGTGGCCTCCGCCAGGCTGGTCACCTCGGCCCACACCCGGGGCCGCCCGGCGGCCGCCGCCCACGCGGCCACCCGATCCGGGGTGTGCCAGGCGGGGTCGGCGAGCAGCACGGTGTCCACCTCGGCCGGCAGTTCCTCCGGTCCGAGCGGGCAGCCCGCGGGCACCCGCACTCCGTACCTGCCGCTGCCGCCGAGCCGGCGGCCCGACTCCGCGAGGCCGTCCCGTGCGGCGTGCGCGTCCCGGCCGAGGTCGAGCAGCCCGAGGGACCCGGCACGTTCGGCGGCGATCACGATCCCCGGGCGGGGCTCCTCGAAGGGACTGACCGCGACGACCAGATCGCGGGTGGCGGCGGACTGTGGGGGATGGGGGGTCACGGGCGCTCCTCTTCCAGTGCTGTGTGACATGGCGGAGTGCAGGACGGAAGAACGGCAGAACGGAGAGCACAAGGAAGCGGCAGAGCGCGAGGAGGGGAGTGCGGGGGTCTCGCACCTCGGCCGGTGTGCGGCGGCAGGCTTGAACAGTGGTCAAACACCCTCATGCCGCGTTGCATCGTGCGGTGACCGCCGTGCACTGTCAACAGCTATGCGGAGTGCGGTACTTCGCTCCCTCGGCGGGCGCGGACCGCCCGGCGTACCTCCGGATGGGACCCGCGATCCGTCCCGGCCGAGCCGTGGCCTGCGACGTTGCCCGCCTGGGTGGGCGGACCCCGCGGCCCGGCCCGGTCCGGCGCGTCCTTGCGGGCATGCCGCATGGGCATGCCTATCCGCCGACCGGGCATGAACGGGGAGTCGCACCCGGTCAGTTGTTCACCCGACGAGCCCTTACAGGTACAGCCTCGCGCGGTTACCGTCCGGTCATGACCCCCACGCTGGCGCAGCTCCGCTACCTCGTCGCCGTCGCCGACTGCCGGTCCATCACCGGCGCCGCCGCCTCGGTCTTCGTCGCCCAGTCCGCCCTGTCCCGGGCCGTCCAGGCCATGGAACGCGATCTCGGCGTCGAGCTCCTCGCCCGCCGGGGAAGGGGGGTGGACCTCACGCCGGAGGGGGCCCGGGTCGTCCGGCTGGCCCGCACCGTGCTCAACGCGGTGGAAGCCATCGACGACATCGGGACCCCGCACGGCAGGGACGCCCGGGCCGTCCTGACCCTCGTCACCACCCCCACCCTCGCCCTCGACCTGGCCTCCGATCTGGTCGCGGCCTTCACCGAGCGGCACCCGACGGTTGACGTCCGCATCCACCAGCACGACAGCAGGGAGGTCCTCGTCGAGGAACTGAACCAGGGGCGGGCGGAGTTGGCCCTGGTCGACCTGCCCGTCGACAAGGAGCTCTCCACCCACTTCATCCAGGAGCGCGAGGTGGTGCTGATCTCCCCGGCCGGCTCCCGGCTGCCGCATCCCATGCCGCTGCGCATGCTCGACGGCCTGCCCATGGTCCTGCCCACCCCGGGGACCGGCCGGCGCACCGAGATGGAGGCCATGTTCAGCTGCCTCGGGGTGCGGCCCGTCCCCTCCCTGGAGGTCGACGAACGCCTCGCCTGGGTGACCGGGGTGACGGACGGCCGCGGCTCGCTCATCTGGTACCGGGACGTGGTGCTGAGGGCCTTCGGGAGCCGGGCCGAGATCCGCTCCTTCACCCCGCCGCTGCTGCGCCCGGTGGGCATCGCCCACGCCCGTCGGCCGCTGAGCCGTGCGGCCCGCGCGTTCATCGCACAGGCCGGACACAAGGGACCGGTCCGGGAGCCGGTGCGCTGACGGGACATGCCACCTCGGCATTGAACGATGCTCGAACGGGAGGGGATTGGGCCTGGCACAGCAACTGATGTCCCCTCACATTGTGCGCATGTCCCGACTCCTGACACCCCCACGGGCCGCCGCCCTCGCGACCGCGGCCCTCGCCACGATCCTGCCCGCGGTCGCCTGGATGGCCAGCGCCACCGCCTCCCCGGCCCCGTCCGCCGCGGTGGCGGCCGCCGGAACCCAAGCGCTCGCGCCGGAGAAGAAGTGCACCCTCCCCGGCGGGCTGGCCGAGTTCAGCGGCCTCGCCATGAGCCGCAAACACCCCGGCGTGTTCTACGCCGTCAACGACAGCGGGAACACCAACCAGGTCTTCGCCGTCGACTGCAACGGCGCCACCGGCCGGCTGCTGGCCACCTACACCCTCTCCGGCGTCGGCAACACCGACTGGGAGGGCCTCGCGCTCGGCAAGGACGCCTCGGGCGGCCCGGCGATCCTCGTCGGCGACATCGGCGACAACTTCAGCGGCCGCGCGGAGATCACCGTGCACGGCTTCACCGAGCCCGACCAGCTGGCCAACGCCACGGTCACGCCGGTGACGTACCGCTTCTCCTACGCCGACGGCAAGCACGACGCCGAGTCCCTGCTCGCCGATCCCGTGACCGGCCGGCTTTACATCGCGAGCAAGCTCATCGGAGCCGCCGGCCAGCTCTACCAGGCCCCGCTCCCACCCGTGACCGGGCAGGTCAACACCCTCACGCCGGTCCGACCCGGCCCGGTGTTCGCCACCGACGGCGCGTTCTCCCCGTCGGGCGCCTCCTACACCCTGCGCAGCGGCGGGCCCGTGGGCGCCAACACGGCCTCCGTGTACGACACCGCGGGGGTCAAGCTCGCGGACGTCGCCCTCCCGGCCCAATCGCAGGGCGAGACGGTGACGTACGCGGACTGCACGAGCCTGCTCGTCGGGTCGGAGAACGACACCCAGGTCTGGCGGGTCCCGCTGCCGCCGGAAGCCACCCCGGGCTGCGGCACGACGCCCACGCCCACGCCGACCCCCACCCCCACACCGACTCCCACACCGACTCCCACGCCCAGCCCGACCCCGACTCCCACCCCCGGTGACCTGAGGCTCGCCAACCCCGGCCCGCAGACGTGCAAGTTCAACCAGTCCTGCACCATCCAACTCACCACCACCGGCGGGAAGCCCCCCGTCCGGTACGCCGCCACCGGCCTGCCCTGGGGCCTGACCCTCGACAGCGCCTCCGGCCGGATCACCGGCAAGGCCTGGGGCAGCGGCACGGCCCAGGTCACCGCCACCGCGACGGACACCGCCGGGGCCACCGCCGGCGCCGCCTTCGCCCTCACCGTCACCTGGTTCTGAGACGCGGGCAGGGCGGGCTTGTCCAACCCGCCCCCGAGGCCGCACTGTTGACCGAGTTTCGTCCATCAGGTCAGGAGAGCCGGCTTGTCGTCCCCCATTTCCCCCGTCCCGTCCGCCTCGGGCGCCCCGCACGTCATCGACCCCGCCGGAGGCTGCCCCCACGCCCTCAACGCCCGGCTGCGCGCCGAGCGCGGCCCGGTGGCGGAGGTCGTACTGCCCGGCGGGGTGCCCGGAGCGGTCGTCCTGGGCCACGACGCGCTGAAGGAGTTCCTTGGCCACCCCGAAGTGGCCAAGGACGCCCGGCACTTCCCGGCCCTGCACGACGGCACCATCCCCAGGGACTGGCCGCTGCGGGTCTTCGCCAACGCCCAGGGCATGCACACGGCCGACGACGAGGACCACCGCCGGCTCCGCGCCCTGGTCGGCAAGGCCTTCACGGCCCGCCAGGTGGAGAGGCTGCGGCCGCGCGTCGAGGAGCTGACCTACGGACTCCTCGACGGCCTCGCCCGGGCCGCGGCCGAGGCCCCCGACGGGGTCGCCGACCTGCGCGAGCACTTCGCGCTCCCGCTCCCGATGAGCGTCATCTGCGAGCTGCTCGGGGTGAACCCCGAGCACCGGGGCCGGCTGCACCACCTGTCCAACAAGGTGATCATCGCCACGGACACCACCCCCGCCGAGGCGATGGCCGCCGTACGGGAGCTGGTCGAGCTCATGGGGACGATCGCCGCCACCCGCCGGGAGGCGCCGGGCGACGACCTCACCAGCGCCCTGATCGCCGCCCGCGACGACGACGGCGACCGGCTCAGCGAGGCCGAACTCATCGGCACCATGCGGCTGATGCTCGTCGCGGGCCACGAGACCACCCTCAACCTCATCAGCAACGCCGTCCGCGCCCTGTGCACCCACCGCGACCAGCTGGACCTCGTCCTGGAGTCCAAGGCGACCTGGTCGGACGTGGTGGACGAGACCCTGCGCTGGGACGGCCCGGTGAGCTGGTTCCCCTTCCGCTACCCCACCCGCGACCTGACCGTCGCCGGCACAGTCATCCCGCAGGGCACCCCGGTGCTCGCCGGCTACACCGCCGCCGGCCGCGACGAGGCCTTCCACGGCCCGGACGCCGACCGCTTCGACATCACCCGTCCCACCGCCGCCCGCAACCTCTCCTTCGGGCACGGGGCCCACTACTGCGTGGGCGCCCCGCTCGCCCGGCTGGAGGCCACCATCGCGCTGGAGCGGCTCTTCACCCGCTTCCCCGACCTCGACCTCGCCACCCCCGAGGCCGGACTCCCGCACCAGCGCAGCTTCATCGGCAACAGTGTGGAGACGCTCCCGGTCCGCCTGGCCGGAAACTAGCGCGCCCGCCGCCCGCCGCCCGCCGAGACCGGCCCCGGCGGGCGGCGGCCCGTCAGCCCAGCGTGAGGGGCCGTTCCGGGGCCAGGTGCGCGGCGATCGCCTGCAGCACGTCGGAGCTGGCGTTCTGGACGGTGCTGCCCAGGCCCTGCGTCGCCACCGTCGCGATGGCGAGCTTCCTGGAGGGCAGGTAGGCGACCGTGCCCTCGTAGCCGGCGAAGGACGGGTTCTGGACGATCCAGGTGTTCTGCACGGGCAGACCCAGCGCGAACCAGGTGTCCCCCTTGACCTTCACGACGCCGGTCAGCTGGGCCTCGTGCGACGCGGGCGTCAGCAGCGTTCCCTCGCCGATCGCCGTGAAGGACTTCGCCATGTCCTCCAGCGTTCCCGTCATCACCGCGCCGGGCGCCAGGGTCCACGACGGATTCCAGTACGTGGCGTCCTCGAACACGCCCCGCTCGTTGTCGAAGGAGTGCAGCACCGGCTCGGGGATGTCCGCCCTCGACGAGATGGCGGTGTGGTTCAGGCCGAGTGGCTTGAGGACGTCCTCGACCATCACCTCCTCGAGGGGCTTGCGCCTCACCTTCGCGATGATGTCGCCCAGGATCACCCAGTTGGCGTGCGAGTAGGCGAAGCCCGAACCGGGGGGCAGCACCAGGGGCTTGGAGACCGAGATCCTCACCCGCTCCTCCGCCGTCCAGGTCCGGAAGGGGTTCTTGTAGAGATCGGCGATGAAGGTCCGGTCCGTGACGTAGTCCGCGTACCCGGAGGAGGTCGAGGCCAGCATCTTCAGCGTGATCTCGTCCGCGTGCGGGAGGTCCGGGCGCCAGCGGGAGATCCTGTCGTCGAGCTTGACCTCGCCCTCGTCGACGAGCTTGAGCAGCGAGGTCGTCAGATAGGGGATCGCGACCGACCCGATGCGGAAACGCATGTCCGTCGTCGCGGGGAAGCCCGTCATCGTCTCCCCGGCCGCGGCGGCCGAGACGCGCTCACCGTCGACCCACACCTCGGCCATCGCCGCCGTCAGCTTGTACTTCGCGAGGGCGTCGGCGACCTGCTGCCGCGTGAAGTCCTCCGTATCGCCCGGGAGGCACGTGCCGCCCCGGGAGACCTGGCCGGCCGCACATTGCCTCGCGGCGCTCTCGGCACGGCCGAGGGTGCATCCGCCGGCCAGCGAGGCGCCCAGGAGCAGGCCCAGACAGGTGCGGGTGAGGATCCTGGAACTGCGCACAGTGGTGCCTCCATGCGGGTCGGGGCGAAGGCTCCCCGGTTCCCCGCCTCGTGGGTGCGGGCCCCGTCACGCAGGCTAACGGGGGGTGTCACCCGTCGCACTCCGGAAGCGCTCCAGGAGTGACGCGCACGAGTGAAGCGCACGCCTGACGCGCACGCGTGACGTGCACGGCTCAGCCCGCGCCCGGCGGCGTCAGCTCCGTGCTCAGCCAGCCCAGTGCGTCCGGGTACATCCCGGTCCAGGTCTGGAAGTTGTGGCCGCCCGCCGGGCGGACGAGCGTCTTGACCCGGACCCCGCTGCCCGCCGCGGCCCTGGCGAAGGCCTCCAGCTGCTGCGGCGGGCTGTCCTTGTCCTGGGCGGAGGTGGCCAGGAACACCCCGACGTCCGCCTTCTTCGCGTGCTCCACCAGCCACATCGGGCTGTTGCGCTCGCGCAGCGCCGGGTCGGCCAGCACCTCGGGGTCACCCGTCAGCGGGTCCGGGTCCAGGGCCGCGCCCGCCCGGAACACCTTCGGGTACTGCAGCGGCAGCTTCACCGCGCAGAAGCCGCCGGTGGAGACGCCCATCAGCCCCCAGCCGCCCGGGGCGGGCAGCGTACGGAAGTTCCGCGCGACCAGATCCGGCACGTCCAGCGCGAGCCAGTCGGCGATCCTGCGCTGCGGGGTGTTGCTGCAGTCGGTGTTCACCCCGCCGGGGGAGATCTCCGGGATCACCAGGATGAAGGGGTGCGCCGCTCCCAGTTCCACCAGCTGCGCCAGCGCCTCCGGCATCTCGCCGAGGTCGATCCACGTGCGGGGCGTGCCCGGATGGCCGTGCAGCAGCATCAGCACGGGGAACCGCGTCCGGTCCGCGCCCGGCGCGCCGTACTCCGGGGGAGTCCACACGGTCACCTGTCCGGCGAGCTTCGCGTGGGAGCCCCGGAAGAAGGTGGTCCGCGTGCCGTCTCCGTTCTGCGTGAACCTGGCCCGGCCCACCGCCGGCCCGGTCATCGCGCCCGCGTCCTGCACGCTGTCGGTGCCCCGCAGGTCGTCCCAGGACGAGTAGAGCCCGTAACTGCCGTTGATCCAGGTGGCCACCACGCAGATGGCGGTGAGCTGGCACAGACCGATCATCAGCAACCGCGCCGGCCAGCGCACCCACCCCGGCCCGGGGATCCGGTTCCACAGGAGCAGCGCGGCGAGCACGGCGAGCGCGGTCACGACGACGAGCGCGACGAGGAACGACGTACTGGTCAGCTCCACGGCGCGGGCTCCTGTCGTGCGGGGCGACATGCGAATGATGTACGGATTATTCCGTGGATGCGCCGCCGGGGCAGTTCAGCCGAGGGCCCTGACCCGTACCTCCACCGCGTGCCATCCGGTCGCCCCGTCGGGCACGGTCCCGGTGCGGACCCCGGTCTGGACGGCGCCCGTGCCGTCCGTCGCGCGCACCTCCAGCGTGTGCCGCCCGGGGGTCGCCTCCCACGGCCACACCCACTGCCGCCAGGTGTCGACCCCGTCCGCGGCCCCGAGCCGCGCCTGCTGCCAGGGGCCGCCGTCCACCCGTACCTCGACCGCCTCGATGCCGCGGTGCTGTGCCCACGCCACCCCGGCGACCGCCACCCGGCCCGGCGCCAGGCCGGCGTACGGGCGCGGGGTGTCGATCCGCGACTGGGTCTTGACCGGGGCCTGCTGGGCCCAGGACCTGCGCACCCAGTAGGCGTCGTATGCGGCGAAGGTGGTCAGCCGCAGCTCGGTCAGCCATTTGCAGGCGGAGACGTACCCGTACAGGCCCGGTACGACCATCCGGACGGGGAACCCGTGCGCGAAGGGCAGCGGCTCCCCGTTCATGCCGACGGCCAGCAGCGCCGCCCGGCCGTCCATGACGGCCTCGACGGGTGTGCCGAGCGTCATGCCGTCCACCGAACGCGCCACCAGCTGGTCGGCCGGACCTCCCCGGGACGGCGGCCGCACGCCCGCCTCGCGGAGCAGGTCGGCGAGGCGTACGCCGAGCCAGCGGGCGTTGCCCGCGTACGGGCCGCCGACCTCATTGGACACGCAGGTGAGGGTGATGTCGTGCTCGACCAGCGGCCGGTCGAGCAGCTCCCGGAGACCGAGGGTGAGGGGCCGGGCGACCCCCTCGCCGTGGATGCGCAGCCGCCAGGTGTCCGCGTCCACGCGGGGGACGACCAGGGCGGTGTCCACCCGGTAGAAGTCGCGGGCGGGAGTGAGGAACGGGGCCAGCCCGGGCACCCGGAGGTCGGCCCCGGCCGGCACCGGCGGCGCGGGCACGGTGGGCCGGGGGAGGACGAAACGCGCCCGGGAGGCGGTGGCGCCGGCCGAACCGTGGGCCCCCAGTCGCCGCCCGGCGAAGCCCGCCGCGGCCGATCCCACCAGGACGGCGGTGACCAGCCGGCCGAAGCCGCGCCGGTCCATCGCCCAGGTCCCGAACGGCGGCGCCCCGGCCGGCCGGGGCCGCGTCGCCGCCGTGATCAGCAGGTACAGCACCCCGGCGGCGGTCAGGCCGCCCGCCAGCGAGGGCAGCGCGTCCCGCCAGGAGGCCTCCGGGCGGCTGAGCGCGGCCGCCGCCCCCAGCAGCCCGAATCCGCCCGCGACCGCGAGTCCGGCGGGCAGGTTGCGTACGGCGAGCAGCCCGGCCAGGGCCGCGACCACGGCCAGGACGGCGACGATGCCGAGCGTCAGCACCAGCTTGTCGGCGGTGCCGAACAGGCCGATCGCCCATTCCCGTACGGCCACCGGCGTCACATCCACCACCGCCCCGCCGACGGCCGTGACCGGCGAGGCCTCGGGCCGGACGGCCGCAGCGGCCAGCTCCGCCACCGCCAGCCCGGCGACGGCCGCGACGAGACCGCTGACGGCGCCCAGCGTGCGCCGAGGCCGCGCCGAACGGCTCGGGTCTGCCTTCACACGGCCAGTGTGCCGCGCCCGGGCGGCCCCGCGGCGGCGCCGTGCCGCCGCGGCGGGGCAGCGCCGGCCTCTTGCGCCCAGGGTGAAAGGACCACGCCCGCAGTGAACGGACCGCGGCGGCGGTGGGGTGCGCGGACACGATGACGGCATGACCCCCCTTCACTCCCCGGAAGCGTGGACACCGTGCCCCTGAAACCCGCCCGGACCCTGCGCACCTCGCCCTACCGGCCGGTGCTCACCCACGCGACGCTGCGCCGGCTGTTACCCGGATTCGCCGTCTCCTCGCTCGGCGACGGCATGGCCGTGGTCGGCGTGAGCTGGCTGGCGATCGAGCTCGCACCGGCGGCGCAGCGTGGCCTGTGGGTCGCGTTGGCGGCCGCCGCTTACACGCTCTCGGGCGCGGTGGGCGCCGTCCTCCTGGGACGGTTCCTGCGCCACCGGTCCCCGGCCCGGCTGGTCGCCTGCGACGCGCTGCTGCGGGCCACCGCCCTGGGAGCGATTCCGGTGTGCCACGCGCTCGGGACGCTGGGCATCGAGCTGTACGTCGTGCTGCTCGCCCTCTCCTCCATCCTGCACTCGTGGGGTCAGGCCGGCGTCTACACCCTGCTGGCCGGACTGTTGCCCGAGCGCGACCATCTGGCCGGCAACGCCGTCCTGTCCGGTATGGGCTCGCTCTCCACCGTCCTCGGCCCGCCGCTCGCCGGCGCCCTGATCCTCCGGGGCGGCGCCGTGACCGTGATCGCCGTCGACGCGGCGACCTTCCTCGTCCTGGCCGCCACGTTCCTCTTCGGCGCCCCGCACGACGAGGCGGCGCCCGCACCCGGGGGCCCCGCACCAGGGGCTCCCGCACCCGGGGAGAGCGGTTCCCGTACCGCCGGCTTCGCCGTCATCCGCCGCACTCCGGCCCTGCTGGGGCTGCTCGGCCTGAGCTCCGTCTTCTTCTGCCTCTTCGGTCCCGTGTACGTCGCCCTGCCGCTGCACGTCTCGGAGGGCCTGGGCGGTCCCGCGGGTCTGCTGGCCGCCTTCTACACCGCGTTCGGCATCGGCGCGGTCCTCGGCTCCGTACTGGCCGGATACCTCAGCCGCCTGCCGATGTGGCCGGCCACGACCGGCATCGTCGTCGCCTTCGGCCTGTTCCTGCTGCCGACCGGGCTGGGAGCGCCGACGGCCGTCGCCGTCGCCGGGTTCGCCGCCGCCGGTCTGCTCTGGCCTCCGTACGCCGCGCTGTCCACCGCCCTCTTCCAGCGCTCGGCCCCGCGGCACCTCCTCCCCCAGACCCTGGCCGCGAGCTCGGCGGTCCGCGTGCTCTCGGTCCCGCTCGGTACCGCGCTGGGCGGCCCCCTGGTGGCCGGACTCGGGGCCCGGGAAACCCTGTTGGTCTCGGCCGTCTCGATCGCCGTCCTCGGTCTGGCCGCGGCCGGCGCCGCCCGTGGGGCGCAGCGGCGCAGGCCATGACCCCTTCCCGCGGGGCGGCCCGGGCACCGGGGGACCGGTGTCCGGGCCGGAGGCTGGTGCAGGTCAGCCGCCGGAGGCCGCCGGGGGCAGGGCCGCCGCGATCCGCGCGGCCAGCCGGTACGGGTCCCCGCCCGGCCGGTCCGGATGGCGGGTGGTCCGCCCGGCCCACTCGGCCTCGAAGGCGTGCCAGTCGATCTCCCGCGGCGCGGCCTTCCGTACCAGCGCCTCCTCCAGCGAAGCGAAGTAGCGCTCCCACCGGGGGAGGTACAACTCCGAGATCAGGCCGCTCCATTCGCGGTTCGCGTAGTCGTGCAGGAAACCGCCCTCGCTGGTGCTGCGGCGGCCCCACACGCTGAGCAGGGAGCGGGTGTCGTACTCGTACCGGTCCTGCTCGGCCCGGTCGGCGCCCCAGGAGCGGGCCGCGGCGAGCCGGCTGCCGAGGAGGAAGTTCGGGTCGGAGCCGGTCACCGCGTCCAGCCTCGCCCCGCTCTGCCGCCATTCGGCCGTGAGCGTGCGGAACAGGGTCAGGTCCTTGGCCTCGTACGCCGCCTTGATCTTCGGGAGCAGTACCCGCGAGTGGTTGGCGAGGGCCTGCCGGGCGGTGTCCACCAGGTCGAAGCGGTACGCGCTGGAGCCGCGCAGCTCCGGAGCCACCTTCAGCAGGTGGTCCAGGGCCCTGCGGACCGAACCGGCCGGGTAGCGCATGGACTTGGGGCTCCAGTACGCCGCCCCCGCCGCGGTCAGGCCCGGCCGGGCGGTGAACAGGCTGTCCTGCGACTCCGACCACAGCCCGGAGGAGGTGCTGTACGGCCCCTTGCGCAGCTCCTCCCAGGCCGCGGCGGCCGCGGCGTCGGGACGGCCGTAGCGGCGGGCCGCGAAACCGGCGAACCAGGCGCGCTGGTCGATCCCGCCCGGCTCCCAGGCCAGGTCCGTGAAGAGGTCGAACGCGGCCGGGTTGGTCCCGGTGGCCTCCGGCAGGTAGGCGATACCCGCGAGCGCACTGTTCGCCTTGTCCCGCCAGGGGCCGAACCGTTCGAGCCACACGGAGGTGTTCGCGCCGATCGTGGTGTGCCCGCCGAAGTTGTAGATGGTGCCCATCGCGTACGGGGCGCCGCCCCAACGGGCCTCGCGGTCCAGCCGGTTGTACCGGTCGGACAGCCCGTCCAGGATCAGCAGCTTCGACGTGTCCACCCCGGCCAGCAGCTCCGGGGTCGGGTCGTCCTGCCAGCCCAGCACCGCCCACAGCGCGCCCGGGTGGGCGGCGTGCAGGGCGGCCTGGATCGCACCCGCCGCGGCGCCCACGTCGACGGACCCGGTCTGACCGCCCTCGTGCAGCGGGCTCATCCGGTACATCGTGCTGTCCCCGAACACCTCGCGCTGCTCCGCGTAGTACGCGGCGGCCAGCTGCCGGAACGCGGGCGAGGCGGGGTCCAGCCAGTCGGGGCGGTCGAAGCCGGCCCAGTCGCCCTGGGGCACCGTGGCCGCCCCGGGGTTGCGCGCGGCGAACCCGGGCGGCACGGTGCCGAAGTAGCCGGGCAGCACCGGGGTCATCCCGAGCCCGCGCAGCTGCTCGGCGATCCGCCCGCCCAGGTCGGCGCGCTCCCGCATCAGCCGCTCGGTGACCGGGCCGCCGAACCCGCTGAGGTTCTGCAGCAGCCACCAGCTCTGGTGGGCGGGGCCGGGGATCCACTGCCGCAGCTCCTCGGCGGAGTAGCCGAAGCGCTGGAGCGCCAGGTAGTACGGGTACTCGGCCCCGACCTGCACGAACACCTCGTTGACGCCGTGCAGCGCGAGCAGGTCGATCTGCCGCTGGTGCTCCTCGAAGGTGCGGTACGGGCCGGAGTACCCGTCGTCGGTGTCGTTCAGCGCGTACCGGTGCGGGACCTGCGCACTGCGGGTGACCGGCGCGGGGACGGCGGGCAGGCGGGCGGGCAGCATGCCGATGGAGTCGCCCGGCCAGCCGATGTCGGCCCCGGCGACGTGCTGGAGGTACCAGCCGACCCCGGTGAGCAGGGTGGCCCCGGTGCTGCCGCGCACGGTGATCGCGCCGGCGGACCCGGACACGGTGAAGGTGTCGGCGCCGACGGCAGTGTCGGGCACCAGGGTGAACTGCCCGGAGTGGCGCGGAAGCAGCCGCTCCAGGGCGGCCCGGGCGGGCGCGGTGTCGAAGCTCCGGCTCCGGGGCGCACCCGCCCGCCCGGCACTGCGTACGTCGGCCGGCGCACCGGCCCGTACGCCGTCCCGCGCGTCGGACCGTACGTCGGACCGTACGTCGGACCGCGCATCGGTCCGTACGTCGGCAGGTGCGGGCGACCCCGCGCCCGGGGCGGTGTCCCCGGGCGCGGGCCCCGCGCAGACCAGCGCCAGCAGCGCCGCGGGCAGCGCGGCGAGGGCGAGCGGGCGGGGGGTGAGCGGGCGGCGCCCGCCGCGCGGCATCGTGTTCCTCATCGGTCGGCTCGGGCCGTCAGACCGGCAGGGCCCAGGCCTGGTCGACCCGGTGGTCGCCGCAGGCGGTCAGCCGCAGCCGGGCGGCCGGGGCATCCGGGGTCGCGGCGGCGGCCGGCGCCGTCAGGCACATCCCGCTCTCCGGCTCCACGAGGGCCCCGTCGCGGCGGTGCGTCCAGCTCTGGCCGGGCTGCCGGTCCTGCGCGGGCGCGCAGTCGGCCAGTTCCACGAGCCCGTCCTCGCCCGCGGAGAGGCATTCGCCGGCCAGCCGCAGGCTCGCGTCGTCGCCCAGGGTCCACCGCTGATCGGGGGCGCCGGTGCAGGCGGCCATCACGACCGCGCCGACGCCCGTGGTGTTGGCCCCGTCGGCGCACCTGGCGCCGTCACCGACGACCTGCCCGGTCGGGACGGCCTCGGCGCAGCCGCGCGGGCTGAGCCGCCAGACCGCGGTGTCGTGCCCGGCCAGCCTTCCGGTGAGGGCCTCGGTGACCTCCCGGCGCGTCCCGCTCCACAGGTCCTGGGCGTCGGCCGTGCACGCGCTCAGGCCGATCTCGTCGAGCGGCACCCTGATGTCCCGCGTCGTGGCCGAGCGGTTGAGCACGGCCACCGCCCGGTCGCCGTTCGCCAGCGGCCTGGCCAGGATCTCGAAGGTGGCGTTGGAGGAGACCACCGCGCCCTGCCGGCCCATCGGGTCCTGGTCCAGCTCGATCATCCGGGTGTTCCCGAGGGCGGCGAGCCCCTGCGGGGTCAGCTTGGAGACCTCGGAGGAGAGGATGAACGGGGACGCCATCATGGCCCAGAGGGCGACCTGGCTGCGGCTCTCGGCCGCCGTGAGCCCGGGGGCGCCCGCGAGCAGGAAGTCGGGGTCGTTCCAGTTGCCGGGGCCCGCGTACCGGCCGAGCCAGCGGTTGTAGCCGTAGTTGCCCAGGACCGAGCTCCACCGCGAGGTGGCGGGCGTGGCCGGGTTGTAGACCTTGATGTCCTTGCCCTCGCGCCACAGCTGCCCGGTCTCCCCGACCCAGCCGAGGACCTTGTGCCAGTCGGAGCCGCCCCACTCGCCCTGCTGGAAGTAGGCGGGCGCCGACGCCGACAGGACCATGTCCCGGCCGCTCTCCCGCAGCGCCTTCGCGACGGCGTTGTAGGCGTCCCGGTAGGCCTGCTCCTTGGTCTGCCCCGGCGGCACCCACAGGTTGCAGCCGTCCATCTTCACGTAGTCGACGTTCCAGGAGGCGAACTGCCGGGCGTCCTGGGCGTAGTGGTCCGCGCCGCCGCCCTGGGGCGCGCCGCTGCCGGGGTACTTCTCGCAGGTGAGCGAGCCGGCGTCCTGGTAGATGCCGAACTTCAGGCCCTTGGCGTGCAGGTACTCGCCGAGCCAGGCCATGCCGTGCGGGAACTTCGCCGTGTCGACGACCAGGGCGCCCTGCGCGTCCCGGCTCTTCGTCATCCAGCAGTCGTCGACCGTCACGGTGTCGTAGCCCTTGGCGGCGAGACCGGTCGACACGAGCGCGTCGGCGTTGGCGACGACCTTGGCCTCGTCGATGTCGCACATGTAGTGCGCCCAGTTGTTCCAGCCCATGGGAGGGGTGAGCGCGAGCGGGGTGTCCGAGGTGGCCCGGGGCTCGGCCGCCACCGGGGCGGGGGAGAGCGCGAGGGCGAACAGGGCGGCCGCGGTCAGGCAGGGGAGCGACGCACGCAGGCGAGGCGGCACGGAGTCTCCTTGACGTGGGGGCAGGCGTGCGCCCAGTGCAGCGATGCGATTACCCACTGTCAACAAAAGTCGCTCGTTGTCGGCCAATGACCAGCAATATGGCTGCAATCGATGTCACACGAAAGAGAAGATACGTCGTATGTTACGGTGTATCTCATGCCTCGCAGATCAGACGCCCTGGACCGTGCGACCCCCGAGGCCATCGCCGTCGCCGCCCTCCGGATCCTCGACGAGGAAGGGCCGCAGCGCCTCAGCTTCCGCACCCTCGCCGACCGGCTCGACGTCTCCCACGCCACCGTCCAGCGCCGCTGCACCGACCTCGCCGGGCTGCTCGACCTGTGCACCGAGCACCTGGCCGCGCAGCTCCCCGAGATCCCCGCCGGCACGGACTGGGCGCAGGCCACCGAGCAGCGGTTCCGCGCGCTCTACCTGCTGCTCACCGCCCACCCCGGGCTGCTGGTGCTGCGCGGCGGCCGGCCCTGGCTCGGCCGCCAGCTCCTCGCCCGGCTCGTCGAGCCCGCCCTCGCCGACAGCGTGGCCGCCGGGATGACCGCCGCCGAGGCGATGACCGTCTACCGCCGCATGTACCTGCTCACCCTGGGCAGCGCGGCCTTCGTGGACCACCGGGACCCGGCCGGGGCCACCGCCGCCTCGCGGGCGGCCCTGGCCGCGCTGGATCCGGCGGAGTTCCCCGTGCTCTGCGGCGGACTGGCCGACGTACTGCCGCCCCTGACGGACCACGAGGTGTACTACGGCGCCCTGCGCCAGCTGATCGAGGCCGCCCGGCCCACCACCTGATGGGGAGACAGACCGTGCAAGCAGCACCGGCACAGCAGCTCGACTACGCCGCCGTCCGCGCCGCCGCCGACCGGATCGCCGGCGGGACGCGGCCCGTCGCCGTGGCGCCCGCGGCCGAAGCGGGGGTCTGGTACGCGCTGGAGTACCTCCAGCACACCGGCAGCTTCAAGGCGCGCGGCGCCCGCAACTTCCTCGCCGCCCACCACGAGGCCGGCGCCCTCCCGGCCGCGGGCGTCACCATCGCCTCCGGCGGCAACGCCGGGCTCGCCTGCGCCTGGGCGGCCCGCGCGCTGTCCGTGCCCGCGACCGTGTTCCTGCCCGCCAACGCCCCGCGCGTGAAGGTGGACCGGCTGCGCGGATACGGGGCCGAGGTGCGGCTCGTCGGCGACCGCTACGCCGAAGCGCTCGCCGCCTGCGAGGGGTTCGCCGCCGGGAGCGGGGCGCTCAGCAGCCACGCCTACGACCATCCGCTCATCGCCGCGGGCGCCGGGACGCTGCTCGACGAGATCCGGGCCGCCCTGCCCGGGCTGGACGCCGTGGTCGTCGCGGTCGGCGGCGGCGGACTGTTCGCCGGGATCGCCACCGCCGCGCGCGAGCACGGCGTACGGGTGATCGCGGCCGAGCCGGAGAACTGCCGGGCCCTGAACGCGGCCCTGGCGGCGGGCCGGGTCGTGGACGTGGCCGTGGACTCGGTCGCCGCCGACTCCCTGGGAGCCACCCGGGTCTCGGCGGACGCGCTGGCCGCCGCGCAGGAGGAGCACGTGACCTCCGTGCTCGTGTCCGACACGGCCATCACGGCCGCCCGGCGCGCCCTCTGGGAGGAGCACCGGATCGTCGTGGAGGCGGGCGCGGCCACCGCCCTGGCGGCGCTGCGCGGTGCGCCGGAGCCGCTGGGCGAGCGGGTCGCCGTCGTCCTGTGCGGGGCCAACACGGACCCCCGGGACCTGGTGGCCCCCACGGCCTGAGCCGGCCGCCGGGCCGGGACGCCGGCGGACGGCCCGGCCGCCGCCCGCTGCCCGTCGGCCGCCGTCGCCCGCCGTCGCCCGCCGTCAGGCGTCGTCCTCGACCTCGCGGACGACCACGACGGTGCCGGCGGCGTACTGCACGACCTGCTGGCTCACCGAGCCCAGCAGGGCGCCCTTGAACCCGCCGTACCCACGGGTGCCGACCACCGTCAGGTCCGCCTCCTTCGAGGCGTCGACCAGCACCTGAGCCGCGGAGCCCTGCTCGACGCGACGGAACACCGGCACACCGGGGGAGGCGCCGACGGCCGCCTTGACGGTGTCCGCCAGCTTCCGCCGGGCCGCCTCCTCGACCGTCACCGCCTCGGAGTCGGAGACCTCGGCGGCCACCGGAGCGATGGAGAACGGATTGCGGTTCCACTCCCAGGCCATGACGGCGTGCACCCGGCCGCCCGTCATCCCGGCCTGCGCGACGGCCCAGCGCAGGGCCTCCTTGGAATGGTTCGAACCGTCCACGCCGACGACGATCAGAGGCTCGACGGTGTCCTGCTCGCTCACGGGGATTCCTCTCGCTTCGTCCGGATAGTCGATCTCCTCCCTGTATACCCGGAACACCGGCCCGACCTCGAACGACGATCGTTGCGACGCCCGACGACTTTCGAGGACAGTCCGGGACCCCCGCCCCTTGCGAGGGTGTGAGCGTCCAGGCGACCGCCGCCGGACACGGAGCGACATGGAGGAACGGGCGTGGCTCAGCGCAAGGGTTGTCTGATCGGGTGCGGCGTGGCGCTGGTGCTGGGCGTGGGGCTTCTCGTGGCCGTGGTCTTCGGCATGGGCAAGGTCCTCGACATGGCCGACAAGACCCTGGTCGACCCCACGGTCTACGAGTCCGTGAAGACCGGCGACGCGGAGAGCGAGGTCCGCGGCAGGCTCCCGTCCGGCGACAGCTTCGTGAAGGGCGCCCTCAAGGAGGGCGGACCGGCCGAGCCCGAGGGCAGCGCCTGCTCCTGGTACATCTCCAGCGGCGACACCAAGAACGGCAAGGAGACCGTGCTCCGCTTCTGCTTCAAGGACGGCAAGCTCGCGGAGAAGACGCAGTACCCGATGCAGTAGGTGCTGCCACCCCCGCACGCGGATGCCCCGGACCGGTCCGGTCCGGGGCATCGCGGCGATCTGCCATGACGGGGCTACGGCAGGTCCTGCCCCGACCTGTTCTTCACGAGTTCGACGTTCTCGACGAACAGCTGGAAGAGCAGCTGGCTCGCGCCGAGCTCCCTGCCGTTCTTGCCGTTGGCCCCCTGCGCGATGCCGAGGCTGTAGGGCTCCTTGTCCTCGGCCTTCACACCGATGTACCCGCCCAGGGTGCCCTCGTTCGGGCTCGCGTTCTTGTAGGTCCCGCCGCTTTTGTTCGCCTCGCGGATCACGTCGTTCTTGTAGCCCGGTCCGAGAGCCATGTGGTCCTGGTTGAAGAGGAGTTCGTGGGCGCCCGGCTTCAGCGTGAACTTCAGCTGGACCGCGTAGGGAGCACCCTGGGTGTCGTAGTACCCGTCGGCCTGACCCTGGTCGCCGAGATGGGCACCAATCGTCAGGCCCCCGAACCCCTGCTCCCTGAAGCCCTTCGCCGAGCCCTCACCGCTGCCCACGTACTCCAGCAGTGCGGTGCGCGAGGCCGCGTCGCCCCAGTAGGTCAGGGCGCTGTGGGCCTCCTCGAAGCTCATGGACCTGAACAGCTCCATCCGCCCGGCGTCCTCCCCCTTCAGCGACAGATCGGCCAGGAGCTTCGGGCCGACGCTCTTGACGATCTCGTCGATCGTGCGCGCAGGCTTGTGGGCCTTGAACTTCTTCGCGTTGGCCTTGGACGTGGCGATCTGCTTGGCCCGGTCCTTCGCGGCGCTGCTGCTGGATCCGCCCAGTCCCGCCTTGTCCTCCCAGTACTCGACCTTCATCCGGTCCTGAGGGTTCTCGACGCGCTGTACGGAGGGGTGGGCGGCGGAGGCCTGCGAAGGCGCCGCCTGGCGCTGCACGTCCGTGGCGGCTCGGGAGCCGCCCGCCATGACCCGCCTGGCGTTCGCTTCCGCTTCGCGCTCGAACCGGTCCGACGGGTCCGAGACCTTGAGTCCCGTTCCGTTGTCGGTGCCCGCGACGGGGCCCTGGCGCTGCTGGATGACGTGGGTGAGTTCGTGGGCGAGGGTGTGCTTGTCGTGGCCGCCGTCACCGATGACGACGTGGCTGCCGGAGGTGTAGGCGCGGGCGCCGACTTCCGCGGCCGAGGCCTTGGCGGCGCTGTCGCTGTGGATGCGGACGTCGGAGAAGTCCGCGCCGAGCCGGGCTTCCATGTCGGTGCGGGTGGCATCGTCCAGGGGGCGTCCGGGCGTGCGCAGGACGTCGTGGACGGCGGACCGCTGCACCGCGGGCCGCCCGGTCTGCCCGGTCTGCTGGTGTCCGCATCCGTCGGTGTGCTGGTGCTGCTCCTGATCGATGGAGTGACCGGACCGGCGGAGCATCTGCACGACCGCGGCGTTGCCCGCACCGGCTTGGAGCGCCATCAGCCCGACGGGCGGCGTCGCCGCCCGCTGCGCAGCCGCGGTGGAGCGGGAGGCATGCAGTAATTGGTCGTCGGTCTTCTGCGCCGGGCGGGGGTGCTTGGGGCTCACGCGATCGTCTTTCCCGTACGTCAGGGCAGCCGCTTCGCGCCGCTGCCGGCCACACCCCCAAGGGGCGGTCACCGGTCGTGACCAGGGGGTCTGAAGTATTATCAGCCGACTGGCAAGCGTGAGGCCAATGCCCGGCCACGCCCGCGCCGCAGTCGGTCAGCCGCGCACCCGGTGGAGCCGCACCCGCTCGATGCCCGGCTGTTGGGCGATCCGCCTCTTCAACTCCGCACGCTGTCCTACGGGCATGCCGGCGCCGGTCTCCGCCTGATGGAACGCGTTCGGCTCGGCCATCGCGGTGCGGTGGTAAAGCGCATTAGTGCACGCCCTCGCGAACCGGCCATAAGCGAGGGGATGTTGACGGAGGATCGGGCTTCGTTATCGAATCGATATCATGCTCGACAGGCTTTGGACTAAAGCGCATTAGTCGAGGTCAACCTTGGCGTGATGAGGGCATCTGGCCATCCGTGCAGGCCTGTTGAGGCATTCGGCACCCGGGTGTCACCGGCCAATGGGAGGTCTGCCTCATTGACGGGATCCTGACTTCGGGCGACGGTGGGCACCGCCTCCGGCAAAGAGGCCGGACTTCTGCAAAGGCGGCGACGATGACCCGTTCGAACCCGACCCGTATTGCCGTGGCCGCGCTGGTGACCGGCGCGCTCCTCTCGACCGCCGCGTGCGGCCTCAGCGGTGGCGCCGGTGACGCGAAAGAGGCCGAGAAGACGGGCAAGGTGGCCGGTGAGATCACCTTCCGGACCCTCCAACTGAAGCCGACGTTCACGGCCTACGTGCAGGGGGTCATCGACGCGTTCCAGCAGAAGTACCCCGAGGTCAAGGTCAAGTGGGAGGACGTCCCCGGCGACGGCTACAACGAGAAGCTCGTCGCGGACGCCCAGGCCGGGGCCCTCCCCGACGTGGTCAACCTCTCCACCGACTCCTTCCAGCTCCTCGCCGACCGCGGCATGCTCGCCGACGTCGCCAAGCTCGACGGGGCGGCGGCCAAGGAGTACGTGCCCGGTGCCTGGGAGCAGTTCAAACTGCCGGGCAAGGGGGACAGCGTGTACGCGTACCCCTGGTACGTGACCCCCGAGATCCTCACCTACAACAGAGAACTCTTCGAGAAGGCCGGCCTGGACCCGGCCAAGCCGCCGACCGGCGTGGAGCAGTTCTTCGACTACGCCGAGAAGATCGCCGCCACGTCCGGGGGCCAGTACTCCGCCTTCATGGCCGACCCCAAGGGCCGGCTGCCCGGGGACTGGCAGAAGATGGGCGTACCGATCCTCAGTGAGAAGCAGGACCGGTTCACCTTCGGCACCGACCAGGCCGTCGCCTGGGTGGAACGGATGAAGGACCTGTACGCCAAGGGCGCCATGCCCAAGGAGTCCCTGCTCAAGTCCGACGACATCAACCAGCTCTACGGCGGCGGCAAACTCGTCTTCGGCCCCGGCTCCCCGGGCTTCGTCAAGGACATCAGGCAGAACGCCCCGCAGGTCTACGCGAAGACACAGGTCGCGGGAGCCGTCACGGGCAAGCTCGGCCACATCGGCATCTACGCCCAGTCGCTCGGCATCAAGAAGGACACCAAGCACCCCGACGCGGCGGCCGAGTTCGCGAAGTGGGTGACCAACGGCCCCAACCAGGTGGAGTTCTCCAGGAAGGCCACCATCTACCCGTCCAACGCCCAGGGCCTCGCCGACCCGTTCTTCTCGGACAAGGGCGACGGCAAGGACGCGGAGACCCTGGCCCGCGCGGTCGGCGCCGAGCAGCTGAAGACCGCCGCACTCGATGCCAACACCCCCGTCCAGTGGACCAACCAGGTCGGCGACGCCGTCGTACGCGAGGTGCAGAAGGCCATCACGGGTGAGCAGGATCCCCGGACGGCGGTGAAGAAGGCCGAGGAAGCGGCGAACAAGCTCCTCGCCGCCGCGGCCGACAAGTGACGGCCGCGGACAGGCGGCGACGCCGGGCCGCGCGGCGTGCCATGGAGGCCGATACGGGCCTGGTCCACCGCAAGTGGTGGACCCCCTACCTGTTCCTCGCCCCCGGTCTGGCGATGGTGGCGCTCTTCAGCCTCTGGCCGTTCGTCAACACCGTCGTCCTCTCCTTCACCGACGCGCAGATCCTGCGCGGCGGCACCTTCGTCGGCTTCGACAACTACCGCCGCGCCTTCGACGACCCCGACTTCTGGGTCGCCACCGGCAACAGCGTGCTGTACCTCGCGGTCGTCGTGCCGTGCCTGGTCCTCCTCCCGCTGGCCCTCGCCGTCCTCGTCCAGACCAAGGTCCCCGGCATCGGCTTCTTCCGGTCCGCCTTCTACACCCCGGTGATCGCCTCCGCCGTGGTCGTCGGGCTGATCTGGCAGTGGGTGCTGCGCAGCGACGGTCTCGTGAACACCGTCTTCCAGCGGCTGAACCTCGTCTCCGAGCCGATCCCGTTCCTGACGGACTCCGCGATGCTGCTGGTCTCCGCGATGCTCGTGACCGTGTGGAAGGGCCTCGGCTACTACATGGTCTTCTACCTGGCCGCCCTCGGGAACGTCCCCGCCTCCCTCCACGAGGCGGCCGCCATCGACGGCGCCGGTCCCGTCCGCCGCTTCTTCAGCATCACCGTCCCCCAGGTGAAGCCGATGATGCTGCTGGTCTGCACCCTCTCCGCGATCTCCGCGCTGCGCGTGTTCACCGAGATCTACATCCTCGGCGGTGAGAGCGGCGGCCCCGGCGGCGGCGCCCGCACCCTGCCTTTCCTCATCCGGCAGGTCGGCCTCGGCTTCTCGGGCGAGACCGGCTACGCCTCCGCCATCTCCATCCTGCTGTTCCTCCTGACCCTGGTCTTCAGCCTGCTGGGCCGCCGCCTGTCGAAGGGAGACGAGAGTTGAGCACCCCGCCCTCCCCGGGAGACGAGCCGCCCCGGCGGTCCGGCGCCGCCGTCCGCAGGCGCCGGTGGCTGGGCCCGGCCGCCCGGTACGCCACGCTCCTGCTGATGCTCGTCGTCATGCTGGGCCCGATCGTCTGGCAGTTCCTCACCTCGATCCGCGGCCGCACCGAGAACGTCTACGACGGCGTGCTGCCCTCGCAGCCCACCCTCGACAACTACGTCCGGGTCGCCGAGTCCTTCCCGCTGCTCCAGTACGTCGGCAACACCCTCACCGTCGCGGTCCTCGCGATCACCTCGAACCTGCTCTTCGCGGCGATGGGAGGGTACGCCCTCTCGCGGGCCGCCTGGAAGGGCCGCCGGGCCGTCTTCACCGTGCTGGTGGCGACCCTGATGTTCCCCTTCGAGTCCGTGATGATCTCGATGTTCCTCACGGTCCGTGAGATGGGGCTGGTCGACACCCTCATCGGCGTCTGGCTCCCCGGCGCGGTCTCCGTGCTCAACATCATGATCATGCGGGCGGCCTTCCTCGCCGTGCCCAAGGAGGTCGAGGAGGCCGCGGTCCTGGACGGGGCGGGCGAATGGACCCGCTTCACCCGGGTGTTCCTCCCCGCCGCCAAGGGCGCCCTGGCCGTCGTCTGCATCACCAGCTTCATGGGCGCCTGGGACGACTTCCTCTGGCCCCTGCTGGTCCTCACGAACAGCGACCACTACACCCTGCAGCTCGGCCTGAAGACCCTGGCCGGCGCCACCACCGTCAACGACCAGAGGCTCATCGCCGCCGGCGCGATGGCCGCACTCCTGCCGATGATGCTGCTCTTCTTCGCCCTCCAGCGTTTCTTCTTCAAGGGCGTGGGCGAGGGAGCAGTCAAGACCTGAGCCCGTCCGTCCACCGTCGGGCCCGTTCCGCCGCCCGCCCGGCCCGTTCCGCCGCCCCCGCACCGACCAGCCGTCCGTACCGACCACCCAGTCCCTGGAGCAGCCGTCATGCACGACGACCGCAGCATCACCGAGCACCGCCTCCGCCGGGTCCTGAAGGAGCGGATCAAGCCCGCCGTCCACTCCCGCCCGCTCCCGCTGACCGTCGAGCGCTGGGAGGCCCCGGGGGAGCCCGTCCCCGTCGCCGAGGGCCTGGCGGCCCCGTACGGGCCCTGCGCGATCGGCGACCCGTGGGGCCCGGCCTGGGGCACCACCTGGTTCAAGGTCACCGGCACCGTCCCGGCCGACTGGGCCGGCCGTACCGTCGAGGCCGTCCTCGACCTCGGCTTCGACCGGATGATGCCCGGCTTCCAGTGCGAGGGCCTGGTCCACCGGGCCGACGGCGGCGAGATCAAGGCGCTCAACCCGTACAACGACTGGGTCCGCGTCGCCGACCGCGCCGAGGGCGGCGAGCGCGTCGAATGGTACGTCGAGGCCGCCTCCAACCCGGTCCTGGTCGACCACGCGGTCACGTACGAGGGCGACCGGCTGACCAGCGGCGACCAGCCGCTCTACCGGCTCGCCCGGATGGACCTCACCGTCTTCGAGACCGAGGTGTGGGAACTGGTCCAGGACCTGGAGGTCCTCTACGACCTGATGGTCCAGCTCGACACCGGGGACGCCCGGCGCCACGGGATCCTGCACGCCATCGGCTCCGCCCTGGACGCGGTGGACCTGACGGACGTCCCAGGCTCGGCGGCCGCCGCCCGCGCCGAGCTCGCCGGGGTGCTGGCCGCCCCGGCCGGCGCCTCCGCGCACCGGATCAGCGCCGTCGGCCACGCCCACATCGACTCCGCCTGGCTGTGGCCGCTGCGCGAGACGGTGCGCAAGGTCTCGCGCACCGCGTCCAACATGGCCAACCTGATGGACGAGCACCCCGAGTTCGTCTTCGCCATGTCACAGGCCCAGCAGCTGGACTGGATCAAGACCTACCGGCCGGAGCTGTTCGAGCGGGTCAAGAAGAAGATCGCGGACGGGCAGTTCGTGCCGGTCGGCGGCATGTGGGTGGAGTCCGACACCAACATGGTCGGCGGCGAGGCCATGGCCCGGCAGTTCCTCTACGGCAAGAAGTTCTTCCTCGACGAGTTCGGCATCGAGACGAACAACGTCTGGCTCCCCGACTCCTTCGGCTACACCGCCGCGATGCCGCAGATCGTCAAACTCTCCGGCTCCCGGTGGTTCCTCACCCAGAAGATCTCCTGGTCCCAGGTCAACGCCTTCCCTCACCACACCTTCTGGTGGGAGGGCATCGACGGCACCCGCGTCTTCACGCACTTCCCGCCCGTCGACACCTACAACTCCGACCTCGGCGGCGCCCAGCTGGCGCACGCAGCCCGCAACTACCGGGAGAAGGGCCGTGGTTCGCGGTCGCTGGCCCCCTTCGGCTGGGGTGACGGCGGCGGCGGACCCACCCGCGAACACCTGGCCCGCGCCAAGCGCCAGCGGGACCTCGAAGGCTCCCCGAAGGTGCGGATCGAGCGCCCGGACGCCTTCTTCGAGAAGGCCCGCGCCGAGTACGAGGACGCGCCCGTCTGGGCGGGCGAGCTCTACCTGGAGCTGCACCGCGGCACCTACACCTCCCAGGCCAAGACCAAGCAGGGCAACCGGCGCAGCGAATCACTGCTGCGCGAGGCCGAGTTGTGGGCGGCCACCGCCGCGGTCAGGGTGCCGGGGTACGGGTACCCGTACGAGGACCTGGAGCGGATCTGGAAGACGGTGCTGCTGCACCAGTTCCACGACATCCTGCCGGGCTCCTCCATCGCCTGGGTGCACCGCGAGGCGCGCGAGACGTACGCGAAGCTGAGCGAGGAACTCCGGGGGATCACCCTCGCCGCGCAGCTGGCCCTCGCCGGGGAGGGCGGCGAGGAGCTGGTCTTCAACTGCGCCCCGCACGCCCGGCGCGGTGTCCCGGCCGGCGGGGCGGGGCGCCCGGCCGGGGCCGGGGAGCCGGTCACGGTGGAGGAGCGGCACGGCGGCGGGCACGTGCTGGCCAACGGCCGGCTGCTGGTGGAGATCGACGGCCGCGGGCTGATCGTCTCCGTCTACGACCTGGAGGCGCGCCGCGAGACGGTGGCTCCGGGGACCGCGGCGAACCTGCTGCAGATCCACCCGGACTTCCCCAATATGTGGGACGCGTGGGACATCGACGCGTTCTACCGCAACCGGGTGACGGACCTGGTGGACGTGGACGTCCTGGAGGTCACCGAGAGCGGGCCGGCGGCCGCCACGGTCCGGGTCACCCGCTCCTTCGGCTCCTCCACCGCCGTCCAGTCGGTCACCCTGCGGGCCGGGGCCAAGACGGTGGACATCGTCACGGACGTGGACTGGCACGAGACGGAGAAGTTCCTCAAGGCCGCCTTCCCGCTGGACGTGAAGGCCGAACGGACCGCCTCCGAGACGCAGTTCGGGCACGTGTACCGGGCCACCCACACCAACACGTCGTGGGAGGCGGCCAAGTTCGAGATCTGCGCCCACCGATGGATCCACGCGGAGGAGCCCGGCTGGGGGGTCGCGCTGCTCAACGACTCCACGTACGGGCACGACGTCACCCGGGACGTGCGGAGCGACGGCGGTCAGACCACCACCGTCCGGCTCTCCCTGCTGCGGGCCCCCCGCTACCCCGACCCGGAGACCGACCAGGGCGCCCACACCCTGCGGTTCTCCCTCGCGCCCGGCGCGTCGATCGGGGACGCGGTCCGCGAGGGCCACGCGCTGAACCTGCCCGAGCGCACCGTGACCGGCGCGGGCCCGGTCGCCCCGCTGCTCGCCGTCGACGAGGACGCGGTGGTCGTGGAGGCGGTGAAACTGGCCGAGGACCGCAGCGGTGACGTGGTCGTGCGCCTCTACGAGTCCCGCGGGGGCCGTGCGACGGCAGTCCTGACGGCGGACTTCCCCATCTCGGCGGCGGTCGAGAGCGACCTGCTGGAACGCCCGCTGGCCGGCTCGGCGGTGGGCGCCCCCACCCCGGCGGGTGCGGTCCCCCTGACCCTGCGCCCGTTCCAGATCGTCACGGTCCGCCTGCACCGGGTCTGACCGCCGCCCGGGGTGGGCCGCGGCCACGACCCCGTCCCGGCCGTCAGGGCCGGGGCCCGCTCTTCAGTGCGCTCCGCAGCTCGGCCAGGTGCTCGGTGTCCTCCGGGAGTTCCATCTGGTCGAGCAGCGCGTGCGCCCGGACGGGATCGAGATCGCCGTACACGTCGTGGTGGCTGTGCAGGATGCCCCGGAAGACCGCCTCGCGCAGGGCCGGCACCCGGGCCGCGGCCCGGTAGGCCAGTGCCTTGACCTGCCAGGGCACCGGTCCGGAGGATTCCAGCACGCGCTGGGCGCGGCGCAGCATGGGCTCCGGGGTGTCCGGCCGCAGTTGTGTGATGTCCTTGCCGAGGACCTCGGTGAAGGCCGTCTCAGCGGTGTCGCGGTCCTCGAACCAGTCGACCCGGAGGGAGTGGACGATCGCCTCGCAGGCCGCCGGAGCATCCAGCCGGCTGCGGTAGCCGTTCCAGAGCGCGCGGGTCGTGCCCGGATCCTCGGTGCCCCGGACGGCGAAGCCGATCTCGGCGGTCACCCGGTACTCGTCCAGGAGGTCCACCAAGCCGAAGCCGAGCCGCAGCCGGTGCTCCATGTCGACGGAGTCGTCCCCGACGGCCGCCGCGGCCCACCGGTGGGCGACCTCGTTCGAGGTGAGCCGGCCCTCCTCGGACTCCCCGTCCGTCCAGGAGTCCTCGCCGGTCCGGACCACGCCGCGCTCGGCCAGCCAGAGCCGGGCCGATTCGCTGTCGGGCAGCTCGTCGAGGAACTCCACGACCGACCGTACGAACTCCTGCGGTGAGGCCGCGTGGACGAGGTGTCCCACGGGGATCGTGGTCAGCCGCGCATCGGGTATCCGGCGGGCCATCTCCGCGAGGACGTCCTGCCGGAGATGGCTCGCGGGGCCGCCCGCCAGGACCAGGGTCGGTGCGGTGATCCGCCGGAACCCGTCCAGTTCATCGGGCTCGGGCAGGGACGGGTCCCCCGGGAGCTGGAACCAGTCCACGTCAGTGGTTTCGGGCCGCATCTTCCCGCGGCCGGCGTAGGGGAGCGGGGCCCAGACCTCCTCCAGGACCAGCCGGGCCACCCGCCAGGGCTGGGCCTGTGCGACCAGGTAGGCCGCCTCCCCGCCCTTCGCACGGCCGGCGAGGTCCACCCGGTCGAGGCCGAGCGCGTCCAGGAGGGCGAGCAGCTCGTCGCACAACCGCTGCGAGGACGGATACGGATACGCCTCGGTCTCGCCGCCGTGGTTGCTCATGTCCGGGACGTACACCCGGCGCTTGCGCGCGAGCTCGTCCCGCAGCGACGCCCAGTCGCCCTGCGCGGGCAGCAGCACCAGCGGATCGCCGTCCGCGGGCCCTGCCACCTGGTACCCGAACGGGAGGCCGTTCACGATCAAGGAGTGGTTTTCGATCATCCGGCCGACGCTACCGGCGCCGGCCGTCCGTCCGCCCGGCGGGGCCCGGGCCGCGCCGCCGGCGTGAACTCCGCCACAGGTACGTGAGGGCCGGCCCCGTGGGCCCTGGGATGGCGGGGTGCGACGCGGGCATCCGGTTATGCACCTAGTTGCAAAACCAGCCGCCCCTCGCTAGAACAGGGTCATCACCCCCGCGCGAGGAGGCGCCCCTCATGAGTTCCCAGAGCCGGTACCCGCACCTGCTGAGCCCCCTGGACCTCGGTTTCACCACCCTGCCGAACCGCGTGGTCATGGGGTCGATGCACACCGGCCTCGAAGAGCACGCGGGCGGCTTCGAGCGCCTCGCCGCCTTCTACGCCGAGCGCGCCCGCGGCGGCGCCGGCCTGATCGTCACCGGCGGCATCGCCCCGAACGACGCCGGGCGCCCCTTCGAGGGCGGCTCCCGCCTCACCACCGAGGACGAGGCCGCCGAGCACCGGGTGATCACCGAGGCCGTGCACGCCGAGGGCGGGAAGATCGCGATGCAGATCCTCCACTTCGGCCGCTACGCCTACCACAAGGACCTGGTCGCCCCCAGCGCCCTCCAGGCTCCCATCAGCCCCTTCGTGCCGAACGAGCTCACCGACGCCGAGGTCGAGCGCACCGTCGAGGACTTCGTCCGCGCCGCCCGCCTCGCGAAGCTCGCCGGCTACGACGGCGTCGAGATCATGGGCTCCGAGGGCTACCTGATCAACGAGTTCATCGCCGCCGCCACCAACAAGCGCACCGACCGCTGGGGCGGCACGTACGAGAACCGCGTCCGCTTCCCGCTGGAAATCGTCCGGCGCACCCGCGCGGCCGTCGGCGAGGACTTCATCCTCATCTACCGCTTGTCCATGCTCGACCTCATCCCCGGCGGCTCCACCCTCGACGAGGTCGTCCACCTCGCCAAGGAGATCGAGGCGGCCGGCGCCACCATCATCAACACCGGCATCGGCTGGCACGAGGCCCGCATCCCCACCATCGCCACCTCCGTCCCGCGCGGCGCCTACACCTGGGTCACCAAGCGGCTGATGGGCGCGGTGAGCGTCCCGCTCGTCACCAGCAACCGCATCAACACCCCGGAGATCGCCGAGGAACTGCTCGCCGACGGGCGCGCCGACCTGGTGTCGCTGGCCCGCCCCTTCCTGGCCGACGCCGACTTCGTCGCCAAGGCCGCGGCCGGACGCTCCGAGACCATCAACACCTGCATCGGCTGCAACCAGGCCTGCCTCGACCACACCTTCAGCGGCAAGATCACCAGCTGCCTGGTCAACCCCCGCGCCTGCCACGAGACCGAGCTCGTCCTGTCCCCGACCCGGACCAAGAAGAGCGTCGCCGTCGTCGGCGCCGGCCCGGCCGGTCTCGCCTGCGCGGTCTCCGCCGCCGGACGCGGCCACGCCGTCACCCTCTTCGAGGCCTCCGGCCACATCGGCGGCCAGCTCGACATCGCCCGCCGCATCCCCGGCAAGGAGGAGTTCGAGGAGACCATCCGCTACTTCGGCACCCAGCTCGTGGAGTCCGGCGTGGAGGTCCGCCTGAACACCCGCGCCGACGTGGAGACCCTCCAGGGCTACGACGAGGTCGTCGTCGCCACCGGCGTCACCCCCCGCACCCCCGACATCGAGGGCGTGGACCACGCCAACGTCGTCAGCTACCTCGACGTACTGCGCGACGGCGCCCCCGTCGGCGAGCGCGTCGCCGTGGTCGGCGCCGGCGGCATCGGCTTCGACGTCGCCGAGTTCCTCACCGACAGCGGCGAGGGCGCCTCACAGGACCCCGAGGTCTACTTCCGCCACTGGGGCGTGGACACCGCGTACACCGGCCCCGGCGGGCTCGCGAAGCCCGAGCGCCCCGCGCCGCCGCGCCAGGTCCACCTCCTCCAGCGCAAGACCACCAAGGTCGGCAAGGACCTCGGCACCACCACCGGCTGGATCCACCGCGCCGAGCTCAAGCACCGCGGGGTCGTCTCCGTCGCCGGAGCCGCGTACGACCGGATCGACGACGAGGGCCTGCACATCACCGTCGACGGGGAGCAGCGCCTCGTGCCCGCCGACACGGTGGTCCTGTGCACCGGCCAGGAGCCGCGCCGCGACCTGTACGAGGCGCTGCGCGCGGCCGGTGTCGAGGCGCACCTGATCGGCGGCGCCGACGTGGCCGCCGAGCTCGACGCCAAGCGGGCCATCCGGCAGGGCACGGAACTGGCCGCCGCGCTCTGAGATCCGCAGGCCGAAGGGGATTGTGGCGGTCCGGCCCGGCCGCCACAATTTCCCGGTGACGTTCTCAGCCGCAGACGCAGACAAGATCCTCGCCGACCACTTCGCCCCCTGGGTGCTCGCCCTCGGACTGACCGTCCAGGAGACGGGCGAGCGGCACGCCGTGCTGCGCCTGCCCTGGTCCGGGGAGCTGGCCCGGGACGGCGGCGGCCTCTCGGGGCAGGCCATGATGGCGGCCGCCGACACGGCCACCGTCATCGCGATCTCCGCCGCCCGCGGCGGCTACGGGCCGATGACCACGGTCCAGCAGTCGACGAGCTTCCAGCGGCCGGTGGTCGGCGCCGACCTCCTGATCCACGTACGGGTCACCAAGCTCGGCAAGCGGATGGCCTTCGCCGACATCACGCTCACCCCCGAGGGCTCGGACGAACCGGCCGCCACGGCCTCGACCGTCTACGCGCTGCTCGGCTGATCCGGGCGGGCCCGCGAGGCTCTCGCGGGCCCGCCCGGAGGCTCAGCCGTGGACGAACCCCGGCGGGCGCTTGTCCACGAAGGCCGCCATGCCCTCCTTCTGGTCGGCGGTGGCGAACACGGCGTGGAACAGCCGCCGTTCGAAGCGCACCCCCTCCGCGAGGGTGGTTTCGAAGGCACGGTTCACGGATTCCTTGGCCATCATCGCGACCGGCTTGGACATCCCCGCCACGGTCTCGGCGACGGCGAGCGCCTCGGCGAGCAGCTCGTCCGCCGGCACGATCCGCGACACCAGCCCGGCCCGCTCCGCCTCGGCGGCGTCCATGGTGCGGCCGGTCAGGCACAGTTCCATCGCCTTGGCCTTCCCGACGGCCCGGGTGAGCCGCTGGGAGCCGCCGATGCCGGGGATCACCCCGAGCTTGATCTCGGGCTGCCCGAAGACCGCGGTGTCGGCGGCCAGCAGGACGTCGCACAGCATCGCGAGCTCGCAGCCGCCGCCCAGCGCGTATCCGGAGACCGCCGCGACCGTCGGCATACGGACCTGGCCGAGCCGGTCCCACGCCGTGAACCAGTCGGAGAGGTACATGTCCATGTAGCTCTGCGGCCGCATCTCCTTGATGTCGGCGCCCGCGGCGAAGGCCTTCGCGGAACCGGTGAGGACGATGCAGCCGACCTCCGGATCGCGGTCCAGTTCCTCCGCGGAGGCCACGACCTCGGTCATGACCTTCAGGTTGAGGGCGTTGAGCGCGTCGGGCCGGTTGAGGGTGAGCACGGCCACCCGGCCCTTGCGCTCCAGCAGGATGGTCTCGTAGGTCATGCGGGGGTTCCGTTCTGCGGTCGGAGGGTGCGGACGATCGCGGAGAAGTCCAGACCGGCGCCCTCTCCCTCGGCGAATGCGGCGTACAGTTCGGCGGCCCTGAGGCCCAGGGGCGCGTCCACACCGCCGGCCCGCAGGGCGTTCGCGGCCAGGCCGAGGTCCTTCGCCATGAGGGGTGCGGCGAAGCCGGGCCGGTAGTCACGGTTCGCGGGACTCGTCGGAACGGGCCCGGGGACGGGGCAGTTGACGGTGAGCGCCCAGCACTGGCCGGAGGCGGTGGAGGCGACGTCGTACAGGGCCTGGTGGTCCAGGCCGAGGCTCTCCGCGAGCACGAAGGCCTCGCTGACCCCGATCATCGACACGGCGAGGATCATGTTGTTACAGATCTTCGCCGCCTGGCCGGCCCCGGCCGCACCGCAGTGCACCGCCTTCTTGCCCATGGCGGACAGCAGCGGCTCGGCCCGGGCGAACTCCCCGGCCCCGCCGCCCGCCATGAAGGTGAGCGTGGCGGCCTCGGCCCCCATCACCCCGCCGGAGACGGGGGCGTCGAGTGCCCGGTGTCCGGCCGCGACGGCGGCCTCGTGCGCCGTGCGGGCGTCGGCCACGTCGATCGTGGAGCAGTCGACGAACAGGGTGCCGGGCCGGGCGGCCGCCAGGAGCCCCTGTTCCCCGTAGAGAGCGAGGACATGGCGGCCCGCCGGCAGCATGGTGATGACCACGTCCGCCGCGGCGGCCGCCCCGGCGGCGGAGTCCGCGGGTTCGACGCCCGTGGCCGCGGCGGCGGCCAGCAGGTCCGGTACGAGGTCGAAGCCGAGGACGCGGTGGCCCGCCGTGACCAGGTTGGCGGCCATCGGGCCGCCCATGTGGCCGAGCCCGATGAATGCGACGGTACTGCTCACCACGGCACCTCCTGAGGGAAGTCGGTCCCGGCGAGGCGCAGTTCGCGTCCCTCGCCGAGCGGGGCGAAGAACCGCTCCACGTCCGCGCCGGCGACCTCGGCCAGGGTGGCCGGGGTCCAGCGCGGGCTGCGGTCCTTGTCGATGACCTGGGCGCGGATGCCCTCGACCAGGTCGGGGGAGGCCAGGGCCGCGCAGGAGATCCGGTACTCCTGCTCCAGCACCCGTTCCAGCGGCCCCAGTTCGCGGGCGCGGCGCAGGGCGGCCAGGGTCACCTTGAGCGCCGTCGGCGACTTGGCCAGGAGCGTGTCGGCGGCCTCCTTCGCCTCGGGCACACCGCTGCCGGACAGGCGGGCCACGATCTCCTCCACCGTGTCCGCGGCGTAGCAGTGGTCGATCCACTCCCGATGGCCGGGGAGCACGCCGCCGGGCGCGGGCGCGACGTACCGCTCCAGTACCTCGTGTACGGAGTCGCGCGCCAGGTCCGAGGCGAGCGCGGGCAGGTGCTCCGCGGGCACGAAGTGGTCGGCGAGCCCGCACAGCAGCGCGTCCGCCGCGCCGATCGCCGTCCCCGTCAGGGCCAGGTGCGTGCCCAGCTCCCCGGGCGCCAGCGACAGCAGCCAGGTGCCGCCGACGTCGGGGACGAAGCCGATGCCGGTCTCGGGCATGGCGACGCGGGAGCGTTCGGTGACGATGCGGACGGTGCCGTGGGCCGAGATGCCGACGCCGCCGCCCATGACGATGCCGTCCATGAGGGCGACGTACGGCTTGGGGTAGCGGGCGATGCGGGCGTTGAGGCGGTACTCGTCCCGCCAGAAGTCCGCCGAGGCGGTGCCACCGGAGCGGGCGTCCTCGTAGATGGAGCGGATGTCGCCCCCGGCGCACAGCCCGCGCTCGCCGGCGCCGCCGATGACCACGGCCTCGACGGCGGGATCGGACTCCCAGGCGGCCAGCGCCTCCTCGACGCGGAGCACCATGGCGCGGGTGAGCGCGTTGAGGGCCCGGGGACGGTTCAGGGTGAGGCGGCCGACGCGTCCGGCGGTGTGCACGAGGACCTGGTCGGAGCCGTCGGCGGCCTCGGAGGCTGCGGCTTCGGTGCTCATCGCACGGCCTCCGTGAGCCCGCGGGCGACGATGATGCGCATGACCTCGTTCGTTCCTTCCAGGATCTGGTGCACCCGCAGGTCGCGGACGATCTTCTCGATGCCGTACTCGCTCAAATAGCCGTAACCGCCGTGGAGTTGCAGGGCGCGGTCGGCCACCGTGTAGCCGGTGTCGGTGGCGAACCGCTTGGCCATCGCGCACAGCTGCGGGGCCAGCCGGTCGCCCCGGTCGAGCGCGTCGGCGGCCTGCCGGACCAGCGCGCGGGCCGCCGCCAGCTCGGTGGCCATGTCCGCGAGCCGGAACTGCAGGCCCTGCGCGTCCAGCAGCCGCGCCCCGAAGGCCTCGCGGTCGGCCAGGTGCGCCAGGCTGCGGTCCAGCGCGCTCTGCGCACCGCCCAGCGAGCAGGCGGCGATGCCGAGGCGGCCGCCGTTGAGGCCGTTCATGGCGATGCGGAAGCCGTCGCCCTCGGCCCCGAGCCGCCGGTCGGCGGGGATGCGGACGCCGTCGAGGACCACCTGGCGGGTGGGCTGGGCGTTCCAGCCCATCTTGCGTTCGTCGGGGCCGAAGGAGACCCCCGGATCGCCGCGTTCGACGACGAAGGCGGAGATCCCGCCGGCCCCCGCGCCGCCGGTGCGGGCCATGACGATGTACACCTCGGAGGCGCCGGCGCCGGAGATGAACTGCTTGACCCCGTTCAGGACGTAGCCCTCGCCCGTCCGCGCGGCCCGGGTGCGCAGGGCGGCGGCGTCGGAACCGGCGCCGGGCTCGGTCAGGCAGTAACTGCCCAGCGAACGGGCGGCGCACAGGTCCGGCAGCCAGCGCGCCCGCTGGCCGGCGTCACCGTAGCGGTCGATCATCCAGGCGACCATGTTGTGGATGGACAGGTACCCGGCGATGGAGGGGCACCCGGTGGCGAGGGTCTCGAAGACGAGGACCCCGTCGCTGCGGGACAGGCCCGAACCGCCGTGCTCCTCGCGGACGTAGACGCCGCCGAGCCCGAGGTCCGCCGCCTTGCGGATCACGTCCAGCGGGAAGTGCTTGTCCTGGTCCCAGGCGACGGCGTACGGGGAGAGCTGCTCCTGTGCGAAGTCGAGGGTGACCTCGGCCAGGGCGAGCTGGTCGGGGGTGAGGGTGGTGGTCACCGGGCTCATCCCATCGTCGGGATGGTGAAGCTCGCGCCCTCCTTCGCCCCGGAGGGCCAGCGCGAGGTGACGGTCTTGGTGCGGGTGTAGAAGCGGATCGCGTCGGGGCCGTGCTGGTTCAGGTCGCCGAAGCCGGACCGCTTCCAGCCGCCGAAGGTGTGGTACGCCACCGGGACCGGGATGGGTACGTTGACCCCGACCATGCCGGCGCCGACGCGGCGGGTGAAGTCCCGGGCGGTGTCCCCGTCCCGGGTGAAGATGGCGACGCCGTTGCCGTAGGGGTGCTCGGTGGGCAGCCGCAGGGCCTCCTCGTAGTCGGCGGCGCGGGCGACGCACAGCACCGGGCCGAAGATCTCCTCGCGGTAGATCCGCATCTGCGGGGTGACCCGGTCGAAGAGGGAGGCGCCGGCGAAGAAGCCGTTCTCGTGCCCGGGCAGGGTGAACCCCCTCCCGTCGACGACGAGTTCGGCGCCCTCGTTGACCCCGATGTCCACGTAGCGGCGCACCCGGTCCTGGGCGTCCCGGCTCACCAGCGGGCCGAAGTCGGCGTCCGGGTCGTCGGACCGGCCGATGCGCAGGGCGGCGATCCGTTCCGTCAGCCGCGCGACCAGCGCGTCGGCGGTCTCCTCGCCGACGGGCACCGCCACGGCGATGGCCATGCAGCGCTCGCCGGCGGACCCGTAGCCGGCGCCGATCAGGGCGTCGACGGCCTGGTCGAGGTCGGCGTCCGGCATCACGATCATGTGGTTCTTGGCGCCGCCGAAGCACTGGGCGCGCTTGCCGTGGGCGGCGGCCGTGGCGTAGATGTGCGCCGCGATCGGGGTGGAGCCCACGAAGCCGAGGGCCTGGACCCGCGGGTCCTCCAGCAGGGTGTCGACCGCCTCCTTGCCGCCGTTGACGACATTGAGGACGCCCGGCGGCAGACCGGCCTCCAGGAAGAGTTCGGCGAGCCGCAACGGCACCGAGGGATCGCGCTCGGAGGGCTTGAGGACGAAGGCGTTTCCGCACGCCAGCGCGGGCGCCGCCTTCCACAGCGGGATCATGGCGGGGAAGTTGAAGGGGGTGATGCCCGCGACGACGCCGAGCGGGCTGCGCAGCGAGTGCACGTCGATCCCGCCGCCGGCGTTGTCGGTGAACTCGCCCTTCAGTAGGTGCGGGATGCCGGCGGCGAACTCCACCACTTCCAGGCCGCGTTGGAGATCGCCGTGGGCGTCGGCGATGGTCTTGCCGTGCTCCGCCGACAACAGCCGTGCCAGCGACTCGCGTTCGCCCTCCACCAGCTGGAGGAAGCGGAGCAGGACGCGGGCCCGGCGCTGCGGGTTCCACTCGCCCCACTCGCGCTGAGCGGTCTCGGCGTCGGCGATGGCGGCCTCGGTGTCGGCGCGCCCGGCGAGCGGGACCCGGGCCTGGACGGCGCCGGTGTTGGGGTCGTACACATCGGTGAAGAGGCCGGATGCTCCGGTGACGTGCTTGCCGCCGATGAAATGGGTGAGTTCGCGGACCATGGTTGCCTGCTCTCGTCAGGTGTGGATCCGGGGACGGCACGGCGGACCGGCGGCCGCACCCGGGTCGGGTGCGCCGCAGGGAACGCCGTGGGACACGGCGGCTCGTCGGCCGCCGAGAGCTACCTGAACGCGGGGGTCGCCGCTCGCTCCGCCGGATCACCAGGGTCGTGGGTACGGACCGGTGCCATGCGTGTCTGCTCCATCCTCGTGGACAACACGGAACGTTCCGCGGCCGGTATCCTGACTCCCGGATCCCCGCGTGCCGCCCGCCTTCCCGACAGACCTCGTCAGTGGCGTGTGGATGGCAGCACACTCCCCGGTCACAGTGGCGGGACCGTGCCGGTTTCTCACCGGCTTCCCTGCACCGCGGACCTTGTTCAACGAACATATAGTTGGACGTCCTAGTAAGTCCACCCCACCACCCCGTGCACAGCGGTGCGCCTACAGTCGGGGCATGCGCATCGTCTCCCTGCTGCCGGCCGCCACCGACATCGTCGCCGAGCTCGGTCTGGCCGGTGACCTGGTGGGACGCACCCACGAATGCGACTGGCCGGCGGAGGCGGTCGCCGGTGTCCCGGTCGTCACCGCGGCCGAATTCTCCGCCGAGACGCTCAGCAGCCGGGAGATCTCCGACGCCGTGGGCGGCGCGGCGCACTCCGGATCCTCCCTCTACACCCTCGACACCGCGGCCCTGGCGGCCCTCGCCCCCGACGTGGTGCTGACCCAGGACCTGTGTGACGTCTGCGCCGTGTCCTACCGCGGGGTGTCGCAGGCGGTCCGGGTGCTCGACGCCGGTCCGCGGGTGCTCAGCCTGGAGCCCCGCACCCTGGACGACGTACTGGACTGCCTGGTCACCGTGGGGGAGTTGCTCGGCGTACGGGAGCGGGCCGAGCGGCGGCGCGGGGAACTGCGCGCACGGCTCGCGGGGGTGCGGCGGCTGACCGCGGGACGCGCCCGGCCCCGGGTGGTGGCCGTCGAATGGCTCGACCCGCTGTGGCCGGCCGGGCACTGGGTCCCCGAACAGATCGACTGCGCCGGAGGCGAGCCGCTGCTCGCCTCGCCGGGGGAGCACACCAAGGCGATGACCTGGGACGAGGTCGTCGCCGCACGCCCCGACGTGCTCCTCGTCCTGCCCTGCGGCTTCCCGCCCGAACGCACCCTGCGGGAGCGGGAGCTGCTCACCTCCCTGCCCGGCTGGGACGAGCTGCCCGCCGTACGCTCCGGCGCCGTCTGGGTCCTCGACGGGCCGGCGTACTTCAACCGGCCCGGGCCGCGCGTGGTGCGCGGCGCGGAGGTGCTCGCCCACGTGCTGCACTCCGTACGGGCCGGTGAGCCCGTGACCGCGGCGGAGGCCCGGCGGCTGGACTGAGCCGCCACGCCGGGCTGCGCCGCGCTGTGCCCCGCCGCGCCGTTCAGCCGCGTTCCGCGGTGACCGGGTACGGGATGAAGGTGCTGCTGTTCTCGTCGACGGCGAGGGTGCGGCCGAGCGGCGGGACCGCCCGCTGGGGGCAGTCGAGGCGCTCGCAGAGGCGGCAGCCCATGCCGATGGGCGTGGCCGCCGCCGTGTTGTCCAGGTCGAGCCCGTCGGAGTAGACGAGGCGGGACGCGTGCCGGATCTCGCAGCCGAGGCCGATGGCGAAGGTCTTGCCGGGCTCGCCCCAGCCGCCCCGGTGGCGGGTGACGGCGCGGGCGGTCCACAGGTGGCGCTGCCCGTCGGGCATGGCCGCGACCTGGACGTGGATGCGGCCGGGCGCGGCGAAGGCCTCGTAGACGTTCCACAGCGGGCAGGTGCCGCCCGCCCGGGAGAAGTGGAATCCGGTGGCGGACTGTCGCTTGGACATGTTCCCAGCCCGGTCCACGCGTACGAAGGAGAAGGGGACCCCACGCAGCCTGGGCCTTTGCAGGGTGCTGAGGCGGTGGCAGACGGTTTCGTAGCCGAGGCCGAAGTGGTCGGTGAGCCGCTCGATGTCGTAGCGGAACTCCTCCGCGGCCGTGTGGAAGGCGCGGTACGGGAGGATCAGCGCCGCGGCGAAGTAGTTCGCGATGCCGATCCGGGCCAGGCCGTGGGTCGCGGAACCGGGCGGGAAGTCCTCCGCCGCCAGGGCGTCCAGCTCCTCGCCGTACTCCAGCAGGGCCAGTTGGGTGGCGAGCCGGAAGGCCTGCTGGCCCGGCCGGAGCCGGCTGGAGATGTGCAGGACGCGGGAGCGCTCGTCGTAGTGGTGCAGCCGGTCCGAATCGGCCGCGAGGCGCACCCCGTGCCGGTCCGTGAGCCGCGCCGACAGGGCGCGTACGACGTCCCCCGGACGGATCCCCACCTCGCGGGCCAGCTCCTCGGCGGCGAGGTCGGCGTCGTGCAGGTAGTTCTGCCGCCGGTAGAAGAACTCGCGGATCTCCTCGTGCGGTGAGCGCGGGAGGTCGAGCGCGCCGTCCCGGCCGTCCGCGGCCCCGGCCAGCCGCTCGGCGAGCAGCTGGCCGCGCCGGCCGAGGTCGAGCAGGACCGAGGCGACGGCGGGCATCCGGGTGGCGAGTTCCGCGAGGTCCGAGGCGGACACCCGGGCCTCGGCGACCTCCGCGGCGAGCGCCTCGCGCAGGTCGGCCACCAGCCGGGAGGTGTCGCGCTCCGAGAAGAAGCCCGGGTCGACGCCGAACGCCTCGGTGAGCCGCAGCAGCACCGGGACGGTGAGCGGGCGCGAGTCGTGCTCCATCTGGTTGAGGTAGCTGGGCGAGATCGCGAGGACGCGCGCCAGCTCCGCCTGGCTCATCCGCCGTTCCTCGCGCAACCGCCGCAGCCGCGCGCCCGCGTACGTCTTGCTCACCGTGCTCCTCGCCTGCTCCTCGGGTGCCGGGGACAGCCGTAACCCTACGCGGGATCCGCGCCCCGCCGACGTTTGCAAACTTGGCAAAACCGCCGGTGAAGATTGGCAGAACTTGGCATCCGTCCCTCCTTGATGGCACTCGGTGCCACTGTCAGAGTCTGTCCTGCGGCCCGCCGGACCCGGCGGCCGAGACGGACGCTCCGGGCGCGATTCATGCCCTAATGTCGGAGATCCCGGCGGTTCCGGCTCGGCGGCTCGGCAACATTGCTCCGTTCGGCCTACGGGTCGGTCCGGCGGCCGCGATCCCACATTGAGGCACACGGTGCCAGCACCTTGCACAGCTGACCAGAACATTGGCAGATCAAGCGATTCATGGAGACGGTGACGGTCATGGCAGAGGCGAACACGACGGCGGCGGCCCAGCAGCTCGAACAGCGGTGGGCCACGGACCCGCGGTGGGCCGGGATCGAGCGCACCTACACCGCCGAGGACGTGGTGCGGCTCTCCGGCAGCGTCCGCGAGGAGCACACCCTGGCCCGGCGCGGAGCCGAGCGCCTGTGGCGCCAGCTGCACGAGCGGGACTACGTCCACGCGCTCGGCGCGCTCACCGGAGGCCAGGCCGTCCAGCAGGTCCGGGCCGGGCTGCAGGCGATCTACCTCTCGGGCTGGCAGGTCGCCGCCGACGCCAACCAGGCCGGCCACACCTACCCCGACCAGAGCCTTTACCCGGTCAACTCGGTGCCGCAGGTGGTGCGCCGGATCAACAACGCGCTGCTGCGCGCCGACCAGATCGCCACCGCCGAGGGCGGCGGCGACACAACCGACTGGCTGGCGCCGATCGTCGCCGACGCCGAGGCCGGCTTCGGCGGCCCGCTCAACGCCTTCGAGCTGACCAAGGCGATGATCGCGGCGGGTGCGGCCGGCATCCACTACGAGGACCAGCTCGCCTCCGAGAAGAAGTGCGGCCACCTGGGCGGCAAGGTGCTCGTGCCGACCGCGCAGCACATCCGCACCCTCAACGCGGCCCGCCTGGCCGCCGACATCGCCGATGTCCCCACCCTGGTCATCGCCCGTACGGACGCCCTCGCCGCCAACCTGCTGACCAGCGACGTCGACGAGCGCGACGCGCAGTTCGTGACGGGGGAGCGCACGGCGGAGGGCTTCTACCGCGTGCAGAACGGCATGGCGCCCGTCATCGCCCGAGGCCTCGCCTACGCCCCGTACGCCGACCTGATCTGGGTCGAGACCGGCACCCCGGACCTCGCCCAGGCCCGCGAGTTCGCCGAGGCGATCCACGCCGAGCACCCGGACCAGATGCTCGCCTACAACTGCTCGCCCTCCTTCAACTGGAAGGCGGCGCTGGACGACGACCAGATCGCCAAGTTCCAGCGGGAGCTGGGAGCGATGGGCTACCGCTTCCAGTTCATCACCCTGGCCGGCTTCCACTCGCTCAACCACGGCATGTTCGAGCTCGCCCGCGGCTACGCCGAGCACGGCATGACCGCCTACGTCGACCTCCAGGAGCGCGAATTCGCCGCCCAGGAGCACGGGTTCACCGCGGTCAAGCACCAGCGCGAGGTCGGCACCGGCTACTTCGACCTGGTCTCCACCGCCGTCAACCCGGCCTCCTCCACGACGGCGCTCTCCGGCTCCACCGAGGAGGAGCAGTTCCACTAGGAGCGCGAGGCCCGGCGGTTCCCGCCGGCCCCTTCCGATCGCCTTCCGATCGCCGTCCGACGGCGCCCGGGGCCCTCGCGGCCCCGGGCGCCGGCCGCCCCACGCCGAGGAGTAGAACCGCATGTCACACACGCCCCTGACCAGCAGTGTCCAGGTCCTCGGCGCGCTGGGTGAGCGCCACGAGGAGATCCTGACCCCCGAGGCCCTGGAGTTCATCGGCCGGCTCGACGCCGCCTTCGCGGACCGCCGCCTGGAGATCCTCAAGGAGCGCCGCCGCCGCGCCGCCCATCTGGTCGCCGGGTCGCCCCTGGACTTCTCCCGCGCCACCGTCGGCGTGCGTACCGACCCCGACTGGCGGGTCGCCCCGCCCGCGCCCGGGCTGACGGACCGGCGGGTCGAGATCACCGGCCCGCCGGAGCGCCGCATGGCCGTCAACGCCCTCAACTCCGGGGCGAAGGTGTGGATGGCCGACTTCGAGGACGCCACCGCGCCCACCTGGGACAACGTCATCGGCGGCCAGCTGAACCTGCTCGACGCCATCGAGCGGCGCATCGACTTCACCACCCCGGAGGGCAGGGAGTACCGCCTCGGGACGGAGCTCGCGACCATCATGGTGCGCCCGCGCGGCTGGCACCTCACCGAGGAGCACCTGGAGGTCGACGGCCGGCCCGTGTCCGCCTCGCTCGTGGACTTCGGCCTGTACTTCTTCCACTGCGCGCAGCGCCAGATCGACGCCGGGCACGGCCCCTACTTCTACCTGCCCAAGCTGGAGAACCGGTACGAGGCCCGGCTCTGGAACGACATCTTCCTGTTCGCCCAGGAGCTGTTGGGCATCCCGCGCGGCACGGTCCGGGCCACCGTTCTGATCGAGACGATCACCGCCGCGTTCGAGATGGAGGAGATCCTCCACGAGCTGCGCGAGCACAGCGCCGGGCTGAACGCGGGCCGCTGGGACTACCTCTTCAGCCTGATCAAGACCTTCGGCCACCGCACCGACTTCCAGCTCCCGGACCGGGCCAAGGTCACCATGACCGCCCCGTTCATGCGGGCGTACACCGAACTGCTCGTCCGCACCTGCCACAAGCGGGGCGCCCACGCCATCGGCGGCATGGCCGCCCACGTGCCCAGCAAGGACGCCGAGGCCAACACGGCCGCCCTCGCCAAGGTCCGGCTCGACAAGGAGCGGGAGGCCGAAGACGGCTTCGACGGTTCCTGGGTCGCCCACCCCGGACTCGTCCCCGTCTGCCGCGAGGTGTTCGACGGGGTGCTGGGGGAGCGGCCGAACCAGCTGGAGCGGACGCGCGAGGACGTCGAAGTGGCCGCCGCCGATCTGCTGTCGGTCCGCCGGATCGCCGCTCCGCCGAGCTCCGAGGGCATCCGCTCCAACGTGGCCGTGGCCCTGCGCTACTTCGACGCCTGGCTGCGCGGCAGCGGCGCCGTCGCCCTGTACGGCCTGATGGAGGACGCCGCCACGGCCGAGATCGCGCGCGTGCAGATCTGGCAGTGGCTCCGCCACGACCGCGTCGACCGGCGCACGCTCACCGATCTCCTCGACGCCGAGTGCGCCGCCCTGGAGGCCGAGGACCCGCAGGCCCTGGTCCTCGAAGCCCGTGAGGTCTTCGTCGACACCGCGCTCTCGGTGCAGCTGCCCGCGTTCTTCACCCCCGAGGCGTACACCCGCCACCTGGTCCGCACCGCCGCCGTGCAGGTGACCGCGTGAGCGCCCCGGCCCGGCAGCCGACCCGGGTCCTGCGCGTCGGGGTCGTCGGAGGCGGGCAGATGGGAGCCGGCATTGCCGAGGTCTGCGCCCGCGCCGGCCTGGACACCGTCGTCGCCGAGGCGGATGCCACCGCGGCCCGCGCCGCCCGCGAGCGGGTGGCCGTCTCCCTCGAACGCGCCGTCCAGCGGGGCAAGCTGGACCGGTTCACCGCCGAGGACGCCCTGGCCCGGCTGGTGTTCACCGGAGACCTGGAGGACCTCGCCGACCGGCAGCTGGTCATCGAGGCCGTCACCGAGAACCCCGAGGCCAAGACCGAGATCTTCACCGCCCTCGACAAGATCGTCGAGGACCCCGAAGCCATTCTGGCGACCAATACGTCCGCCATCCCGATCATGCGGCTGGGCATGGCCACCGGCCGCGCCGACCGGGTCGTGGGACTGCACTTCTTCAACCCCGTCCCCGTCCTGCCCCTGGTCGAGGTGGTCTCCTCCCTCCACACCTCGGCGGACACACTGGCCGCGGTCGAGTCGTTCGCCCGGGAATCCCTGGGCAAGACCACGGTCCAGTCGCAGGACCGGGCCGGCTTCGTCGTCAACGCGCTGCTGGTCCCGTACCTGCTCTCGGCCATCCGGATGGCCGAGTCCGGCTTCGCCACCGCCGCCGACGTCGACACCGGCATGGAGCTGGGCTGCGCCCACCCCATGGGCCCGCTCAAGCTCGCCGACCTGATCGGCCTGGACACCGTCGCGGCCATCGCGGAATCCCTGTACGAGGAGTTCAAGGAGCCGCTCTACGCCCCGCCCCCGCTGCTGCAGCGGATGGTGCAGGCGGGGCTGCTGGGCCGCAAGAGCGGCCGCGGGTTCCACACATACGACCGGGGCTGATGAGGGACCCGGTGGTGCCGCTGCGGGGTTGAGGGACCCCGGCGGCACGGACAAGGAGCGCGGAGCGGCCCGGTGAGCCGCTCCGCGCTCCCGTCGGGAGGCGCTCCGTCCCGGCGGACGCTTCCTCCGGCCTGCTCTAGAAGGCGGTCCAGGTGAAGGCCACCTCGTCGCCCGCCTTCAGCTTGAACTGGCAGCCGCCGACCGGGGTCGGGGTGCCGTTGACCGATATGCTCCAGTAGGCCGATCCGCCGCCGCTGACGTTCTTGATGGAGTCCACCGAGAAGTCGTCGAAGGACGCGTACCAGGTGCCGTCCCAGGCGAAGTAGTTCCGGCGGGCGGCGTCGTCGAGCGCGGCCGTCGGGGTGGGCACGGCCGTCGGGTTCGCCGCCCCGTTGGTGCCGTCGCACTTGTGCGTGCCGCCGGTCGCCGTGGTGACGTCGTGTCCCTTGGTGTTGACCTTCCCCTTGAACAGCAGACCGTCGGGACCCTGCACGGTGAGGGACACGTTGATCTTCTTGTTCGTGTTCGGGGCGGCCTCGGCGTGCGCGACGGCCGGCGCCGTGGCGAGGGCGAGCCCGAGGGCCGCCGTGGTGATCAGGGCGCGGCGGGCGAGGGTCTGGCGCATGGAGTGCCTTCCTGGCGTGAACTCGAGGTCGTGCGCCGCCGGCCCCGATCGCCCTGGGCAACACCGCGGTCCCGGGCCCGGGAAAGCGGACACAGGTGAGCGGTGAGCCTGGGCTCAGGGCTTCGTGCTGCAGACCGTGACAGTGGGAAGCCGTACGCACCACACGCTGGGTTGTCCGACTCGCGACGCGGATGCGCCGCACACGGTTGCAGGTCAGCGCCGGAATCACACCGGCTTCCCCCAGTCGCGCAGGCATTCAGTTATGGGTCGGGCATGTACCTGACCAGAGGCATCGTAGGGGCAGGCGCCCCGGTCCCACCAGCGATCACCGGTACTCGCCCCCGGCGCGCGCACCGGGTGGCGTTCTGGGATCGTGGATCACAGGTGCAGTCACACCGAGGAGCTGACATGTCCGGACAGTTCGAGGCGAGCGTCGAGATCGACCGGCCGGTCGAGGAGGTCTTCGCCTACCTCGCCGACGGGCGCAACGATCCGGACTTCAGTCCGCGCGTCCAGGAGATCACCAGGGTCCCGGACGGCCCCACGGCCCTCGGCACGGTCTTCCGCAGCACGGTCAAGGACGCCGGGATGAAGACCGCCCGCGAGTTCCGCATCGTCGGCTTCGACCCGCCGCACCTGATCCGCTGGACCGAGCAGAGCAAGAACCTGGTCACCGCCGAGGGCGGCTACGACCTCGAAGCCCTCCCCGGCGGCCGCACCCGGGTCCGGATCTTCAACACCCTGCACGGCCACGGCCTCGGCAAGCTGCTCGTCGGCCTCGCGGCGAGCGCCGCGCGCAAGGACGCCCCCGATTTCGGCCGCCGTATCAAGGCTGCCGCGGAGGCGTCCCGCGCTTGACCGTCCACTCGCCCGTTCGTCCGGCCATTCGTCCGTCCGGCCGAGCTGGCGTCGTCCGGACGGTGTCAGAACCGCCCGGGCCCGGCCGGGATCGGCAGCGGCTTCGACGGGACCACGGCCCCGCGCTGCTCGGCGGCGCTCGCCGGGTTCTGGCAGGTCACGTCCTGGGCGGGCAGCTTGCCCGTGGTCAGGTACGCGTGGACCGGCGCGTTGGCGCAGGAGGTGGGGTCGGCGAGGTACACCCCGTGGCCCTCACCGCCGGCCGCCAGCACCATCCGCGAGCCCTTGAGCGCGCGGTGCAGGCCCTGCCCGCTGACGAGCGGGGTCTGTGAGTCCCACTCGTTCTGCACGGTCAGCACGTTCGCCTTCTTGTTCATCGGCGTGGCCGCCTCGACCGGCCGGTCCCAGAAGGCGCACGGCTTGATGTTGGACGCGAAGTCCCCGTACAGCGGGTACCTCGCCTTGTCCTTCGCCGCGTCCCGCTCGTACTGCTCCGTGTAGCGGGGCCAGCTGCCGGTGTCCCCGCACGCCACCGCCCAGAAGACGGCCGTGCTGTTGTCCGAGGCGGGCTCGGCAGCCGCGCCGCCGGTCAGCAGCCGCTTCATCTCGGTCGGCGTCGTGCCCGCGGGCAGCGGCTTGCCCTCGGCCGCGGCCTTCAGGGCCACGACCAGGGGAGTGGCCTGCGCCGGGTAGAAGAACACCCCGCGTGCGGAGCGGATCATGTCCCCGTTGATCTTCATGCCCTCGAAGTCGATGGGCTCCTTGTCGGCGCGCGCGACCAGCCCCCAGAACGTCTCGGACACGGCCTTCGGGCTGTCACCCAGCTGGTGCTCCGCCGACCGCTCCGCCGCCCACTGCGTCCACCGCGCGAACGCCGGCTCGGCCTCGGTGGCCCAGACCTGGATCATGCCGCGCCAGATCCGCTGCGGGTCCACACCGCTGTCGAGCACGAAGCGGTCCGTACGGTCCGGGAACATCTGCGAGTACACCGCGCCGAGGTAGGTCCCGTACGAGTAGCCCAGGTACGAGAGCTTGCGCTCGCCCAGCACCGCGCGGATCGTGTCCATGTCGCGCGCCGTGTTGCGGGTGGTGATGTACGGAAGCACCGAACCGGCCTTCTCGCGGCACTTGTCGGCGACGGTGCGCGCCCAGGTCACGTCGGAGCCGAAGGTCTCCGGGCGGTAGGCCCGGTTGAAGTCCTGCTCGGCGTCGTCCAGTCCGCAGGTGATCGGGCTGCTGGCGCCGACCCCGCGCGGGTCGAAGCCGATGAGGTCGTACTGCTCGCGGACCTCCTTGGGCATCGCCTCGTTCATCATCAGCGGCAGGTCCAGCCCGGAACCGCCGGGGCCACCGGGGTTCAGCAGCATGGCGCCGTGCCGCTTGGCCGGATTCTCGCTCTTCATCCGGGATATGGCGAGGTCGATCGTCTGCCCGTCGGGACGCCGGTAGTCGAGCGGCACCTTGAGCGTGGCGCACTCGTACGAGGCCGGCAGCTCGGGGCTGCAGCGCTGCCAGGCGGGTTTCTGCCGCAGGTGGTCCGATGCCGGGGCGGCCGATGCCTGGGTCGCGGACAGCAGGGGCACGGTGGACGCGACGAGTCCGGCGGCGGCGAGCAGCGGTGCGAAGCGTTTCAGGCGCACGAAGGCGGTTCCTTTCGGTGAAGTCGCTGACAGGTCCACCTTGTTGTACGTGGAGGGCCTGCCGAATCATCCCGAAGGGTCGTACCTTGTGCTCCTCATGAATGAGCTGAAACCAGAACAAGTGGCCGAAAAGCAGTGGAGGTTCAGGGATGGGCGGAGTGCTCGGCGTGCGCGGAGGGTTCGCCGTGCTCGGAAGGGCCGGCATGCTCCGCGGGGCCGGCGTGCGTGTCGCCGGTCTCCAGGGAGCCGCCGAGCCGGCCGCGCACCGCCACCAGGGCATCCTCCGAACGGGCGGTGACGACCCACCGGTCCCCGACCAGATAGATGCCGCCGTAGGCCCGGGCCTCGGCCAGCCAGGAGCGAAGCCCCTTCTCAGCGGCGAAGGTGACCATCCGGTAGGAGCCGCCCTGCCCGGTCTCGCAGCCCCCTTGCCGCAGTTCGTCCGCCTCCACGCTCACCTGGGCGGTGCAGCCGATGGCCGTGGCGATCTCCTCGATCGAGGTCTGGGGGGCGGACGCCGGGGTGCGGTGTGCGGCCGCCTTCCCCGTGCCGCAGCCGCCGCACAGGAGGGCCGTGAGGCACAGCGCGGCGAGGGCCGCACGGGACGGGCCCGTCCGGCGGGTACGGCGGTAGGTGGACGAGGGCATGGCGACCTCACTGGCTGATCGGGACGGGGGTCGTGGTGCCCGGGAGGGGAGGGCCCGGGCACCACGCGTCGAGGGGAGGGGCAGGGAGCAGGGGGGATGCGCCGGGAGGGACCGGCCCGGTCCTAGCCGGTCACCTTCGCCTTCTTGCCCTTGTCGGTGACGGCGAACCAGAGGCCCTTGTTGTTGTGCCCGCTGATGTCCCCGGGTTCCTTGTCGCCGGTGAACGTATAGACCGGCCAGCAGTCGATCGTCAATTGCTCACTGCCGTCGGGCCGCTTCACCTTGCCGATCAATTCGGCGGCAATTCCCTTCACATTCGCCTTGTCGACCGGCTTGGCGGGCTTCCAGGTATCCGTGCAGGCGTCCACGCAGCCGATTTTCATGGGCCAGGCGCTGTCCTTGTCGAACCGGTAGAGCGTCCGGCCCTCCGCGTCCGAGAGGATGGGGCCGAGTTGGGCATTCTGATTGGCGGCGAGTTCGGTGAGCTGTTCCTCCGCGCCGTCGTTCCCGGTCTTGTCCGCCTCGCCCTTGTCCGCCTCCTTGTCCGCCCCGCCCTTGGCCGGAGCGGCCGGCTTCCCGCCGGGTCCCAGCACGTGCCAGGTTCCGCCGACGCCCTCGCCGAGGCTGTCGCCCGCCTTGGCGTCCTTCGCGTAGCGGTACACGGGCCATCCGGCGAGCGTCAGCTGCCGGGTCCCGTCGGCCCGGGCGACCGAGCCGAGGAGGGTCTTGTCGATGCCCTGACCGGCCGTGGCGTCGTCCGCGGGGACCGGGGGCCAGGTCGTGGCGCAGTCCCCCTCGCAGTTGGACTTGGGGGGCTTGGGCGTGTCCTTGTCGAACCGGTAGAGGGTGAAGCCCTCGCTGTCGGTGACCCCCTCGCCGAGGTCCGCGATGTCCTGCACCTTCAGCTGCCCGGCCGGGCCGCTCTTGCCGGCCGCGCCCGGGTCGGCCCCGGATCCGCTGCCGTAGACGTCGTCGTATCCGTTCCCGACCTGTTTGCTGTCGCCCACCGGCTGGACCGAGCTCCCCTTTCCCGAGTAATTGTCTCCGGTTCCGCATGCGGCGGTCATCAGCAGTACCGCGACCGCCGACCCGGCGAATATCTCACGACGCATCCTCTTCACGATCTCTCCTTCAGGTTCGGTTCCGCGTTTCCTTGCCCCGGTAATTGATACGGGGCTCCCGGCGGTCGAAGCGGAATTCCCTGGGAATTTGTCAGATCGCGCCAAGATTGAACCCGGCGCAATGGTTCAGTCCTGGATGCGCAGGGCGAGGGCCGGGCAGCGCCGCACCGCGCGCAGCGCCTTCGGCCGCAGCCGTCCCGGCACCGGCATGGACGCCTGCGCCGGAAAGCCGTCCGCGTCGAGCCGTACGACGTCGGGCAGGATGTCCACGCACAGGCCGTGCCCCTTGCACAGGGTCCAGTCCACGACCAGCCGTTCCGGACTCTCGTCCTGGGGCAGCGGCAGCGCCCCCAGCACCCGCCGGCCGCACCCGCTGCCTAGGGCGTGGTCCCGGAACTCGTCCGGGAACACGCTCAGCGCCGAGGCCACGAAGCGCGAGGTGCCGTCGGGATGACTGCACGCGCCGCGGCCCAGGACCGCCTTGAGCCGCGCCTGCACCGTTTCGAGGGCGCTCGCGCCCCCTCCTCGGATCGCGTCCTCCAGTACGTCGGCCAGTGCGGGCAGCCCGCGGACGCAGGGGCCGCACTGGCCGGCCGACTCCTTCGCCATCCAGCGGGTCACCCGTGCCACCTCGCCGGCCGGGCAGGTGTCCTCGGGCAGCGGCAGGACCGCTCCCGCGCCCAGCCGCGCGCCGAGCGAGTCGAGGGACTGCCGGGACACCTCCGCGGCCCGGGCGGACCCCGGATCCAGCCATTTGCCGTGATAGCCGCCGACCAGTACGCCCTGGCCGGGACCGGTGCCGCACAGTTCCAGGATGTACGACAGCGCGGCCCCGGTCGGTGTCTCGACGACGGTGGAGCCGGCGACGGTCAGCAGGACGGTGCCCGGCTCGGCCGGCAGGCCGGCCGTACGGTAGTCCAGCGCGCCGAGCCGCGCGGCGACGGCGAGCTGGGCGAAGGTCTCGGTGTTGGACAGCAGGGTGGGAACGCCGTTCAGGCCCCGCTCGCTGGTCCGCACCTTCTGCCCGGACGGCAGCGTCTCACCCCCGTTCAATCCGTTGATGTGGGCGGTTCCCTCGCCGGTGACGAAGCGTTCGGGGAGCAGTGCCACCCGCACCCGGCGTCCGGCCGGGCCGCGTTCCGCGACGGCGGCCCGTACCGACTGCTCCACGTCCGTCCTCGTGACGCCGACCACGACGTCCTCGGCGGAGATCGCGGCGGCGGCCAGCAGGGCACCGTCGAGCACCAGGTGCGGGGCGTGCAGCAGGAGTGCGGTGTCCTTGAGGCAACTCGGCTCTCCCTCGCTGCCGTTGACGACGACGGCGGTCTGTCCTTCGCGGCCCCGGGCGGACCGCATGACCGCGCGCAGCTTGCGGGAGAAGGGGAAGCCCGCCCCGCCGCGGCCCCGCAGGTCGATGTTGTCGGCGAGGTCGACCAGTTCCTCCGGCCGGTACCGGGGCAGCGAGCCGTGCGTGGTCAGATGGGCGACGCGGTCGAGCCGGGGGGCCTGGTCGAGCCCGGCCAGCAGTCTGGGGGCGCCCACGCAGCCCAGGCTGGGGGTCGGCTCGCCGGTCACAGCCGCTGCTCTCGGGTGGCGAACTGCTCCTCCGCCGGGCCGAGGCTGCCGGCCCGGCTCCGCGCGTACACGGCGGTACGCGGCGGGTCGTCGGGCCCGGGCGGCGCCGCCGGCCGGTCGAACGGGACGGGACGCGTGCCCCGCCTCGGCCGGGGCACGGACGCCAGTACAACGGACGGCTGCGCCACGGGCTGTGGGGTGGGCGGCCGGTTCGTCACATCACTGATGCGGGCCTTGAGACGGAAGGCGAGCACACCGGCGACACCGGCCAGGCACAGGGCGTAGGCCGCCGTGACCCAGACGTCGGCGGGCCGGCCCGCCTTCAGCCCGTGCACCAGGGACGCGCCCCATGCGGGATAGGCCCCGAAGTGCAGGGCCCGCCACCACAGGGAGCGGCCCTTGGTGGCGAAGGCGCTGCGCACCGCACCGGAAACCGCCACCGCGAGGAAGAGGTATCCGGCCAGCGAGCCGAGGCCGATCAGGAACGGCTGGCCGACGTCCGTGAACGGCACCGCCGCCGAAGCCGCCGTCGTCCGCTGTTCCGCGATCTTGACCCAGATGTGGAGGGCCAGGAAGCCCAGCCCCGCCACCGCGAGGCCGCGGTGCACGCCCTGGGCGAGCAGCCGGTGGCCCGACCCCAGCAGGAGCCGGTCGCTGGCCACCAGCCCCCACAGGACGGTCGAGGTGAGCGAGACGAGCGAGAGCACGCCCGCCCCGTAGTCGAGGAAGTCCCACAGATGGGTCAGGGCGCCCGCGCGGGCGGCCACGGCGAAGGCCACGATGGCCGCGCCGGCGGCGCAGATCACGCCGGGGCGCAGTCTGCCTGCGGTGGGAAGGAGGGAGGGCCGCCGAACGGCCCGGCGGCCGGCGGCCGGTGCCGTTGCCGCTGCCGCGTGACGGCTTCTGCGGCGGGCTCTGTGTGAGCGGGGCATGTGAGGCTGGGGCAGGGGCATCCAGTTCTCCTGTGCGCCTGGGCTCCGAGCACTCCACCTGGCGCTCGGGCACCCGGGGGTCGTTGTGTCCTCTGTGCCCGGCAGCGCTGTGAAACTCCGCGCCGGCCGAGGGAACTTGGGGCCGGAGTGCAGCAGCATCGTGGAGCTGCACACCAGCTCCACAGGATTTATCGAAACGTGATAATTTCTCGCACCGCGTCTCCGACGCATCGAACAACACCGGAAGATTCCCCTCCAGCGGAGGTTGCGACTGGCCACCGCGCCGCCTGTCACCTACGCGTCCCCGACGGCAAAATTACCGCAAAATCAAGGGGCCGTAAGTGGCCGGACCTCTCCAGGAGGGAGTACGAGGGCCGCAACTCCCGTGCCAGACAGCGTTGTTGGCGTGGGGGGCAACCTCGGCGGGCTTGTCGCTCTTCCCCGGACAAGCCTCACCCCGGCACGAACGAGGAAACGATGTGCGAACTTCTGAACCGCATCTGGTCCCGCCCGCGTGGCGAGTGGACCCGCGTCCTGCGCAAAGAACTGCCCGCGCTGGCCGCCGAGATAGTGGAGGAGCTTCTGCATGGAATTCCGGAATTTTCCGCCCTTATCGATGACAACGATGCCATCGATGACGAGTTGCTCAGGCAGTGCGTGGAAGAGGCTCTCCTCACCGCGCTCGGCTACCAGAAGCAAACCCGGGAACAGACACCGGACAAGTACGAGGACCAGGACCGGGACGAGGACCCGGACGAGGGCCCGGACGAGAGTGAGGACGACATCGCGGACACCGACACGGGCGAAGTCGCGGCCGGGACCAGGCGCGGGAGCAGGCCCGAGACCAGGGCCGAGACCAAGGCCCGGATCAAGGCCGGAATCACGGTCGAGAGGAACGACGAGTGCGAGGTCACGCACGAGGGCCGGTACGAGGGCGTTCGCGAAGGCGTTCGGGCGAACACCCGCGAGAGCGCCAATGACACCGACCGTGCACGTGAGGACCTCTTCAAGGCGCTCACCGATGACCGGGCGGCTTCCGAGAGTTCTCTCGTCGAGCTCGCCGAGGCCGCCGGCTGGCCCCTCCCGCCCGCCGTACGGGCCATCGTGCCGGCCACGCCCGTCGAGGCCCAACAGCTCGCCTCCGTACTGCCCGAGGCCCTCGCCGGCGCCTTCGCGGGCCGGCCGTGCCTGCTGCTCCCCAGCCCCGACCCCGACAGCCGCGCCCCTCTGGACCAGCTGCTGCGCGGCCGGTTCGCGGCCGTCGGACACGCGGTCCCGCTCCGGGACACGGCCTCCTCGCTGCGCTGGGCCCTGCGGCTGTTCGCCCTGACGCCCGCCCGCCCGGGCCTGGAGCTGCGGGCCGTGTTCGTGGACGACCACCTCTCGACCCTGCTGCTGCTCCAGGACGAACCGCTCGCCCACGCGCTGGCCGCTCGGTGGCTGCGGCCGCTGGCCGACCTGACCCCGCGCCAGAGCGAGCGCCTGGAGGTGACCCTGCTCGCCTGGCTGGAGGGCGGCGGCGCCCCCGAGGCCGCCAAAGCCCTGAGCGTGCACCCGCAGACCGTGCGCTACCGGATGCGCCAGCTGGAGAAGCTCTTCGGCACCGGCCTGCGCGACCCCCGTACCCGCTTCGAACTGGAGATGGCCCTGCGCAGCCGCCGGCTGATGGCCCAGGTGCGGCGCCAGCACTCGCGTGTCAGCCGCAGGGCGGCGCGCGTGATCACCGCGGACTTCACCCCCGTCGTCGTCGGGCGCATGGCCCGCGTCAACGGCCTCTGAACGGCCTCTGAACCGCAAGCAGCCCGGCCCGGCCCCGTCGTCACGGGGCCGGGCCGGGCTTCTTGTGTGCGGTGTTGGCCCGAAGTCGGCTCCGGACCAACACCTTTCCCGGGCCGGGCGCGGTGGGTGGGGGAGGGAAGCGCCCGGCCCGGGAGCAAAAGGGTCCGCACCGGCCCGGATCGCGAGGAACCGGACCGGTGCGGACCAGGGGGGTCAGCGGCAGGTGCGCCCGTCGTTGATGCAGCTCACGGCCTTGTTCATCAGGCCGTTCGACATGACGTTGATGAAGTCGTCGTGGTCGGTCACCGGCTTGTGCAGCTGCTCGGGGAAGCTGTCCACGGCGAAGCGGGCACCCGGCGCCACCCCGTAGGTCAGGCGCATCACCAGCTGCGGAATGGCCTTGAACCCCTTCTGGCAGCGGCCGTTCTTGTCCGGGAAGGCCACGTGCGTCCGGTGGTTGGCGCTGTCGACGTTCTTGCCGTCCCAGCAGCTCTGGAAGGTGAAGCTGCGCACCACGTCGCTGCCCTTGGGGCAGACCGGGTACTTGTCCTTCAGCTGGCGGTTCTCGAATCCGGTGCAGCTCCACGAGGCGTTGGCGTTGGCATTGCCGTTGGTGAAGGCCTTGGCGTCACCGGTGATGATGCGCAGGAACCGGGGCATCGCGGTGACCTTGCCGACGGGACTGCCCTTGAAGGTGATCGACACCTGCTTCGGCTGGAGGATGGTGCCGACGTTGGCGTCCTGGCCGCCGCCGGGAGCGTTGGCGTCCCGCTCCGCCTTGCCGTCGCGCAGCCGCAGCACGGGCCAGTAGTAACTCGACTGGTCACCGTTGCCGCAGGTGGTGCCGGAGGCGGCGAGGCTGTCGTTGGTGGAGAAGGCGTCGGTGGTCTTGTTGCCCACGTAGTCGTGCATGTGGTGGGCGCCGTTGGAGACACCGGGGGCGACGATCACGTTGTCGGGGTTGAAGTGGCCGTTCTCGTTGCGGCCGCACTGCGAGCTGAAGGATCCCTTGGAGGCGTTTCCCGCGGCGGCGGGGGTGCGTACGTTCGGCTTGATCTTGGTGATGTTGACGAAGTCGCTCCGCGCGGGACCGCCCTTCTGCCCGGCGCCGTTCTTGGCGGCGGCGTTCTGCTCGCCGCCCCCGCCCGCCTGGGCGTCGTCCGCGGCGGGCGCCTCCTTCATCGTGCAGGCGCTCAACTGCTTTATCTCCGCAGGGGGTTGGCCTGCGCGGCCGATCGCGTCGGCCATGCCGTTGATGGTCTGGTCACGTTGTTGCTTGAGCTCGCCGAGGAGGGCGTCGCCCTTCGCCTCGCCGGCGGCGAGCCGCCGGTAGGCATCGGCCACCTGGTCGTCCAGCTTGGCGAGGCCCTCGTCCACTTGGGCCTTGGCCTGGTCGGGCACGGCGGTGATCTTCTCCCCGACGTCGGGGCAGTCGATGGTCGCCGTCAGTTTCCCCGCACGGCCACCCTCCTGTCCCGCGGACGCGTTTCCGGCGACGATGGCGACTCCGCCACCGCCCAGCACGAGGGCGGAGACCACGGCCAGGAGCTTGTTCGACAACCGGGGGCGTTTGTGGCCCTTTTGACTCATGCGATCACTTCACTTCGTCGGTTGGACATTGTCGGAGAGCGAGTCGAAGTCGACCAGTCCGCTGTCTTCGAGGACCGTGATGTGGTCCAGGACCGTGGTGTTGGCGGACGTGGCGAGGGCTCGCACCATGGAGTTGCGGGTCTGCGCCCGGACCACGGCCACCAGTGCGAAGACCTTTCCGTGCGCTCGGCGCAACAGCTTGATGAACAGTCGTTCGTATTCGTCCCCCTTGGCGCGGGTCATCTGACTCAGCCACTCCTGCTGCTGCGCGGAGGGCTGGTTGGGCAGATCGACGCCGAGGGCCTGGCCGACCTGGATGACTTCCCGGTCCAGCTTGGTGTGGCCGTCGACGAGGTGGTCCCCCGCCGTGCGGATCGGGGGGCGCGTCCCGCGCTGCTGGGCCTGCCGTCCTGCGGGCAGCTCCCACAGCCCGGCGAGCCGGACCTTGCGGATGAAGTCCCGGTCCACGGCCGTCAGCGGCCCGTACGCCGTGCTCATCGTTCCGAGGCCGTCGTCGTCGCCCGCGGGAGCCGCGGCGGCGGCCGTGGCGGTGCCGCCGAACCGGTCCACGGGTATCAGCAGTGCGATCAGGGTGAGCGCAAGCGCGGTGATGACGACACCGCTTCCGATCGTGTATCTCGTGGCCACCGACAAGCTGCTGAAGGATGATCTCCGCCGCAATGACAGCACTGTGCCTCCTTGCTCCAGGGGCCGGGAAGGTGGCGGGGCAGGAGGGTCCGCACGAGCCGTGCGGTGCACACCCGCATTCCCGGGGTGTCACGGGACGCTAGTGCCAGGCGTGGCGCCGCTGCGGGAGGACATCACCATCGGACAAACATCCCGGCGGGTCCGCGAAAGGCTGCTATCTTGCCGCGGCGTCAACCGGGGGCCGGACCGCGGGACTTCCCGCGCCTTCTGGTAGTAGGCCAGTGCCCGGGCCGCGGGCGCAAGGTCGAGTCCCGGCCGCAAGGCGGGCTTGCCGCGGCGTGCATCGCGCGGTTTAATAAATGAACGAGCATTTATTAATTAGGGGGTGTGCGGTGGTGGGACGTCCCCGCGGGGTCGAGGACGTGGTGATCCTGCGCGCCGCGGCCCGGGTCATGGGCCGGGTCGGGCCGGCCGGGCTCACGCTGGCCGCCGTGGCGCGCGAGGTCGGGCTGGTGCCCGGCACCCTCGTGCAGCGCTTCGGGTCCAAGCGAGGTCTGCTGCTGGCCCTCGCCGAGCAGTCCGCGAAGGACGCGGGCGAACGGGCCGGCCGCGTGCGTCAGGCACACGCCTCGGCGCTCGGGGCCCTGGCGGCGCTCACGGTGGAATCGGTGGCCGGGATGGACACACCGGAGACCTTCGCCCACCATCTGGCCTTCCTGTGCACGGACCTCGCCGACCCGCAGCTCTCCGCACACGCCCTGGCCGTTCACCGGGCCCAGGGGCGGGCGGTCGAGGCGCTGCTGGCGGAGGCGGCCGGCGCGGGCGAGCTCCGCGCCGGAACGGATGTCGCGGCCCTGGCCCGCACCGTGCAGGCGATCACCGCCGGAGCCGGCCTGACCTGGGCGCTCGAACGCCGCGGCACCCTCGAACAGCGGCTCCGGCAGGAGCTCGACACCGTACTGCTCCCGCACGTCGCGCCCCGGCACGGCCGAGACCTGGAGGAATCACGATGACCGACACGCGCCCGCTCAAGGGCCGGGTGGCCCTCGTCGCCGGCGGCACCCGGGGAGGCGGACGGGGCATCGCCGTCGAGCTCGGCGCCGCCGGCGCCACGGTGTACGTCACCGGCCGCAGCAGCAGGACGGCCGGGCGCTCCGACCTGGACCGCCCGGAGACCATCGAGGCGACGGCCGAGAAGGTCACCGCCGCGGGCGGCACCGGCATCCCCGTCCGCGTCGACCACAGCCGCCCCGACGAGGTCCGGGCCCTCGCCGAGAGGATCGCCGACGAGCAGCGGGGACGGCTCGACGTCCTGGTCAACTCCGTATGGGGCGGCGACCCGCTGACCGACTGGGAGAACCCGCTGTGGCAGCAGGACCTGGAGACCGGTCTCCGGCTGCTGCGCCAGGCGGTGGAGACCCACGTCATCACCAGCCGGTTCGTGCTCCCGCTGCTGGTCGCCCGCAAGAGCGGCCTGGTCGTGGAGGTCACCGACGGCAACACCGCCCGCTACCGCGGCTCGTTCTTCTACGACCTGGCGAAGTCCGCCGTGATCCGGCTCGCCGTCGCGCAGGCGGCCGAGCTCAGGCCGTTCGGCGTCGCGGCGGTGGCCGTCACACCCGGCTTCCTGCGCTCGGAGACCCTGCTGGACCACTTCGGCGTCACCGAGGACAACTGGCGCGACGGCGCCGCCCAGGACCCGAACTTCGCGCACTCCGAGACCCCCGCCTACCTCGGCCGGGCAGTCGCCGCGCTGGCCGCCGACCCCGACGTCATGGCCAAGACCGGGCGGGCCCTGGCCACGTGGGGCCTGTACCGGGAGTACGGCTTCACCGACGCCGACGGCACGCAACCGGACTTCGCCGCGCACTGGGCCCGGAGCCTGGAAGAGGAGTACGGGCCCCTGGGCGACCCGCTCTGACGGCCGGGCGGTTTCGAGGGCGCTCCCGAGGACGCCCGCACCGGCGGGGGCCAGCCGGGCGGGTGGTTCCGGCCGGCCGATGCGAGGGGGTCCGTGCGAGCCGGATCGAGGGGCCCTACGGTCGATCGTGAGCGGTTCCCTCCGGACCGCGACGTGTCCAGACAAGAGGTCGAACCTTCATGAGTCTCAGCATCCGCAACCAGATCCCGGGCACCGTCACCGCCGTCACCGTCGGCGAGGCCATGGCGACGGTCAAGGTCCGTCTGGACGGGGGACAGGAGATCACCGCGGCCATCACCGCCGACGCCGTCAAGGACCTCGGCATCACCTCGGGCTCCGGCGTCAAGGCGCTCGTCAAGGCCACCGAGGTGGCCCTGGCCACCGGCCCGGTCGAGCACATCTCCATCCGCAACCAGCTCACCGGCACGGTCTCCGACGTCGCCACCGGCCCGGCCATGGCCGCCGTGAAGGTCAACGTGAACGGAGGCCACCTCACCGCGGCCGTCACCGCCGACGCGGTCGAGGCGCTCGGCCTGTCCGCCGGCTCGTCGGTCGTCGCGCTGATCAAGTCGACCGAGATCTCCCTCGCCACCGACTGATCCCCGGTCGCAGGCCGGGCCGGCCGGCCCGGTCAGAGGTCCGGCGCCGCCAGCGCGCCGAACCACACGTGCGTGACGGCGCTGACGTAGCGCGCCCCGCACCGGTCCGTGGGGACCACCAGCTGCGCGCCCGCCTCGTCGAGCTCCTCCCCGTCGAGGCGGGTGGCCAGCAGCACCGGGCTGTCGCCGAAGTCCTCGTCGAGCTCGGCCCAGGCGAGGACGGTGTGGTGCCCGTCCCCGCCGCTGACGGCGAGCAGGAAGCGCGAGCGGTCCTTGCGCCGCCGGGCGTCGAAGGCGGGACCGGCCCCCGCGACCACGTCGCGCAGCAGCGCGCCCTCGAACACGTGGTGCTGCGGGCCGTTGGTGGCGCATTCGAACACCACCTCCATGCGGTGCTGGGGCCATTCCCGCAGGTCCGCGACGCTCAGGGTCGCCGGGTGGTCCAGATCGCCGTGCAGCATGAGTTTGGCCATACGGGTCCGATGCCCAGACTTCGTCATCTTAGAAACGTATCTGCCACCCGCATCTCACTATGTGGCTGGCACCTGTGTGAGGTTTCCTCGCGGTGGGCTTGCATCTTCTGCCAGACCACGTCCCGGGTCACCGGCATCTCCGTGAAACGCACCCCCGTGGCGTCCCGCAGGGCGTTCGCGAAGGCGGGCGCCACCGGGTTGAAGGGGCTCTCGCTCATCGACTTGGCGCCCAGCGGGCCGATCGCGTCCGAGGTCTCCATGAAGTGCACCTCGGTGCGCGGGACATCGGCGTACTGGGGGAGCCGGTAGCGGCGGAACGCCGCCGTGGTCACCTCCCCGCGCTCGTCCACCCGTACCGTCTCGAAGAGGGTCGCGCCCAGCGCCTGGGCCACGCCGCCCTCGACCTGGCCGCGGCACTGCATCGGGTTCATGACCTTGCCGGCGTCCGCCGCGTGCACGCTGCGCAGGATCCTCATCTCGCCCGTGTCCGGATCGACGGCCAGGCGGAACCACTGCGCGTTGAAGGCCACCGAGCGGGGGGAGCCGGTCCAGTGGCCGTCCGCCGCGATCTCGTCCAGCTTGCCCTTGTCGTACGCGGCCTCGTACAGCTCCTTGAGGGTGACGACACGGCCCGCGCAGTCGAAGGCCTCGGCACCCGGTTTGCACAGGTGGCGGGCCACGCCCGTGTGCCGGGCCGCGAAGGTCTTGAGGCGCTCCGCGAGCGAGTCGGCCGCCAGCATCACGGCCTTGCCCGCCACCACCGTGCCGGCCGAGCCGAACGCGCCGGTGTCGTGCCGGACGACGTCCGTGTCCGACTGGCGGACCGTGATCCGGTCGACCGTGGTGTTCAGCGCGCCCGCGGTGATCTGCTTGTGGACGGTGGTGGTGCCGTTGCCGAACTCCGCCGTGCCCACCGCGATGTCGTACGTGCCGTCGCGCAGCAGGCTGACCCGGGCGTCGGCGAAGTGGCCGCCCGGGGGGCCGGTCGCGATCATCGCGACCGCCGAGCCCGTGCCGGTAAGCCAGCCCTCCGGGACGTCCTCGTGGCTGCGGTCCTCGGCGATGGCCTTGCGGACCACGTCCATGCACTGCTTCATCCCGTACGAGGCGATGAAGAGGTCCGGCTCGTGGCCGATCGGGGTGACCATGTGGTCGCCGGCGCCGATGACGTTCTTCTCGCGCAGGACGAGCGGGTCCATGCCGAGCCTGATGGCGAGCTCGTCCATCACCGATTCGAGGGCGAAGAGGACCTGGCCCAGGCCGTAGCCGCGGAAGGCGCCCGCCGGTACGCCGTTGGTGTAGACGGAGTACGCCTCCACCTGCTTGTTCGGCGCCTTGTAGACGGCGAAGGACTCGCCGACGCTGTGGAACATGACGGCCGGGCCGTGGTTGCCGTAGGCGCCGGTGTTCGAGAGCACGCGGATGCGCAGCGCGGTGAGGGTGCCGTCGGCCTTGGCGCCGATCTTGATGGTGATCTTGAAGGGGTGGCGGGTGGTGGCCCCGTAGAACTGCTCGGCCCGGGTGAACTCCAGCTTCACCGGACGCCGCAGCTTCAGGGCGGCGAGGACCACGATGTCCTCGGTCAGCATCTCCTGCTTGCCGCCGAACCCGCCGCCCACGCGGCCCGCGACGACGCGGACCTCGTCCTCGCCCAGGTCGTAGAGGGCGCACAGCGCCCGCCGGGTCAGGAACGGCGCCTGGGTGGAGGAGCGGACGGTGATGCGCTCGCCGTCGCCCTCCTCCTTGGGCTCGAAGTAGGCGACGCTGCCGTGGGTCTCCAGGCTGGCGTGCTGCACGCGCTGCGTCTGGAAGGTCTCCTCGTAGACGACGTCCGCCTCCGCGTACCCCTGCTCCATGTCGCCGATGGTGTGGTGGACCTCGCCGCACACGTTGTTCTCGGCGCGGAAGATCCCCGATTCGGGGCCCTTGGGGTGGAGGACGGGGGCGCCCGGGAGCATGGCCTCCTCCGGGTCGATCACGTACGGGAGCTCCTCGTACGTGACGACCACGCGGCGGCAGCCCTCCTCGGCGGCCTGCTCGCTGTCGGCGACGACGGCCGCCACGCGCTGCCCGACGAAGCGGACCACGTCGTCCAGGACGCGGGTGTCCATCGGGTCCTCGGTCGGGTGCTCGTGCCGGGCGGAGGAGTACAGCCGGTCGGGGGCGTCGTGGTGGGTGAAGACGGCGTGCACGCCCGGGACCTGGAGGGCCTCGCGGGTGTCGATGGAGACGATGCGGGCGTGCGGGTGCGGGGAGCGCAGCAGCTTCATGTGCAGCAGCCCGGGCACCTCGACGTCGAAGGTGTAGCGGGCGGTGCCGGTGACGACCAGCGGGCCGGCCGGGGCCCCCAGGGACTTGCCGACGGCCTGCCCCGCCTCGGGACGTTCGGTGTGCTTGACCCCGCGGACGGCGTCCTCGATGGCCCGGTAGCCCGTACAGCGGCAGATGTTGCCCTTGAAGGCGCGCGGGAGGTCGTCGAGCTTGCCGTCGTCGTGCGCGGTGCCCTGCTCGGCCTGGAGGGCGGCGGTGGTCATCAGGAAGCCCGCCGTGCAGAAGCCGCACTGGAAGCCCTGCGCGTCGAGGAACTGCTGCTGGACGGGGTGGAGTTCGCCGCCGGGGGAGCAGAGGCCCTCGACCGTGGTGACGGAGCGGCCCCCGGCGCGGACGGCGGGGTAGAGGCAGCTGTGCACCGGCTGCCCGTCGACGTGGACGGTGCAGGCCCCGCAGTCGCCCTGGTCGCAGCCCTTCTTCACGCCGAACCAGCCGTGCTCGCGCAGGTAGGTGCGCAGGCACTGGCCGGCCCGCGGCTCGTCCTCGAAGCGCTGCTTGTTGATCTCGATCTCGTAGCTCATCGGGAAGCCTCCTCCAGTGTGAGTTCGCGGCGGATCTCCTCCGCCAGGCGCAGTGCCATGTGCCGCCGCCAGGCGGGCAGCCCGTGGATGTCGTCGAACCACTCGTCGGGGCGGACGGTGTCGTCGATGGCCGCCCGCAGCTCGGCGGCGGTCGGCCACAGGGCGAACCAGAAGCGGAAGGGGCGGGTGGTGGCGGCCGAGACGATCAGGACGAAGGAGCCGTCCCGGGGGTCGGCCGTGCCGATGATCAGGGCGCCGGAACGGCCCAGTCCGTAGAGGGAGGCCTGGCGGAAGGCCGTCCGGCACTCCAGTGCGCGGGCCGGGATGCGTACCGAGCGCAGCAGCTCGCCGTCGCGCAGGTCCTTGACGCCCGCGCCGCGGATGAAGTCGGTGACGGCGAGCCGGCGGGTGGAGCCGTCCTGGCCCTGGAGCAGGACGGTGCCGTCGAGGCCGGCGGCGAGGGAGATGACCGGGCCGGCGGGCAGGCCGTTGCAGAGGTTCCCGCCGACGGTCGCCATGTTCCAGATCTTGAAGCTGGCCAGGAAGGCCCGGCAGCACTGCTCGATGAGCGGGGCGGCGGTCTTCTGCAGGGTCCGGCCGAACCGGGACAGCTCGGTGATGGTGCAGGTCGCGGCGATGTCGAGGGAGCCGTCGGGTTGCCAGGACAGGGGCGGCCAGCCCATCCGGGAGAGGTCGACCAGGCGGCGGATGTGGGGCTGCGGCTCGGAGAAGAGGTACGTGCCGCCGCCGAGCCAGGCGTCGCCGGGACGCCAGGGTTCGCGGCGGCGCGCATCGCGTACGTCGAGCACCGTGTTGAGATCCAATTCGCGCCACCAGCCTTTCTGGCCACCGAGGGGTTTCCGCCAGTGAAGCAAGGGGGCCCGGGCGAAACGACTGGTCCCGGCCGCGGAAACGAACGAGGCCGCCGCGGTCCGTCCTGGAGGATCAACCAAGAGGCCCCCCGGGTGCTTCACCTAGCATTTACGATGACTCGGCCTCTGTTCACCTCGCGAATGTGGGCACCGCCCGCCGCAAGGAGTCCCCGCCATGCACGTCCTCGACCTGCTCCAGCTCGACAGCCTCGGCCTCAACCTGCTCTGGGGCGAGGAAGCCCTTCTCGGCCAGGAGGTCATCGGGGTCACCGCCACCGACCTGGAGGAGCCCGGCCGGTTCCTGGGCCCCGGGGAGCTCGTGCTGAGCGGTCTGGTGTGGTGGTCGGAAGGCGACGAGGCCAAGGCGGATCGTTTCGTCACCGCCCTCGCCGACGCCGGAGCCACCGCGCTGCTGGCCGGGGAGGAGACCCACGGCAGGGTCCCCGACGAACTGGTGGCCGCCTGCCGGGCCCACCGGGTGCCGCTCGTGGCCGTCCCGGCCCGGACCAGCTTCCGCGCGGTGACCGAAGCGGTGTACCTGCGCCAGTGGGGCGATCTGAGCCGTCGCCCGACCCGGCTCTTCGCCCTGCCCGAGAACGTGCGCGGCGAACTGAGCCGGCTCGTCGAGGGCGGAGCCGGCCCCGCCGAGCTCCTGGACCGGGCCTGCGCGCACCTGGGCCGGGTGTCCTGCTACCTGCTCACCGCCAGCGGCCGCACGGTGGCCCGTACGCCGTCGGCCCCCGAGCTTCCCGCCCGGCAGGCTTCGGCCGCCTCCGCGCGGGGCGGGGTCTGGCTGCGGATCGAGGCCGAGAGCTCCCCGTACGACGCCTGGCAGCTGCACGTGCCCGACCCGGACGCGGCGCCTCCGCGCGTGCTCCACGAGATCGCCGACGTGCTCGCCCAGTGCCGCGGCGGCCAAGCCCGCCGGCTCGCCGCGGAACGGGCGGCCGGACAGGAGCTGACCGCCCTGCTGGAGGGGACCCCGGCGGCCCCCGCGCCGACGGACGCGGGAGCCCTGGAGGAGGCGCTCGCGGCGGCCGGGCTGCCGCCGGGCGGGCCGTACCGGGTCCTGACGGCGACCTCGGGCGACGCCCTGGCGGAGGCCCTGCGCCACCTGGACAACGCCTCGTACGCGGTGGGGCGTTCGGTGGCGGTGCTGCACGAGGACCCGGACACCGGGGGCGACGCGGCGGACCGGCTCCGCGCGGTGTGGCCGCTGCTGCAGCAGTGCGGGGGGCCGCAGGCGGACCTCCGGCTGGGCGTGGGGGCCGAGACCGCGGGAGCGGAGGGACTGCGCGCCTCGCTCAGCCAGGCCCGGTTCGCGCTGACGGCGGCTGACGAGGCCGTCCCGGTGCGCGAGGTCGAGCAGCTGGACACCCTCGCCGAACTGATGGCGGGGGTCCCGCCGGAGGTGCGGACGGTGTTCGCCGCCCAGATCCTCGGGGCGCTCGGGGACGGGATGCTGCGGGAGACCCTGGAGGTCTTCCTGGCGAACAACTGCTCCTGGGCGCGCACGGCGGAGGCGCTCCACCTGCACGTGAACACCGTGCACTACCGGATCGAGCGGGTGCAGGCCCTGACGGGCCGCGCCCTGTCCCGCCTCGACCACAAGCTGGACCTGTACGCGGCCCTGCGCTGCGGATGACGGAGCGCGGGCGCGGGCGCGGGGCGTCGGCCGGCAGGGGCCCGGCTACGCCAGGTCGATGTGGACCTCGGTGGACTTCACCCGGGCCGTCACCGTCGCCCCGACCGTGATGCCGAGCTCCTCGACCGACTCCCTGGTCACCAAGGACACCACCCGGTGCGGGCCCGACTGGATCTCGACCTGGGCCGCCACGTCGTCGAGCCGCACGGCGGTGACGATCCCGGCGAAGGAGTTGCGGACGGAGGTGACGACGGTCCCCGACGGCAGGGGATGCAGCCCGGCGGCACGGTCCTTGGCGAAGGCGGCGAGGACCAGCCCGTCGACGATCCGGGACCCGTCCGGGCCGCGGCCGGCCGGCAGCCGTCCGGTCTCGGCCCACCGGCGGACGGTCTCGGGGCTCACGCGCAGCAACTGGGCGGCCTGCCCCATGGAATACGACGGCACGCCCGCAGCATAGGCGGTGTTCCGCCGCTCGTGCCGGGCGGGATGCGGCGAGGCACCCGGGACGGCCGTCCCGGGTGCCTCGCCGTGCTGCCGCCTGCCTCCGGTCGCTACGGCGCCTGGCGGCACTGCCCCGTCCGGGGGCCCGTGACGACCGTGCCCGTCTGCACCGGCTCCGGCTCGTTGCCCTCGCAGCGCAGCGGTCCGGTGACCCGGTTGGCCTGGAACGCCGGGGCGTCCTCCCCGGCCCGCGGGCCGCTGCCGCGGTTGCCGTCGATCCGCACCGGTCCGGTGACGGTGTTGGCCGAGGCCTGCAGACCCCCGGTGTTGCCCACGATGCTCAGCGGCCCCTGGAACGTGTTGCCGGCGCAGCCCGCCGCCGCGTCCTGCGAGCCGATCAGTACATAACCGGCGGTGCCCGTGACGGACACCGGGCCGGTGAGGCGCGACCGGCAGACGCTCACGGCGAGAGCGCCGTCGGCCGAGACGGCACCCGTGACGCGCGCGTCCGACAGGGCGAGCGACCCGCCCGGCGCCACCGTCACCGGGCCCGTCTGGCTGCCACCGGAGGCGAAGCAGAGCGCCTGGCCGGCGCGCACGGTCAGGGCGCCGACGCGCGCCGTGGTGATGCACGGCTCGCTGAAGCCCACCGTGACCCCGGAAGGCGCCTCCGTCACGCCCGCCGTGTGGCTCGCGTCCCCGCTGTACGTCGCGGTGATCGCGTGGTCGCCGGGCTGGAGGGCGCCGGTGCGCAGCTGCGCGCGGCCGGCGTCCAGCGGGACGGTCGCCAGCGGGGTCGTCCCGTCGAGGAACGTGACCGTTCCTCCCGGGGTGTCCGCCGTCGGATTGGCCGAGGTGGCGGTGGCGGTGAGGGTGACGGCGTGGCCGAACAGCGGCGCGGCCGTGTCCGCGGCCACCGCGAGCGAGGCCCCGTACCGGAAGGAGACGACCGCCTTGCCGTTGCCCCGGTTGACGCCCTGGGCGAGGGTGACTCCGGTGGCGGAGGGCGCCGCGTAGCTGCTGCCCCCGCCGCCGGCCCCGGCGAGGTCGCCGGGCCGGCCGCCGCCGGAGCCGCCGCCACCGGCGAAGTAACCGCCGCCGCCACCGCCGCCGCCGTTTCCGCCGCCACCGCCGTTGCCGCCGGAGCCTCCGCTGCCGCGGTTGGGCTGGCTGCCGTACTGGTCGATGTCGCTGCCCGCGCCTCCCGGCGCGCCGACGGTGTTGTTGCGCGGTCCGCCCGCGCCGTGGGCGGACTGGGTTCCACCGCCGCCCGCGAGGCCGGACCCCTCCGGGCCGCCGCCCTGGCCGCCGGGCTGCGCTTCGAGCCCGCCGCCGTGGCCGCCGTGCAGCAGCGGCCCGCCGTTGCCCGCGCCACCGCCGCCGCCGGCCACCAGGATCCGGTCGGCGCCGCCGAAGTCGCCCGTCCGCAGGTCGCTCGCGCCGCCGCCGGAGCCGCCGCCGCCGTGGGCGCCACCGCCGCCGGAGCCGTGGCCACGGCCCCCGGGGCGTGCGAACTCGCCCTTCCGGGAGGTCCCCGAGCTGCCGACTCCGCCGACGGTGATCTGGAGGTTCTGACCCGGCGTGACGGCCAGGTCCGCGCGGGTCTCGCCGCCCAGTCCGCCGGGGGCGCCGTCGTTCGGGGGACTGGGGAGGACGAAGCCGGCCGCGCTGCCGCCCTCGGCGCCGAAGAGAGCGACCGTCACCGCGGTCGCTCCGGCCGGGACGGTGAAGGTGTCCGTGCCGACGGCGGCGTAGGTGCACGTGGGCGGCGCGGCGGTGAAGACGCCGCCCGTGCCGCAGGGGCCGGGGGCGGCCGGGGCCGCCGGATCGGCCGTCGCGGGCAGGGGCGCCAGCGCGGCGGCCAGCAGGCCGGCCGCGGCGGCGGCCTTCAGGAACTTCGATCGGTACATGCTCAAGAGGGTTCCAAACGGGGGTACTTGGGAGACGAGTGGTGCGGGCCGCAGCCGGCCACGACCGTGGCCGGCTGCGGCGACCGCGCTACGGGTGGCTCAGACGCCGTCGTCGGCGCACAGCGCCCAGGCGTCGGAGTAGGTGTTCGGGGAGCTGCCTCCACCGGTGTGGGTGAAGGCCGACCAGTACGAGGCCGTGGTGGTCCCGTCCGCGACCGGGTTGCCCCCGGAGTCGCTGGGGTAGCTGCCGTTGAGGTGGTCGCCCGGGGAGCCCGGCCCGGTGAAGTTCGTCGTCGTGACGGAGCCTCCGCTGATCGCGGCGCCGCCGCTGACCAGCTTGCCGTCGTTCTGGCCGCAGCCGACGGTCACGGTCGCGCCGCTGGTGGCGGAAGTGGGGCCGCTGACCTCGCTGAAGCGGACCTTGACGGTCGTACCGCTGATGTCGATGTTGTTGCCGCTGCAGATGGCGTACGCGTACGTGGTGTTGCCGCTGTCCCCGCCGCCGCCGTTCCAGCCCACCGCGCTCCAGGAGTCGGGGTTGGTCTCCCCGTCGGCCGCGGCCTTCTGGCCGTAGCCGTGGGCGGAGTCGTTGAAGCTGGCGATCGGCTTGAGGCTGCCGACGACGGCCGGGGTGATCCGGGCTCCGCCGCCGAGCAGCCGCGTGTTGGCCGGGCAGGTGGCGGTGACGAGGCCCACCGTCGAGCTGGTGGTGGGTCCGGCGACCTTGTTCATCACCACCTGGGTGTGGTTGATCAGGCTGCTGCTGAAGCACATCGCGTACGGGGTGCTGGAGAAGGAGGCGTTGACCGCGCCGCCGCTCCCGCCGATGCCGAGCCAGTAGGTCACGTCGGTACCGACGACTCCGGTGGAGCCGAGGTACTCGGTGCTGCCGTTGGGGCTCGGCGAGGTGCCGTTGATCTTGTTGCCGTTGGACGAAGTGCCGGTGCCGATGGCCTGGTTGATGCCGCCGCCGGAGATCAGGCCGCTGCTGCAGGCGGCGTTGGTCGTGATCTCGGAGAAGGTGGAGCCGGGACCCGAGGTCGCCCCGGGGGTCTTCACGGTCACGCCGACCGTGTTGGCGTACGCGCTTCCCGGTATGGCCAGGATGAGCAGGGCGCTCACGACCAGCGCCTTCCCCGCGGCGGAGCGCCGCAGAAGCATGTTCCTCATCAAAAATTTCCCTTTCGGAGTGGATCTCGGCTTGAGGCGGCCGGCCGGGGGCGCACAGCGGTGTCGCGGTACGGGTGCGGGGCCGTGGGGAGCGTCAGGGGCACCCCTGAGAGCACGGCGGCGAAGGGGCGTGGAAGCCGGGCGGGCCAGGTCGTGGGCCGCCGCGAGCTGACGGGCATGCGGATTGCGCTTGCGGAATGTATCAGTCAGATAAGCCTGCAAGTAGGGCTGATTCCATGAATTCGCCTAGCAGATGCAGTACTCGCCAGTAGCCGGTTTCGGGGGCGCGCGCGACCACCGGGCCGTGATGTGGGTGGCATGCAGGAACGGCGCGCGGGCGTGGCGGCGACGCCGAGAACGCACGAGGGCAAAGAAAAAGGCAAGGAGGTAGAACCACTCCTTGCCGCTCTCAACTTATAGCGCACCGGGGGGCTTGCGGCAAGGCCCCGGCCGTGAGGCAGACTTCGCGGACCGAGCTCCGACCTGGCGAAACGGGAGATCCACCACGTGTGTGTGCTGTTGTCGAATGATCAGTCGTGCGACCGCGGATCGGAGCTGATGCAGTGAACTCCCTTGCCACCACCAGTGCGTTCGACCTCCCCGAGCGCCTTGTCGCCAAGGCCGACGCGGCACTGATCGACCGCGACGAGCAGCACTTCGCGGCCATCTCGGAGAGCCTCGCGCAATCGATCGCCGAACTGACCGACCGCCTGGAGGCCACGCGCAAGGCGCCCGGCGGCATCGGCCGCGAGGCGATGGACCGGGACGCGGAGATCCACCGCCTGACCAGCCGTCTGCGCACCTTGCGCCGCTTCGGCCTGGACCTGTGCCTGGGACACGTCGTCGGTGCGGACGACGCCGAGCCCGTCTACATCGGACGCCTCGGCCTCACCGACAGCACGGGGCGCCGGCTCCTGGTCGACTGGCGTTCCCCCGCGGCCGAGCCGTTCTTCGCGGCGACCCACGCCAACCCGATGGGTCTGGCGAGCCGCCGCAGGTACCGCTGGACCCGCGGCCGGATCAGCGACTACTGGGACGAGGTGTTCACCGCCGACGGGCTCGAAGGGCACGCCGCGCTCGACGACCAGTCCGCCTTCATCGCCAGCCTGGGCTCCAACCGCTCGGAGCGGATGCGGGACGTGCTCGCCACCATCCAGGCCGACCAGGACGCCGTCATCCGGGCGGGATCCCGCGGCGCCCTCGTCGTCGACGGCGGTCCCGGCACCGGCAAGACCGTCGTCGCCCTGCACCGGGCCGCGCACCTCGTCTACTCCGACCCCCGCCTCGGCCACCGTCGGGGCGGCGTGCTGTTCGTCGGCCCGCACGAGCCCTACCTGGCCTACGTCGCCGACGTCCTGCCCAGCCTCGGCGAGGAAGGCGTGCAGACGTGCACCCTGCGCGACCTCGTCACCGAGGGGGCCGGAGCAGCGGTCGAGACCGACCCGGGCGTGGCCCGGCTGAAGGCGTCCGCCGACCTGGTGAAGGCGGTCGAAGCGGCCGTCCGCATCTACGAGGAGCCGCCGACCGAGGGAATGGAGGTCGAGACCCCCTGGTCCGACCTCTGGCTCAGCGCCGACGACTGGGCGGTGGCGTTCGACGCGGTGGAATCCGGCACGCCGCACAACGAGGCGCACGACCAGATCAGGGAGGAGCTGGCCACGATCCTGATGGACAAGGACGACAGCGACGCCCCGCCCCACCTGCTGAGGAGGGCGCTGCTGCAGGACCGGCAGCTGCTCAAGGCCCTCCACCGGGCGTGGCCGATGATCGAGCCGACCGACCTCGTCGCGGACCTGTGGTCGGTGCCCGCCTACCTGCGCAAGTGCGCTCCGTGGCTCGGCCCCGACGAGGTCCGCGCGCTGCAGCGCACGGACGCCCAGGCCTGGACGGTGTCCGACCTGCCGCTCCTGGACGCGGCCCGGCAGCGGCTCGGCGACGCGGAGGCCTCCGTACGCAAGCGCCGGCACGACGCGGCCGTCGCCGCCGAACGCGCGCGCCGGTCCGACGCCATCGACAGCCTGCTGCAGAACGTGGTGCTCGACGAGAGCGAAGGCGCGGTGGGCATGCTGCACGGGGCGGACCTGCAGGACACCCTGGTCGACGAGGACGCACTGCCCCGCGCCGAACCGGACCAGCTCGCCGGCCCGTTCGCGCACATCGTCGTGGACGAGGCGCAGGAACTGACCGACGCCGAATGGCAGATGCTGCTGCTGCGCTGCCCGTCCCGCAGCTTCACCATCGTCGGCGACCGCGCCCAGGCCCGGCAGGGGTTCACGGAGTCGTGGCGGGAACGGCTCGAACGGGTCGGGCTCGACCGTATCGACGTGGCCTCCCTGAGCGTCAACTACCGCACGCCGGAAGAGGTCATGGCGCACGCGGAGCCGGCCATCCGCGCCGTGCTCCCGGACGCCAACGTGCCGACCTCGATCCGCAGCAGCGGCATCCCGGTCGCCCACGGCTCCGTCGCGGAGCTGGACCAGGTCCTCGACACCTGGCTCGCCGCGCACGCCGAGGGGGTCGCCTGTGTCATCGCCACCGGCGACATCGGTGACGGCGGCGCGCTCCGGACCACGTCGCGGGTCCGGACGCTGGCGCCGGAACTGACGAAGGGGCTCGAATTCGATCTGGTCGTCCTGATCGACCCGGACACCTTCGGCGAGGGCGTCGAAGGCGCCGTCAGCCGCTACGTCGCCATGACCCGGGCGACCCGGCAGCTCGTGATCCTCACGAGCGCGTAGCCGGGGTCAGCGGCTGGGTGCCATGTCGTAGGTGACCCACATGGTGCGGGTGGCCACCTGGTCGTACTTCGACCGCGCGCGGTGGTTGTCGTCCGCGGTGATCCAGCGGACCACGCTCCAGCCGCGCTCGGCCGCGAGCTCGCGCAGGGCGCCGAGCAGCCGGTCGGCGGCGCCCGATCCGCGGTGTTCGGGCGCCACGAACAGGTCGTCGAGGAAGCAGCCGACCGTCGCGGAGAGCGGCCGGGCGAACGGGCGGTAGTGGGCCAGGCCGAGGAGGCGGCCGGAGGCGTCCTCGGCGACCAGGGCGCCGACCTCGTGGCCGGGGTCGTTCACCCAGGACCACACGGTGGCGGCCGCTTCCTCGGTCTGCTCCACCTTGTAGAAATCGGCGTAGCCGCGGTAGAGGGCGCGCCACTGGGCGAAGTCCTCGGCCCGTACGGCACGCACGCTGATGTCGGACATGTGGCGGGCTCCCGTGATCGAAGGAATGCGGTGGGGGAGGAGCGCACGGGCTCCTCCTTCGGTGCAGGGAATCGATCATGCGGGAGCCGGGCGCCGGCGGCAGGTGCCGGGGTGGCGCAACACGGACCCCCGGAGCGCCACCGTGGAAGGGTGGTCCCGAGGGCCCGGGCTGCTAGGCCCTGTCCGGGAGCTCGCGGGCAGGCCTCGCCGGGTCAGCCGTGGGGCTGGACGATGTTGACCATCCAGGTGATGCCGAAGCGGTCCGTGCACATGCCGAAGACGTCGCCCCACATCTGCTTCTCCAGCGGGACAGCGACCGCGCCGTCGCCGGAGAGCTTGGCCCAGTAGCCGCGCAGCTCGTCGGCCTCGTCCCCGCTCACGCTGATCGTGATGTTGTTCCCGGGCTTGATCTCCGACCCCGGTGGGTTGTCGGCGCCCATGAGCGTGAAGCCGTTGTCGGTTTCGAGCATGCTGTGCATGATCAGGTCGTCGGAGCCTCCGGCCTCCTTCCCGCTGCCGAAGTCGCCGTACGTGTTCACCGTCAGGGTGCCGCCGAAGACACCCTTGTAGAACTCCATGGCCTGCCGGGCGTTGCCGTTGAAGCTGATGTACGGGTTGAGGCGAGAAGGCACCGTATTTCCCCTTCGCGATGATGCGGAAATTTTGTGCCAGATTAGGCGAAGCCCCGCCGGTGGCGCGGCCCGACTCCCCGGCCCCGCGGCTGCTCTGCCGCGAGGGGATCGCCCCCATGTGTGCACATGGATCCCATTGTCATATCGGTGCGGTTCGCCTGCCAGCCGCCGCGCAATCACGGTGGCGTCCGCATAATGGGTGGAGGGATCGGCGGGCGGAAGGGGTCGTCTCGTGCCATCGGCTAGGCCGGGGGGCGAGGAGGTTCACGGCCCGTTCTGGTCCGAGCCGGGGACGCTGCTGGAGCACGTGCGCGTGGCCGTCTTCGGCATCGACGACCGCGGCCTCGTCTGCTACTGGGGGCCCGGCGCGGGGGAGCTCTTCGGGTACGAATCCGCCGCCGTCCTGTCGAAGCCCGCCGCCCTCCTCTTCGCCGACGAGGTCCGGGGCGAATCCGTCTCCGGTGCCGGGCTCGCGGAGAAGGGCCGGACCCTGGGGTACTGGCGGGGCCAGCTGAAGGCGCGGCACCGTGACGGCACCGCCTTCGACTGCGGCTTCCGGGTCTTCCCCGTCACCGGAGCCGGCAGCCGGCCCGTGGTGATGGGCCTGGCGAGCCGCAGCGACGAGCTCGACCGGGTCAAGACCAACCTCGCCTTCCTCGACGCCCTCTTCGAGACCTGCCCGATCGGTCTGGTCATGCTCGACCCGGACCTCCGGTACATCCACCTCAACCAGGTGCTCGCCGACATGGACGGCCTGCCCATCGAGGAGCACCTGGGGCGCCGCATGGACGAGATCATGATCATGTCCGACGGCGGCGAGTACGAGAACATGCTCCGCGCCGTCGCCCGCGGCGGCGAACCGGTCGTGGGGGCGCTGGTGGGCATGCGCCCGCAGGGACATCCGGACCGTGACCAGGTGCGGTCGGTGAGCTTCTTCCCGCTGAGCGAGGCGGTCGGCTCCCGCCCCGGAGTGGGCGGGCTGATGGTGGACGTGACGGACCGGGAACAGGCCATCCTCGAAGCCACCGCCAGCCGCCGGCGGCTCGCCCTGCTGGACGGGGCCTCCACGCGCATCGGGACCACCCTCGACGTGAACCAGACCGCCCAGGAGCTGGTCGACGCGTCGATGCCGGACTTCTGCGACGGCGCCGTCGTCGAGGTCGTGGAGTGGATGGACGAGTCGGAGGACTTCGACCCGGCGCGGCCGCTGTTCACCCGCAGGATCGCCTCCGGGACGATCCTCCCCGGGCCGGCGGTCGAGCTCGTCAGCGGGGTGGACAAGGTCCGCTACCCACCCGGCTCCGTCATGCACGACATGCTGCGCACCGGTTGCGCCGTCTCCGCCGTGGTGGACGAGGGGTTCCTGGCCCGGACCGTCACCATCGAGTCACGCGCCCGCCTCTTCGCCGAGAGCGGCGTGGCCGTTGTCCTCGTCGCCCCGCTCATCGCCCGGGGCACCGTGCAGGGCATCGCCATGTTCGGCCGGTCCGCGGGCCGGCCGCCCTTCACCCAGGACGACGTCAACCTCGCCGGTGAGCTCGCCTCGCGCGCCGCGATCTGCCTCGACAACGCCCGCCTGTACTCCCGCGTCCAGGACATCGCCCTCACCCTGCAGCGGGCGCTGCTGCCCACCGCCCTGGCGAGCAGCCCGTACGTGGACGTCGCCCACCGGTACGTGCCCGGCAGCCGGATCACCGAGGTCGGCGGCGACTGGTACGACGTGATCAACCTGCCGGACGGCCGGATCGCGCTCGTGGTGGGCGACGTGATGGGGCACGGGGTGTCGGCGGCCGCCGCCATGGGCCGTCTCCGCATCACCGCCCAGGCCCTGTCGCGGCACGACAGCGAGCCCGACGACCTGCTCACCGAACTCGACGAGTGCGCCCAGGAGACGGGCATCGAGCTCGCGACGTGCCTGTACATCGTCTACGACCCGCGGACCGGACGCGCCCGCATCGCCAGCGCCGGGCACCCTCCGCCCCTGGTGCTCCACCCGGACGGGAAGGTGGAGACCGTCGACGAGGTCCTGGGAGTCCCGCTCGGCGTCGGCGGCTGCGCCTTCCGGGCGACGGAGGTCGAACTGCCCGAGAACGCGACCCTCGTGCTCTACACCGACGGCCTCGTCGAAGCACGCGGCCGGGACATCGAGGCCGGCCTGGACGCGCTGCGTGCCGAACTGGGCGGGGAACAGGGCCCGTTGGAGGAACTCGCGGATCACGTCCTCGCGCGTCTCCTGTCCGCCCCGCCGACCGATGACACCGTCCTCGTCCTCGCCCGGGTCCACCGCACACCGTGAACGCGCACTACGATCACGAGACGGCAGGAGCGGCCCCGCCGAGGCGGGAGCCGTCGTCACCCACGGCCGAGGAGACCGCTCTTGTCCGACGAGATCACGCGCTGGTTATCCGCGAACGCACGGCCCCTCACCAGCCTTTCCGCCGGCGCACCGTACGAGGATCTGTTGCCGTTGCGCGAGGTCCTGAAGGGCGTGCGCGTCGTCGGCCTCGGTGAATCCACGCACGGCACAAGGGAGTTCTTCCAGCTCAAACACCGGCTGCTGGAATTCCTCGTCCGCGAGGCGGGGTTCAGGGCGCTGGCGATGGAGGCCGGCGAATCGGCGGCCCTGGCCGTGGACGCCTATGTGGCGGGCGCCCCCGGCGACGGCGCCCGACTGGTCTCCCGGCTGGGCTTCTGGACGTGGCGGACCCGGGAGATCCTCGCGATGGTCGAGTGGATGCGGGAGCACAACCGTACGGTCCCGGCGGACGAGCGGGTGCGCTTCGTCGGCATCGACCCGCAGTGCTGCGCGGACTCGGCCGCCGTGGTCGGGGCCTTCCTGGAGGAGGCCGCGCCGGCGACCGCCGCGTCCGTACGGGAGGTCCTGGGCGTGCTCGCCGCCTCCCGGCCCGGATCGCGGCCGGACCCGGGACGACGTCTCCACGAGGAGGCCCGCGAGCTGGCCGGGTTCCTGCGGGAGCACCGCGCGGACCTCGCCGCCCGCACGAGTCCCGAGGCGGCCGATGACGCGGTCCGGCACGCGGGCATCCTCGTCCGGTGCGCCGATCTGATCACCCGGCCCCTGAAGATGAGCCCCGGGGAGGAGAGCCTGTACGCCGTCCGGGACCGCTTCATGGCCGAGGCGGTCCACGCGCTGGTGGACGGCACGGCCGGCCGGGTCGCCGTATGGGCGCACAACGGGCACATCGCCAAGGGCACCTACGGTCCGGGAGTACCCGCACTCGGGAGCCTGCTGCGCCGCCGCCACGGCGAGGCCTACTACGCGCTGGGCCTGCTCTTCGGGAAGGGACAGTTCCGGGCCCGCCGGGGCGGCGACACCACCGGCCCGGCGGTCCGGCACCGGATCGGCGGCGCGGGCCGCTCGGTCGAATCCCGGCTCGCGGCCGCCGTGCCGGGCGACTACCTGGTCGACCTGCGGGGCGGGGCGGACCATGCGGCACCCGCCGTACGGGAGTGGCTGCGCGGCCCCGGCCTCCAGCGCAGCTTCGGTGCCAACGTCCCCCGGTTCACCTACCGCTTCCACGTCGCACCCCTCGTACCCGCCGAGGAGTACGACGGGATCGCCTTCGTGGCGAGGTCGACGTGCTCCCGCCCCCTGCCGTGATCTCGCCGCGGTGACAGCCGGTACGCCCGTGGTCGCGCCGTGGCGGCGGGAGGGGGGCGGGGCCGCTCGGCCGGACAGTGTCAGTGGTGTGCGTCACAGTTGAGGGAAGTGGCAGCACGTACCCCGCGTCCGAGGTGATCTCCATGAGGTACGCGATCCGGGCCGAAGGCCTGGCGAAGCGGTTCAAGCAGACCCGCGCACTGGCCGGTGTGGACCTCCAGGTGCCGGCCGGCACCGTCCTCGGCCTGCTCGGTCCCAACGGAGCGGGCAAGACCACCGCCGTCCGCATCTTCGCCACCCTCCTGCGGCCGGACGGCGGGCGGGCGGAGATCGGCGGGTACGACGTCGTACGGCAGGCGGGCCTGGTCCGCCCGCTGATCGGGCTGACCGGCCAGTACGCCGCCGTGGACGAGAACCTGACCGGCACGGAGAACCTGCTGATGATCGGGCGGCTGCTCGGCCTCGCGCGCGGCCCGGCCCGGGCCCGCTCGGCCGAACTGCTCGACCGCTTCCAGCTGGGCGACGCGGCGGGACGGGCCGCCAAGACGTACTCGGGCGGCATGCGACGACGCCTCGACCTCGCGGCCAGCCTGGTGGGACGGCCGCAGATCCTCTTCCTGGACGAGCCGACCACCGGACTCGATCCGCACAGCCGCGGTGAGGTCTGGGACATGCTGCGCACCCTCGTCGCGGAGGGGGTGACGGTCCTGCTGACCACGCAGTACCTGGACGAGGCGGACCGGCTGGCCGACAGCATCGTCGTGATCGACAAGGGCCGGGTGATCGCCAACGGCACTCCCGACGCGCTGAAGTCGCAGGTAGGCGGGCAAGTGCTGCAGCTCCGGCCGGCCCGTGCCGCCGATCTCGGCACCGCGCACGCCCTGCTCGCCGAGGAGGCGGGGCCACTGGCCAAGATCGAGGGCGATGAGATCACCGTGCCCGTCAAGGATCCGGAGCTCATGCCGAGCGTGGTGCGCCGGCTGGACCAGGCGGGCATCGCGGTGGCCGAGCTGACCCTGCGGCGCTCGTCCCTCGACGAGGTGTTCATGGTCCTGACCGGCCACCGGGCCGAGCGGGAGCCCGAAGAAGGCGAGGGCGACGACGAGCAGTACGCGACAGCGGGGAGCCTGTCATGACCACCGCCTCCGCCTCCGCCTCCCCGGCCGGGACCCTCGGCGGCAGCGGCCGGGTGCGTCCCCTGGCGGCCCTGCGGCAGACCGCGACCCTGGCGTGGCGGAGCCTGGTCTCCGTCAAGCACAACCCGCTCGAACTCGTCGACTACAGCATTTCGCCGATCATGTTCGTGTTCCTGTTCACCTACGTCTTCGGCGGACAGATGGCCGGCTCCCCGCAGGAGTACCTCCAGTACGCGCTCGCCGGGATCATCGTGCAGAACACGCTCTTCATGAGCATGTACACCGCCATGGCGTTGAACACCGACCTCACCAAGGGGGTCTTCGACCGCCTCCGCAGTCTGCCCATCGCCCGCGGGGCGCCGCTGTTCGGGCGGATCGCGGCCGACCTGGCCAAACAGCTCTGGGCGATGCTCCTGATGATCGGCCTCGGGACCCTGCTGGGCTTCGAGGTCACCGGCGGCGCCGCCGGTCTCCTCGCAGGACTTCTGCTGCTGCTGACCTTCGCCGCCGCCGTCTCGTGGACGGCGGTGCTGATCGGGATGCTGGCCGGCGACGCGGAGAAGGTGCAGGTCTTCGCCTTCACGCTGATCTTTCCGATCACCTTCACGAGCAGCGCGTTCGTGCAGGTCGACACGATGCCCGGCTGGCTCCAGGCATGGGTGAACGTCAACCCCGTCACCTACCTGTCGGACGCCTTCCGCGGCCTGCTGCTCGGCACCCCGGCAGGCCGGTCGATCATGTGGTCCCTGATCTGGGCGGCGGGCATCACGGTGGTCTTCATGCCCCTGGCCATGCGCGCCTACCGGTCCAGGGCCTGAGACCGGGGCTCAGCTCAAGGCCGGGGCTCGCCTCAGGGCCGGGGCTCGCCTCAAGGCCGGGGCTCAGCTCAGGGCCGGGGCCGGGGCCAGCACCACGAAGTCCGCGTTCGACGGGTCGAGGCACACGGCGAGCCGGCCGACGCCCTCGGCGTCTTCCGGCCCCATCTGCACGCCGCCACCGTTCCCGGTGACCCTGGCGACCGCCGCGTCGCAGTCGGTGACGGCGAAGACCGGATGCCAGTACGGCCGCCCGTTCGTCAGGGCCAGGTGCTCCTCGGGCAGCTCCATGAGGCCGCCGTGCATGCGCTCCTCGGGCAGTCCGGCGGGGGTGATGAGGGAGTACGTGCCTCCGCCGCCCGGCAGGGGCATGTCGCTGAACGTCCAGCCGAACAGACCACCGTAGAAGTCCTTGGCGGCCGAGGCGTCGCTCGTGTAGAGCTCCGTCCAGGACAGCGAGCCCGGCTCGTCCACCAGCTGGACCCCGGAGTCCTTGCCCGGCTGCCACACGGCGAACTGGCCCCCCAGCGGGTCGTCGTACTGGGCCATCCGCCCCCACTCGTCGAGGTCCCGCGGAGGCACCCGCACCGTTCCGCCGGCGCGCTCGACGGCCTGGGTCGTGGCATCCGCGTCGGCGACGCTGTAGTAGATCATCCAGGCCGAGCGCGCCCCCTCCTCGGTGAGCTTGCCGAGCCCCGCGACGATCTTGCCGTCCTTCCGGAACATCCCGCCTTCCATCTCCTCGCCCTCACCCATGGACTCGTAGTCCCACCCGAGCACGGCGCCGTAGAAGGCCGCGGCGGCGGGGACGTCGGGGGCGCCGAGGTCGATCCAGCAGGGAGAGCCGGGGACGAAGTCGGTGGTGATCATGATCGATCCCTTTCGCTACTGGAGCTCGGACAGATCGACCGAGTCGGCGGGGGCGGGGGGCTTGGGCCGCACGGGCTCGTCGAAGTCGGAGAAGGAGGCCTCCACCCGCTCGCCGGACTCGTCGGTGCCCTGAATCCGCAAGAGGTACGGCTCGTCCTCGGTGGAGACCTGGTAGGTGCCCGTCCGGTCGTCCTGCCGGCTGTTGACCGTGATGGCCGGCCGCCCGTCGACGGTGGTGCGCGGGCCCTTTTCGAGCTGCTCGTTCACCGGTTTCCTGGTGAACTCCTTCTTGTAGAAGTCGAGATCGCAGAATTCGGCGAAATCGCTCAGGAGCGGGCTGCTCGTGGTGCCGTGCAGATATCGGCCGTTGATGAGCGCGATCGCGTCATCGGCCGTGCCGCCCGGCACTTGGGCCCGCAGCATCTCGTCATCGAGCTTCATCCACACGTCGTCACCGCGTTTGATGACGTCGGCCGTGCCGGAACCGCCGGGAGCGGTGACCGTGCCGACGCAGTTGCCCTGCGCGTCGAACCGGAGGTCCAGGCCGGTGGTGCCCGACGCGTCGGTCACCTTGGCCGCCATGCGCATGGACGTGAGCCCGGACATGGCCGTGCGGGCGGCCGCGGCGATGGCCGGGGCGCTCTTGTCGGCGATGCCGTTGTCATCGGCCCTGGCGGCGCCCGTGCCCGGGCCCGCGAACATGAAGAGACAGACGGTTCCCACGGCCGCACGTCGGGCCGGGGCTGCCCGGGGTGCAGACATCGGGCATCACCTCCCTCTGGCAGCGTAGGTCCGCGCGGCGGCGGGCGCAGTCCGGGCGCAGTCAGGGCGCGGTGAGGCCAGGCCCGGCCGCGGTCCGGCCGGCCGACGGCCCCTCGTGCCGCCCGCGCGATTGCTGCAGAGTGGGCGTGCGCACACCACTCGACCCAGGGAGTTCCGCTGTGGCCACGACCTCCGCACCACCGGGGACGACGCCCGCCGGCCCGTCCGCCGTCCGGACCGAGGCCGACGGCCCGGTGCGTACGGTGATCCTCAGCCGTCCCGGGGTCCGCAACGCGGTCGACGGCCCGACGGCGGCCCTGCTCGCCGATGCCTTCCGCGCGTTCGAGGAGGACGAGGCGGCGTCCGTCGCCGTGCTGTGGGGCGAGGGCGGTACGTTCTGCGCGGGCGCGGACCTCAAGGCCGTCGGCACCGACCGCGGCAACCGGGTGCTGGCCGAGGGCGACGGGCCGATGGGCCCCACGCGGCTGAGCCTGACCAAACCGGTGATCGCCGCGGTCAGCGGCCACGCGGTCGCCGGCGGACTCGAACTGGCCCTGTGGTGCGACCTGAGGGTGGCCGAGGAGGACGCGACCTTCGGCGTGTTCTGCCGCCGCTGGGGCGTGCCGCTGATCGACGGCGGTACGGTGCGGCTGCCGCGCCTGATCGGGGAGAGCCGCGCGATGGACCTGATCCTCACCGGCCGCCCCGTGACCGCCGCCGAGGCGTACGGGATCGGCCTCGTCAACCGCCTCGTACCGCCCGGGGAAGCCCGCCGGGCGGCGGAGCGACTCGCCCACGAGATCGCCGGGTTCCCGCAGTTGTGCCTGCGGCACGACCGGCTCTCCGTACGGGAACAGCACGGTCTGGACGAGCGGGAAGCGCTGGCGGCCGAATACCGGCACGGGCTCGTGCCGCTCACCGCGGGGGAGACCCAGGCCGGCGCCGAGCGGTTCGCGGGCGGCGCGGGCCGCCACGGCTCCTTCACCGGCTGAGAGCAGCCGCCGCGCGCACGCCCCCGACCGGCGTCCGGGGGCATCATGGCCGTGTGAACGGGTTCCCGACCACCGGTGGCGGAGCCGGTGTCCCAGGATTCCTCGAGGTGGCCCCCACACCCCGGACCGCGGTCGTGTGGCTTCCTCCGGCCGGTCTGTGGCCTCCCATCCAGCGCATCCGGGCCGAGCACGACCCCCAGATCCGCCGCTGGCCCCCGCACGTGAACCTGATCTTCGGCTTCGTCCCGGAGGCCGACTTCGCCGCGGCGGCCCCGCTGCTGGCCGCCGCCGCCACCGGGATCCGGCCCTTCTCCGTCCGCCTCAGCGGAGTGCACGCCTTCAGGCACCGTGCTTACGCCACCGTGTGGCTGGATCCCGCCGCTGCCGGCCCCGCCCCCTGGACCGGGCTCCAGCGGGCCCTGGCGGAGCCCTTCCCCCTGTGCCGCGGCAGGTTCCCGTCCTTCACGCCCCACCTGTCGCTGGGGCGCACCCACGACCCGCGGCAGCTGGCCGCGGAGTGCGCCGCCCGCCTGGGCAGCATGCGGGCGGAGGTCGGCGAGATCGTTCTGCTCGCGCGCGGGGGCGAGGAGCCGATGCGGCCGCGGGCCACGATCCTCCTGGGCACGGGCGAAGTGCGCTGGCACGTACCGCCCGGGCCGGCGTCCCGTCAGCGGGACAGTGATGCGCCGCAAGGCTGACCGGGCCTCCGCTGAGAAATGGGGGAAGGGCGGCACGGTGGAATTCGCTTTCCTTCTACGGGTGTTGGCCGCGTGTTACGGTCCCTGAAAGTGATGGTCCGGCGGGGAAATGCGGCCGCCGTGCGGTGCCCTTTCGCTGATGAGACTTCCTCCCTTTCTCTGGAGGAAGCCGGCGATATTCGGCCAGTAGTTCTGGAATTCGTCCCGTTGGAATGAGCGGCCCCGTCCGGCCTGCTCTCGGTACAGCGAACAGGAGCGGACCCACGTGATCTCTTTGTCTTCGGTGCGGCGTGGGGCGTGGTTCACGGAGCGCCCCGGGGAGGCCGCCGGCGCGACGGCGGGCGGCACCGTGGAGTTCGTCCTGGAGCCGGACCTCGTCGACACCGTCGAGGAAACGGCCCGCGCGTACGGCGTGACGTCCTTCGCGGTCCTGCGGGCGGCGTTCGTGGTGCTGCTGCACCGCCTCGGCGCGGACGGCGGACCGGCCCCGGCCCTGGGCTTGGGCCTGGGCCTGCCGGTCTCCGGGGTCTCCGGACGCCCTGAGCGGTCCGTACGCTCCGACGCGACGGAACGGGTGTGGTTCTTCGGCGACGGGCGGGACCCGGAGGCGGATCCGCCGGGCGGTCCGTCGTTCGCCGCTCTGCTCCGGCAGATGCGGGACGAGGCAGGGGACGCGCACGGCGGGCAGGAGCTTCCCTTCGCGCTGACGCGCACCTCCGGTGAAGGTTCCGGAGCGGGGGTGGCCGGGGTCCTCCACCACGACGGGGAACTGACCGAGCGGAATGCGGCCGAGTCGATCGCGGAGCAGTTCGTGAGCCTCGTACGCGAGGCGGTTGCCGAGCCGCGCCGGCGCGATGCGGAACCGGCGCAGGCGTGGCCGCTGACCGCGCTGCAGGCGGGACTGCTGTTCCACGCCCTGCTGGACGACTCCCCGCACGGCGCCTACCGGATGCAGTTCGTCCTCCACCTGCGGGGAGCGGTGGACGGAGCGCGGATGCGGGCAGCCGGTCAGGCGCTGCTCGACCGGCACGCGAACCTGCGGGCGGCCTTCGTGGCGGATGCCGACGGGGATCCGGTGCAGACCGTGGTGGCCGGAGCGGTGCTGCCGTGGCGCGAACTGGACCTGACGGCCGAGGAGGGGAAGCCCGGCCGGCCCGGGACGCGTGCGGCGTTCGAGGCCTTCCTGGCGGAAGACCTGAAGGTCCGTTTCGACGTGACGGCGGCGCCGTTGCTGAGGATGGCGCTGGTCCAGGTGGGCCCGGAGCGGTTCGAGCTGGTCCTGACCGCGCACCACCTCCTCTTCGACTCCCGGTCGCTGCCGGTGCTCGTGCACGATCTGCTGCGGCTCTACGACGCCGACGGGGACGCCTCCGTGTCGCCGCGGGCGCCCGAGTTCCGCGATTTCCTGGCGTGGCTCTCCGGCCACGACCGGGAGGCCGCCGCTCGGGTGCGGGCCGCCGAGCTGGCGGGGGTGGAGGAACCGACGCTGCTGGCCCCCGTCCTCCACGCCGGATCCCGCTCCGGGGCGGCCGAGGCGGAGCCCGGCGCCGCCGACGAGGTCGAGGTGCTCCTGTCCCCGGAGACCGTGCGCGAACTCGGAGCCCAGGCAGTGGAGTTGGGCGTCCCGCTGGAAACCGTGGTGCAGGGAGCCTGGGCGCTGCTGCTCGGCCGGCTGACCGGGCAGCGCGACGTGGTGTTCGGGGTGACCGACCCCGGACGTCCCGAAGCCGTGCCCGGCGTGGAGTCGATGGCCGGACTGTTCGTCAACACGCTGCCGTTACGGGTCCCGCTCGCACCCGCGGACACCGTGGCGGATCTGGTGCGGGGGATGCGGGACCGGCAGGCGGCCCTCTCCCCGCACTACTGCGGCCTCGCCGACATCCAGCGGGTCACCGGTGCGAGCCTGCTGTTCGACACCCTGGTGACGTCCGAGACGTACGAACTGGACCGATCGGCTCTCCGCGGCGGGGACTTCGAGGTCGACGGCGTCCGATCGCTCGTCGGCACGCACTATCCCCTGACGGTGACCCTCTCCGCCGCTCCGAGGCTCAGGCTCGTGCTCCAGTACCACCGTCACCTCATCGACCACGACGCCGCCGCGGTCCTCGCCGAGCGGTTCGCCCAGGTCCTGCGGCAGTTCGCCGCCGATCCCGCCACCAAGACCGGCCGCGTCGACCTGCTCCGACCCGCCGAGCGGGAGGAGCTGCTGAACGGGCACGACGACACCCCCGTGCCGGTCGGGGCCGACACCCTCCCCGGCCTCTTCGCCCGACGGGTCGCCGCCACCCCCGGCGCGGTGGCGGTCGAGTGCGGAGACGAGTCGCTGACCTACCGGGACCTCGACGCACGGGCGAACCGGCTGGCCCGCCAACTGGTCCGGCGGGGAGTGGGCACGGAGACGGTGGTGGCGGTCTCCCTGCCGCGCTCGCACGAGCTGGTCGTGGCCCTGCTCGCCGTGATGAAGGCCGGAGGCACCTACCTGCCGCTGGACTCGGCGTATCCGGGGGAGCGGATCGCCTACATGGTGGCGGACTCCGCCGCCCTGCTGGTCGTCGCCGACGCCACCACCGCGCCCCGGCTTCCCGAACTGGCGGCGCCCGTCCTGCGACTGGACGCCCCGGAGACCGCCGCGACACTGGCGGGACTCGACGCCGCACCGCTGACCGACGCGGAGCGGACGGGCCCGCTGTCCGTCGCCAACACCGCGTACGTGATCTACACCTCGGGTTCGACCGGGCGTCCGAAGGGCGTGGCCGTCACCCACTCCGGACTCGCGAGCCTGGTCGAGGCACAGCGCAGGCGGCTCGGCCCGACGGCCGCCAGCCGTGTGCTCCAGTTCGCCTCGCCGAGTTTCGACGTCTCGGTCTACGAGGTCTGCCTCGGGCTGTTCACGGACGCCACGCTCGTCCTCGCACCCCAGGAGCAACTGGCGCCCGGCCGCCCCCTGATCGAGACGCTCACCGCCCGGCGGATCACCCACGTCTTCCTGCCGCCCGCGGTCCTCGCGGCGCTGCCGCCCGGCACGCTGCCGGGCGTGAGCTGCCTCGCGGTGGGCGGGGACGCGGCCACCCCCGAACTGGCGCACTCGTGGTCCGGGGACAGGGACATGGTCAACGCCTACGGGCCGACCGAGACCACGGCGATCGTCACCTTCAGCGACCCGCTCACCGCCGACGGCCGTACCCCGCCCATCGGCCGGCCCGTCGTCAACACCCGGACGTACGTCCTCGACGACGGGCTGCGACCGGTGCCGGCGGGGGTGCCGGGTGAACTGTACGTCGCGGGCGACTCGCTGGCGCGCGGCTACCTCGGCCGCCCGGGCCTGACCGCCGAGCGGTTCGTGACCTGCCCGTTCGGCGCGCCCGGCCGCCGGATGTACCGCACCGGAGACGTGGTCACACGCAACCCGGACGGCCAGCTGGTCTTCCACGGGCGCGCCGACGACCAGGTCAAGATCCGCGGCTTCCGCATCGAACCGGGCGAGGTCCAGGCCGTGCTGAGCTCCCACCCGGGGGTGACCCGGGCGGTCGTCGTCTGTGACGAGCGCGCAGGCGACCGGCGCCTGGTGGCCTACGTCGTGCCCGCCGGAGGCGCCGCCGGGCCGGCCGCCGGCGAACTGCGGGCCTTCGCGGCGGAGCGGCTTCCGGACCACATGGTCCCGTCGGCGGTGGTGCCCCTCGCCGACGTGCCGTTGAGCCCGAACGGGAAGCTGGACCGGCGCGCACTTCCCGCGCCCGACTACGCGGCGGGAGCGACGCGGCGGGCCCCGCGCACCCCTCGGGAGAAGGCGCTGTGCGCCCTGTTCGCGGAGGTGCTGGGCGTCGACGAGGTCGGCGTAGACGACGGCTTCTTCGACATGGGCGGCCATTCGCTCCTGGTCAACCGCCTGGTGAACCGGGTGCGCGCCGAGCTGGGCGCGGAGCTGTCGATCCGTGCGGTGTTCGAGTCCCCGACCGTGGCACTGCTCGCGGAACGGCTGGCGGACGGGATCGGGGCCGGCGCCCGGCCCGGGCGCCCGGTGCTGCGCCGGACCGAAGCACGCCCGACCGCGGTGCCGCTCTCGTACGCCCAGCACCGCCTGTGGTTCCTGCACCGCTACGAGGGCCTCTCGGCGACCTACAACCTGCCCTACGTGCTGCGCGCCGGCGGCGCCCTCGACATCGGAGCCCTCGAACGGGCGCTGCGCGACGTCGTGGCCCGCCACGAGGCCCTGCGCACCGTCTACCTCGCGGACGCCGACGGCGTCGCGACGCAGGCCGTCCTGCCGGTGGACGAGATCGGGCTGGACGTGCCGGTGCGCGACCTGCCGCCGGAAGAGGTGGACGGGGCGGTGGCGCAGGAGGCCGCCCGCCCCTTCGACCTGTCGGCCGAGATCCCCTTGCGGGCGAGCGTGCTGCGCTGCGGAACGGACGAACACGTCCTGGTACTGCTGATCCACCACATCGCCGCGGACGGCGAATCGATGGCCCCGCTGGCCGGGGACCTGGACGCGGCCTACGCGGCACGGCTGCGCGGGGAGGCGCCGGCCTGGGACGCCCTGCCGGTGCAGTACGCCGACTACGCCCTGTGGCAGCGAGAGCTGCTGGGGGACGAGAAGGACCCCGCGAGCGTGCTGGCCACGCAACTGGCGTACTGGCGCACGGAACTCGCCGGGGTTCCGCAGCCCCTGCGGCTCCCCCTCGACCGGCCGCGGCCGCCGGCGGCCGATCACCGCGGTGACACCGTCGGATTCACCCTCGGCCCCGAACTCCTCGCGGACGTGGAGGCCGTGGCCCGGTCGTACGGCGCCACCGTGCCGATGGTGATGCAGTCCGCCCTCGCCGCGCTGCTGCACCTGATGGGCGGCGGGGACGACGTGACGCTGGGGGCGCCGATCGCCGGGCGCACCGATGAGGGCCTCGCCGGTCTGGTGGGCTTCTTCGTCAACACGTGGGTGCTGCGCGCCGACCTGTCCGGGAACCCGTCGTTCGCGGATCTGGTGCGCCAGGTGCGGGACAAGGCCGTCACCGCCTACGACCACCAGGACCTGCCCTTCGAACGGCTCGTGGAGGCACTGAACCCCGAGCGGTCCACCGCCTACCACCCGCTGTTCCAGGTGATGTTCGCCTGGCAGAACGCCACCCACCAGGGGCTCGAACTCCCCGCTCTGAAGGGCATGTTGAGGCCCGTCCCGAGCGGCACCGCCAAGTTCGACCTGCTGTTCAGCATGAGCGAGGTTCCGGGACACGGGATCCGCGCCGAGATCGAGTACGCGACCGAGCTGTTCGACCGGAGCACGGCCGAGGCCCTCGCGGCGCGGTTCGTGCGCGTGGTGCGGCAGGTCGTGGCCGCCCCCGGCCTGCGCGTCGGAGCGGTCGACACCCTGGCGGAGCCGGAGCGCCGGCGCATCCTGTCCGAGTTCAACGACACCGAGGCGGTCACCCCGGACCTGACGATCGCCGGGCTCTTCGAGCGGCAGGCGGCCGCCACCCCGGATGCCGTCGCACTGGTCTGCGGCGAAGCGACCTACACCTACGCGGAGTTGAACGCCCGCGCGAACCGCCTCGGGCGGGCGCTCGTACGGCACGGCGCGGGCCCCGAGCAGCTGGTGGCGCTCGCCCTGCCGCGCACCGCCGACCTGGTCGTCGCCCTGCTCGGGATCTGGAAGTCGGGGGCGGGCCATCTCCCCGTCGACCCGCGCTACCCGAGCCGCCGGCTCGACTTCGTCCTGTCCGACGCACGACCGCTGTGCGTCCTCACCGACTCCGCGACCCAGCACGCCCTGCCCCAGGACGGCGACGGCGCTCCCCGACTGCTCCTCGACCGGCTGGACCTCGACGGCGGCGACGGCACGGACCTGCGGGACGGCGAGCGGACGACCCCGCTCTCGCCGCACCACCTCGCCTACGTGATGTACACGTCCGGCTCCACCGGCACCCCGAAGGGAGTCGCGATCACCCACCACGGCGTCGTGAACGGCGTCCTGCGCCTCGCCGGCCCGGCCGGCGTCACCGCGGGATCGCGGGTGCTCGCCGGGACCTCGGTCGCCTTCGACGTGTCGGTGTTCGAGATCTGCACGGCGCTCGCGGCCGGGGGCACGGTCGAGCTGGTCCGGGACGTCATGGAACTCGCCGAGCGGGACGCCTGGTCGGGCGCCGTGATCAGCACCGTGCCGTCCGTCTTCGCCCGGCTCCTCGACGACGTCGGGGACCTCGCCGGCCGCATCGAGGCGGACACCCTGGTCTTCGCGGGCGAGGCACTGCCCGCCGCGCTCGTGGCGCGGGCACGGGCCGCACTGCCCGGGGTGCGGGTGGTCAACGCGTACGGACAGAGCGAGAGCTTCTACGCGACCGCGACCGCGACCGCGAACGCGGCGGAGACGGCCGGGTCCGGGCCCGTCGGCGCCGCGGACACGGGCAGCGTGCCGCTCGGCCGGCCCCTGGGGAACATGCGTGCCTACGTCCTCGGGCCGGGCCTCGCCCCGGTGGCGCCCGGCGTGGTCGGGGAGCTGTACGTGGCCGGGGCGGTCGGCCGCGGCTACCACGGGCGGGCGGGACTGACGGCCCGGAGCTTCGTGGCGGACCCCTTCGGACCGGCCGGGGCGCGCATGTACCGCACCGGTGACCTGGCGCGCTGGACCGCCGACGGACAGCTCGAGTACGCCGGCCGCGCCGACGCCCAGCTGAAGCTGCGCGGGCTGCGCATCGAGCCCGGCGAGGTCGAGGCCGCCCTGACCGCCCACTCCGGCGTGGCGCAGGCCGCGGTGGCCGTCCGCGAGGGGCGGGGGACCGGCCCGCAGCTCGTCGGATACCTGGTCCCCGTGCCCGGCACCGAGGACGCCGCCCTGACCGCCGGGCTGTCCGTGGCCGAGGTGCGCAGGCTCGCGGCGGACCGGCTGCCGGAGTTCATGGTCCCGGCCGCCTTCGTGATCCTGGACCGGCTGCCGCTGACGCCCAGCGGGAAACTGGACCGGGCGGCCCTGCCCGAGCCCGAGTTCGCCACCGGAAGCTACCGGGCCCCCCGCACGCCGGTGGAGGAGATCCTCGGCTCGGTGTACGCCGAGGTGCTCGGAGTGGACCGGGTCGGCGTCGACGACGACTTCTTCACCGTGGGCGGGGACAGCATCCGCTCGATCCAGGTGGTCTCCCGGGCGCGGGCCCGAGGCATCGAGATCACCCCGCGGCAGGTCTTCGAGGCCCGCACGGTGGCCGCCCTCGCCCTGGCCGCCCCGGTACGCCCCCAGGACGCGCGGGACGGGGGACTGGAGGAGCTCGACGGCGGCGGCGTGGGCCCGATGCCCCTGCCGCCGATCGCCCGGCACCTGGGTGCACCGGGGCCCGCCCCGCACCCGTCGGCACCGCAGAGCCGTGCCGCGGGCGGCTGGCAGCGGTTCACCATGTCCGCCCTGGTGGAACTGCCCGAGGACATCGACGCGGCCGGCCTCGCCGCGACCCTCGGCGCGGTCCTCGACCACCACGACATGCTGCGCTCACGCCTCGACCCCGCGGGCGACGGGAGCCTGCTGGTCGATCCGAAGGGTTCGGTGGACGCCGCGCCGCTCATCCGGCGCGTCGCGTGCGACGGCCGCTGGGACGCGCCGTGGCGCGAGCGGTCCGGGACCGAACTGGACGCCGCGACCGCACGGTTGGACGCCGCAGCCGGGGTGATGGTGCAGGCCGTCTGGTTCGACCCGGGGGCGGGCGGCGGCGCGGGCCGGCTCCTGCTCGTCCTGCACCACCTCGTGGTCGACGGGGTGTCGTGGCGGATCCTGCTGCCCGACCTCGCCGCCGCCTGGCGGGCGGTGCGCGCGGGCCGGGCCCCCGTCCTGCCGCCGGTGGTGACCTCCGCACGGCGGTGGCTGCACGCACTGGAGGCGGAGGCCTCCGGCGCGACCAGGACGGGCGAACTGGAGCTGTGGCGCACGGTCCTGGACGGTCCCGATCCCGTCCTCGGCAACCGGCGGCTCGACCCGGCCGTGGACCGGATGGACACGGTGGACTCCGTACGGCTCCGCGTGCCGGCGGCGGTCACCGGAGCGCTCCTGACCGCGCTGCCGGCCGCCTTCCGCTGCGGGGTCCAGGACGGGCTCCTCGCGGCCCTCGCCGTGGCCGTCGCCCGCCGGCACGCGGCCCGCGGCAGCGCCGTGCCGTCCGTACTGCTGGGCATGGAGGGGCACGGCCGCGAGGAGGGCGTCGTACCGGGAGCCGATCTGTCGCGCACGGTGGGCTGGTTCACCAGCCTGTTCCCCGTCCGCCTCGGTCTCGACGGGCACGACCTCGACGAGGTGCTCGCCGGCGGACCGGCCGCCGGGGACCTGATCAAGGCCGTCAAGGAACAGCTCCTGGCGATCCCGGACCACGGCATCGGCTTCGGACTGCTGCGCCACCTCAACCCGGAGACCGCCACCGTCCTGAGCCGCCACCCGGCGCCGCAGGTCGAGCTGAACTACATGGGCCGCTTCTCCGACGCCGACATGCCGCAGGAGCTGCGCGGTCTCGGCTTCCACCGGTCGGCCGACACCGTCGAACCGGCCGTCCCCGACCCGGGCCTGCCCGCGACCGCCGCGCTGCACATCGAGGCGTGGACCGCCGACACTCCCCAAGGGCCGTGCCTGGAGGCCGAGTTCTCCTTCCCGACCGGTGTCCTCGCGCGGGCGGAGGTGCAGGAGCTGGCCCGGACGTGGAGTGCGGCCCTGGAGGGACTGGCCCGGCACGCCGCCGCGCCCGGCGCGGGCGGGCTCACGCCGTCGGACGTACCGCTGGTGACCGTCGGACAGGGCGAACTCGAAGCATGGGAGCGCACCTACCGGGGCCTCACGGACGTATGGCCGCTGACACCCCTCCAGTCCGGCTTCCTCTTCCACGCGGACCTCGAAGACGAATCCTTCGACGCCTACCACATGCAGCTGGTGTTCCCGCTGCACGGCCGCGTGGACCCGGAGCGGATGCGTACGGCCGGACAGGCCCTCCTCGACCGGCACGCCGCCCTGCGGGCCGCCTTCGTGTCCGGCGCGTCCGGGGATCCGGTGCAGCTGGTGGCACAGGACGTACGGCTGCCCTGGCGGCACGTCGACGCGAGCGGCCCGGACGGGGCCGGGCGCGCCGCGGCCCTCGAGCGGCTGCTGGCGCAGGACCTGGGCAGCCGCTTCGACCCGGCGGCGCCGCCGCTCCTGCGGATGGCCCTGGTGACCCTGGGCCCGGAGCGCTCCGAACTCGTCGTCACCGCACACCATCTGCTCTTCGACGGCTGGTCGATCCCGCTCCTGGTCGAGGAGCTGCTGCGGCTGTACGGCTCTTCGGGCGACGCCTCCGTGCTGCCGCGGGCACCGCAGTACCGCGCGTTCCTGCAGTGGCTGGCCCGTCAGGACGGGGAGGCCGCGGCGCGCGCCTGGGCGGCGGAGCTCGCCGGGGTGGACGGTCCGACGCTCCTCGTGCCGTCCGTACGCGGTGCTCACCCGGTCCGGCGGACGGAGCAGCCCGAGCAGCCCAAGGAGGAGTCCGCGCCCGAGGACTCCCCCCACGGCCAGGTCGAGGTGCCCCTGTCCGGCGACGACGCCCGGGCGCTGGCCCGGCGGGCGGCCCGGCTCGGGATCACCCTCAACACCCTCGTGCAGGGCGCCTGGGCGGTGATGCTGGCCGGCCTCACCGGCCGGCAGGACGTGGTGTTCGGCACGACGGTGTCCGGCCGCCCGGCCGAGCTGCCCGGGGTGGACACGATGGTCGGCCTGTTCGTCAACACCCTGCCCGTACGGGTGCGCTGCACCCCCGACACCCCCCTCGACCGGCTCCTCACCGAGCTCCAGCAGCGGCAGGCGGCCCTGCTCGACCACCACCACCACGGGCTGGGCGAGATCCAGCGGGCCACCGGCACGCCCGTCCTCTTCGACACCCTGGTGGCCTTCGACTCGTACCCCGTGGACCGGCTCGGCCTCACCGAGGCGCACGCCGACGCGGGCATCGAGATCACCAGCCTGCGGGCCGTGGCCGGCAATCACTACCCGCTGACCGTGAACGCCGTCGCCGACCCGCACCTGCGCCTGACGCTGCACCACCGGCCCGAGGCGCTCGACCGGGCCACGGTCCGGGCAATCGCGCGGCGCCTCCAGCAGGTGCTGAACCAACTCGCCTCCGACGAGGCCGTGTCGGCCGGGCAGGTGGACGTCCTCGAACCGGCCGAGCGGGAGCTGGTGCTGGACGGGTTCAACCGGACGGCGCTCGACTCCCCGGCCCTGACCCTGCCCGAACTGTTCGAGCGGCGGGCGGCGGCCTCGCCCGGCGCGAGCGCGGTGCTGTTCGAAGACGAGTGCCTCTCGTACGGCGAGCTCGACGCGCGGGCCAACCGGCTGGCGCGGACGCTGGCCGCGCGCGGGGTGGGCCCGGAGACGGTCGTCGGCGTGGCGCTGCGGCGCTCCCCGCAGTGGGCCGTGGCGGTGCTCGCGGTGCTGAAGGCCGGCGGCGCGTACCTGCCGCTGGACCCGGCGTACCCGGCCGAACGGCTCGGCCACATGGTGCGGGACTCGGGGACCCGGCTGATCCTGACCGACCGCACCACCACCCACCGCCTGCCCGAACTCCCCGCGGACATGCTCCCAGTGGACGACGCGGCAGGCGCCGGGGCGGCCGCCCGCGCGGACGGCGGCCCGCTGACCGATGCCGAGCGGGCAGGGCCGCTCTCGGTGGCCAACACCGCGTACGTCATCTACACCTCGGGCTCCACCGGACAGCCCAAGGGCGTGGCGGTCACCCACACCGGGTTCGCCAACGTCGCCAAGGTGGTCGCCGACCGGCTGGAGATCGACTCCGGGAGCCGGGTGCTCCAGTTCGCCTCGCCGAGCTTCGACATCTCCGTCGCCGAGCTGTGCATGTCGCTGCTGGCCGGCGCCGCGCTGGTGATGGCCGACCCGGACCGGCTCGTCCCCGGCGCCCCGCTGGCCGGGACCGTCGACGCCCACCGGGTCACCCACGCGATCCTCACGCCAACGGTGCTGTCCGCCCTCCCGGCCGGGTCGCTCTCCAGCGTCACGTCGCTGATGGTGGCCGGCGAGGCGGCCTCTGCGGAGCTGGTTGCGGCCTGGTCGGCCGGACGGCGGATCTTCAACGGCTACGGGCCCACGGAGACCACCATCGGCGCCACGATGGGCGAGCTGACGGACGACGGCCGGGTGCCGATCGGCAGGCCCATCCACAACACCCGCGCCTACGTCCTCGACACCGCGCTGCGCCCCGTCCCGCCGGGCGTGGCCGGGGAGCTCTACCTCGCGGGCGCCGGGGTGACCCGCGGCTACCTGGGCCGCCCCGGGCTGACGGCCGAGCGGTTCGTGGCCTGCCCGTTCGGCGGGGCGGGCGAGCGGATGTACCGCACCGGGGACCTCGTCGAGTGGACGGCCGACGGCGAGCTGCTCTTCCGCGGCCGTGCGGACGACCAGGTCAAGGTGCGCGGCTTCCGCGTCGAACTCGGCGAGATCGAGGCGGCGCTGGCCGGACACGCGGCGGTGGACCAGGCCGTCGTGATCGCCCGCGACGGCCAGGCGGACGGGAAGCGGATCCTCGCCTACGTCATCCCCGCGGCGGGCCGGCCGGCCCCGTCCGCCGACGACCTGCGCGGGCACCTCGGCGGACTGCTGCCCGAGCACATGCTCCCGGCCGCGTTCGTGACGCTGGAGCGGCTGCCGCTGACCCCGAACGGGAAGCTGGACCGGGGCGCGCTCCCGGACCCGGAGACGGTCGGCGCGGCCGGGTACCGCGCACCGCGCACCCGTACGGAAACGGCCCTGGCGGAGCTCTTCGCCGAGGTCCTCGGCGTCGAACGGGTCGGCATCGACGACGACTTCTTCGGCCTCGGCGGACACTCGCTGTCGGTCGCCAGGCTGCTCAACCGGATCCGCTCGGTGCTGGGTGCGGCGGTCTCCGTGCGCACCGTGTTCGAGGCGGCGACGGTGGCGCGGCTCGCGTCGAAGGTGAGGGCCCGATCCTCCCGCCCGGTCCTGCGCCCGGCGCCCGAGCGGCCGGAGCGGGTGCCGCTGTCGTACGCGCAGCGCCGGCTGAAGTTCCTCGACGCACTCGAACCCATGCCGACGTACCACCACCCCGTCGTGCTGCGGATCGGCGGACCCCTCGACGTGCCGGCGCTGACGGCGGCCCTCCGCGATGTCGTGGCGCGCCACGAGAGCCTGCGGACCCTGTTCGTGGCGGACCCCGGGGGCGAGGCCGCGCAGGTGGTCCTGGACGCCGACGGACTGTTCCTCGACGTGCCGGTGCGCGACGTGGCTCCCGAGGAGGTCAGCGCCGCGGTACGCCGCGAGACGGGCCGCCGGTTCGACCTGTCGGCCGAGCCGCCCGTACGGGCGAGCCTGCTGCGGTGCGGCGCGGACGAGCACGTCCTGGTGCTCCTGCTGCACCACATCGCGGCCGACGCCGAGTCGATGGCGCCGCTCGCCCGCGATCTCGCCGCGGCCTACTCCGCCCGGTCGCGCGGCGGCGCACCGCACTGGGACGCACTGCCGGTGCAGTACGCGGACTACGCGCTGTGGCAGCGGGAGCTGCTCGGCGACGAGGACGACCCCGAGAGCCTGTTCGCGGTGCAGCTCGCCCACTGGCGCAAGGAGCTGACCGGCGTGCCGCAGCCCCTGCGGCTGCCGCTCGACCGGCCGCGGCCGCCGGTGGCGAGCCACCGCGGCGACTCCGTGGCCTTCGCCCTCGACCCCGCGGCGCGGGCCGCGGTGGAGGAGCTGGCGCGCGCCCACGGCGCCACCGTACCGATGGTGCTCCAGTCCGCACTCGCGGTGCTGCTGCACCTCATGGGCGGCGGCGACGACCTGACCATCGGGTCGGCCGTCGCCGGGCGCACCGACGAGGGCCTGACCGACCTGGTGGGCTTCTTCGTCAACACCTGGGTGCTGCGCGCCGATCTGTCCGGGAACCCGTCGTTCGCGAACCTGGTGCGGCAGGTGCGGGACAAGGCCGTCACCGCCTACGACCACCAGGACGTGCCCTTCGAACGGCTCGTGGAGTCGCTGAACCCCGAGCGGTCCGCGGCCTACCACCCGCTGTTCCAGGTCGCGTTCTCGTGGCAGCAGCGAGTGGGCGGCGGATTCGCACTGGAGGGCCTGCGGACCGTCCCCGAACCGCTCGTGGCCGGCACGGCCAAGTTCGACCTGCTCTTCCAGGTCGAGGACCCCGGGGAAGAGGGCCGGGACCTCAAGGGAACGCTCGAGTACGCCACCGACCTGTTCGACCGCGCGACGGCGGACGCCCTCGCCGCCGGATTCGTACGCCTGGTCGGCCGGCTGGCGGCCGTGCCGCACACCCGGCTCGACACCGTGGACGCCCTGGCTCCCGGCGAGCGGGCGCTCCTGCTGCACGAGGTCAACGACACGGACGTGCCCACGCCGCGGCTCACGATCCCCGCACTCTTCGCCCGGCGCGTCGCCGAAGCCCCGGACGCCGTCGCGGTGGTGTGCGGCGCGCAGACCCTCACCTACCGGGAGCTGAACGCGCGCGCCGACGGACTCGCCCGCGCACTGGTGCGGCGCGGTGTGGGCGAGGAGTCGGCGGTCGCGGTGGCCGTGCCCCGGTCGGTGCAGTACGTGGTGGCGGTCCTCGCCGTCCTGAAGGCCGGCGGGACCTACGTGCCGGTGGCCCCCGACCAGCCGGCGGAACGGTCGGAGTTCATCCTCCGGGACGCGCGGGCCGTGCTGCTGCTCACCACCTCCGCAGCGGCGCCCGGCCTGCCCGCGGACACCTGTCCCGTGCTGCTCGTGGACGGCCCGGGCACGGCCGCTCCGGTGGAGGACGACCTGCCCGCTCCCGGCCGGCCGGACGCCCTCGCGTACGTCATCCACACCTCGGGCTCCACGGGCGTGCCCAAGGGCGCCGGCGTCAGCCACCGGGCCGTCGTCGACCTCGCGGCGGACCGGTGCTGGCCGGGCGGCGCCCACGAGCGGGTGCTGATGCACTCCGCGCCCACCTTCGACATCTCGGGCTACGAGATGTGGGTTCCGCTGCTGAACGGCGGCACGATCGTGGTGGCGCCCCCCGGACGCCTGGACGTGGACGCGCTCGCCGCCGTCATCGCCGGACAGCGGGTGACCGCCCTGGTCATGTCCGCCGGGCTGTTCGCCGTGATCGCCGCCGAACGGCCGCAGAGCTTCGCCGGGGTGCGGGAGGCGCTCACCGGCGGCGAGCAGGTTCCCCCGGAGGCGGTGGCACGGGTCCTGCGGGCCTGCCCCGGCCTCACGGTCGTCAACGCCTACGGGCCCACCGAGGCGACGGTCTTCGCCACCCGGCACCGGGTCACCGCCGAGGACCGGGTGGGGGCGTCCGTCCCGATCGGGCGGCCCATGGACAACACGCGCGCCTACGTCCTGGACCACCGGCTGCGGCCCGTCCCACCCGGGGTGGAGGGCGAGCTGTACCTCGCCGGCTCGGGTCTCGCGCGCGGGTACGCCCACCGGCCGGGGCTCACGGCCCAGCGGTTCGTGGCCTGCCCGTTCGGCGACGGCGGCGAGCGCATGTACCGGACCGGTGACGTGGCGACATGGACGAAGGACGGTGCACTGGTGTTCAGGGCGAGGGCCGACGACCAGGTGAAGATCCGCGGGTTCCGCGTCGAGCCCGGCGAGGTGGAGGCGGCCCTGGTGACGCATCCCGGAGTGGCCCGTGCGGCGGTGGCCGCCCGGCCGAGCCCGGGAGGCACCGGCGGACACCGGCTGATCGCCTACGTGGTCCGGGTCGCGGACGCGGACGCGGGATCCGGAACCGGCACGCGTACGGATTCAGGTGCGGGTTCAGGGGCGGGTCCGGGTACGGGTCCGGGTACGGGTCCGGGTACGGGTTTCGACGCGGAGGAGCTGCGCGCGCATCTGGCGCGCAGGCTGCCGGAGTACATGGTGCCGTCCGTGTTCGTCGAACTCGACGACCTGCCCCTCACCCGGCACGGCAAGGTGGACCACCACGCCCTGCCGAGCCCCCACGAACCGGCCGCCCGCTCCGAGGCCCCGCCGGCCGGGCCGCGCACGGCCACCGAACGGGCCGTCGCCGCGATCTGGGCGGACCTGCTCGGACGGGACGGCATCGGCGTGCACGACAAGTTCTTCGACATCGGCGGCACCTCCCTCTCGCTCCTGGCGCTGAGCAACCGCCTGGCCGGACTCGGCCCGGTCAAACCGCCGTTGAGCGCGCTCTTCGAACACACCACGGTCGAGGCGATGGCCCGCCTCGTGCAGGGCCCCGACGACGGGACCGCCCGCGAAACCACTGACGGAATGGGGTATGAACTATGACGCACCCGAGCCGCTCCGGCCCGGAAGCGGTGGCGATCATCGGTGTGGCGCTGGCCCTGCCCGACGCCTACGACCTGGACGCCCTGCACGAGAACCTGCTCGGCGGGCGGGTCAGCACAGGGGCGCCGAGCAAGGAGCGGGTGTACTACGGCGGGGCGCCGGTGGACGTCGAGTACCCCCCGATGGCCTACCTGAACCGGATCGACCTCTTCGACCACCGCTTCTTCGGGATCTCCCGGCGCGAAGCCGAACTGATGGACCCGCACCAGCGGATGACCGTACAGCTCGCCCACCAGGCGATCGAGAACGCCTGCTACGCGCCCGGCGACCTGAAGGGCTCCAGGACCGCGGTCGTCCTCAGCACGCCCGACACCGACTACAAGGACCTCTACACCGAACCCGACCCCCAGCAGATCCTCGGCTCGCACCCCTCCGCGACGGCCGCGCGCATCTCCTACCTGCTCGACCTGCAGGGCCCGACGGCGGTCGTGGACACCGCGTGCAGCAGCAGCCTCACCGCGATCGCGGTCGCCGTGGAGAACCTCCGCAACGGGCAGGCGGACCTGGCCCTCGCGGGCGGGCTCAGCGTCTACCCGGTGCTCGTGTCCGAGCAGGACCGGGTGCCGATGCCGGGGCTCGAATCCGCCGAGGTGGTGTGCCGCCCCTTCGACGCCCGGGCGGACGGCGCCACCGGAGGCGAGGGCGGCGGGCTCGTCCTGCTCAAGCGGCTGTCCGACGCGCTCGCCGACGGGGACCACATCCACGGCGTCCTGCGCGGGATCGCCGTCAACCACAACGGCTTCCGCGCCACCGGCATGAGCGCGCCCAGCGCCCGCGGACAGGCCGAGGCGATCGTGGAGGCCTGGCGGCAGGCGGGCCCGGCCCCCGTCGACTACATCGAGTGCCACGGCTCGGGTACCAAGCTGGGCGACGTCATCGAGGCCGAGGGACTGCGGCTGGCCTTCGCCGAGGCGGGCCTGAGCGACCCCTGCGGAATCAGCGGGATCAAGGGCAACATCGGCCACCTCAACCACGCCGCCGGTGTGGCCGGGCTCTTCAAGGTCCTCGCCGGGCTCCGGCACGGCTCCCGGTACCCGAACCCCAACTTCGAGACGCCCAACCCGCTCATCGACTTCACCGGAGCGGTCCACGTCGACGCGGTGGCCACGCCCTGGGAACACGAGGAGGGCCGCACGCGCCGGGCGGGCGTGAGCTCCGCGGGCCTCACCGGAACCAACGTGCACGCGGTCGTCGAGGAGCCGCCGCCCGTCCCGGCGGGGGCTGCGCCGGCCGGGGAGACGGCGGCCGAACTGGTCACCCTCTCCGCCAAGTCCCCCCGCGCGCTCGCGGCGTACGCGGAGCGCGTCGCGGAATTCCTGGACCGCACGGGCCACCGGCTCGCCGAAGTCGCCCACGCGCTGAACCGGGGACGCGACGACCACCCCTTCCGGTGGGCGGCGGCCGCGCGCGACAAGGACGACCTGGCCGCCCTGCTGCGCGCGGCCCGCACCGAGGGCCGGGAGCCGTCGCCCAAGGCGCCGCTGGTGCTGCTCTTCTCCGGGGACGCGGATCTCGGCGACGCGACGTGGTCGGCCCTGCGCGCCGCCTTCCCGCAGCTCGCCGATGCCGATGCCGAAGCCGAGTCCCTTCCCGAGTCCGGGTCCGAGTCCGGTTCCAAGTCCGAGTCCGGGTCCGGGTCCGGGGACGTCACGGCCTCGCCCGGCAGCCGGCTGCTCGCCCGGCAGCAGGCGGCCTACGGCCTCGTCCGGTCCCTCGGGCTGACCGAGAACCGCCTCGTCGGCAACGGCGTCGGCAACCTCGTGGTGCGCTCGGTCCAGGACCCGGCGACGGCCGCGGAGTCCCGGCGCAAGGCGGCCGACGCCCCGCTCACCGGCCAGGTCGACGAGGCCGGGCTGCGCCGTGCGGTGCGCAACCTCGCAGACGAGGGCGCCGTCCTGGTCGAGCTCGCCGCGGACGGCGCACTCGCGCGGGAGATCAACCGCGTCGCCCCCGAGCTGCCGGTCGTACGCCTCTTCGCGGACCCCTCGCGCGAGGGCGTGCTCTCCGCGCTCGGCACGCTGTACTCGCTCGGCGTGGACCTCGACTGGAACCGCCACTACCAGGGCACCGGGGTACGCCGCGTCGAGGTGCCGACCTACCCGTTCGACGCCGACGAGGTGTCGTGCTGGTGCACGCCGCCGGGAGCCCCGCTGCCCGCGCGGCGGGCCGGCGCGCCGGCGGAGGGGACGGCTCCGGAGCCGTTCACGGCGAGCGGCCGGGGGGACACCGCCGCGCGGCTGGCCGGGATCTGGGCACGGGTGCTCAAGGCCGAAGAGGTACTCCCCGACTCGAACTACTTCGGGCTCGGCGGCACCTCGATCGCCGGCATCACCGTGCTGCGGCAGGCCCAGGAGCAGTTCGGCGTCCGCCTCGCCTTCGCCGACCTGCACCGGCATCCCACGCTGCGCGAACTGGCCGCACGGATCGACGAACTGCGGGCGGCGGGACCCGAACGGGGCGACTGGACCATCACGCCGATACCCCGCCCCGGCCGGCTGCCGCTCTCGTTCAACCAGGAGCAGCTCTGGTACCTGGACCGGCTGAAGCCCGGCACCCCGCTCTACAACATCCCCGCCAGCATGCGTCTCGTCGGCGCCTTCGACCGCGAGGCCTTCCACGGCGCACTGCGCGACGTGGTCGGCCGGCAGGAGGTCCTGCGCACACGGATCCTCGACGAGGACGGCAGGCCCTACGCCCTGGCCGATCTGACCGAGCCGCACCTGACCTTCCACGATCTCGCGGCGCTGCCGGGGGCGGAGCGCCTCGCGGAACTGGCGCGGGTGATCGACGGGGAGGCCACGGAGCCTTTCGACCTCGCGCACGGCCCGCTGTTCCGGACCGTGCTGATCAAGGTCGGGGAGCAGGACCACGTGGTGCTGCACACCTGGCACCACATCGCCTTCGACGGATGGACCCCGGCGGTCTTCTTCCGGGAACTCACCGCCTGTTACACGGCCCGCCGTACCGGAGGAGCTCCCGACCTCCCCGAACTGCCCGTCCAGTACGCCGACTTTGCGGCGTGGCAGCGCCAGTGGCTGGACACGGAGCGGATGGAGCGCGGTCTGGAGTGGTGGCGTGCCCGACTGCGGGGCCTGGACGCCGCCGAACTGCCGCTCGACCACCCGCGTCCCCCCGTGCAGTCCTTCCGCGGCGACACCGTGCGGTTCACGCTCGACCCGGAAGTCGCCCGGCGGCTGCGCGACTTCAGCGTGGGAGAGAGCACCACCAGCTTCGTCACCATGCTCGCCGTGATCGACGCGGTCCTGCACCTGTGGGCCGGCCAGCGGGACGTGGTGGTGGGCGCGGCGACCACGGGCCGCTACAACCCGGCCACCCATCACCTCGTCGGCTACTTCAACAACCTCCTGCCGTTCCGTACGGAGGTCGACCCGGAGCTCGGCTTCCGCGCCCTCGTCGCCCGCTGCGCGACCACGGCCAACGGGGTCCTCGACCACGAGGAGATCCCCTTCGCACGGATCGTCGCCGACGCGGACCACCGCGACGCCTCGCGGCACCCGGTGTTCACGGTCTGCTACACCCACCAGAACACGGCCAGGCCCTCCGAGGACATGGACGGTCTGACCGTCGACGCGGTCGAGAGCCTCGGTGAGGGGCTGACCGGGGTCGCCGGAGTCGCCCCCGGAACCTCAAAGTTCGACCTCACCATCGGCCTGTACGACCAGGACGGCGGGCCGATGGACGGGTACCTGGAGTACGCGGTCGATTTGTTCGAGCCCGAGACCGCCCGCCGGCTGGTGGACCTGCTCCAGGAGGTCGCCGCGGCCGCGATGGCCGAGCCGGACCGGCCCCTGGCCGAACTCCTCCGGGGCGCCGGCGAGCCCTCCGTGCTCGTCGGCGACCCGCGCGACCCGGGCGACGGACGCCTGGTCGGCGAGGTCTTCGAGGAGCACGCCGCGAGCCGGCCGGACGAGGTGGCCGTCGTGGACGGCGCCGGCGGCCACACCTTCCGGGAGATCGACGAGCGCGCGAACCGGCTGGCGCACCGGCTGATCGAGCACGGCGTCGGACCGGACAGCACCGTCCCGGTGATCGCACCGCGCGGTGCGGACCTGGTCGTCGGCTGGCTCGGTGTCCTGAAGGCCGGGGCCGCCTTCGCCTCGATCGACCCGGCGGTGCCCGAGCGGCGCATCCGGAGCATCCTCGCCGGGCTCACCGCTCCCGCGCTCGTCGTGGGGGAGGGCATGCCGGCCTGGGACGGCGAGGGCATTCCGGCCGTCCGGATCGCCGATACCGATGCCGACGAGGTCGGGGTCGGGGGCGCGGTGGCCGGTCCGCCGCAGCGGGCGGGCCTGGCCAACCTGGCGTACGTCTCGCACACCTCGGGCTCCACGGGGCACCCGCACGGCTGCGAGGTCGAGCACCGCAGTCTGCTCAACCTGCTGCGCTGGTACGGCGAGGAGGCCGGGCTCGGCCCCGCGGACCGCATCGCGCAGACGGCCTCACCCGCCTTCGACATGGCGGTCCTCGAAGTCATGTCGGCCCTGTACTACGGGGCGACCCTGTGCTTCGTACGGGATCTCCTCCAGACCCCGGACAAGCTCCTGGCCGAGCTGGCCGAGCAGTGCGTCACCGTGGCCTGCCTGCCGACGCCCCTGGCCGAACTGGTCCTCGCCGAACCGGTCCTCGCCGAACCGTCCGGGGCGCCGGGGCTCGCCCTGCGGCTGCTGACCACCGGTGGCGACCTCCTGAGGGTGCGGCCGCGAGGCGCACCGTTCGCGCTGCTCAACATCTACGGGCCGACCGAATGCGTGGTCTGCGCCACCGCCGGCCGGGTGGCCGAGCACGCTCCCCACGCCGGGACCGACGAACTCCCGGACATCGGGCGGCCGTTGCCCAACGTCCGCGTGTACCTCCTGGACGACGCGTGCCGGCCCGTGCCGGCCGGCCGGCGGGGCGAGGTGTACCTCGGCGGCGCCGGAGTCGGCCGCGGCTACCACGGCAGGCCGGGCCTGACCGCGAGCCGCTTCGTGGCCGACCCCTTCGCGGACGAGCCCGGTGCCCGCATGTACCGCACGGGCGACCTGGCCTCGGTACGGAGCGACGGCACCCTCGAGTTCCACGGGCGCGCCGACGACCAACTGGAGCTGCGCGGCCACCGGGTCGAACCGGCCGAGATCGAGCGGGTGCTGATGCAGCACCCGCGGGTGCGCGAGGCGCTGGTCGTGGCCGGGGAGCAGCCGTCCGGCGCCCCGCTCCTGGTGGCCCACGTCTCCGGCGAGGACCTGCCCGGCGAGGCCGAGCTGACGGCGTGGGTGGCCCGTGAGCTGCCCGAGCACATGGTGCCCGGCCGGACGGTGCGCCATGACGACCTGCCCAGGACGAGCAACGGAAAGCTCGATCGCCACACCATGAGGGAGAGGCACGTGCCGAATCAGCACAGCGTGAGCGAGTTGACCGCGGTGACCACGACCGTGACGCGCGGAGCGGGCCCGGACGCGGCCGTGCTGGAGGCCGAGCGCGTCCTCGGCAGGATCTGGACCGACCTGCTCGGCATCGCGCAGGTGGCACCGGGCGACAACTTCTTCGAGATCGGCGGCGACTCCCTGCTCAGCGTGGGCATCGCCGCACGCGCCGAGCGGGCCGGACTGACCGTCACCCCGCACGACGTCCTGGAGCACCCGACGCTGCGCGCACTCGCCGCCGTCGCCGTCGCCCGGGGTGGCGCCCCCGTCTCACGGCCCGCCGCCGCGCCCGCGGCGGACGTGTCCGCAGCCGTGTCGGGGGCCGTGCCCGCCGCCGTCTCCGCCCCGGTGCTCGAACCGGTGCCGCCGAGCCCGCTCGTCCAGGCCATGCTCGCCACCTCGGGCACCTCCGTACGGGACTTCATCCGGCCCCTGGTCCTGGAGACGGCCCCGGGCATCCGTACCGCGACGGTCCGCGCGGCGTTCGAGCGTCTGGTCGAGCTCCAGGAGCCGCTGCGCTACCGGTTCCGGCACAACAGCCTCGGCTGGCGCATCGAGTGCGCCGAGCGGGAGAACACGCCGTTCTTCGACGCCCGGGTCCTGCCGCCGCTGGACGAGGCGCAGGTCCAGGCGCACGTGGAGGCCGACGTGGCCGAGCTCTTCGCGGACGTGGACCTCGCCCGGGGGCCGGTGTTCAGGGCCCGCTTCTACGACCGCGGCGCCGGCCTGCCGGGCCTGATCCTCTTCGCCGTCCACCACTTCGTCTACGACGCCCTGTCGTTCGTACCGCTGATCGAGGACCTGAACGCGGCGCTCGGCGGCAACGCCCCGGCCGTGCCCCGCCGTGCCGCATGGCGGGAGTGGACGCATCAGCTGCGCGCGATGGCCGCGTCCGACGAGGTCGCCGCCGAACTCCCGTACTGGAAGGGGATCCTGGGCGCCTCGGGCGGCGCGCACGCCGTACCCGAGAACGGCACGCCCGGCGGGCCCCCGAGCCTGATCCGCCGTACCGTGGCGGACCGGGTCGCCCCGCAGCTCTCCGACAGCGGCCCCTCCGGCCAGCAGGCCGCCGTCGCCGCGGTGGCCGTGGCATGGTCCCGGTGGCGCGGGACGCCCGACGCCTTCGTGAGCACGCTGGGCATGGGCGCCGCGCCGAACGCCCTGTGGCACGGCGACCGGAGCACCTCCTTCGGCTGGTTCACCCACCTGTTCCCCGCCCACGTGCCGGTCGCGCCCGGTGCCGGCCCCGCCGAGGTCCTGCCCGCCGCCGGCGCGGCCCTGTCCGTACCCAACGACGGCATCGGCTACGGAGTCCTGCGCCATCTCAGCCCGCACAGCCCCGAGGTGGCGGAGCTGCGCGCGCTCCCGGAGCCGCCGGTCATCGTCGAGCACCTGGCCAACGCGAACAACGGGCTCCTCAAACTGACCGGTGACGGGGTCCGGCTGCGGTCGATGCCCCACGCGGCGCTGCCGGACTCGCTGCTCGCCCAGGCGCCCGTCGTCGTCGAGACCCATGTGATCGACGGGCGGCTCGAACTCGGCGTGGTGTTCCGCGGCTCGGTCGCCGCCGCGGACATGGAGGCGCTGGCCGACCACTTGGTGGAGGCCTTCACCGAGCTCGCCGCCGCCGGTACGGCCTCCGCCGCCGCCGTCGCGGACGGAGGGCACTGAATGCCCTCCGCAACGGCGTTCACCACGGTGGCGTGCTACCAGCCCGACGGCGTCCTGCCCGTCGCGGACCTGCCCGGCCTCGCCCGGCTCGGCGAGGCCGAACGGGAGACCGTCACCCAGCTCGGCATCGACGAGGTCCGCGCGGACGACTCGCTCTCCGCGTTCGACCTCGCCGCCGGCGCCGCGAGCCGGGCCCTGGCGGAGTCCGGGCTCGCCGCGGACCGGATCGGCGCGCTCATCCTGATCGACTCGCGCGCCCCCGAGACGCTGATGACCTCCTCGGCCACCCGCCTCCAGGCCCACCTCGGCGCGGAGCGCGCGGTGACGTTCTCCGTCGGCGGCCTCGGCTGCGTCTCCCTCACCCCGGCGCTGCTCGCCGCGCGGGGGCTGCTCGCCGCCGACCAGGACCTGGAGCACGTCCTGGTCGCGCACGGCAGCAAACCGCCCACCCCGCTGCGCTACCGGCACCCGGTGACCGTCAGCGGTGACGGAGGCGCGGCCGCGGTGATCTCCCGCAGCGGACCCGTACGGATCCTCGACATCGTCCAGGAGACCAACGGGCGGTACTGGGACCTCTTCCACGTCGACTTCCGCGACCTGCCGACGGCCCGGTGGCGGGAGGAGTGCCGGGACCTCCCCGGATACTCCTTCCAGCTCGCCATGGAGACCCGCAACCGCCTGCGCGGCCTGTACCAGGGCCTCCTGGAACGCAACGGCCTGACACCGGCGGACATCTCCTGCCACCTCAGCCACAACCTGTCCGAGGGCGCCTTCCGCTTCACCGAGGAGGCACTCGACATCAAGATCAGCCCCACCTGCTCCGACAACCTGCGGCGGTACGGCCATCTCGGCCCGAACGACGTCCTGTTGAACCTCCACACGGAGCTCGAACGCGGCGGCCTGCACGACGGACAGCGGGCGGTGCTGCTCAGTGCCAGCCCGGTCGCCGCCTGGAGCCTGCTGCTCGTGGAGATCGGCGACGGCGCCGCCACCCACTACCTGTGAGCGCCATCCGCCCCCGCGGAACCCACCACCATTCATCGGCCATGCCAGAAACAGGGGACCTCGAATGACCACACAGCACACGGCGGACGCGCCCACCGCCGCGGTCGTGACCGGCGAGCTCCAGGAGTTCCTCGCCAAGAACCTCGGACGCGACGTCGCCCCGGACGAGGACTACTTCGCGCTGGGACTGGTGAACTCCCTCTTCGCGATGGCGCTCGTCGGATTCGTGGAGCAGCGGTACGGCTTCGAGGTCGACGTCGACGACCTCGACCTGGGCCACTTCTCGACGGTCGACAACCTCACCCGGTTCGTCCTGGCGAAGACCGCGGCCCGAGAGGCGGCGGCGTGATCCTGGGGGCGGAGCTCGCCGACCGGCTGCGCGGGGACGCCGCCGCCTGGGACGCGCGCGGCGAGCTTCCCGCGGAGGTCGTGCGGGCCGTGGCCGGGGCCGGTCTGCTGGCCGCGGACCTGCCGGCCCGGTACGGCGGGCTCGGAGCCACCCCCGCCGAACTGGGCGAACTGTGCGCCCGGCTGGGAGCCGTGTGCAGCTCGCTGCGCGGGCTGGTCACCGTACAGGGCATGGTGTCCGCCGCACTTCTGCGCTGGGGCACCGCCGCCCAGCGCGAGCGCTGGCTGCCGGCCCTGGCCGGGGGTGAGCTGCTCGCCGCCTTCGCCGCCACGGAGACGGAGGCGGGCAGCGATCTGACGGCCGTGACCACGTCCGTCGAGGTGCACGGCGACCACGTCACGGTGACCGGGGAGAAGCGGTGGCTGACCTTCGGGGAGATCGCCGACGTGTACCTGGTCCTGGGCCGTACGGGCGGCCGCCCGGCCGCCGTGCTCGTCGAGGCGGACCGCCCCGGCGTCACCCGCCGGCCGGTCCGCGGGCAGCTGGGCATGCGCGCCGGGCAGCTGGCCCACGTACGGTTCGACCGCGTACGCGTGGAGCGCGAGAACCTGGTGGCCCCGGCGGGCTTCGGACTCTCCCACGTCGCGGCCCACGCGCTCGACCACGGCCGGTTCACGGTGGCCTGGGGCTGCGTCGGCATGGCGGAGGCCTGTCTGCACGAGGCCGCCGAGCACGCCGCGGGACGCAGCCAGGGGGGAGTGGCCCTCGCCGAACACCAGCTGGTGCGCTCGCTGCTCGCCCGCGCGGCGGTGGACGCCCGCGCCGCCCGCGAGCTGTGCCTGCGGGCCGCCCGGCTGCGCGAGGCCGGCGACGCCGACGCCATCACGGAGACCGTCGTCGCCAAATACGCGGCGGCGCGGACCGCCTCGGCGGTGGCCGCGGACGCGGTCCAGGTCCTCGGCGCCGCCGGCTGTGCACCGGACAGCACGGTGGGCCGGTTCTACCGGGACTCCAAGATCATGGAAATCATCGAGGGCTCGGCCCAGGTGTCCGAACTGCACATCGCGGACCACCTGTTGCGCCCGTACGGCCACCACACCGGACGGCGCCGGCCGGAGCCGAGGGAGGAAGCGGCATGAACGTCCAGACGAGGGAGAAGCCGGCCGGGCAGGTCCTGGCGCCGGTGGTCAAATGCCTGGTGTGGGACCTCGACGACACCCTGTGGGACGGCGTGGTCCTCGAAGGGGACGAACCCGTTCCGTTCGAGGCCGCCGTAACGGCCCTGCACACCCTGGACCGGCGGGGGATCCTGCACGCGGTGGCCAGCCGCGGCGATTACGACATCGCCGCCGGATACCTGGCGGCCCAGGGCCTCGACTCCATGTTCACGGTGCTGGAAGTCGGCTGGGGCGCCAAGTCCGAGGCCGTCGCCCGGATCGCCGCCGAGCTGAACATCGGCCTCGACACGATCGCCTTCGTCGACAACGACGCGGTGGAGCGCGCCGAGGTGTCCGCGGCCCATCCCGTCGTGCGCTGTTACTCCGCCGAGGAGGCCGCACTCCTGGAGTCGTACGAGGAGTTCACCCCGGAGTTCGTCACGGAGGAGTCGGCCCTGCGGCGCCAGCTCTACCGCACGGACCGGCGGCGCAAGGCCGCCGAGTCCGAACACACCGGACCGCCCGCGGAGTTCCTGGCCTCCCTCGGCCTGGTCCTCACGGTCCGCCGGGCGACCGGGGCGGACCTGGCGCGCGCCCACGAACTCACGCTGCGCACCCATCAGCTGAACACCACCGGCCGCACCTTCGACCTGGAGGAACTGCGCCTGCTGTGCGCGGACCCCGGGCACGAGGTGCTCGTCGCCGAGCTGGAGGACCGCTTCGGCTCCTACGGCACCATCGGGCTCGCGGTCACCGCACTGCGCGACGGGGCGACCGTCCTCGAACTGCTCCTCATGTCCTGCCGGGTCATGTCGCGCGGCGCCGGTGCGGTCCTGATCGACCACGTCATCGCCCGGTCCCTGGCCGCGGGCCGGCGTCCGGTCGCCGAGTTCGTGCCCACCGCCGTCAACCGGCAGATGCTGGTGACGCTGCGCTTCGCGGGATTCGCGGTGGCCGAGGACACCGGTGACCGGCTGACCCTGGCCATCGACCCGGCTGCCCCGCCGCCCGGGCGCAACCACCCGGTACGGGTGGTGACCGCATGACGGGCGGGCGGCCTTCGCCTTCCGTACGCGACGCAGTCGTACGAGACCGAGACACGGAGACGGCCATGCAGCAGGGAACCACCGCGCACGGCGCCACCGCCGGCACGGGCGTCATCGGCGTCGTGGGCGCCGGAACGATGGGCACCGGCATCGCCCAGTGCCTCGCCGAGGCCGGGCACCGCGTCGTGGTCGTCGACCCGGCGGAAGAGGCCCTGGCCACCGCGCGGGCCCGGGTCCGCGACGGGATCAGGATGGCCAGACTGTTCCGGGGCGCCCCGTCCGCCGTGTCCATGGACGAGGCCCTGGACGCGATCACCTGGACGCAGGACCTGCGGGACCTGGCCGGGGCGCGCTTCGTCCTGGAATGCGCGACCGAGCGCATCCCGCTCAAGGAGAAGATCTTCCGCGAGCTGGACGAGGTGTGCCCGCCCGGGGCCGTGTTCGCCACGGTGACCTCGGCCATCCCGGTCGAGCGGCTGGCCGCGCAGACGGAGCGGCCCGGGCAGGTCCTCGGGATGCACTTCATGAACCCGGCCCCGCTGAAGGAGGCCGTGGAGGTGGCCCGCTGCCCGGAGACCTCCGACGCCACCCTGAACACCGCCCTCGAACTGCTCGCCGGCATCGGCAAACACGGCATCGTCGTCGCGGACGGCCCGGGCTTCGTCTCCAACCGCGTGCTGATGCTCACGGTCAACGAGGCGGCGACGGTGGTCCAGCAGGGCACCGCGGACCCGGCCACCGTCGACCGGATCTTCCAGGAGTGCTTCGGGCACGCCATGGGCCCCCTCGCCACCGCCGACCTGATCGGCCTCGACACCATCGTCGACACCCTGTACGTCCTGCTCGAATGCACGGGCGACGACCGCTTCCAGCCCTGCGCCCTGCTGCGGCAGCGGGTCGAGGACGGCCACCTGGGCCGCAAGACCGGCGAGGGCTTCCACCCCTACCCGGCCCACGCGGGCATCAGGAGTCCTCGCCCGCGATGAGGAGTTCACCCACCGCCTCGGTGAGGACGGCGCGGGCCGGCGCGGGCATGCCCGCGTCGGTCACGAACCAGTCGGCCCGGTCCAGGGCGGCGAAACCACTCAGGCCGACCACCCCCCACTTGCTGTGGTCGGCCACGACGGCGATCCGCCGGGCCGAGGCGACCAGGGCCCGGTTCGTCTGGGCCTCCGTGAGGTTGGGGGTGGTCAGTCCCGCCTCCTCCGTCACTCCGTGCGCGCCGAGGACGAGCAGGTCCACGTGGAGGGAGCCGATCACCAGGTCGGCGAGCGGGCCGACCAGCGCGGCCGAGGGGGTGGGGGAGCCGCCGGTGAGCAGCAGGGTGGGGGCCGCGCCCGCGCCGTCGCGGCCGGCCGAGCGCACCAGATCGGCCACCGGGAGGGAGTTGGTGACGATCGTGAGCCGCGGGACGCCGAGCAGCCGGGCGGCGACCGCGTGCGCAGTGGTGCCGCCGGAGAGCGCGACCACGCTGCCCGGTTCCACCAGGGCCGCGGCCGTGTCCGCGATGGCGGCCTTGGCGGCCGCCTCCAGAGCGGACTTGGCGTCGAATCCGGGCTCGTGCGCGCTGGCCCCGGCGGTGGCGACGGCCCCGCCGTAGACCTTCTCCACGGCGCCGCGCCGGGCCAGGGCGTCCAGGTCCCGGCGGATCGTCATGTCCGAGACGCCGAGCTGCCCGACCAGGTCCGCCACCCGTACCGTGCCGTCGCGGCGGACCGCGTCGAGGATGAAGGCGCGGCGCTGATGGGCCAGCTGTGCAGCCTGCTGCTCGGCCACGAGGTCACTCCCGGAGAGCGGGGACATCCGATCAGGAACCAACAACATAGCACGCGCTGTGATGTTGATTTGTTTTGGAATCTGTTTAGTCTTGGCGGGTGAAGAAGACCCTCGCGAAACTCGCGGACGGCCGCGCACTGATCTACTTCGACAACGACGAGAGCGCCGTACGCGAGGCGCCCGACCTGCGCCCCCTGGACCGCGTGCGCAGTCACCCGGAACTGCGCCGGGACGAGGCGACCGGTGACTGGATCACGATCGCCTCCCACCGGCAGGGCCGGACCTACCACCCGCCCGCGGGCGAGTGCCCCCTGTGCCCCTCCCGGGACGGCCGGCTCGGCGAGATCCCCGCCGCCGACTACGAGGTGGCCGTCTTCGAGAACCGCTTCCCCTCCCTCGCGGGCGAAGCCGGGCGCTGCGAGGTCGTGTGCTTCACGCCGGAGCACGAGGCCGGCTTCGCCGACCTCCCCCCGGCCGCCGCCCGCCTCGTCCTGGACGCGTGGACCGACCGCACCGCGGAGCTCTCCGCCCTCCCGGGCGTCGAGCAGGTGTACTGCTTCGAGAACAGGGGCGTCGAGATCGGGGTGACCCTCTCCCACCCGCACGGCCAGATCTACGCCTTCCCCTTCGTCACGCCGCGCACCGCCAAGATGACCGCCGCCGCTGCCGCCCACCGCGCCGCCACCGGACGCAACCTCTTCGAGGACCTGCTGGCCGGTGCCCGCGCCGCCACCGAGCGGGTGGTGACCGCCGGGGAGCACTGGACCGCCTTCGTGCCGTACGCCGCCCGCTGGCCGTACGAGGTGCACCTCTACCCGCACCGCCGCGTCCCCGACCTGACCTGCCTCACCGAGGCCGAACGGGCCGAGTTCCCCGGCATTTACCTGGACCTGCTGCGCCGCTTCGACCGGCTGTTCCCCGTACCGGAACGGCCGGAGGGGCCGCCTCCCACGCCGTACGTCTCCGCCTGGCACCAGGCCCCGCGCACCGGGGGCGAGGAACTGGCCCTGCATCTGGAGCTGTTCACCATCCGCAGGACGCCCGACAAGCTCAAGTTCCTCGCCGGGACGGAATCCGGTACGGAGGCCTTCATCAACGACGTGGCCCCCGAGGCGGCCGCGCGGCGACTGCGGGAGGCCCTGGCGTGAACGGAACCGTTCAGCAGGACGACGACCGCCGGGCCGAACGGGCCGCGGACACCTTCGGGCGGCTCTTCGGCGGCTCCCCGGACGGGGTCTGGGCGGCGCCGGGCCGGGTCAACCTGATCGGCGAACACACCGACTACAACGACGGCTTCGCCCTCCCCATGGCCCTCCCGCAGACCACCCTGCTCGCCGCCCGCGCCCGCACCGACGGACGGCTGCGGCTGCACAGCGCGCAGGGCGACGGCCGGATCACCGACCTGGCCGTGGCCGGGCTCGCCCCCGGCGCCGTCACGGGCTGGACCGGCTACCCGGCCGGCGTGGTCTGGGCGCTCGCCGAGGCGGGGCACCGGGTCGGCGGCGCGGACCTCCACTTCGACAGCACGGTGCCCACCGGCGCCGGCCTCTCCTCCTCCGCGGCGCTGGAGTGCGCGGTCGCGGTCGCGTACGACGAGCTGTACGGACTCGGCCTGCCCGGGCCCGAACTGGCCCGGATCGCCCAGCGCGCGGAGAACGGCTTCGCCGGGGTCCCCTGCGGGATCATGGACCAGATGGCCTCCGTCTGCTGCACCGCCGAGGCCGCCCTCCACCTCGACGCCCGCACCCCGGAGGCCCACCGGCAGGTGCCCTTCGACCTGCGGGGCCAAGGGCTGCGGCTGCTGGTGATCGACACGCGCGTCACCCACGACCTCGGGGACGGGGCGTACGCCGCCCTGCGCGCGGGCTGCGAACGCGCGGCCGCGCTGCTCGGCCTGCCCGCCCTGCGCGACCTGCCCGCCGGGGAACTCCCGCGGGCCCTGTCCACCCTGCCGGCGGAACTCGCCCCGCTGGTCCGGCACGTGGTGACCGAGAACGCCCGCGTCACCGAGGCCGTCTCCCGGCTGCGGGAGGGGAACGCCGCGGCGCTCGGCCCGATCCTCACCGAAGGCCACGCCTCGCTCCGCGACGACTACCGCGTCTCCTGCCCCGAGACCGACCTCGCCGTGAGCGCCGCGCTGGGCGCCGGGGCCCTGGGCGCCCGGATGACCGGAGGCGGCTTCGGCGGCTCCGTCATCGCGCTGGTGGAGGACGGGCGGGAGGACGCGGTGGGCGAGTCGGTCACCGCCGCCTTCGCGGCCGCCGGTCACCGCCCCCCGCGCATCCTGGAGGCCACCCCCGCCGCGGGCGCGCACCGCCTCGCGCCGCGGCCCGGGACGCGGTAGCGCCGGGCCGGGGGAGGGGGGTCTCCGGCCCGGGACGCGGGGGTCCCGGGCCGGACGCCTCACCCCTGCGGCTCCTCACCCCCGCGGCGCGTCCGTCCTGCGCAGGTACGGCAGCCGGGCCAGGGGCGCGTCCATCCAGACCGTGGCCGGGCCCTCGTACGACCGGCCGTCGTCGGCCAGCCACGTGCCCGGCGGGATCACCACCTCCCGCCCGAGCGCGCCGCGGGTCACCACCGGAGCCACCATCAGACGGTCGCCCAGCAGGAACTGGTCGGTGACCGCCGCGTACCCGCGGTGCGGGAAGGCCCATTCGAGGGGGCGCTGGACCGGTTCGCCCGTGGCCGCGGCGTGCGTGGCGAGGGCGAGCAGCTCGGGGGCGAGCGCGGTGTGGAGGCGGGCGGCCGCGCGGACGATCGCGAGGCCGTCGGCGGAGAGCACGCGCCACGGCGCCGTCGAGAACTGCATCATGGGGAACAGCGCGGCGATCTGGGCGTAGCGGACGAACAGCTCCTCGTCGAAACCCGCGCCGTCCTCGCCCGGGACGAAGCGGAACTCGCCGCCGCCGATCATGTCGGGACAGGTGAAGGCGTGGCCGGTCAGGGCCTGGGCCAGGGCGTTCGGGATCAGGCTCGCCAGCCCGAAGCGTCCCTCCCACAGGTGGTACTTGTCCTGCTGGCGCTGCGCGAGCGGCAGGCCCGCCGCGCGCCACGCGTCCCGGAACTCGTTGAGCGGCCAGTGGGCCCCGAAGCGGTTCCAGGCGTGCGTATAGGCCTCCGGGTCCGTGCAGCCGAGCGCGCGCCACCACGGGGCGTCGCCGCCGTCGAACTTGAACCCGTCGACGCCGATGCCGTCCCGCAGGGCTTCCAGGCGGCCGGCGAGCCAGGCCCGTGCCCGCGGAACGAGCAGGTCGAGGCCGGCGCTCCAGCCGTTCCACCACCAGGCGACCGCGGCCCGCCCGTCCGCGCCGGCTCCGAAGTCGCGGACCAGCAGTCCCCGGTCGCCCAGCTGCCGCGCGGTGGGGGAGTCCGGGGTCACGTACGGCACGAGCCACAGCATCACCTTGAAGCCGAGCCGGTGGAGCTCGGCGACCATGCCCGCCGGATCCGGGAAGCGGCCGGGGTGGAAGGTCCAGTCCCCGTAGTCGTTGCTCCACCGGTCGTCGATCATCAGCACGCCGGGCGGGAAGCCCTCCGCGAGCAGGCGCTCCGCGTACGCCAGCACCTTCTCCTGCGTCGGCTCGAACACCGTCTCGATCCACAGGTTGTACTGCGGCGCGGCGAAGAGGAGCGGGTCCGGCATCGTGCCGGACGGCGGGTAGTGCCGGGCGATGGCGTGCCGGTACGCCCCGCGCAGATCGCCGTGCCCCTCGCCGTACTCGACGACCGCGTCCGGCTCGTGCGCGCGCACGCTCAGCCGGCCGTCGGAGAGGGTGAAGGTGAAGGTGCGCTCGCTGTGCACCCAGCGGCCGCGGTCGGAGAGCAGCAGCGGCATGCCCTGGTTGGCCAGCACGTCACGCAGGTCGAAGGCGTAGCCGTCGGGGTACGGCATGTGCCGCCCTTCGGCGGCCGCCCCTCCCCACCAGTGTTCCCCGTCGAGCAGGGGGAGTTCGAGAGTCGTCATGCCTGTGGGGTTCCTCCGGTGAAAGGGGCGGTGCCTCGCGCTACTTGACGGTGAAGCCCTGTTCCTTGCCGTACGCCTTCACCCGGTCCTGCCAGGTGGCCAGCGCGCCGGGCAGGTTCCCGCCCGGCTGCAGGGCCTGGCCCACGGAGTCCTTGAAGACGCTGTTCGCGTAGACCTGGAACGGCAGGTACTGCCAGCCGGGGCGCACCGCCTTCGACATGTCGGCGAAGACCTCGTTCGGCTTGCCGCCGGGGAAGAACGGCACCCCGGCGCCGCGGAAGCCGGGATCGTCGAGCAGCGCCTTGGTCGCGGGGAACAGCCCGACCTGGGAGTTGAGCGACCTGACGGCCTCCGGGTCGGTGCCCAGCCACTGGGCGAAGGCGACCGAGGCCGCCTTGTTCCTCGCCTGGGTGGTGACCGCCACCGACGAGCCGCCGTTCTCCGCGCTGACACCGCCCGGCATCGGAGCGACCGACCACTGGCCGCTGCTCTGCGGGATGTTCTGCTCCAGGACCGCCGGCGCCCAGGCCCCGGCCAGCCAGGTCGCGTACCGTCCGGAGGCCATCGACTTCCACCACTCGTCGTTCCAGCTCGCGGTGGAGTCGACCAGCTTCTCCTCGATCAGCGGGCCCCAGGTGTCGGCGTAGGCCTTCGCCCCGGCGTCGTTCCGGAGGTCGACGGTGACCCCGGTGGCGCCGTCGACGCTGTAGGGCTTGCCGCCGGCCTGCCAGATCAGGCTGTTGGACGTGCCCGCGTCGCCGGGGTCGACGTACGTGATCCGGACCTCCGGATCGGCGTCGCGGATCTTCCTGGCGAGTGCCCCGTACTCCTCCCACGTGCGCGGCGGGGCTGCACCGAACCGGTCGAGGAGGTCCTTGCGGTAGAACATGGCCATCGGCCCGGTGTCCTGCGGTATGCCGTAGATCCCGTCGGCGAGGCTGACCTGGGACCAGGCCGAGTCGGCGAACTTGTCCTTCAGACCGGCGGAGCCGTAGCCGGAGAGGTCGACCAGGGACCTGGTCATCGCGAACTGGGGGAGCGCGAAGTACTCGATCTGGACGACGTCGGGCGCGCCCGTGCCCGCCTTGAGGACGGTGGTCAGCTTGGTGTACTCGTCCTTGGACCGGCCCGCGTTGACCAGGTTGACCTTGATCTTCGGGTACTTCTTCTCGAACAGCGCGACCGTCTTGTCGATGTTCGGGACCCAGGTCCAGAAGGTGATCTCGGCGGGCTTGTCCAGGGCGGCCCGCACGGCCGCGGGATCGCCCTGGCCGCCGCCGTCGGAGGTGCCCGGGCCGCCGCACGCGGTGAGGGAGAGGGAGAGGGAGAGGGCCGCGAGGGCGGCCGCGGCGACGGCGCGGGTGAGAGCCGACGGTCGCAGGGATCTGCTCATGTCGAAACCTTTCGTGCGGGACGTGGAGAGGGGAGGCAGGGGTGGGGGTGGGGCGGTGGGCTACTGCTTGACGCCGCCGGCGGCCAGTCCCGACTGCCAGAACCGCTGGAGGAAGAGGAACGCGACGATCAGCGGGACGACCGCCAGCAGGCTGCCGGTGATCACCAGGGGGAGGATCGGTGTGGCGCCGGCGCCGGCGCCGCCCTGCGCGAGCGAGTCCCACTGGCGCAGCCCCACCGTGAGCGGGAACAGCTCCGGGTCGTTGAGCACGATCAGCGGCAGGAAGTAGTTGTTCCAGGTGGCGACGAGGGTGAACAGCAGCACGGTGACGAAACCGGGAGCCAGCAGGCGCAGCGCGATGGTGAGGAAGATGCGCAGTTCACCGGCGCCGTCGATGCGCGCGGCCTCCAGCATCGCGACCGGAACGGCCTCGGTCGCGTACACGCGCATCAGGTAGAGCCCGAACGGACTGGCGAGGGAGGGCAGCAGCACCGCCCACGGGGTGTTGACGATCCCCATGTCGCTGAACAGCAGGTACGTCGGGACGGCGAGCGCGGACGCGGGGATCGAGATCGCCCCGATGACGACCGCGGACAGCACCCGGCGGCCCACGAACTCGTACGTGGCGAGGGCGTACCCGCCCAGCGTCGCGATGACCGAGGCCCCGCCCGCGCCGACCACCGAGTAGAGCAGGGTGTTGCCGAACCAGCGCAGGTAGATCCCGTCCTCGTAGGTGAAGACGTCCCGGACGTTCTCGAACAGGTGGAAGCCGTCCCCGAACCACAGACCCGGCGAGTCGAAAAGGGTCTGGTTGGACTTCGTCGCACTGATGGCGAGCCAGAGCAGCGGGATCAGCGTGTACGCGAGCATCAGGCCCATCGCCACGGTCAGGGCGGTGGACGCCCGGCCCGGCCGGCGGTGCGCTGCGGTCACAGCAGGCGCTCCCTTCGGGCGGTCGCGCGCTGCACCCCGAACGCGACGAGCACGGTCACCAGGCCGAGCAGCACGGCGACGGCGGCCGAGTAGGGGAACTGGCGCCCGTCGAAGGCGAGGCTGTACGCGTACATGTTGGGGGTGTAGTTCGTGGAGACGGCGGCGGGCGCCAGCGACTGGAGCACGCTCGGCTCGTTGAACAGCTGGAAGCTGCCGATCACCGAGAAGGTGGTGGCCAGCAGCAGCGCGGGGCGCAGCGCCGGCAGCTTGATGCTGAACGCCTTGCGGAAGGCTCCGGCACCGTCGACCTCGGCCGCCTCGTACAGCTCCCCGGGGATGGAGCGCAGCGCCGCGTAGAAGATCAGCATGTTGTAGCCGACGTACGACCAGGTGACGATGTTGCCGATCGACGCGAGCATCCAGCTCCCGGAGAGCAGGTCGGGCAGCTCGGTGTGCAGGAGGTCGCCGATCTCGCCGGCCAGGCCGAAGCGGTCGCCGTAGAGGTAGCCCCACATCAGCGCCGCGACGACACCGGGAACGGCGTACGGCACGAAGATGCCGATCCGGAACAGCCCCGGCGCGCGCAGCCGGCCGCTGTCGATCGCGAGGGCGGCCGCCAGCGCGAGGCCGAGCATGAGCGGCACCTGGATCGCGAAGAAGAGCGCGACGCGGGCGAGACCGGCGTGGAACAGGCTGTCCCCGAAGGCCTTGGTGTAGTTGTCCAGCCCGGTGAAGACCATCCCGCCGATCATGCGCTCCTGATAGAGGCTCAGGTTGACCGAGTACGCCAGCGGGGCGACGACTCCGACGACGAAGACGCAGAGGAACGGCAGGAAGAACGCATGGGCGGTGAGGTTGCGCCGAACAGCGCCGCGTTTCAAGGGTAGGACCTCCGATGCGTGTTAGCGCCAACATGGCGGCGCGGTTCGGAAGTGTGTCGAGTGCTCTCGGAGAGTGTCAAGAGTTTTGACCAAGGCTTCTGTTGGATCGTCAGTTACCTTGCAGTTCAAGGGATTTCGGGCGGCAGGAGAGGGGGCGGACGGTCCGCCGGTCCGTACGTTTCCGCTCGCCGACCTGTTGACCGACGCGCCATGTTCGCGCAAACATGGCGGCGGTCGGGAAGACGCCCGGTCCGCACCGTGCGAGAGGAACTGCACCATGGCGAAGGAAGGGCAGCGGCCGCGCAGGCCCCGTTCCCCGGCCGCGGACCGCCCCAGGCCCCCGTCGATGGCGGACGTCGCGGCCATGGCGGGAGTCTCGGCGCAGACCGTCTCCCGTGTGGTCAACGCGACGGCCCACGTCGACGAGGCCACCCGCGACCGGGTCGTCCGGGCCGTCCGCATGCTCGGGTACCGCCCCAACACCGCCGCCCGGGCGCTGGCCACCGGCAAGTTCCGGATGATCGGCGTCATCAGCTTCGACCTCAAGGCCCACGGGAACGCGCGCACGCTGGAGTCGATCGTCTCCGCCGTGCAGTCCACCGAGTACTCGGTCAACGTCGTCGTCCCGCAGGCGCAGACCCAGGAGGCGGTGCTGGAGGCGTTCCGGAGGCTGAGCGGTCATGCCGTCGACGGGGTCATCGTGAACGAGGCGCAGATCCTCACCGGCTCGCTGATGCTCCCCTGGGGGCTTCCGGTCGTGGTCGTCGACGGCGGCGAGGACCACCGCTACCCCGGCGTCCACACCGACCACGCGGCCGGAGCGGAGATCGCGGTGACCCACCTGCTGGGGCTCGGCCACACCACGGTGTGGCACCTGGCCGGCCCCCAGGACTCCCACCCCGCGCGCCGCCGCGCCGAAGCGTGGCAGCGCGTCCTCCGGGCGGCGGGCGCCCCGGTCCCGCCGGCCGTCCACGGCGACTGGAGCGCCGGGAGCGGCTACCGGGCGGGCCGGGAACTCGCCGGCCGTCCGGAGGTCACCGCGGTGTTCGCCGCCAACGACCAGATGGCGCTCGGCCTGGTCCGGGCGCTGCGCGAGGCGGGGCGCTCGGTCCCGGAGGACGTCAGCGTGGTCGGCTTCGACAACATCGTCGAATCCGGCTACTTCCTCCCCCCGTTGACCACCGTGGACCAGGACCTCACCCGGGTCGGCGCGGCCTGCGTGGACCGGCTCCTGAGCCAGATCGAGGGCGCTCCGTCGACGGACTCGTCCGTCGTGTCGGTCATGCCGACCCTCGTGGAGCGCGACAGCACGGCACCGCCACGCGTCTGAACCCGGGCCGGTGCGTCCTCCGCGGGACGCAGTACGTCCCGAAGTACCTGAAGGGGCAAGGAAGATGAACTCTCCGGCACACGACCGTGCCCGTATCCGCACGCGAACCCTCGGCGCGCGGCTGGGCGGTCTCGGATTCGGCGGCGACTACAACCCCGAACAGTGGGACGAGGCCACCCGCGCCGAGGACCTGCGCCTGATGAACCAGGCCGGCGTCAACCTCGTCAACCTCGCGATCTTCGCCTGGGCCCGCGTCGAACCCTCCCGCGACGCCTACGACTTCCGGTTCTTCGACACCGTCATGGACGACCTGGCGGCCCACGGCATCACCGCCGACCTGGCCACCATGACCGCCTCGCCACCCCCGTGGCTCGCCACCGAACACCCCGGGATCCTGCCGGTCACCGCCTCCGGAGGCATCCTGTCCCCGGGGGGCCGCCAGCACTTCTGCCCCTCCAGCCCGGTCTTCCGCGACCGGGCCGTCCGGCTGGTCGAAGCCGTCGCCACCCACTACCGCGACCATCCGGCGCTCGGCCTGTGGCACGTCGGCAACGAGTACGGGATCCACGTCGCCGAGTGCTTCTGCGCCACCTCCGCCGCCGACTTCCGGCGCTGGCTCGCGACCCGGTACGGCGAGGTCGACGCCCTCAACGAGGCATGGTCCACCGACTTCTGGTCGCAGCGCTACACCTCCTTCGACCAGATCCTGCCCCCGCGCAGCGCACCCACCTACCCCAACCCCTCCCAGCAGCTCGACTTCAAACGGTTCAGCAGCGACGCCCTGCGCACGTGCTTCACCCTGGAACGCGACGTCCTGCGCCGCATCACCCCCGACACCCCGGTGACCACGAACTTCCTCGCCGGACACAAGGCCGTCGACGTCCATGCGTGGGCGCCCGAGATGGACGTCCTCGCCCTCGACAGCTACCCGGACCCGCACGGGGACGCGGCGCACATCGGCGCTGCCCTCTCGTACGACCTCCTGCGCGGCGCCGCCGGCGGGAAGCCGTGGCTGCTGACCGAACAGGCCCCGTCCGCCGTCAACTGGCGGGGCCGCAACGCGGGCAAGAGCCCCGGCCTGATGCGCCTGTGGAGCTGGCAGGCCGTCGCCCAGGGCGCGGACGCCGTCATGTACTTCCAGTGGAGGCAGTCCCGCGGCGGCGCCGAGAAGTTCCACTCCGGCATGGTCCCGCACGCGGGGCCCGGGACCCGGGTCCACACCGAAGTGCGCGAGCTGGGCCGCGAACTGGCCCTGGTGCCCGAGCTGGCCGGCACGCTCGTCCGCAACGAGGTCGCGATCGTCTTCGACTGGGACAACTGGTGGGCCCTCGAACTCGACTCGCACCCCTCGGAGGCCGTGCGCTGCCTCGACCGCGTCCTCGACCACTACGCGCCCCTGTTCGAGTCGGGCGTCGGCATCGACGTCGTCCATCCCGCCGCCGACCTCTCGCCGTACAAGCTGCTGGTGCTGCCCGGCCACTACCTGCTGTCGGTCGAGAACGCAGCGCGGATCAGCACGTTCGTGGCGGCCGGCGGATCCCTGCTCGCCTCGTTCTTCACCGGGATCGTCGACGAGCACGACCGCGTGCACACGGGCGGCCGTCCCGCCGCGCTGGAGGACGTACTGGGCGTCAAGGTCGAGGAGTTCTGGCCGGCCGCGGCGGACGAGGCGGTCCCGCTCCGCGCTCCGGAACCGGACGCCCGGGCCGCTCCCGCGCCGCCGCTGCCTCTGCCGCCGGCGTCGCTGTGGCGCGAGGACGTGAAGCTCACCGGCGCCCGTCCCGAACTCTTCTTCGCCGGACCGGACTGGGACGACGACCGCCCGGCGGTCACGGTGCACGCCCACGGCCGGGGGACCGCCCGCTACGTCGCGACCCGCCCCGACCCCGTCACGATGCGGGCCCTCGTCGACCGCTCACTGGCCGAGGCGGGTGTCGTGCCCGTGCTGCCCGGCCTGCCCGCCGGCGTCCAGGCCACGATCCGGCACGGCGCCGGTCACGACGTCCTCATCCTGCTCAACCACGGCGAGGACGAGCAGGAGGTGGCGCTGCCGGCCGACCGCCGGGACCTGCTCGACGCCCACCGGCCCCCCGTCCGCCGCGTGACCCTCGCACCGCGGGGCGTCGCCGTCCTCGGCAGCGGCGGCAGCTGAGCGAACCCGAGCGCCACCGCTCCACACCGTTCCACCCACTCCACCCCGCACGTCCCACCCCCCAGGACCCCTCGGAGGACACTGTGAGAAGAGCCCTACTACCGGCGGTACTCGCCGCGGCGCTCGCGCTCGGCGCGCTCGGCGCCTCCCCGACCGCCGCGTCCCCGACGACCGCGGCTTCCACGGCCTCGGCCGCGCTCGCCGACTCCTGGACCGCGCCCCTGAGCACCCGCGGCCGCTACGTCGTCGACGCGGGCGGCAACCGCTTCAAGCTCAAGTCCGCGAACTGGCACGGGGCCCAGGGATCGTGGAGCGGCTCCGGCGACATCAACGACCCGGCCAGCCATCACGACGGCGAGAAGGCCGACCAGATGCCGCTCGGCCTGGACCGTGCGCCGATCCCGCGGATCCTCGCCGGATTCCACGAACTCGGCATCAACAGCATCCGGCTGCCGTTCTCGAACGAGATGCTGCACGACCAGCGCCCGGTGTCCGACGCCTCGGTCGCCGCCAACCCGGGTCTGCGCGGCAAGACCCCGCTCCAGGTCTTCGACGCCGTCATCGCGGCCACCACGGCCGAGGGCTTCGCGGTGATCCTCAACAACCACACCATCACCTCACGCTTCTGCTGCGGTCTGGACGGCAACGAGCGCTGGAACACCAGCCAGTCCACCGCGCAGTGGGAGAACGACTGGATCGCCCTCGCCCGCCGCTACAAGGACAACAAGCGCGTCGTCGGCGCCGACCTCTACAACGAGGTCCGCCGCACCGTCACCGACGACGCCAACTGGAACTGGGGCAACGACCACGACTGGTGGGCCGCTTCCCAGCGCCTCGGGGACCGGCTCCTCACCGAGGCCAACCCCGACCTCCTGGTGATCGTCGAAGGCATCAACTGGCAGGGCATCCCGGCCGACGGGCTGCCCCACGGCCGTCCCACGCTCGAACCGGTCCGCACCCTCTCGCACACCCTCGTCGCCTCGAACAAGCTGGTGTACGCGGCGCACTTCTACGGCTACACCGGGCCGAACCACACCGGGGCGACCGGCATGGGCGAGACCCACGACCCGCGCTACCAGGAACTCTCCCGCGAGGAGCTCTTCGCGACCCTGCAGCGCCAGGCGTTCTACGTCACCTCGGAATCGGGCGCCCACTTCACCGCACCCCTGTGGATCAGCGAGTTCGGCATCGGCAGCGACGAGACCAACCCGCAGGCACGCGCCTGGTTCGGCAACCTCGTGGACCACCTGATCGCCAACGACACCGACTTCGCCTACTGGCCCCTGGTCGGCTGGACCGGACACGGCACCTGGTCCATCCTCAACTTCGACGCGGCGGGCCGCCGTTCCGGCCTTCTGGACGGCGGCGACTGGCGCGCCACCGACTGGAACCGGCTGGTCACCTCCCCGCAGAAGAGCGGCCAGGTCGCCGTCTCCGACACCTGGGACATGCTCAACCTCGACCACGCCGACGCGGTCCAGTCGGTCCGCGTACGGGCCCTCGGGGACTGGGACGCGGGAGCCCGCAAGGGGACCTGCCCCGACGGACAGCGCCTCGTCGGCCTCGCCCACCGTGACGGGCGCGGGCTGTGCACCGACGCCGGGGCCCCCGGCCTGGCGGCCGCCGGCCCGGCGCCGACGGCGGTGCGCGACGAACGCCACGTACAGCAGGGCGACTGGGCGGGCGGCTACACCAAGTACCAGTGCGGGCCGAACCAGTTCGTGACCGGCTACAGCGTGCGCGGCCAGGCGGTCTCCGCGGTCCTGTGCGCCCAGGCGAGCCGGACCCTCGGGACCGGCGGCCGGACCGTCTGGTTCGACCGGGGCGACAACCGGCCGGCCGGAGGCCCGGGCGGAGAGTTCGCCTACGGCAACCGCAAGGGGCAGTGCGGCACGGACGAGTACGTCGCGGGCATCGCCTTCACCGGGGCGTGGGCCAAGGGCAAGACACCGGACGCCCTGCTGTGCCGCAAGCTGTGACACCCGGCGCCTGAGGGCGCCGCGGGCCGGGGAGCCGCGGGCTCCTGCACCGGACGTGCGCATCCGCCGGGCATGCGGAGCCGCGTCCGGTGTTGCTCCGGGTGCCCGGTGGGGCCGCACCTTACGGTGGGATCCGTGACGGACCACGCGGCGGGTGCACCGGGAACGGAGACGGCCGCGGCCCAGCTCAAGGAACGGCTCTACGCGACGATCACCATGATCTCCGTCGTCGTCGGGCTCGCCGGCAGCAGCCATGTGACCGCCCCCGGAGCCGCGGCGACGATCGCGACCGCCTCGGTCGGCCTCTGGCTGGCCGCGCTCGTCGCCGACCAGCAGGCCCATCGCGTGACCCACGGCGCCCTCGCCCGGGGACGGGAACTGCGCACGATGCTCTTCGTCAGCAGCCCGCTGCTGCTGTCCGCGGTGGGCCCGCTCGCGCTGGTCGGCGTCTCGGCGCTGGGAGCGATGGCCCTGGACACGGCGCTGCTCACGGCGGCCGGGGTCAACGTCGCCACCTTGTTCGCATGGGGGTGCTACGGAGGGATCCGGATGGGCGGAGGGGCGCCCTACGCGCTGCTCGCCGGCGTGATCGACGCGGCGATCGGGACGGCGGTCGCGCTGGTGAAGGTCGCCGCCGGACACTGACGCTCAGCCCGGGACGGCCTCGGCCCATTCGCGGTTGACGGTCTCCCTCGCCTTCTCCGTCTGCCCCTCCGTCGGGAACGTCGGCGTGCCCTCGACCGTCGGCAGCTTCTCCGCGGCGGTCTTGTCGAGGGTGCCGTCCTCCGCCATGGCGTCCATGAGGACGGGGCGCGCGAAGGCGCCGAGCCGGAGGTTCTGGCCTTCCGGGCTGAAGACGTACTCCTGCCACAGGCGCGCCGCCGCGGGGTGCGGGGCGTCCTTGTTCACCCCGTTCGCGTAGTACTCGGCGAAGCTGCCGTCGAAGGGGATGGCCGTCCGCCAGTCGACGTCCGCGCCCTTCCTGCGGAAGTCCTCGGCGTATCCGAGGTTGAGGAAGTCCCAGTCGATGCTGATCGGGGTCTGGCCCTTCGCGATCGTTTCCGGTGAGGATTGGATCGGGTTGAAGTTGCCGTTCCTGCTGAGTTCGGCGAAGAAGTCGATGCCGGGCTGGATGTTGTCGAAGGAACCCCCGTTCGCCAGCGCCGCCGCGTAGACGCCGGCGAAGGCGGAGCCGGACTGGGTGGGGTCTCCGTTGAGGGAGACCTGGCCCTTGTACTCGGGTTTGCGCAGATCGGCGAAGGTCGAGGGGCAGGTCTTCACCCGCTTGGCGTCGCAGCCGATCGAGATGTAGCCGCCGTAGTTGTTGTACCAGCGGGCCTCCGGGTCCTTCTGCGCCTCGGGGATCCGGTCGAACGCGGCGACCTCGTACGGAGCGAGCAGGCCCTGCCGGGCAGCGGACTGCGCGAACGAGCCCCCCACGTCGATCACGTCGGGGGCGCGCCCATCGGTCCTGCGCTCCTTCAGGGCGTCGACCTCGTCCTGGCTGGTGCCTTGCGGGTTCTCCACCGCGACCTTGATCCCGTACTTCTTCTCGAAGCCGTCGATCAGCGCGCCGTAATTGGCCCAGTCGCGGGGGAGCGCGATCGTGTTGAGCGCGCCCTCCTTCTTCGCCGCCGCGGTCAGTGCCGCCATGCCGCCGGCGTTCGCGGCGGAGGTGGCCACCGCGGGTGCCTTGGGCGCGGTGACGGACTCGTTCCCGCAGGCGCCGAGGGGCGCGGCCGCGAGGGCCAGGAAGGCGGCGACGAAGGCTGTCCGGAGACGGGGTGCGGGCACAAAGGCTCCATAACGGGCGGTCGGTACCGATCGAGGCCAGCGTACGTTCGGCGGCCTCCGCGGCGCAGTCCCGGACGGTGGTGTCCGCCGTCTTCCTTCTGGCCGTCCTGCCGGCGCGCTCTCAGAACCCCTCGTCGTCCCACCCGGCCAGGAGCGCCTCCCCGAGATCCATCGCGGCCGGCGCCGCCCCGTCGTGGAGCGCCTGCTCGCTCCAGATGATCTTGCCGCGCGCGGTGTAGCGGGTGCCCCAGCGCTCGGCGAACTGCGCGACGAGGAACAGGCCGCGGCCGCCCTCGTCGGTGTCCGCGGCCCGGCGCAGGTGCGGGGAGGTGCTGGACCCGTCGGAGACCTCGCAGACCAGGCAGCGGTCGTACAGCAGCCTCACCCGGATGGGCTCGGTGCCGTAGCGGACGGCGTTGGTCAACAGCTCGCTGAGGATGAGTTCCGTGGTGAACGCGATGTCCTCCAGGCCCCAGTCCGCCAGCCGGCGGGCGCACGCGTTGCGCACGGGGGACACCGCCGCGGGATCGGGGGACACGTCCCACTCGGCGATCCGCGCCGGGTCCAGCAGGCGGGTGCGGGCCACGAGCAGCGCGACGTCGTCGCTGGGCCGGGTGGGCAGCATCGCGTCGATCACCGCGGTGCAGGTCTCCTCCGGGGTGCGGGCGGGCCCGGACAGCGCGCCGCGCAGCGCTGCCAGGCCGGCGTCCGGATCGCGGTCGCGGCTCTCGATCAGCCCGTCGGTGAAGAGCGCCAGCCGGGAGCCCTCGGGCAGGGTGAGCGTCATGGTCTCCATGGGCAGACCCGCGCCCAGGCCCAGCGGCGGGGAGACCGGCACCTCGGGGAAGGACACGGTCCCGTCGGGGGTGACCAGAGCGGGGCCCGGATGCCCGGCGGTGGCGGCGGTCACCTGTCCCGAGACCGGATCGTAGATGGCGCACAGGCAGGTGGCTCCGGTGATCCCCTGCCACTCCTGCTCGTCGGCGTCGATGTGGGCGACCAGCTCGTCCAGGTGGCTCAGGAGCTCGTCCGGCGGCAGGTCGAGGGTGGAGAAGTTGTACACGGCGGTGCGCAGCCGGCCCATGGTGGCGGCGGCGTGCAGACCGTGGCCGACGACGTCGCCCACCACCAGGGCCACCCGGGTGCCGGGCAGCGGGATGACGTCGAACCAGTCACCGCCCACCCCGGCCTGCGCGGCCAGATAGCGGTGCGCGACCTCGACGGCGGACTGCTCCGGTACGCCCCGGGGCAGCAGGCTGCGCTGCAGGGTGACGGCCATGTTGTGCTCGCGGGTGTAACGCCGGGCATTGTCGACGGACACGGCCGCCCGGGCGGTCAGCTCCTCGGCGAAGGACACGTCCTCCTCATCGTAGGCCGGGGAGTCCTGCCCCCGCCAGTAGCCGGCCATGCCCAGCACCACGCCCCGGGCCCGCAGGGGCACGACGATCAGGGAGTGGATGCCGCGCTCCAGGATCTGCCGGGCGTTGGCCTGGTGCTGGGCCCGCCAGCGGTGGGTGGCGCGCAGGTCGGCCTCCAGGACCGCACGGTTGACGGCCAGCCCGGTGGCCATGGGACCGGCGGGAGCGAAACGGATCAGCTCGCCGACGGGGGTGAGCGGGTGATCGCCCCGCAGGCCGACGACGGCGGTGCGGCGCATCTCGGTGTTCTCCTCGGGCGGCTCCTCGCCGCGCAGCACCGGGTCCAGCAGGTCGATCGTGACCACGTCGGCGAAGCGCGGGACCGCCACCTCCGCCAGCTCCTGCGCCGTGCGCTCCACGTTCAGCGTCGTCCCGACCTGCACCCCCGCGTCGTAGAGCAGCTTCAGCCGCTCCCGGGCCACCTCGGCCCGGCCGGCGAGCGCCCGCAGCTCGGTGGTGTCCCGCAGGGTGACGACGGTCCCGGCCTGACCGTAGGGGGCGGTGGGCCGGATGTTCGCCGCCAGCAGCCGGTCGCCCGCCATGTGCAGCTCGTCGGTCGCGGAACGGCCCGACGCGATCAGCTCGGACATCGCCTCCCCCAGTCCCAGGTCGGTGACGGGCACCCCTTCCGCGTCCCCGGGCAGGTCCAGCAGCCGCCGCGCCTCGTCATTGGCGAGCAGCAGCCGCCCGCCGTCGCCGACGATCAGCACGCCCTCGCGCACCGCGTGCAGCACCGCGTCGTGGTGCTCGTACATCCGCGTCATCTCGGCCGGTCCCAGGCCGTGCGTCCGGCGCAGCAGTCTGCGGCTCACCAGCGCGGTGCCGCCCGCGGACAGGGCGAGCACCGCGGCCGCACTGCCGAGGACGACCGGCAGCTGCCGGTTCACCATGCCCTGGACGTTCTGGACCGTGACCGGGGAGGCGACGACGGCGATGACGTGGTCCTCGGGGTCCTTGACGGGGACGACCGAGACCACGGACTGGCCCAGGGACCCCTCGAAGGTCTCGGTGAAGGACGTGCCGGCCGCCGCCTTGGAGAAGGGGCCGACGACGTGCTTGCCGATCTGCCGCGGGTCGCTGTGGGTGAGGGTGACCCCGTCGAGGCTGTACACGTTGATGCCGTCGACTCCGGCGATCTTCCGGGCCGCCTCCGCGCTGGGCTGCAGCACCGCGCTCGGATCGGGGCTGCGCAGGGCCTCGACGATTCCCGGGGACTCCGCGAACGTTCCGGCGGCGGCGAGCGTACGGTGCCGGGCGTCCAGCATGGCGGCGCTCCGGGCCTGCACCACGAGCGCCGCGACCGCCGCGGCGACGAGGAGCACCACGACCGCGAGCTGCAGGAGGAACACCTCGCCGGCCACACTGCGCACGCTCAGCAGGGAGGACAGACGCTGGGGCCGCCGCGCCCTGCCCTTGCCGGGCTGGACGCGCTCCGGATGGAGGTCGGTCATACTCCATCTTCCAATTTTTACGGGCCGTCGGCAGCGGGGAGCGGCCCTCGGCCCGCAGGGGATCGCGGCCGCCCGCGCCCGCGTGGCGGTCCTCGGGGAGGGACCCGAGAATGAGATGGCCGGACGAGATCGGCACGACGCCGCCCGCAGCGCGGTGGGAAGGCACGGCAATCCGCACCGGGGGCGAGCGCGGGAGGGTCCGGTTCCCGCAATGCTGGAGAAACGCAGGTGATGACGCATGTGCCGATGGCTCGCGTATTCGGGAACGCCCATGCTGCTCGACACCATTCTGTACAAACCGGCTCACTCCCTGATCGACCAGAGCCTCCACTCCAAGCTCGGCGTGGAGACGACGAACGGCGACGGGTTCGGTATCGGCTGGTACACGGGCGACATCGACGCCCCGGCGCTCCTCAGGGACGTCGGTCCCGCCTGGAACAACCGCAACCTGCGGGAGATGGCGGACCACGTCCGCTCCCCGCTCTTCTTCGCGCACATCCGGGCGTCGACCGGGACGGCGGTGCAGCAGTCGAACTGTCACCCCTTCCGGCACGGCCGCTGGATGTTCATGCACAACGGCGCGATCACCGGTTTCCACCTGATGCGCCGGGACCTCACCCTGCTCGTCGATCCCGCCCTGTACGCCGACATCGGCGGAACGACGGACTCCGAGGTGATGTTCTACCTGGCCCTCACCTTCGGCCTCGAAGAGGACCCGCCGACCGCCATCGCCAGGATGGCGGGAGTGGTGGAGCGCGTCGGGCACGAGCACGGGGTGGAGTCCCCGCTCCAGATGACGCTCGCCATGACCGACGGGGAACGCGTCTGGGCCTTCCGCTACTCCAGCGCCCACGCCTCCCGCTCGCTGTTCTACAGCAGCAAGGTGGACGCGCTGCGCCGGCTGCACCCGGACATGGCGTTCCTCCAGGAGGTCTCCGACGACACCCGCCTCATCGTCTCCGAACCCCTCGGCGACCTGCCCGGCGCCTGGAACGAGGTACCGGAGAGCAGCTACGGCGTCGTCCAGCCGGGAGCCGACGCGCTCTTCCCCTTCACCCCGGTGCCCGCATGACGTGACGCGCCCGGATGACGCGCCCGCCTGACGCGACCGCTCATCCGTTTTCTCGGGGTGTTCTCCGGGCCCGCCGGGCCCGCCACGAACGACAGGAGACCGGGCCATGCAGAACTCGCTGATCGACCTGGCAGAGGACTACGACTATCCCCTGCTGAACTTCTTCTGGACCATGATGCTCATCTTCCTCTGGGTGCTCTGGTTCATGCTGCTCTTCCGGGTCATCGCCGACATCTTCCGTGACGACGATCTGAGCGGCTGGGGCAAGGCGGGCTGGACCATCCTCGTCATCGTGGTGCCGTTCCTGGGCGTGTTCATCTACCTGATCGCCCGCGGACGCGGGATGGGCGAACGCGAGATCAACCTGGCCCAGAAGCAGCAACAGGCCTTCCGCTCCTACGTGCGCGAGAGCGCCGGGCCCACCGACCAGGCCGAGGCGCTGTCGAAGCTCGCCGACCTCAAGAACCGCGGCGACATCACGGCTGCCGAGTACGAACAGGCCAAGGCCAAGGTCCTCAGCTCCTGAGAACGGACCCCGCTCTGCCTGCCCGGGCAGCCCCTATCCCCTTGTGGAGGGCCGATGCGCCCCTATCCGCCGATCGCCGAACACGGTCTGATCGGGGACCTGCAGACGTGTGCCCTCGTCTCGTCCGAGGGCGTACTCAACTGGTTCTGCTCACCTCGCTTCGACTCGCCCAGCATCTTCGCCGGCCTGCTCGACGACAGCCGTGGCGGCTACTTCGCCATCACCGCCGACGTGCTCCCCGGCTCCGACGACGAACTGCCGGGCACCGCCGGGGTCGTCAACCAGCAGCTCTACATGGCGGACACCGCCGTCCTCATGACCCGTTTCCTCACCCCCGAGGGCGTCGGCGAGGTCATCGACTTCATGCCCGTGCGCGATCCGCACACCGTCACCGACCGGCACCAGGTGGTGCGGGTCATGCGCGGCGTCCGCGGGACCGCGCGCTTCAGCCTGGAGTGCCGCCCCCGCTTCGACTACGGCCGCGCACCTCACGACCTGACGTTCGACGGTGCCACCGCCCGCTTCGACGGACCCGGCATCACGGCGTACCTGCAAGCACTGGGGCCGGTCGCGCTGGAGGCCGACGAGAGCGACGTGTGGGCGAGCGTGGCCCTGGCCGAGGGGGAACGCGCGGCCGTCGTGCTGACCGTCTGCGACGCCGGCGGGGCGGCCCCGCCGGAGGTGAACGTGCGCGACATGGTGGAGGAGTTCAACGCCGTGCGCGACTTCTGGCACGACTGGATCGGGCACTGCACCTACCGCGGCCGCTGGCAGCAGATGGTCAACCGCTCCGCGATCACCATCAAGCTGATGACGTACGCACCGACCGGCGCGCCGATCGCCGCCGCCACCATGGGCCTGCCCGAGCAGGAGGGCGGGGAGCGCAACTGGGACTACCGCTACACCTGGGTCCGCGACGCCTCCCTCTCGGTCCGAGCCATGCGCGACCTCGGATTCACCGACGAGGCCAACGCCTTCCGCAGCTGGCTGCTGCGACGGCTGAAGGACGGCGGCGCTCCCAACGGCGAACCCCTGCAGATCATGTACCGCGTCGACGGCGACCCGTACCTGACCGAGGAGGTCCTCGACCACATGGAGGGGTGGCGCGGCTCCGTACCGGTACGTTCGGGCAACGGCGCCGCGGACCAGCTGCAGATGGACATCTACGGCGAGGCGATCTACGCCCTCGCCCAGACCGGCCAGGTCAGCAACGTCATCGGCTACGACGACTGGCAGCGCTGCGCCGCCCTGCTGGACTGGCTCTGCGCGAACTGGGACCGCCGCGACGAGGGCATCTGGGAAACCCGGGGCGGCCAGAAGGACTTCACCTACAGCCGCCTCATGTGCTGGGTCGCCCTCGACCGCGGCATCCGCCAGGCCACGGCCACGGCCCGCCCCGGCGACCTGTCCCGCTGGACGGCGGCACGGGACGCGATCCTCGAGCAGATCATGACCCTCGGCTGGAGCGAAAAACGTCACGCGTTCGTCCAGGAGTACGACAACACCGTCCTGGACGCCTCCCTGTTGCTCATGCCCATGGTCGGATTCATCGCCCCCAAGGATCCGCGCTGGCTGTCCACCCTCGACGCCATGGACAGCGAACTCGTCTCCGACAGCCTCGTCTACCGCTACGACCCGGAGGCGTCCCCCGACGGCCTGGAGGGCTCCGAGGGCACCTTCTCCCTGTGTTCCTTCCTGTACGTCTACGCCCTCGCCAGAGCCGGCCGCCTCCATCAGGCCCGCTACTCCTTCGACAAGATGCTCACCTACGCCAACCACGTGGGGCTGTTCGCCGAAGAGGTCGGCCTCACCGGAGAACAGCTCGGCAACTTCCCCCAGGCCTTCACCCACCTCGCCCTCATCACCGCGGCCCTCGCCCTCGACACCGAACTCGACGCCGAACTCGACCGGACCGCGGCCGCGGCCTGAGGCCCGCTCCGCGAGGGGGTGAGCCGCGATGGTGCTCGACCTGCTCCTCATCGGCCTGGCGGTCACGCTGTTCCCGCTGCCGATCATGGCCTTCGTCCTGGTGGTGTCCGCACCCGGCGGGGTGCGCAAGGGCCTGGCGTTCATCATCGCCTGGCTGGCGTGCCTCGTGGCCGTGATCGCGCTCGTCCTCCTCTTCACCGGCGGGGAGCCGCCCCCGCCCCGCTCTCCCCCCTCGATCGCGGCGCTCGTGGCCACGCTGGTGATCGGCGTCGGCCTGGTCGTGTACAGCGAGCACCGGCGGCGCCGCGGCCGCCGTGCCACCGCGACCGCGGATCCCTCCGCACCGGAGGGGACCGATGCCTCGGCCGCCTCCGGGTCATCCGTGTCGTCGCGGATGGACGACGCCACCGGATGGTCCGCGGCGGCCCTCGCCGTGCTCCTCCAGCCCTGGGGGATGGTCGCCGCTGCGGCCACCACCGTCGTCCAGGCCGACCTCTCCCACGGAGGGTCCTTCCTGGCCCTCATGGCCTTCTGCCTCCTGGCCACCTCCACCCTGCTGGGCATGGAGCTGTACATGGTGTTCGCGCCGGAGAAGGCCCAACGCGCCCTGCTGGGCCTGCGCGCATGGCTGGAACGGCACAAGGACCAGGCGATCGTCGTCCTGTGCCTCCTGCTGGGACTGTGGCTCGTCGGCAGGAGCCTCTACCAGCTCACCGGCTGACACCCCGCCACCGTGCGCCGTCGCCGTGGCGTGGAGGTGCGTGGCCCTGCGGCGGATGCTGCAATGAGTGCAGAGCCGTGCCCGGCGACCAGCGACGCATTTCCCCAGCCCACACCGCCGGGCCGCCGAGGCACACGCGAGGAGTGCGCATGAGCGACGACATCGAAGACATGGGCCCCGTCGACTACCTGGTCGTCGAGTTCCCCGGCAACCGCATGACGGGCGAGGCGTTCCCCCTGCTGATCGACCTGGTGGAAAAGGGCATCATCCACCTCCTCGACCTCCGCTTCGTGCAGAAGGACGTTGACGGAACCGTCACGGCCCTGGAGCTCACGGGCCTCGACGACGCGGAGAACTCCTTCGGCCTGTCCGTCTTCGAAGGCGCGTCGTCCGAACTGCTCGACCAGGAGGACCTCGAGGAAGCGGGCCACGCCCTCCAGCCGGGCAACGCGGCCGCCATCCTGGTCTACGAGAACCGGTGGGCCGCCCCCTTCGCCCGGGCCCTGCGCCGCAGCGGCGCGCAGATGGTGGCCAGCGGCCGCATCCCGGTGCAGGCCCTGCTCGCCTCCCTCGACGCGGAGGAAGCAGCCGAAGGCGGCCAACCGCCGCAGTGACCCGGCCGGCATCCGGCCGGGTCACCGCGGCGGTCAGCCGTCACCGCGCGGTCAGGCGCTGAGGATCCTGCTCTTCTGCTCCGCGAACTCCGCCTCCGTCAGGATTCCCTGCTCCTTCAACGCCCCGAGCTCCTTGAGCTGGTCGATCTTGCTGCTCATGTCGTCCGCAATCGGCGGAGCGGCGGCGGGGGCTGCGGGCTGTTGCGGGGGCTGAGCGTACTGCTGCTGCTGCGCAGCGGCTTGATCGTCCTGCGCGGCCCACCGGCCCGCCTGGCGCCGCGACACTCGGTTGGAGACCGCCGTCGCCGTGCCGGCGATCACTGCGGTGCGCGCTACTCCTCGAAGAAGACCAGGCACGTCGTCCTCCCTTGCTGACGGGGCCGGCCCGGAAGTCCAGCCGCCGGCCCTCCACTCCCTCCAGCATCGCACCTCGGCGAGCGGCTCACCCGGTGGTGGCTCCGGCGGTGATCAGGGCCGCGACCGCAGGCAGGCCGGTCTCGGCCAGGGCCCGGCGCTGGCGGTCGGCCGAGGTGCCGTGCCGCAGGAGCCGGTGAACGAGCGAGCTCACCTCGCGGAAGTCGCCGTTCTCCTCCAGGGCGGGGCGGATGTGCCGCAGGAGGGCGCACAGCACGTCCCCGCTGCTCCGCAGCCGGCCTCCCGGCTCCATCAGCGTGCTGCTCATCCCGTGCCGGGCCGCGTGCCACGTCGCGGCTTGAAGGATCTCCGGCCGGCACGGCGGGGTAGCGACCCCCGCCTTCTCCTCGGCGATCGCGGTGGCGGCGAGGGCGCGGACGATGCCTGCGAGCATGACCGCGTCGTCCGCCTCCAGCTGCACGTCGCAGCAGCGCACCTCGATGGTCGGGTAGCGCTCGGAGAGCCGGGCCTGCCAGTACAGCTGCCCCCGGTCGGGGATCAGCCCGGAATCCACCAGATCGTCGGCCCGCGCCTCGTAGTCCGCGAACCCGGCGAAGTACGGGGGCGGGCCGCTGACCGGCCAGCGCCCGAAGATGATCGTGCGCCAGCTGGCGAAGCCGGTGTCCCGCCCGTCCCAGAGGGGCCCGTTCGCGGACATCGCCAGCAGCGTCGGAAGCCAGACGCGCAGCCGGTTCAGGACGGCCACCCCGGTCTCCGGGTCGGGAATCCCCACGTGGACGTGCATGCCGCAGATCAGCTGCTCGTCGACCAGCAACCGGGCCTCTCCGCGCATCCTCAGATACCTCGCCGTGCTGGTGACGGGGACCGGGAGCACGTCCCTGACCGGGGCGGTGGCGGAGATCGCGATGCGGCAGCCGTGGGCCTGGGCGGCGGAGGCCACCGCGTGACGCAGCCGCAGGAGATGGCCCCCCACCTCCTCCAGGCCCGTGCACACGGGGGTGGCGACCTCGATCTGTGCCTGGAGGAGCTCGTCCTGGACCTCTCGCGCGTCCGCGAGCGGTGTGAGGCTGGCCGTGGCACGCACCTCCTGTACCAGCGGAACGGGAAGGAGCGTCTCCGGGTCGACCAGCAGGTACTCCTCCTCGACCCCAAAAGTGATCATGCCGGGTGGCTACCCCGAACCCGCCGTGACCACCCAGATGAAGGGTTATTTCGGCGTAATAGGGGAAAAAGTGCCGCTCTTCGCGTCAGCGTGGCACGGGTGAGACGGGCCGGGCGCGACCGGGTTCAGGTGCAGCTCGACCCGGGGTCGTCGTGGACCAGGGCGCAGATCATCCGCTCGCCGCGCCGGTGATCCGGATAGGCCGAGAGCAGCTCGGCCTTGAAGTCGTTCCACTGGCGGGCGATCTCGGCGGTGGCCCCGGACACGGCGTGTCCGAAGTTGTCGCCGGTCCTCGAGCGGGGGGATGCGGGGGTGTCCTTGTTGAGGCCTTGGTTGTGAGTGACCCGGCCGGCGCAGTCCTCGGCCTTGACGCCGGTGGAATCGAAGTCGGAGTAGCAGCCGGTCGTGAGGTCCGCGGGGATGCGGGCGCGTGCATCCCGGGTCCAGTCGGCGTCGTCCATGGCGCTGTAGCGGCGGATGTCGAGGAAGGGGGCGACATCGGTACGGGCCAGTCCGGGCGGATCGGTGAGGCTGACCGGACCGGGGGCGGCCTGGTCGGACCAGTTGGAGTGCGAGTAGAAGTCCTCGATCTGGTGCCAGCCGCGGCCGAGCTGTTCCAGGACGTCGCACTTGGCGCGGTCGGGCGCCTCCTTCCACGTGCAGGGGGAGGAGAGGTCGCTCTGGTCGGCCCGGACCTTGCCGTCCGCGTCGACGAGGCCGTCGGCCGCCCGGACCGCGTTCCGGAAGCGCGCGACGGAGGTACGGATGCAGGCGAGGAGCTCGGTGGTGGCCTCGTCCCGGCTGCGGGGATAGTGCTGGACGTAGCGGGGGGCGAGGTAGTCGGCATTGTCGCAGTGCAGCGGGCCGAGGGCGAAGTATCCGCCGTGGTCATTGGCGTTGACCGCCCCGTCGCGGGCGCCGGCCATCGCGGACAGGGTGACCGGCTCCCAGGGCAGGGCCGCCCGGGTGATGTCCTCGTGGTTGTCACCGGTGAACGCGAGCGCGGGCCCGGGCGGCGCGGCGGCCAGGGCGATCACGAAGGCGGCCGCGCCGGTCGCCCGCGCGAGGCCGGGCAGCAGGCGGTGTGACACGCGAAGCTCCCGTCGTACGAGTCATCCGGAGCCGAAGCCCCCCGTCGCGGTCACGACGTCCTGGCCGCCTTGCTCCGGCTGCGTGCCGGGCGCTTCGTCCGTGACGGCGCGGCCCCGGTCTGCACGGTGGGCCACTTGAGTTCGACCTCCAGCTCGACCTGTCCGTCGCCGACTTCGACCTCGATCTCGGTGCTGACCTCGTCGGGGACCTGCAGACTCAGCGTCCCGGAGCCGAATTCCAGTTCGACGTTGCCGCCCTGCCTCAGCGCCTCCGCCAGCGCGGAGAGCTGATCAGCGGCCTCGATGCGGGACAGGGAGCCCTTCTGCTCGAACTTGAGGTCCTTCACGACATCTCCAATCCGCTGCGGCGGCAGCTAGGGAACGGTGCTTGACCGCGCACCCCGGGGGAGGAACACGGCGGCGGCGAGGCCGGCGAGCCCGAGGACGGCCAGGGTGATCATCGCGGCCGCGTAGGCGTGGGTGGTGAGGCCGGCGACGAGGATGGTGCCGGCGATCGCGGTGCCGAGCGATGAGCCGAGGTTGGACACGCAGCGCGACAGCCCGGAGATCTCGCCCTGCTGCTCCTCGGGGAAGCTCGACTGCACGACGTTGACCGACGGGGTCAGCATCACACCGAGCCCCAGGCCGATCAGCAGCAGTCCGGGCGCGAAGGCCCAAGGGCTCGGGGAGCCGCCCACCATGGCCAGCAGGACGGCGACTCCGGCGGTCGTCAGCACGAAGCCCGCCATGATGAGGGTGCGCTGGGCGTACCGCTGCGCCAGGCGCGCGGCGGCCAGCGACGTCACGAGCAGACCGAGCGTGGCCGCCGTGAAGATCACGCCGGTCTGGATCGCGTCGTATCCCCGCACCACCTGGAGGTAGGCCGCGACGGTGAACGAGGTCCCCATGAGCACCAGCCACTGCAGGTTCTGCGTGACGAGACCCAGATTGGACGTGCGGTTGCGGAACAGGCTCGTCGGCAGGAGCGGCTCCTCGCCGGCCCGCTCCTTGGCGCGGACCGACAGGAAGAACCACAGCAGCACGAGCGCACCGAGGACGATCAGAGCGAGCATGAGCCAGACGTTGTCGTCCGCCGCCAGGATCCCCGTGACGAGCAGGACGAGCCCGACGGCGGAGAGGACCGCTCCACCGGTGTCGAAGGGGCGCGTGGGATCCGGTGGCAGGGGGTCCTCGATCCGGCGGCTCAGCATGATGATCAGGGCGATCACCACGGCCTGGAACACGAAGGCCGCCCGCCAGCTGATGGCCGAGGTGATGAGTCCCCCGATCAGCGGCCCGGCGGCCGCGCCGATGCCTCCCAGCGCCATGATGGTCCCGAAGGCGCGGGCACGTGAGGTCATTTCGGTGAAGAGCAGCGTCGTGAGGATGTAGACGGGCGGGATGAGCAGCGCCGTACCGATGCCTTCGAGGATCGAGTTGCCGAGGATGAGGACGCCCAGCCCCGGGGCGGCGGCGCTCAGCAGGGCGCCGACACCGTACACGGCGAGACCGGTCAGGAAGCACCGCTTGCGTCCGTAGCGGTCGGTCAGCTTGCCGCCGGGGATCATCAGCGCTGCCATGACCAGGAGGAAGATCGTGATCGCGACCTGGACCCCCTGCACGGTCGTGTCGAGGTCCTCGCTGATGTCGTTGATCATCACGTTCATGTTCGAACCGGCGAAGCTGCAGATGAACTGCGCCAGGGCGAGCGGGGCCAGCACACCGCGCAGGGCACCGGGCGCACGTCCCGGGGTATCGGCTTCGGCCACCGGCGCTGCTCCCTTCTGACTGCCTCAAGCCTGCGCCGCGCCCCGGCTCGCCGCACGCCGGACCGGGGGGATGCGCCCCCATGCGCCGTACCCGGTGAGGTTCTAGGGTGGAAACGAAGGCATGCCGGTGGTCACGGCCATGCTCTCCCCTCACTTTGCCCCGTGCTCGGGCGGGACCACACCCCGGAGGACGTGCACCATGTCCACTGCATCTGACACCCCTGTCCTGGACACCCTCGCCGCGATGACGGTCGACTCGCTCGAGCGGTGCGGCTTGGCCCCGGACATGCTCCTGATGACCCGTATCGCGGCCCTCGCGGCATCGGACGCCCCGCCGATCTCGTACGCCGCCCACATCGACCCCGCCCTCCAGGCCGGCCTCACCGCCGAGCAGTTGCAGGACGTACTGGTCGCCATCGCCCCCATCGTGGGCACCGCCCGCGTCATGACGGCAGCCGGCAACATCGCCACGGCGCTCGGCTTCGCCATCGCCGTCGCCGAGGCCGAGATCGAGGCCCAGGGCTGACACGGACGACGCACGGCAACCCCACTGGACGGCGCGCGGGCAGGGCGCCGTCCCCGTGCTGAGGACGCAGGTCCAGACAGGAGCGCAGCGATGTCCCAGAGCGCGATCACCTCGATGCGCGCGGTCCCCGGCAGCACACCCGAGGAACGCGCGGCCCAGGGCAAGGAGGCCCGGAGCCGCTCGCCGCGGTCGGGGCACGCCGTGTACCGGCCGTCTCCGGACAGGCCGGACCCCCTGGCGATCCTGGAGGAGCAGTCCGCGGTCCGGGTGCCCGAGCTGGTGCCGATCCGCTACAGCAGGATGTCGGAGTCGCCGTTCCGGTTCTACCGGGGAGCCGCCGCGATCATGGCGTCCGACCTGGCCGGCAGTCCCGACTCGGGGGTCACGGTCCAGCTGTGCGGGGACGCGCACCTGCTCAACTTCCGGCTGCTGGCCTCTCCGGAGCGGCGGCTGATGTTCGACATCAACGACTTCGACGAGACCCTGCCCGGACCCTGGGAGTGGGACGTCAAACGGCTCTCGGCGAGTTTCGTCATCGCGGCCCGGGCGAACGGCTTCGATGACGCCGAGCGCGCGGGCATCGTGAGCGCCACGGTGCGCTCGTACCGCGAGGCGATGCGCGGCTTCGCCGGCATGGGCAACCTCGACGTCTGGTACGCGAAGATCGACGCGGACCGCCTGGAGGCCCTCACCACGGATCAGCTCGACAAGAGCGGACGGAAGAAGCTGGCCCGTGCGATGGAGAAGGCCCGTTCGCGGGACACGCTGCAGGTCTTCGACAAACTCACGGAGCTGGTCGGCGGCCGGCCGAGCATCGCGGCGGACCCCCCGCTGCTGGTACCGCTCGCGGACCTGATGCCGGACGTCGAGCGCGGGGAGCTCGAGAGCCGGTTCCGCCGCCTGCTGGACTCCTACGGCCTCACGATGGCGAGTGACCGGCGGGCGCTCCTGGAGGACTACCGGCTGGCGGACGTGGCCCGCAAGGTGGTCGGCGTCGGCAGCGTCGGAACCCGCTGCTGGATCCTGCTGCTGCTCGGCCGCGACGGCCGGGACCCCCTCTTCCTCCAGGCCAAGGAAGCCGACACCTCCGTGCTCGCCCCCCACATCGGCGCGAGCAGGTACCGAAACCAGGGCGAACGCGTGGTCTCGGGACAGCGGTTGATGCAGGCGGCGAGCGACATCTTCCTCGGCTGGGAGCGCGTGGACGGGATCGACGGCAAGCAGCGCGACTTCTACGTCCGCCAGTTGCGCGACTGGAAGGGCATCGCCATGCCGGAGACGATGCCGCCCGCACAGTTGCAGACGTTCGGCGAGCTGTGCGGCATCACCCTCGCCCGTGCGCACGCCCGGTCGGGCGACCGGATTGCGATCGCCGCGTACCTGGGCCGCAGCGAAGCCTTCGACCGGGCGCTCGTCACCTTCGCCGAGGCGTACGCCGACCAGAACGAACGCGACCACCAGGCCCTGGTCGACGCGGTACGGGCGGGCCGGCTGCCGGCGCAGGAACTGCCGGAGGCCTGACCGCGTCACGCTCACGGCAAGCCGTCGGCAGGGTTCGTCAGGGAGCCGCGGCTGCTCCTGCTCCCGGGCCGCCGGTTTCCTCGGGCTGTTCGGAGAGCGGGGCGGGGGGATGCGCCGTGCCGGCCGGGAGCAGTTCGGTCGTGACGAAGGAGATCACGGCCGCGAGGATGGCGATGGGGATCATGGCGGAGCTGCCCAGCAGCAGCACGACGAGGACCACGCTGCTGACCGGCAGCCGCATCACGGCGGCGGTGGCCGCCGCCATGCCCGCCGCCATGGCCGGTACGGCGCCCAGGCCGGGCAGGGGAGCCACGAGCGCTCCGGCCGCCGCTCCGAGGAAGACGGCGGGGAAGATGGCGCCGCCGCGCATGCTGCCGAGGCAGAGCGCGTAGGCGAGGGTCTTGAGGAGCAGGACGGCGATCAGCGCGCCCACGCCCCAGGCCTGCGGGTCGGCGGCCAGCTCGCCGAGGGTGGCCTGGCCCGACAGGGCGACGTCCGCGGGCGTGCGGCCGGTGATCAGCGCGTAGACGGCGGCGCAGGCCGCGGCGCCCAGCGCGCACAGGACGGTGCGGGGCAGCACCCGGCCGGAGACGAAGGCGGCGACCCGCCGGCCCGCCTCCAGGACCGGGTTCAGGAGCACGGCGAGGACGAGGGCGATGAGCAGGGTCCAGAGCACGTCCGCCGGGTCCAGGCGGGGCAGGGGCGTGGGCAGCGTGAGGTTGAGGCTGCCGGTCTCCAGGCCGGTCCACTGTCCGAAGCCGGTGAAGACCAGGGCCCCGATTCCGCTGGAGAGCAGGGCGGGGAGCATGACCGCGAAGAGCTGCGGACCGCCGATCCCCGACACCTCGATGAGGAGTACGGCGGCGATCAGCGGGTTGCCGAAGATCGCCGCGATGGCGGCTGCCGCACCGGCCGCGCCCAGCAGCGCGGTGATCTGAGGGGTCGCCGGGGTCCGTGTGAGGTCCCGGAAGAGCAGGGCCAGGCCGCCACCGAGGGCGACCAGGGGTGCCTCCGGTCCCAGGACCGCGCCCAGGGGCAGGCTCGCGGCCGCGGCGAGCACCACGCCCGGCAGCGCGGCCGGGGTCGTCGCGCCCGCGTGCAGGCCGCCGGCGGGTATGTGGCCGCCCCCGCCGGTGAGCCGGCCGGCGATCAGGCCGACGATCAGGCCGGCGATGAGCAGCAGGGGCAGCGGCCACCACCAGGGGGCCTCGTCCCAGCCCAGGTGGTGCGGAAGCTCCGACCAGAAGACGTTCTGCAGTTCGTGGAGTCCGACGAGGAACCAGAACGCGATGAGCGACACCGGAATGCCGATGAGGGCCGAGTAGACGAGGATCATGACGTAGCCGGGAGCGTGGAGGATCTCCCGCAGCCGGTCCGCCTCCTGCGGCTGACCGCTGGGGGCGTCAACGGGTCGAGGACTCGGCTCCTTCATGGAATGCCTTCTTCCTGGTGCCTGGCCGCGAGGTCCTTCGAGGCAGCCACCAGTGCTGCGGTGCCGACGGCGACCCCTGCGCCGCCGGCCGGACGCAGCGGCCGGGGCGGCCGGACCATTCGTCTCGATGATCCCTCCGGCCGGCGGTATCCGCCGCCGGAAGGTTCGTGGCTGCTGCACCAAGTCACGGTCTCTGCATCGATGGCGCCGCGACAGCCGAGGCCAAGGGCGAGGACCCGCCGCTCTCCAGAGAGGCCCCGGAGGGTCAGAGCGTCTCGCTCAGCGAGTCCGCCAGGCGCCGCCGTGCCGCCCGTGTCGCCGGGAGCGCAGCAGCCGCCACCGCGCCCAGCACCGCCCCGACGATCACCGTCAACAGCACGGGAAGCGGGGGCGGTTGCGCGATCCCCGCGCCGATGCCACTCGACGCGCCCTGGGTGTCCACCAGCCAACTGCCCGACAGCACACCCACCGTCGTGCCCACCACGGCGGATACGAGCGCCGTCAGGCCGGCGGCCGTCACGATCATCGATCCGATCTGCCGGGGCGTCAGACCGATCGCCTTCAGCGCGAGCAGGTCGCGGCCCCGGTCGCGTACGCCGGTGCTGATCAGCGTCAGCAGTTCGGTCAGCCCGATCAGGGCCAGCACCGCGATCAGGGCGGCGATCACCCCGCGTGCCGGTTCCAGCCGGTCGGCCGGATTCGGTGTCTCCCGGATCTCCAGCGTTCCACCGGCCGCCGCGGCGAGCGCGCCGCTCACCGCGCGGGGGTCCGCCCCCTCGCGCAGCACCAAGGCGTGGAAGGCGGGCCGCAGCTGCGGATCGCGCTCCCGCAGGGCGTCGATGGTCGTGGTGATCACCCGGCCGCCCGATTCGGGTTCGAGGGTGCGGCCCACGAGGTGGAGGATCTGCGGCCGCCCCTCGACGGTCATCCGCACCCAGTCGCCGACCCGCACCCCGAGGAGATCCAGCAGCCCTTGTCCGGCCACCGCCTCGTCCGGCCCGTCGACCGCGCGCCCTTCCACGACCGCGGAGGGATACGGGTGCCGGGCCGTGCCCAGCCCGCGGAGCGTGATGGTGTCGGTCTGCCCCGGCGCGAGCGCCGCCATCTCCGCGCCCGGATGGACCGCGGCGACGTCCGCGATCGCCGCGAGGCTCTTCTCCAGCTCCGGGTCCGACGGCCCGGCAGGCTGCTGGGCCCGTACGGTCAGTGCCGCGGGCAGTCCCATCTGCGCCGGCCGGCTGCGGAACTGGTCCAGCGTCGACCAGGCGACGAGAGCGATCGTGATGAGCATCAGCGGCAGGGCCAGCCGGGCCACCGGGATGACCGTCCGGCCGCGTCGCGCGAACGCCGCACGCCACCCCAGGACCAGGGCCGGGGGAACCCGCATCCCGAGGGCCCGCCTGCCGAGTGCGGTCATCGGCGCGGCGGAGGGCAACGCGGCCCGTGCCACCGGCACCGGTGGGACCCGTCCGGCCCGCCATGCCGAGAGTCCGGTGGCAGCCGCGATCAGCAGGACCGCGCCGCAGGGGATGCCGATCATCAGCGCGGTGTGGCCGGGCAGGTCCTCCCACACCGCCGCCGCCTCGCCGATCCGCCCCGGTATCCGCGCGCCCAGCAGGGCGATGGCCGCCGTGCCGAGGGCCGTGCCGAGGAGCGCGAAGGCCAGGTGCTGCACGAGGAACCCGCGGGTCACCTGGCCGGGGGTGAAGCCCACGGCCTTGAGGATGGCGATGTCCCTCAGCTGCCCACGGACCCGGGCGCCGATGGCTCCGGACGCGGCGAGCGCCGCCGCGAGCAGGGCGCCGAGCCCGAAGACGGCGAACATCCGGCCGAGGAGCTGGTCGTCGCCGCCTGCCTCGGCCCGTGTCTGCTGCCACTTGGTGACCTGGGCCACCCGGTCGGCACCGAGGACGGTCACGGCGCGCTGGACCATGAAGTCGGTGTCGTTCGGATCCTCCAGGCGCAGGCCCACGCTCTGCCCGGTGTCGCCGGGGGCGATCCCGTCGAGAGTGCCGGGGAGCACCCAGCCGATGCCCGGTCCGCCCCCGGGCCGGTAGTGCGGCTCGGCCGCCTCGGCTATCCCGCTCACCTGCAGCGCGCGCGGGGCGCCGGCCGGCCCGGTGACCCGCACCGTGTCGCCCGGCTCGGCCCACAGCGCCCGCGCGACGGAGCTCTCCAGCACGACGGTGCCGGCCCCGCCGCCGCCGTCCGGCGGGGCCAGCCAGCTGCCCGCGGTGACGATCGGCAGTCCCGTCCCCGGCGGCTCCACCGCGGCCGCGCGCAGCGTCACCCCGGCCCGCGCGCCGCGCGACTCGACGGTCGTCGCCGCCGTGCGGTAGGGCCCCGAGAGGGCGGCGATCCCGTCCACGCCGGTCAGGGCGTCCAGGTCCGCCCCGGCGCGGGTGTGCAGCCAGATGTGCGCGCCCTGGGACTGGTTGAAGATCCGCTGCCAGGGGTTCGCGGCGTAGCTGAACAGCGCGCCGGCCAGGAGGAGCGAGGCGATGATCCCGGCGCTGGCCAGTACGACGAAGAGGGCTTCGCCGCGATGCGCGCGGAGGTCGGCGTGCGCCCAGCGCAGCGTGGCCCGCACGGTCACTCCTTCAGTTCGAGTACGCCACGGACACCACGGGCCGGCTCGCGGCGCCCGTCGCCGAGCTGTGCGTCGTCGGCGATGCGCCCGTCGAAGAAGCTGATGACGCGGTCGGCGGCGCTGGCCATCCGGGCGTCATGGGTCACCATCATGATCGTCTGGCCACGCTGGTGGAACCGGGAGAGCAGCCGCAGCACCTCGCGGGTTCCCTTGCTGTCGAGGCTGCCGGCCGGCTCGTCGGCGAGCAGCAGTGCGGGGTGGTTGACCAGCGCCCGGGCGAGCGCGACCCGCTGTTGTTCGCCGCCCGACAGCTCGCCGGGCATCGACCGCTCACGGCCTTCCAGACCGAGTTCGGCGAGCAGTTCCGCGCGGGAGTCACGGGCGGCCTTCGGGGAGACGCCGGCGAGGAGAGCCGGGAGCTCGACGTTGTCGGCGACCGTGAGGTTGGAGACCAGGTTGAAGAACTGGAAGACGACGCCGATGCTGCGCCGCCTGAGGACCGCCCAGCGCGCCTCGCGGTACTCGTCGACCCGCTGTCCGCCGATCCAGAGCTTGCCGCCGTCGGGCCGCTGGAGGCCGCCGACCAGGTGCAGCAGTGTCGACTTGCCGGCTCCCGACGGCCCGGTGACCGCGACGAACTCGCCCGGCTGGACGGCCAGGTCCACCCCGCGCACGGCGTGCACCGGCGCGCCCTCGCCGTGGTGGGTCTTGGTCAGGCCCTCGGCGCGGACGATGGGTACCGCAGGAGCGATGGTGGCGTCGTCGCTCATTCCAGCTCCTCCTGGCAGCGTTCCAGCCAGTCGAGGTCGGCCTGCAGGTGCAGCATGGCGCCCTCGATCAGCAGTTGGGAGATCTTGTTGTCGCGGTCCTCGGCCGCGGCCAGCTTCGACAGGTCCCGCATGGTGTTGAGGTACTGCCGCCGCTGCTTGTTGATCAGCGCGACCGGGTCGGCCAGACCCGACTCCGGCGCGAGAGCGAGCTTCATGAAGAACTCGTCCCGTACCCGGGGTTCCTCGGCGGTGTCCTCGAACCAGGCCAGCACGGTCTCGTGCCCGGCGTCCGTCAGCCGGTAGGTGCGCTTGTTGGGCCGGCCCGACTGCTCGACTTCCTCGCCGTCGATCAGACCGCTCTTCTCCAGCCGGCCGAGGGTGACGTAGACCTGGCCGACGTTGGGCTGAGGGTACGCGGCGCCCAAGAGCTTCTCAAGGTCCTGCTTGAGCTCGTAACCGTGAGCGGGGCCACGGGCGAGGAGTGCCAGGAGCGCCAGCCGCACTCGCTCCCCCCTCCTTCCCGCTCCGTAGTCAACTGTTCACCCGGCATCGGGCCAGTGGCCATCGCCACCCGTCTTGTCTGCCTGGGCGTCTAGTATCGCCCATGCCTAACGGGTATATATAGGCCGCGATGGTCGGCGGCGCAGCCGGATCGTGCACTGGGAGGAACCTATGCGGTGGACACGTGCCGCGGGTAGAGCTCTCCTGGTCGCGGCGGTGGTGCTGGCGGGATACGCCGGTTTCGGCGTCCGTGCGGACGCGGGAGCGGCCTCCGGGGCCCGCGGCCCCCTCACGCTCGTGACGGCGGGCGATCTGACCGACTACCTCCCCCCGCTGCTGGACGACTGGAACGAGAGCCATCCCGGCGAGCGCGTCACGCTCGTCGAGCTGCCCGACTCGGCGGACGAGACCCGGGCCCAGATGATCAGCGAACTGAGATCGGGCAACAACCGGTTCGACGTGCTGAACATCGACGTCGCCTGGACGTCCGAGTTCGCGGCCGCCGGATGGATCTCCCCGCTCCGGCGCGACCGCTTCCCCCTGGACACCTTCCTGCGGCCGGTCGTCGACACCGCGACCTTCGACGGCCGGCTGTACGCGGTCCCGTACGTCACCAACGCGGGACTGCTCTACTACCGCAAGGACGTGCTGGACGAGGAAGGCGAGGAGCCGCCGCGCACCTGGGCGGACCTCGTCCGCCAGGCGCGCACGATCGCCCCGAAGCACGGGCTGGACGGCTACGCCGGCCAGTTCCTGCCGTACGAGGGGCTCACCGTCAACGTCACCGAGGCCGTGCACTCGGCGGGCGGTTCGATCCTGCAGGGCGACGGCGCCCGGGTGACCGTGGACTCGGACGCGGCGCGCGCCGGACTGCGCTTCCTCGCGGACGGCGTCCGGGACGGCTGGATCTCCCGCGACGCGCTCGGCTACAAGGAGGAGGAGTCCCGGCAGGCGTTCCAGGACGGCCGGCTGCTCTTCCTGCGGAACTGGCCCTATCTGTACGCGGACGCGAGCGCGGAAGGGTCGAAGGTCGCGGGCCGGTTCGGCGCCGTGCCGCTGCCCGGACCCGACGGGCCCGGCACCAGCGTGCTGGGCGGCTCCAACCTCGCCGTCAGCAGCAGTGCGCGGCATCCCGCGTCGGCGGCCGATCTCATCTCCTACCTCACGAGCGAACGGGTCCAGCGGCAGGTGCTCACCGAGGGCTCGCTGCCACCGGTGCGCGCCGCGCTGTACGAGGATCCCGAGCTGATCCGCGCGTATCCGTACCTGCCCACGCTCCGCCAGAGCGTGCTGTCGGCGGCGCCGCGCCCCAAGAGCCCGCGCTACGACCAGGTGAGCCTCGCCGTGCAGGCCTCGGCGCAGGACCTGATGGCGCTGCGCCACACACCCGAGCAGGCGGTGGCGCGGCTTGCGCGCGAGCTCGGGACCATCTCCCGCAAGCGCTGATCGCACTCCGGCACCTCCCTCAGGGCTCCTACTTACATGTTAAGTAGGAGCCCTTTCTTGTGCACCTGGGCATTTCGTAGCAAACCACCCCAGCTTTCGGCTGTTTCTGGACACATCGTTGACACATTCCGGTCGCTCCTACTTAACATGCATGCATAACAGCGCACCTGATCCAGGGCGCTCTCGCATTCAGCAGAGACAGGTCGACGCGAGATGCTCAGCACCCTTCCGGCCGGCACCGGCCACCCCTCCCGCACCGCCACCGCACCTGACTCCTGGTGGCGCGACGCGGTGATCTACCAGGTCTACGTCCGCAGCTTCCTCGACAGCACCGGGGACGGCATCGGCGACCTGGCCGGCGTACGGGCCGGGCTTCCCTACCTCCGGAAGCTCGGTGTCGACGGCATCTGGCTCAGCCCCTTCTATCCGTCCCCGCAGCACGACCACGGCTACGACGTCGCCGACTACTGCGGCGTCGATCCCGTCTACGGCGACCTCGCCGAATTCGACCGGCTGGTGGCCGACACCCACCGCCTCGGACTCAAGCTGCTCCTCGACATCGTTCCCAACCACTGCTCCAGCGAGCACCCGTGGTTCCGCGAAGCGCTGGCCGCGGGGCCTGGCAGCGCGCCGCGCTCCCGGTTCCACTTCGCGCCCGGCCGAGGCCCGGACGGGGCGGAGCCGCCCAACAACTGGCGCGCCATGTTCGGCGGTCCCGCCTGGAGCCGGATCACCGAGCCCGACGGCACCCCCGGCGAGTGGTACCTGCACCTCTTCACGCCCGAGCAGCCCGACCTGAACTGGCGCGACCCGGCCGTGGGCGACGACTTCGAGCGGGTGCTGCGCTTCTGGCTGGACCGCGGCGTCGACGGCTTCCGGATCGACGTCGCCGCCGGACTGTTCAAGCACCCCGAGATGCCCGACTCGGACGATCCCGAAGCCGACGAGCGGGCCCGCGACGCCGTCAACCAGCTGGCGTGGAACCAGCCCGAGGTCCACGGCGTATGGCGCCGCTGGCGCGCGGTCTGCGAGGAGTACACCGCCGGGGACGGCCACGAGCGACTGCTCGTCGGCGAGGTGTCCGTGCCGACCGCACGCGAGCACGCCGAGTACGTCCGCCCCGACGAACTGCACCAGGCGTTCTTCTTCGACCTGCTCAGCGCACCCTGGGACGCCGAGGCCTTCCGCGCGACGATCACCGAGGCGATGCGCGACATCGCCGGCACCGGCTCCACCGTCACCTGGGTCCTCAACAACCACGACCAGGTCCGCACGGTCACCCGCTACGCGGGCGAGCCCGGGGTGGAGGGCAGCGGACTGGGCGCCGCCCGGGCCCGCGCGGCGGCCCTCCTGATGCTCGCCCTGCCCGGCGCCGCCTACGTCTACCAGGGCGAGGAGCTCGGCCTCCCGGAGGTCCTCGACCTGCCCGACGAGGTCCTCACCGACCCGATCTTCCGCCGCACCGGCAGCCGCAAGCACGTACGGGACGGCTGCCGCGTGCCCCTGCCCTGGTCCGGACACGCCTCCCCGTTCGGCTTCAGCCAGGAGGCGGTCGGCGCCAAGCCGTGGCTGCCGCAGCCCGAGTGGTTCGCCGAGCACGCGACCGACCGTGCCCTCGCCGACACCCGTTCCTTCTGGCACCTCTACCGCGACGGCCTCCAGCTGCGGCGCACCCTGCCGCAGCTCGGCGACGGCACCCTGCGCTGGCTCGACGCCCCGGCGCACGTGCTGGCGATCGCCCGCGGCGACGGCCTGGTCTGCGCGGTCAACTTCGGCACGGAGCCGGTGCCCGCCCCGGTCCCCGGCACTCCGCTGCTCGCCAGCGGCCCCTGCCCCGACGGGGTGCTCCCCGCGGCGACCGCGGCCTGGTGGGCGGGCGAGCACCCGGCCCCGTAACCCGTAGACCCCGAGCCCCTCCGCCCTCCCCCTCAGCCCCTCACCTCCTCGAAAGGACTCCTCATGCGACGACCCGGCAAGACGACCCGTCGGAGTGCCGCCACCGCGACGGCGGCCCTCGCCCTCGCCCTCTCCACCACCGCCTGCGGCGGCGCCACCGGAACCGCGAGCGGCGGCGAACTCAGCGGCCAGACCGTCACCGTGGCAGGCGTCTGGACCGGCGCCGAGCAGCAGAGCTTCAAGAAGGTCCTCGACGCCTTCACCGAGAAGACCGGCGCCAAGACGGTCTTCGTCCCCTCCGGCGACAACGTCTCCACCTTCGTCGGCAGCAAGATCGAAGGCGGCAACGCGCCCGACGTGGTGATGGTTCCCCAGGTGGGCGTGCTCCAGCAGTTCGCGAAGGAGGGCTGGCTCCAGCCCCTGTCCGACCAGACCGCCCAGACGGTCGGATCCACCCTCGCCCCGGTGTGGAAGAACTACGGCACCGTCGACGGCACGTACTACGGCCTCTACTTCAAGGCCGCCCACAAGTCCACGGTGTGGTACGCCCCCGAGGCCTTCGCCCAGGCCGGCGTCGGCGAACCCAAGAGCTACAGCGACCTGCTGAAGACCGGCCGCACCCTCGCGGACTCCGGCCGCCCGGCCTTCGCCATAGCCGGCGAGGACGGCTGGACCCTCACCGACTGGTTCGAGAACATCTACCTCTCCCAGGCCGGGCCGGAGAAGTACGACCAGCTCGCCCAGCACAAGCTGAAGTGGACCGACGAGAGCGTCGTCCGGGCCCTGACCACCCTCGGGGAACTGTTCAAGGACAAGCAGCTCGTCGCCGGCGGCGCCCAGACGGCACTGGGCACCGACTTCCCCTCTTCGGTCGCGCAGGTGTTCGGCCCGGAGCCCAAGGCTGCCATGGTCTACGAGGGCGACTTCGTCGGCGGCGTCGCCAAGGGACAGTTCGGCAAGAAGCTCGGGCAGGACGCCAAGTTCTTCCCGTTCCCCTCGGTCGACGGCGGTAGGGCGCCCGTCGTCAGCGGCGGCGACGCGGCGGTCGTCCTCAAGGACGGCAAGAACGGCAAGGCCGGAATGAAGCTGGTCGAGTTCCTGGCGAGCTCCGAGGCCGCCGAGGTCTGGGCCGGCGCGGGCGGCTTCCTGTCCCCGAACAACGAGGTCGACTTCGCCAAGTACAGCGACGACACCACGCGCAGCACCGCCAACTCGCTGATCGCGGCGGGCAACTCGATCCGCTTCGACATGTCGGACCAGGCTCCGGCCGCCTTCGGCGGCACCAAGGGCGCGGGCGAGTGGAAGCTCCTCCAGGACTTCCTGCGCGACCCCTCGGACCCGCAGGGCACCGCCGTCAAGCTCGAGGCCGAGGCCGCCAAGGCCTACGGAAACTGAGGCGCCCGCCATGGCCGACACCATGACCGCCCGCCCCGCGGCCGACGGGCGGCGCCGGGCCCAGCGCAGGAAGCGCCGCCTCGCGGTCGTCTTCGTCCTGCCGGCCCTGCTGCTCCTCGGCGCGCTGGTCGTCTACCCCGTCCTCTTCTCCTTCGGCCGCAGCCTCTTCGACGCCGACGGCGACCGCTTCGTCGGAGCCGCGAACTACGCGGCGATCGTGCAGGACCCGGCCACCCTCAAGGCCATCCGCAACAGCGCCGTCTGGGTCGTCGTCGCCCCCACCCTGCTCACCGGACTCGGGCTGATGCTCGCCGTGCTCACCGAGAAGGTGCGCTGGGCGACCGCGTTCAAGCTCGTGCTCTTCCTGCCCATGGCCGTCTCGTTCCTCGCCGCGGGCATCATCTTCCGGCTCGCCTATGAACAGGACCCGGACCGGGGCGTCCTCAACGCCGCCGTCGTCGGGGTCCACGACGGTTTCGACGACGCCGCCGCCTATCCGACGGCCCGGGCCCGGGAGGGCCACGGTCTGACGGGCACGGCGGGCGGCCCGTACAGCACCGGGAGCACCGTGCGACCCGGGGGCTCGCTCAGCCTCGGGTTCCTCGGGGTCGCACCCGACGCGATGCCCGCCGAGGCGAAGGCCGCTGCGGACGCGGCCGCCGCGGCGCCCGGCACGGACGCGATCGGGGGCGTCGTCTACCTCGACTTCGCCCCCGGCGGCGCGGGCACGCCGGGCCGGGTCGACCCGGGCGAGAAGGGGCTGCCCGGCATGACGGTCGAGGCCGTACGGGACGGCCGGGTGGCCGCGACCGCCACAACGGCGGCGGACGGCTCCTTCCGCTTCGCCGGGCTGGCCGACGGCGACTACACCGTCCGGCTGCCCGCGGCCAACTTCGACGCCCCGTACCAGGGCGTGGACTGGCTCGGTCCCGCGCTGGTGACGCCGGCCATCATCGGTGCCTACCTGTGGGTCTGGACGGGCTTCGCGATGGTCCTGATCGGCGCCGGCCTCGCGGCCATCCCGCGCGACGCGCTGGAGGCCGCGCGGATGGACGGTGCCACCGAGAGCCAGATCTTCCGCAAGATCACCGTGCCGTTGCTCGCACCGGTGCTCACCGTGGTCTTCGTGACCCTGGTGATCAACGTGATGAAGGTCTTCGACCTCGTCTACATCATCGCGCCGGGCCCGGTGCAGGAAGAGGCGAACGTGCTGGCCACCCGCATGTGGCTGGTCTCCTTCGGCGGTGGCAACGACCAGGGGCTCGGCAGCGCGCTCAGCATGGTGCTCCTGCTGCTGGTCGTCCCAGCGATGATCTTCAACGTTCGGCGTTTCCGAAGGAGTGGAGCATGAGCGGCCACAGCACCGTCGAGCGGCCCGGGCCGTCCCGGCGGACGACGGCGGTCCGGCCCGTCCCCCCGTCCCCGTCCACCTCCGCGACGGCGTCCGCACCCGGACGCCGTCGCGGGGGCCGGCTCTCGCGCCTCCTGGGCAGCTCCGTGGTCCAGGGCATCCTGATCCTGGTCGCCCTCGTATGGATCACACCGCTGGCGGGCCTGCTCCTGTCCTCCATGCGCTCCGAGCAGGACAACGCCACCGACGGCTGGTGGACCGCGCTCACCGATCCGTCCCAGCTGTCCCTGGACAACTACGGCGCCCTGCTGAAGGACTCCGGCATCGCGGGGGCCTTCTGGAACACCGTCCTGATCTCGGTGCCGACCACCGTCCTCGTCGTCGCCATCGCGGCACTCGCCGGATACGCCTTCGCCTGGCTGGAGTTCCCCGGCCGGGACGGCGTCTTCCTGGTGGTCGTCGGGCTCCTCGTCGTACCCGTGCAGATCGGGCTGCTGCCCGTGGCCAAACTCTTCGGCGCGGTGGGACTGTTCGGCACGGTCACGGGCGTCGTCCTCTTCCACGTCGCCTACGGCCTCCCGTTCGCCGTCTTCCTGCTGCGCAACTACTTCGCCGAGATACCGCGCGAGATGCTGGAAGCCGCCCGGATGGACGGCGGCAGCGAGTGGCGGATCTTCTCCCGGCTCGTGCTGCCGCTCGGCCGGCCGGCCATCGCCAGCCTGGCCATCTTCCAGTTCCTCTGGGTCTGGAACGACATGCTGGTGGCGCTGCTCTTCGCGGACAGCGAGTCCCAGCCGCTCACCGTCGCGCTGCAGTCCCAGATGCGGCAGTTCGGAAGCAACATCGGCGTCCTCGCGCCGGGGGCGTTCCTGTCCCTGGTGGTCCCGCTGATCGTCTTCTTCGCGTTCCAGCGCCACTTCGTGCAGGGCGTGATGGCAGGCTCGGTGAAATAGCCGCCCCACCCCTCCCCACCCGCAGGCCCTGCCGCCGGCGCCCCGCCCCCGGGACACCAACGGCAGGGCCCGCAGGGTTTCCACGGGACCGGGCCCCGCGCCGAGCGGGACAGCTGACCGGAGAAGCGAATCGTTGTAGGCTCCGGCGAACGCCCTTGACCTGCGGGAAGCAGGCAGGGAGCAGACATTCCGGGAGTTTCCACATGCTTCGTACCATGTTCAAGTCCAAGATCCACCGGGCCACCGTCACCCAGGCCGACCTGCACTACGTCGGCTCCGTGACCGTCGACGCCGATCTGCTGGACGCGGCGGACCTGCTGCCCGGGGAGCTGGTCCACATCGTGGACATCACCAACGGGGCCCGGCTGGAGACCTACGTCATCGAGGGTGAGCGCGGGTCCGGGGTCATCGGGATCAACGGGGCCGCGGCCCATCTCGTGCACCCCGGAGACCTGGTCATCCTCATCAGCTACGCACAGGTCGAGGACGCCGAGGCGCGCGTGCTGAAGCCCCGCGTCGTGCACGTGGACGGCGACAATCGGATCGTAGAGCTGGGCGCGGACCCCTCCGCCCCGGTGCCGGGTACGGATCAGGAGCGCAGCCCCCACGCGGTGGCTGTCTGACGGGAGTCGGGGACCATGCCGGAGAGCCAGAGCGCGCCGATCGAGTTCCGGGACGAGCGCAAGGCCGGGCGGCTGCTCGCCGTCGAGGGCGGGGCGGTGGTCGGCTTCATCGCCTACTTCGTGCTCGCCGAGGCCCCCCACGCCCTGGTGGCGGTGCACACCGTCGTCGAGCCGGCCCATGAGGGCCGGGGCATCGCCGGGGAGCTGGTGAGGACCTTCTACGGGATCGCCGCCGCCGAGGGCGTGCCCGTGGTGCCGCTCTGCCCGTACGCGGCGAGCTGGGCCGCCAAGCACCCCGACCAGGCGCCCGAGCCGGCCGCCGGGGTCGTGGCGACGGCCAAGGCGCAGCTCGACTCGGACTCCGACCTCTGGTGACGCGGGCGGGCCTGGTCCTGCTGCACACCTCGCCCGTGCACGTCCCGGTCTTCGACGCGCTGCGCGACCGGCACCACCCGGGGGCCGTACTGCACCACCTGGTGGAGCCGGAGCTGCTGGAACGGGCCCGCACCGAAGGGCCCCGGGCCGTGGCCCCGGCCCTGCTTGCGGTGCTGGCCTCGGCGCCGGCCGCCGCCGGGCCCGCGCCCGTCCTGGTCACCTGCTCGACCATCGGGGCGACCGCGGAGTCGCTGGCTCCGGAGCTCGGTGTCCCCGTCCTGCGGGTGGACCGGCCGATGGCGGCCGCCGCGGTGCGCACGGGCGCGCGGATCGCCGTACTGGCCGCCCTGGAGTCGACGCTCGCGCCGACCGCGGAGCTGCTGGCCGAGGAGGCGGAGGCGGGCGAGCGGCGCGTGTCCGTCCGTACGCACCTGGTCGCCGGGGCCTGGGAGCGCTTCGAGGCGGGGGACACGGGCGGCTACCTGGCCCGCGTGGCCGCGGCCGCCGATGCCGTCACCGGCGCGGACGTCATCGTGCTGGCCCAGGCGTCCATGGCCGGGGCCGCCGGCCTGACCACGAGCCCGGTCCCGGTGCTGTCCAGCCCTGCCCCGGGACTGGCCGCCGGCCTGCGGTTGACGTCGGCCTCGCGGTAGGGGGCGTACCCGCCGCCATCGCGGGAAACTGGAACATATGGGACGAAACGTAGAGCAGACCCAGCCGCCGCCTCCGGAGCCCAGCCCGTTCCCCGATCCCGAGCCCATGCCGCGGCCCGTGCCGCCCGTGCCCGGACCGGTCCCCGAGCCGGACCCGATCCCCCCGCCTCCGGGACCCGCACCGATCCCCCAGCCGGGGCCCCTCAGCTAGGCATCCGGGCCCCCGACTAGGGCGGCGCGCCGGGCATCAGTCCGTGCGGACCTCCGAGCGGTCGCCGCTCCACAGGGTGTGGAACGAGCCCTCGCGGTCGGTCCGCCGGTAGGTGTGTGCCCCGAAGAAGTCGCGCTGCCCCTGGGTGAGGGCCGCCGGCAGCCGCTCGGCGCGCAGGGCGTCGTAGTACGCCAGTGAGGCCGCGAACGCCGGGACCGGGATGCCCTGGCCCACGGCCGCCACGATCACCGCGCGCCAGTCCTCCTGCGCCGCGCCGATCTCGTCCGCGAAGCCCGGGTCCGCCAGCAGGCTCGGAAGGTCCGGCCGGGCGTCGTAGGCCGCCCGGATCCGGTCGAGGAACGCGGCCCGGATGATGCAGCCGCCGCGCCACAGCGAGGCCATCGCGCCCAGGTCCACTCCCCACCCGTACTCCTCGCTGCCCGCGCGGATCTGGTGGAAGCCCTGGGTGTACGAGACGATCTTCGACGCGTACAGCGCCTGCTCCACCTGCGCGGCGAAGGCCTCCGCCGCCTCCGGCGCGAGCGCGGTGGCGGTCGGGCCCGCGAGCCCGCGTGCGGCCGTCCGCAGGTCCGCGTGGCCGGAGACGGCGCGGGCGAAGACCGCCTCGGCGATCCCCGACACCGGCACCCCCAGGTCGAGGGCGATCTGCACGGTCCAGCGGCCGGTGCCCTTCTGCTCGGCGGCGTCGGCCACGACGTCGACGTACGGGCGGCCGGTCGCGGCGTCCGTGTGCGCGAGCACCTCCGCCGTGATCTCGATCAGGTACGAGTCCAGGCGCCCCCGGTTCCAGCCGCGGAAGGTCTCCGCGATCTTCGCGGGGGAGTAGCCGGCGACCTCGCGCAGCAGGTGGTAGGCCTCTGCGATCAGCTGCATGTCGGCGTACTCGATGCCGTTGTGCACCATCTTGACGAAGTGTCCGGCGCCGTCGGGGCCCACGTGCGAGGTGCACGGCGTGCCGTCGGCGGCCTTGGCGGAGATCTTCTCCAGCAGCGGGCCGAGCGAGGCCCACGACTCCTGCGAGCCGCCGGGCATGATGCTCGGGCCGAGGAGGGCGCCCTCCTCGCCGCCGGAGATGCCCACGCCGACGAAGTGGATGCCCTGCTCGCGCAGTTCCCTCTCGCGGCGCCGGGTGTCCTCGAAGTGGGCGTTGCCGCCGTCGATGATGACATCGCCCTCCTCCAGGAGCGGGGCGAACTCGCGGATCACGGCGTCGGTCGGGTCCCCGGCTTTCACCATGACGACGATGCGGCGGGGGCGCTCCAGCGCGTCGACGAACTCCTTCGCCGACTCGGCGGCCACGAAGCTGCCCTCGTGCCCGAATTCGTTCACCAGGGCCGTGGTCTTGGCCGAGGTCCGGTTGTGGACGGCCACCGTGAACCCGTTGCGGGCGAAGTTGCGGGCGAGGTTGCTGCCCATGACGGCCAGTCCGGTGACGCCGATCTGGGCTGTGCTGGTGCTCATCGTTGCGCTCCTGCGTGCTTCGGTGTGCTTCGGTGTGCGGGACTGCCGACGCTACCCCCACGCGGCTGCCCGTGGATCTCCTGACGGGCAACACACCGTCAAGTACCGCTGGCGAGCGCCCCGTTGCGCCCCTTGTCATGCTCTGTTCGCAACGTTAAGTTGTGCGGTTCCTGATGTCTTCAATGGGGGCTCCCATGGGTGTACGGGGCCGGCACCGCCGGTATCAGCCGAGCAGTATCAACCGGGCCTCGCTGGCCGTCACCGCCGGCGGCGCCGGGATGGCGCTCCCGCTCATCGGCGCCGGGGTCGCCCACGGCGCGACCGTGGACACCTGGGACAAGGTCGCCGCCTGCGAATCCACCAACAACTGGCGCATCAACACCGGGAACGGCTACTACGGCGGCCTCCAGTTCAGCCAGAGCACCTGGCGGGCCTTCGGCGGCGCCGCCTACGCGCCGCGCGCCGACCTGGCCACCAAGGACCAGCAGATCGCGGTCGCGGAGAAGGTCCTGAAGGGCCAGGGCCCCGGGGCGTGGCCGCAGTGCGGCAAGAAGGCCGGCCTCACCCGCAGCGGCCCGGCACCGGCCGTCGCCCCGCAGGCGCCGTCGCAGCCAAAGACGCAGTCCGCGGCGCAGCCCGAGGCCGTGACGCCGTCCCAGCCGGTGAAGACGGCGGCCCCGGCGCAGGCCGGCGCACCCCGCCCGACGGGGACCTCCGTCCTGCCGAACCCGTACGTCGTCGCGCCCGGCGACTCGCTCTCCGCGATCGCCACCGATCAGCGCGTCGAGGGCGGCTGGCAGGCGCTGTACGAGACCAACCGCGCCACGGTGGGGCCCAACCCGAACCTGATCTTCCCGGGCCAGCGGCTCACCCTGCGGATCACCGCCACACCGGCCAAGCCGCCCGCGGAGCCGTCGACGCCCCCGCCCGCCCGGCAGGACCCGGAGAAGCCGCCGCGGACCGCCGACCCGGTGAAACCGAGGGAGCCGTCGGCCGAGAAGCCCGCGGAGAAGCCCGCACCGCCGAAACCGGCCGAAAAACCAGCCGAAAAGCCGGCCGAGAAGCCCGCGACGCAGCCCGCCTCAGCGCAGCAGAAGCCGGATGCGGGCGGTTTCTCCGCCCCCGTCGACGCCGCCCTCGGCACCGCGTACCGCGTCTCGGGCTCCCACTGGTCCAGCGGCTACCACACGGGCGTCGACTTCCCCGTGGCGACCGGCACCACCGTCAAGTCGGTCGGGCCCGGCCAGGTCGTCTCCGCCGGCTGGGCCGGTGCCTACGGCTACCAGGTCGTCATCCGGCACACCGACGGCCGGTACTCCCAGTACGCCCACCTCTCGGCCCTCGGCGTCAAGGCCGGCCAGCAGGTCTCCGGCGGCCAGCGGATCGGCCGCTCCGGCTCGACCGGCAACACCACCGGCCCGCACCTGCACTTCGAGATGCGCACGGGACCCGGATACGGCTCCGACATCGACCCGCTGAAGTACCTCCGGGGCCACGGAGTCCGCATCTGACCCGCGCACGTGCGAGGGCACGACCGTGAGCAGGACCAGGCCGGCCGCCGCCACGAGGGCGCTGGCCACCGCCGCGGCCGTGCCCGCGGCCCCGTACCGGAAGCCCTCGTCGAACAGGGTGATGCCGACCGTCGCCGCGACCACCGGGTTGATCACCGTCACGGTGGCCAGCGGCGCGGTCAGCCCGGCGCCCCGGTAGGCCGCCTGCGACAGCAGCAGCCCGGCGGCCGCCAGCGCCGCGATCGCGGTCAGGTCGGGCCACAGGACGCCCAGCGCGCCGGGGGCGAAACTCTCGGCGACCGACTTGGTGAACACCGAGGCCATGCCGAAGGCGGTACCGGCGGCCCCGGCCAGCAGCACGCTGTGCAGCACCGGCCGGCGCATCCGGTGCGCGGCCACGAACAGCACCGCCACCACCGCCCCGGTCACCGTCAGCAGCAGGCTCCCCTCGCCGTCCGCCAGTGACTGCACCGCCCGGCCGTCCCCGCCGGTCAGCGCCAGCAGCCCGGCGAGACCCACCGTGGCCAGGACCGCCCCGCGCCAGGCCGCCGCGCCCGCCCGGCGCCGTACGAAGACGGCCGCCATCGGCAGCGCGAAGACGATGGTGAGCGCTCCCAGCGGCTGCACCAGGCTCAGCGGTCCGTACGCGAGGGCCACCACGTGCAACAGCGCACCGAGGCCGTTCAGCCCCACCGCCACCCACCAGCCGGCCCGCCGCAGCGGGGCGTACGGGCGGTCCGGCGTGCTCGCCGCGACCCGTTCCTGGACGATCGCGCCACCCGCGTACGCCAAGGCGGACACGAGGCAGAGCAGGACCGCCAGCGCCAGTGCACTCATAAGGTCCACAATGCCCGACCCATCTGCGCTATTCCTCCGCCCACAGGTGGTCACCGGTCATACTCCCGGCGTAGTACAGGAGTACGCCAGCGTGGCCCTTACAGCAGCGGAAGACGACCCCTAAGCGCCCCGGGAGCCACCACGGCCGACCCCTACCGTGACCGGCCGCTCGCGGTCCGTGCAGGATCCGGGAGCGGGTTTGGCTCCAGGCGCGTGGGATCCGTACAGTTCCCCTTTTGAGGACTTCCGCAGCAGGCGGATGCGGACGAGTGATCAAGGAACGGCAGCGGCCATGACGGTGACCGAAGAAAGCCACGACCACGGGCAGGCCTACGGGCCGGGCATCGACCCCGAGCGACTGGCTCTCTGCCTCAGCGTGCTCGACGAGCTGGACAAGCTCGACGTCGACCACCCCGACGCCATCACCGTACGCCGCGCCACCGCCGGCCTGTACCGCACGGTCAAGCAGCGCCGCCGCCAGGAGCGCCGCGCCGCCAAGACCGCCAACGACAAGGCCGTCACCGAGGCCACCGCGACCGGTTCCGCCGAGCGCATCGACGACGAGACCGAGGGCATCCTGCCCTCCTCGGTCACCGAGGCCGGCCGCATCGCCGGGATACTCCAGCGCCCGCGCTCCTGCTACATCTGCAAGACGCGGTACGTCGAGGTCGACTACTTCTACCACCAGCTCTGCCCGGAGTGCGCCGTCGAGAACCGCGCCCGGCGGGAGGCCCGCGCCGACCTCACCGGCAAGCGCGCCCTGCTCACGGGCGGCCGGGCCAAGATCGGCATGTACATCGCGCTGCGGCTGCTGCGCGACGGCGCCCACACCACCATCACCACGCGCTTCCCCAAGGACGCCATCCGCCGTTTCAAGGCGATGGACGACTCCGCGGACTGGATGCACCGCCTGGAGGTCGTCGGCATAGACCTGCGCGACCCGGCCCAGGCCGTGGCCCTCGCCGACCAGGTGGCCGCGGCCGGCCCGCTCGACATCCTGATCAACAACGCGACGCAGACCGTGCGCCGCCTGCCCAGCGCCTACGCGGCGCTGGTCGAGGGGGAGACCGCCCCGCTGCCCGCCGGTGAGCTCCCCGCCCACCACGTCATCGGCGCCTTCAACTCCGGCGCGGTCGACGGCCTGGCGGCGCTGCCCGTCGGAGTGAGCGGGCTGGAGGCGCAGAAGGTCGCCGACCTCGCCCTGGTCGCGGGCAACGCCAGCCTGGAGCGGCACCTCGCCGGCACCGCCATCGACGCGGGCGGCCTGCTGCCCGACGTCGTCGAGAGCAACACCTGGGTGCAGACCATCGACCAGATCTCCCCGGTGGAGCTGCTCGAGACCCAGCTGTGCAACTACACGTCGCCATTCATCCTGATCAGCGCGCTCCGGCCGGCCATGGCGGAGGCCGCCCGGAAGGCGTCCAGCGGGCGTGCGTACATCGTCAACGTCTCGGCGATGGAGGGCGTCTTCAGCCGCGGCTACAAGGGAGCGGGGCACCCGAACACCAATGCCGCCAAGGCCGCGATGAACATGGTGACGCGGACCAGCGGTCAGGAGATGTTCCAGACCGACCGCATCCTGATGACCTCGGTCGACACCGGCTGGATCACCGACGAGCGCCCGCACTTCGACAAGCTGCGCCTGGCCGAGGAGGGCTTCCACGCCCCGCTCGACCTGGTCGACGGCGCGGCGCGGGTCTACGACCCGGTCGTCCGCGGCGAGGCCGGCGAGGACCTGTTCGGCGTCTTCCTGAAGGACTACGCCCCGGCGAACTGGTAGTCCCGGCGGCCCCTGGGCCGCCCCGGGGACAGCCCTTACGGCATGCCCGCGATCGACCCCCTCGGAGAACCGAGGGGGTCGATCGCGTTCCGGGCGGGCGCGGCCCGGCAGGACCCGGCCGCGACCAGTTCCAGCAGCGGCCGCCAGTCCTCCAGCACGCCCGCGTCCAGTCCGGACCCGGCGGCCGCGTCGTGGGCCTGGCGCAGGGTGGCCACCGCGTCGGCGTCGTCGCCCTGCCCGTCGGCCCCACCGGCCCGGTCGCTCCCCGCGCCCGGGGCGTGCAGCCGTACGAGCCGGGCCACCCGCTCGCCCAGCAGCGGGCGCACCGCTTCCGCTGCGAGTACGGCGTGTCGCGCTCCGTCACCCGGACGGAGCAGCCGTCCGATGCCGTGCAGCAGGCCCGCGAGCTGCAGTTCCTTGTCGGAGGGGTGGGAGCGGCGGATCAGCGCGGCCATCCGCAGAGCGTGGTCGTCGCGGCTGCGGTGCAGCAGGTCCATCAGCTCCACCACGCTTGTGACGTACGGTACTTCGGCCTCCGGCACTCCGGACCTCGACACCGCCGACCCCCTCCGTCGCGCCTCGCGCATCCGGGTCCGAGCACACCACCCGTGACGTACCCGCCGACCTACGACTTGCTGAACTCGGGACGAAACTAAGAGGGCGCAGCGGATTTTGCCTTCCTATCGAGCGGAGGTCCGCTCATATGTGTACTCTGGGGCATCAAGACGGCCCCCATCCGGGCCGCGCTCCATTAAGGCGCCACCGCGTCCGGAAAACCCTTGATCCCTTGCCCGGCGCGCGGTCCGCCTGCCGGGTTACGCGACACAAAGGAGTGCGCGGTGACTGAAATGACGCAGCCCGAACCGACGTTGCTGGAGCGACCGGCATCCCGGGCGAAGAAGCCCCGGACCGACGAACTCGGCAGCCTCGAGGTCTGGGCCCGCTCCGCCCCGATCCGGCTCGCGGGGTACGAGGACGACCTCGCCGAATCGCACATCCTGCCCGGAATCGACTGATCCGCAGAGCAGTGCAGAGCGCCCCCGTGCCGATCGGCATCGGGGGCGCTGCCCTTCCCGGCGGCAACTCGGCGGCTTCCCGGCGGGTTCCCTTCCCGCGTACGCCCTGAGCGTCATCGCTGTCGGCGATCACCGCTTCCGCGCCCCGCACGCCACCGGCAGGCTGGAGCGCATGAAACTGCTGATGCTGGGTGGTACCGAATTCGTCGGCCGCGCGGTCACCGAGGAGGCCCTCGACCGGGGCTGGGAGGTGACCGTCTTCCACCGCGGACACCACGCGCCGCCGCCGGGCACCTCGGCCCTGCACGGGGACCGCACCGCCCCCGGGGGCCTGGACGCCCTCGCCGCGGGGGAGTGGGACCTCGTCGTCGACACCTGGGGCGGCGCGCCCGCGGCGGTGCGTGACAGCGCCCGCCTGCTGAGCGGCCGTGCCCGGAGGTACGCGTACATCTCCAGCCGCTCGGTGTACGCCTACCCGGCCCCCGCGGGGCTGGGCGAGGACGGCCCCCTCGTCGAGGGGTCGCCGGACGCCGCGGCCACCGCCTACGCCGAGGACAAGCGGGGCGGCGAACTCGCCGCGCTGGACGCCTTCGGTGACCGTGCCCTGCTCGTGCGCGCCGGACTCGTCCTCGGCCCGTACGAGAACATCGGCCGGCTCCCGTGGTGGCTGAACCGCACCGCACGCGGCGGCCCGGTGCTCGCCCCCGGCCCGCGCGGACTCCCGCTCCAGTACATCGACGTACGCGACCTCGCGCGCTGGACCCTGGACGCGGCCGAGGCCGGGCTCGGCGGCCCGTACAACCTCGTCTCCCCGGTCGGGCACGCCACCATGGGCGCCCTCCTCGACGCCTGCGCCGCCGTCACCGGCGGCGGCGCCGAACTGCGCTGGACCGAACCGGCGCTGATCCTCGAGGCCGGCGTCGAGCCCTGGACCGAACTCCCGGTCTGGCTCCCCGAGGGCGAGCTGCACGACCACATGTTCGGCGGGGACGTGAGCAGGGCGCTGGAGGCCGGCCTGAAGTGCCGCCCGGTCGAGGAGACCGTGGCCGACACCTGGGCCTGGCTCCGCACCCTCGGCGGGCAGGCCCCGCAGCGGTCCGACCGGCCGGCCCCCGGACTCGACGCCGAGCGGGAGGCCGCTCTACTCGGGCTCTGACAGCCAGGCGTCCGCGAGACGGGTCGGCGGGAGGTACTCGCGCACCAGCGTGCGGTGCCACCAGGCCCCAGTCTCGCGCAGCTCCCGCCAGGTCGTGAAGCGGTAGCGGTAGAGCAGGGCCCGCACGTAGACGGGCGGCGCGTCCGGGAACGGGTTGTGGCGCAGCAGCCGCAGCGTGTCCCGGTCGCCCGCCAGCAGCCGCTCCACGAACGGCCCGAACCAGTCGCGCGCGTAGCCCGGGGAGATGGCCGCGAACCACATCAGCCAGTCCAGCCGCAGGTGGTACGGGGCGAACTGACGCGGGATCCTGCGCAGTTCGGTCGGTTTGCCCCGGAATCCGTACTCCCGCCAGGCGCCGTCCTCGTGCGGGACCCGGTCCGCGGTGCCCTCCACCACCACCTCCATGCGGACCCGGCCGACCGAGCCGAAAGCCCCGTAGGTGTTGACCAGGTGGAGTGCGTCGAAGGAGCGGTTCATCACCTGCCGGCGCGAGATCATGTTGAGCACCGGGCGGCGGCTGAGGAACAGTACGAGGGCGGTCACCGCGCAGACCAGGACCACGAACCACACGGGAGCCCCCTGCGAGGCGGCGGCCGGCGGAGGGCCCGCGAGCCCGGTGAAGTCCACGGCCGAGAGGGCCAGCGTGATCGTCAGCCAGTTCAGCCAGGCGAAGTTGCCGGACAGTACCAGCCACAGCTGCGTCGCGACGATGATCCCGGCGGCGTACGAGGCCACCGGCTGCGGGGTGAACAGCAGGACCGGGACGACCAGTTGGGTCACGTGGTTGGCCGCGCACTCCACCCGGTGCAGCGGCTTCGGCAGATGGTGGAAGAACCAGCTCAGCGGCCCGGCCATCGGCTGGGTCTCGTGGTGGTAGTAGAGGCAGGTCAGCTTGCGCCAGCAGGAGTCCCCGCGCATCTTGATCAGCCCGGCCCCGAATTCCACGCGGAAGAGCACCCAGCGCAGCAGCCACAGCACCAGCACCGGTGGTCCCGCCCAGGCGTTGCCGAGGAACACGGCGAGGAAGCCCACCTCCAGCAGCAGCGACTCCCAGCCGAAGGAGTACCAGGTCTGCCCCACGTTCACGATGGAGAGGTAGAGCAGCCACAGCAGGGCCCACATGGCCATGGCGGCGCCCAGCGGCACCTCGTCCCCGGCTCCGGCGGCCAGTGCGGCGGCCAGTGCCGCGCCGGTCCAGGCGCAGCCGGCGAAGAGCCGGTCGGAGTAGCGCAGTTGGAACAGGCTTGGGGCGCGCCGGAAGGGCACGTACCGCACGTAGCGCGGCACGGGCAGCATGCCGTGCGCCCCGATCAGGGCCCGGAACTGCAGGGCGGCCCCGACGAAGGCGACGAGGTAGACGCCGGCCAGCGCCCGCTGGAAGACCAGCCGGGCGAGCCAGTATCCGGGCGCCGTGAACCAGTCCATCGCCTCCAGTATCGGACCGGTCAGGCGGCGGTGGCCAGCTTGCGCAGGCGGTGGCCCAGCCAGCGGGCGTAGCTCAGCTGGAGGAAGGGGACCACCGGGCCGGCCAGACGGGTGTACCAGGCGTTCGGGCGGCTGAAGGCGGTCACCGTGAACCACACGGCGCCGTCGCGGTCCATGTCCACGATGAAGGACTCCTCCCCGCACTCGGGGTGGCCGGGCCGGGTCCCGTAGGCGAAACCGATCCGCGCGGGCTCGTACGCGGTCCAGACCACCTCGCACGGGGCGTCGACGCGCAGCGGCCCGACGCCGATCCCGACGACCACGCGGCTCCCGGGCCGGACGGCGCCGGCGTCGGCGCGCACCCGCATCCCGGAGGTGCGGTGCGCGTGGAAGGTGGTCACCGCGGTTCCGGCGGCCTCGAAGACGGCGCGGCCGTGCCCGAGGCGGGTGCGGTGGTTCAGGTGGTGATATCCGGCGGGCAGCGGCCGGTGGGCCGTCGCGCCCCTGTCGGGGTAGTTGACGGTGTCCCGGCCGGCGCTGATGAGGCGGGTCATGGCGAGGTCTCCAGTCGGTGGGTGGTCGGTGGCGGATGGCCGGCGTGGTGATCAGCGGTGGGCGATCAGCGGTGGGTGGTCAACGGCGGGTGTTCGACGGTGAGCGGCCGGTCGCCGTCGGCGGGCGGACGGGGGTCGGTGGTGAGCCGCCGCCAGGCCAGTACCGAGCAGAGGGCGAATCCGAGGGCGTTGCCGAGGCCGTGGGTCGCGGCCATCCAGGTCAGGGTGGGGTGCACGATCCCGGTGGCCTCGCCGACCGCCCACCACAGGGCGAGCAGCATGGTGGCCACCAGCACGGCCGCCGAGGTCGCGAGCAGCGCCCGCGTGCCGCGGTCCCGGGCCGCGGGCCGGATCTCCCGCCAGGTCAGCAGGGCCACGGACCACATCCCGCCGGTCAGCACCACCGCGCCCACCAGCTCCGCCCAGTCGTCGACGAAGTAGCCGAGCAGCACCAGCAGGGTGCCGGCCGGGACGCTGTACGCGGCCCAGCGCGAGAGCCCCGTCGCGGGCCGGTCCCGGACGGCCCGGCACACGAGCCCCGCGACCAGCGCGGCCGTGAACCCGGCGAAGTGGAAGTGCGGCACGGTCAGCGCCAGGATGTCGAGGTCGAAGTCGAAGAGCCGGTACCCGGCGCGCTCGGCGACCAGCGCGGTCCCGGCGATCGAGGGCGAGACCAGCGCGGTGGCGACGGCGATCTCGGCTGGGCCCAGGGCCGGGGCGCGCCCCGGGGTGCGGCCCCGCAGCAGCCGGACCGGGGCCCGGACCGCGAGCGCCAGGCAGGCCGCCGCGTAGAGTGCGGCGAGCGCCGTGGCGGTCAGCCCGCGCGGCAGCCAGAGGCACAGCGCTCCGGGGGCGGCGAGCAGCGGCCAGAGGCGGGCGGTCCGGCGGAGCCCGGCCGGGTCGATCAGGCGCAGGCCCGCCGGGACGACGTACAGCATGCCCAGGGTGACGATCATGTTCACCAGTACCGTCATCCTGGACTCCCCCCAATGCTGCGGCCGAACGCCTTGAACGCGTTCAACTCACGGTGGTGAGCCTACGGCCTTCCTTGAACATGTTCAAGACGCCCTCCGGTTGCGGGTCTCGCGCGCATGGGGCAGACAAGAGGGAGCAACCGGGGCGAAAAGGGAGATCCACGTGCATGCACCGTCAGATCCGACATCTCGTCAGACGTCGGGCCGTCACCTACCGGCCGGCGCCGCCCTCTTGGCCCTCCTCGGCCTGTTCGCCGCGGGCTGTGGCCACGCCGAAGAGCCCAAGAGCGCGGCCGGACCCGAGAGCCAGGAGGTCTACCTGCAGCCCGTGGCCTCCGCCGGCCCCGACCCCTTCACCGCCTCCTCGGCCACCGCCGAGTCCGCTCCCGTACAGCCCCCGCTGCCCAATCCGACCGGACAGGGCATCCGCACCATCAACGCGGCCACACCCGGCCTCTACGGCGGCACCCAGCGGCTCGGCAGCTGCGACGTGGAACAGCAGGTCCGCTTCCTGACCGCCGACAACAACAAGGCCCGCGCCTTCGCCCAGGCCGCGGACATCGAGCAGGCGAGCATCCCCGAGTTCCTGCGCGGCCTCACCCCCGTCGTCCTGCGCGCCGACACCCGCGTCACCAACCACGCCTTCCGCGACGGCGGCGCCGACGGCTTCCAGTCCGTCCTGCAGGCCGGCACCGCCGTCCTCGTCGACGAACACGGGATGCCCCGGGTGCGCTGCGGCTGCGGGAACCCGCTGGCCTCCCCGCTCGCCGCCAAGGGCTCCCCGGTGCACAAGGGCGACCCGTGGAGCGGCTACCAGCCCAACCAGGTCGTCGTCATCGAACCCACCCCCCACGTGATCAACAACCTGGTGATCGTCAACATCGCCGACAACACCTGGATCGAACGCAAGCGGGGCGACGACGGCGCCCAGGACCGGCCCCCGCGCACGCTGCCCCAGTACGACCCGGCCGACGGCATCCCGTCGGGGCCCGTCACCCCGTCGGGGTCCGCCTCGGTCCAGCCGTGCCAGAACGATCCCGCCGCCGCGGGGCCGGACTGCCGGCCGACCGGAACGGCCCAGCAGAATCCGCAGACCCCGCAGAACCCGCAGGGCGAGAACCCGCCGCAGAGCCCGGGCGTCCCGCAGACCCCGGGTTCGCCGTCGGACTCCGTCACCCGGCCGCAGCAGCCGCGCTCGGACAGCCCAGCAGACGTGCCCTCCGACCTGCCGGGAGACGTGCCCTCGAACATTCCTTCGGACATCCCGTTCGACCTGACGCAGCCCAACCCGGACGACCCGGGGCTCGTGCCCGACCCCGACGCAGCGGTGCCGCAGCCGAACGACCCCTATGCCGATCCGTACGCCGATCCCTATGCCGATCCGTACGCGGACCCGTACACGGTCCCCTCCGCAGACCCGTATACGGACCCGTATGCCGACCCGTACACGGACCCGTACGTCGACCCGGACCTGCAGCCGCAGCCCTCGGACGGGAGCCAGTCGCTGGAGAGCGCCTGACCGGCCCGTGTGTCATGGTGGATCGGTGCCGACCACCGTATCTCTGCCGGACGACTGGCCCGCACACCCGGACCGGTCGCTCTCGCTGAACCGCATGGGCAGTTTCGACTGGGACCTCGTGACCGGTCTCATGCACATGGACGAAGCGGCCCTCGACGTCTTCGACACGACCCCCGACGAGTACGACGGACGGCCCGAGTCGCTCTCCCCGCGCGTCCCGGCCACCGAGTCGACGCGCCTCGACGCCCTCGTCTCCTCCGCCCTCAAGAGCGGGACGGACAGCTACGGCGCCTACTTCCGCATCCGGTGCCGCGACGGGCTGCTGCGCTGGACGCACACCCAGGGCCGCGTCATGCGCGGCCCGGACGGGCGGCCGTACCGGATCATCGGCATCGTCCGCGACGCGACCGACGAGCTCAGCCACTCGGCGGAGCGCCTCGGCCTGGACGAGGAACGGCGCCGCCAGACCTCGGTGGTCGAGTCCACGACGGCCGCCCTCGCGCACGCCCGGACCGTACGGGACGTCATCGACGTGATCGGCGACGCCCACGGCCTGGAGCGGCTCGGCTCCATGGGCATGGTGATGGGCCTCGTCGAGGCCGGGCGCATCCACCTGGTGGCCGAGGGCCCCCAGGACAGTTTCGTCCCCGGCACCCGCTACACCCGGATCGACGAGCAGTACCCGATGAGCGAGGTCGTCCGCTCGCTGCAACCGCGCTTCCTCGACTCCGCGGACGAGTTCGCCGAGGGCTATCCCGAGCTCTGGTCGAAGATCTCGTACATGCGGATCTCGGCGGCAGCCTATCTTCCGCTCATCGCCCAGGCCCGTCCCATCGGCGCGATCGGGCTGCTCTACCAGGACAAGGACGGCTTCACCCAGGAGGAGCGCAACCTGCTCGTCGCACTGGGCAGCAGCATCGCGCAGAGCCTCCAGCGGGCCATGCTGCTGGAGCAGGAGCACGACCTCGCCGAGGGCCTGCAGCAGGCCATGCTGCCGAGACGGATCCCCTCGGTGCCCGGAGGGGAGATCGCCGTACGGTACCGCTCGGCCAGGATGGGCCGGGACATCGGCGGCGACTGGTACGACGTCATCCCGCTGCCGGGCGGCCGGGTCGGCGCCGTCATCGGCGACGTACAGGGCCACGACACGCACGCGGCGGCGGTCATGGGCCAGCTCCGGATCGTCCTGCGCGCGTACGCGGCCGAGGGGCACTCGCCCGGCACCGTCATGGCCCGCGCCTCCGTCTTCCTGCACGAACTGGACACGGACCGCTTCGCGACCTGCACCTACGTGGAGGCCGACCTCTCCACCGGAGTGCTCCAGCTGGTACGGGCCGGCCACATCGACCCCCTGCTGCGCACCCGCGACGGGGACTGCCACCGGCTCCCGGTGGGCGGCGGGATGCCGCTGGGCCTCTCGGCGGAGTTCGGCCAGCTCGAATACCCGGTGACCACGGTGGAACTGGACCCGGGGGAGACGCTCCTGCTGTGCACCGACGGCCTGGTGGAACAGCCCGGCGCCGACCTCGACGACGGCATCCAGCTGCTGACCTCCCAGATGTGCAGCGGGCCGGCCGACCTGCAGTTCCTGGCGGACCGGCTGTGCGCGCTCGCCGACGACCGGGGCGGGAACGACGACATGGCGCTGCTCCTGCTGCGCCGCGAGGTGGCGGCCGCCCCGCAGGCCGGCAGCCGCCTGCAGCAGCACGTGTCACCCGGGGATCCCGAGGCCCTGGTGGCGGCCCGCCACATGATCGGGGCGGCGGTGCGCGCGTGGGGCGCGCGGGAGCGGTCCGACGAGATCGAACTGGTGGCGGACGAGCTGATCGTGAACGCCCTGATGCACACCGACGGCCCGGCGATCGTCACCCTGCGCGTCCTGGCGGGCCACGAACGCAGGCTGCGGGTGGAGGTCGAGGACCGCTCCAGCGCGCTGCCGCGGCGGCGCGAGGCGGGGGAGGCGGGCGTCTCGGGCCGCGGACTGATGCTGGTGGACCGGCTGGCGGACGTGTGGGGCGTGGAACCGCGGGGCGGCGGCAAGTGCGTGTGGTGCGAGTTCGTCATGGGCTGACGGGCCTTGCGGAAGGCCCGTCCTGACGGGGGAGATCGCGGCCTTCGGCCGGAGCGGCTCCGAGCCGTGGTCAGTGCGGCGTGGCCGCACGCTCCGTCTGCAGGGTGCGCAGGAGGTCGAAGGCGGGGCCGTCCACCGGGCGCCGGGTGTTGCCGAGGGCGATGACGGCGAGTCGCTTCTCCGGGTCGAACCCGACGAAGGAGGAGAAGCCGCCGGTTCCTCCGTTGTGCCAGATCTGGAGGTGGCCGCCCTGCCGGGGGTGCAGGCGGTGGGCCATCCAGCCGAGGTGCACCCAGGCGAAGGAGCTCCGGCGGTGCTCGAACGCACGGCTCAGGCGGATCGCCTCGGCGAGCCCCGCGGGGCCGCCGTCCAGCTGGGCCCGTACGAAGGCCACCAGGTCGGTCGCGGTCGACCGCAGGCCGCCCGCTCCCGCCAGGTCGGCGAGGTGCCACGGAGCGGTGGGCCGCCCGCGGCGCGCGTGGCCCTGTGCGGAGCGTTCCGAGCGGGTGCCGTCCACCGTGACGACGGTGTCGGTCATGCCCAACGGGGCGCAGATCTCCCGGGTGATGAGGGTCTCGTAGTCCGTGCCCGCCCGGCGGGCGAGAGCCAGTCCCAGCAGCCCGGCTCCGAGGTTGGAGTAGCGGAACCGCTTCCCCGGAGTGGCCCCCAGGCGGGTCCGGGCCAGCCCGGACAGCAGGACGTCGGCCGTGCAGCCGGCGTACGGATCCGGCTTCGAGGGGCGCAGCAGAGCCTGGAGCAGCATGCCCTTCGGCAGTCGCGGCAGGCCGGAGGTGTGGGTGGCCAGATGCTGCAGGGAGATCGCCTGGCCGTCCCGTGACGGAACGGCCGTCCCGGCGGGCAGCAGATCGCCGAGCGGCTCGTCCAGGCCCACCGTGCCGGCGGAGGCCAGGCTGGTCAGGGCCAGGGCGGTGAACGCCTTGGTCACCGAGCCGATCTCGAACAGGGTGCCGGGACCGGGGACGCGCCCGTGGTCCGCGCCGGTGCTTCCCGCACCCCGTATCTCCACGACGTCGTCCGCCACCGCGGCCACCACCACACCGACGTGCTGCGCGGCCAGCCGGTCCGCGGTCTGCTGGGCGAGCGTTGCGAGTTCTTGTGCCATGACGCACATCATGGCGGCGTCCACCCGTGCGACCAGTGCGCCCTGATGATGATTTCCGCCCGTCGGCACTGCGACCTGAGCAGTACGGCGAGGACGGCGGCGCCCAGGGCACCCCACCCCCGCACCCTGCGGCGCTAAACCGCCGCAGGGTTATGCCCCAAAGGTGACTGTCTGCAGCCTGCACTGATCGGATAGCAATGAGGCGGCGCCTGGTACGGCCTGCCGATGGTCGGCGGCGATCCCAGCGTGCCGAGGAAGGAACGTCCCGTGATCCGCACCCGTTTCGCCGCCGCTCTGTCCACCATGGCCGTCACCGCCCTCGCGATCACCGCGAGCCCCGCCTCGGCGGCACCGGGCGACACGCTCACCATGTGCTCCAGCACGCTCACCCCGGACGGGTGGGTGGACGCCCAGTGGTGGAACAGCGGCGGGTGCGGCTCCGGCTTCACGCCCAACACCAAGCAGATCAAGGACCTCAGGGGCTACCCGGTCGGTACCCAGGTCAACGCCTGTGCCTCCACCTGGCCGCCCGCCGGCTGGACCATCACCAACACCTACTACTCGAGCGGCTGCCGCTACTCGGCCGTCCCCAGCTTCAGCCCGAACACCTGGACCCTGAAGCGCACTTCCTGACCTCGCGCGGCGCCTGCGGCCGGCGCAGGAACGCGGCGGCAACGGTCAGCACGACGGCAAGGCCTGCCAGCACGCAGACGAGCACGTTGATCGACATGGAGACGTACTCCACCGTCGGGCCATCGGTGTAGACGCAGGCGCTGCGAAGAGGCCAGTACTCCTGTTTCACGCTCGCCAATTCGGCACCGAGGGCGTTCCGGTCTTCGCACAGTTCGGGGAACGGGCCTCCCAAGGTGACGGAGTACCAGCCGTAGCAGTACACGGCCGCTGCCGAAGAAGAGAAGATCAGAACGAGCACCGCACAGAATGCGGACCGCGGCAGGGGCGGGTTCTTCAGGAGGAGTACAGCGGTCACGATGCCCGCTCCCGCCGTGGCCACACTGAGGAGCAGCAGCACGCCCATCAACGCCACCGGCACGGTGTCACCTTCTCCTCTGACGCTCTGACAGCAGAAAGACGCCCGCATCAGCTGCCGAAGTCAGGCCATGTTTCCGGTGGTTGAGAGTACAGGTCGGGATCAGATCCACCCTCCTGAAGCGGCTGGTCAGGGCGCTGGCGTGGCGGGGTCCTGACCGGCTACTCCATGGTGGCAGCCGCTCAATGCGTCAGCGCGGTGTCCGGAATCAGCCGCGTGGCGGTGCGGATCAGGCTGGCGAGGGCGAGTGAACGGCTGTGCGGGGGCCAGGCGATGTGGGTGTGGACGGGGGGTGCGTCGGTCAGGGGTACGGCGGCGTGCTCGTGCCATAGCCAGGTGCGGGCGGAGTCCGGGACGACGGCCATGGTGCGTCCGAGGGCGATCAGCTGGGCCAGCTGCGTGTGGTCGCGGACTTCCGGGCCTGGACCGGGTGCGTAGGCGCCGTGTCGTGGCCAGCGGGCGATCGGGAGATCGGGGACGTCGCTGATGTCGGCCATGGACAGAACCTTGCGCGCCGCGAGCGGGTGCCTTGCGGGCAGGACGGCGATCCGCCCTTCGGTCAGCAGTTCTTCGCTGTCGAACCCGGCCAGGGAGTTGAACGGCACGATGAGGAGCGCGACATCGGCGCGGCCGTCGCGCAGCATCTGCTCCTGCTCGGTGAAACCGCCGGCCAGCACCTCGATCTCGGCGGCGTCGGGCTCGGCGGCGTAGGCGTCGAGCAGCCGCTGCAACAGATCGTGGGAGGCGGCGGCCTTGACCGCGATGACCAGGCGTTCTCGGGGGCCGCCCGGACGGTCTGTGCTGCCGAAGCGGCGGGTGCGTCGCGCCGCGGCGGCGGTCGCGTCCAGGGCCGCGCGACCCTCGTGCAGCAGCACCTCGCCGGCGCCGGTCAGGCGCACGCCGCGGCGGTCGCGGTCCAGCAGACAGACCCCGAGGCGTTTCTCGAGCCGCTGGATGGCTCTGGACAGCGGCGGCTGGGCCATGCCCAGGCGTTCGGCGGCGCGGCCGAAGTGCAGCTCCTCGGCGACGGCGATGAAGTACCTGAGCTCGCGGGTCTCCAAGGCGTCCACGGCTGTCCCCTTCCTGCGCTGATACCTGGTGGGTATCGCAGGATACCGCTTCGGTGTTGGACGCTCCGCTCGGCTGAGGGCGAGCATCGATGTCATGAGCAAAGCGAAGATCGCGCTGGTAACCGGCGCGAACAAAGGCATTGGGTATGCAATCGCGGCCGGTCTGGGCGCCTTGGGACACCGCGTGGGCGTGGGAGCCCGTGACGAAAACCGGCTCGGGGCCGCTGTCGGGAAGCTGCGCGCCGCCGGGGTCGACGCGTTTGGCGTGCCGCTGGACGTGACCAGCCGACGCAGCGTCACCGAGGCCGTCGAACTGGTCGAGCTGGAGGCCGGGGGCCTCGACGTCCTGGTCAACAACGCCGGCATCTCGGGGGAGATGGGGCCGGGGTGGGCCCAGGATCCGACCGGCCTCGATCTCGACGTGGTCCGGACGGTGGTGGAGACCAACGTGCTGGGCGTCATCCAGGTGACCAACGCGATGCTGCCGCTGCTGCGGCGCTCCAGGTCGCCCCGCATCGTCAACGTCTCCAGCGCCGTCGGCTCCCTGACCCGGCAGGCGGACCCGGACATCGAGATCGGTCCGGTCATGGCGGCCTACGCGCCGTCGAAGACGTTCCTCAACGCCGTCACCGTGCAGTACGCCCGCCAACTCGCCGGCACGGGCATCCTGATCAACGCCGCCTGCCCCGGTCTGGTAGCGACCGACTTCACGGGCTTCCACGGACCCCGCACCCCCGAGCAGGGCGCAGCCACGGCGATCCGGCTCGCCACGCTGCCGGACGGCGGCCCGAGCGGTTCGTTCTTCGAGGACGACGGGACCATCCCCTGGTGACCCCGCGCCAGATGGTGTCTTCGTCCATGTCGGCGAGCCTGCCGCAGGGGTCTGACAGTCCAGGCTCGGCGTCTGCGGGTAGGGCAGCTGCGTAATCGGTTGGGGAGGGGAGCCCAGGCTGGCTAGGCTCTCGTCATGGGCGGACCGGTGTTGGTGATTGAGCTGGCGGGGCCCGTCCCACCTATGGCCATCCAGCGGCTCCGGGAACTCCTCGTCCGCTCCTCATCTCGCTTTGAAGAGAAGCGGGTCGGCGAGTACGACCTGAACATTCACGCGGAAGGCCTCGGCATCGCCGACACCGGAGGCACCGACGGACGTCGGCCTGTCATGGTCTCCCTCATGGGACCCGGCATCGGCGACGAGGCCATCTTCGAAGCCGAGCACGCCGACGAAGTCGACCAGGAGCCACTGATCGGCTTCACCCCGACCCACGCCGTCGACGTCATAGCGTTCTGCAACAGGCCGGTCGATCACGTCGTCACGGCCCTGCTCACCGCCGCTGTCATGGACGTGATCGGCGGCGTTGCCCATGCCGAACTTCTTGAGAATCAGATCCCGATCGTGACCGGCCTTCCAGGCATCGTCGCGACGGTGACGGATCCGTGGCCCGCCGCCTACGGCTCAGCAGAATTCCTCAGAGCGTGGGCTCGCCAGCCCGGCTTCCGGCTCCTGAAGTAGCCGCACGGCAGCCGGCTTTCAGGCCAGCAGCACGCACTTACCTGCTCGACGGGGGCGGCATCTCGGAAGGACCGCACCGCGAACTGGCCGGCTCGGCATCGGCGACTTTCGTCGCGCGGGCCTTCGACCTTCGGCTGATGCAACACCCCTGCGCCGTGGCCAGGATCTTCCGCATGACCTCAGACTTCCGCGCCGACCAGGCCCTCCTCACCGCCTTCGGCCCGGTCTACGCAAGGCGCCACGTCAGCACGCACACCCTGCTGGCCTGCATCGGCAAGGACAAGCGGGTTCAGGAGTGCCTCGCCCCGTACGACCTCACGACGCACGTGATCCGCCAGGGCGTCGGGGGGTTGGACGAGGAACCAGGAAAGGTCGAGGTTCCGTTGGCCGGGCAGGAGGACCGCTCGCTCGCGCTCAGCACGGCCGGGGCAGCGGCGCTCGCCCGGTGCCAGGAACAGCCGTCCGTGACCGGTCACGGCATCGAGCGCTCGCCGGCCGATCTGCTGGTGGCCATCCTGGACGACCCGTCCTGCGGGGCGGTGAGCTACCTGAACGGATGCGGGGTGGACATTGCTGCGCTGCAGCAGGCGGTGCGTTCGGGACGGGTCCCCGCCGTGGCGGACGCTGTCGCGCCGGAGCTGCGCTCCACGCGCGATGCCCTGGTGGGCCGCCGCCGCTACAAGCCCCGCGAGCTGGGGCAGTTCTGGACGACGCTGCTGGTCAGGGTGACGCCGTTCAACGTCGCGGCGCACCCGGTGCTGTGGGCACGCCTGGAGGCCGGGGAGCTTGCCGGACAGCACCGTGGGAGGGTCCGCACCGACGATGTCCTCCTGGGCCTGCTGCGGACGTACGCGGTCGCGCAGGCCTACCCGCACCTGACGAGACAGGCGAAAGCCGACTACGACGGGGGTCGGGTCCTGGTCGAGGCCGGGGTGGACCACCAACGGGTACGTGCGGTGATGGCGAGCACGGACCTCGGCCAGGACACGGTGCCGCCGCGCGAGCTGCTCAAGGACACGATGGCCGGCGGCACCTCCGCCCTGCTGGACCGGCTGCTCAGCGAGCCGGGAAACCGCAGCGCCCGACTGCTGGCGGCGCTCGACGTGGAGCCGGCCGCCCTTCGGCGCCCCGCTGGTGCCTGATCGCGGGGTGACCTGCACGCTTCGACGAGGTGCGCTTCACGCCGCTCCAGTGAGTGGTCACCCGACCGGTTTGGCCTGCGCGTTCTCGACGAAGGCGCGGATCATGCTCTCGATGTCCTGGGGGAACGCGGCATCGGAGGAGATCGGCCCGTACGTCAAGGTGAGGACGAACCTTCCCACTCGGACGATCATGTGCGACCCCTTGTTGCGGCCCACCGCGTATTCGCTCTGATAGCTCACGCGCTCGTCGCCGAGAGCCGCCATGGTCGTCTTCTTGAGTGCCAGCCCGTCGTTGTGTTCCAGCTGCCTGACCCTGAACTCGTACGTGAATTCCGCGTCTCTCGTTGACCCGCAGGCCTCGGCCCGGAAGGTCGCGAGATCTTCGTATTCGCCGGCGGCGGTGTAAGTGACGACCCCGGTGGCGCAGCCGCTTGTCGAGGCCGTCACCTTCGGAGGCAGGCGGACCTCCAGGCGCGACGGCACCTCGCCCTCTGTGGGAAGAACCTCCATGGCCTCACGCTCTGTAGGGAACGCAGCTCCTCCGTTCGTGGCCCCGGACGATGTACCGGCGCTTCCCGCACCGGCGCTCGGCCCGGTCGAGCCCGACGGCTGCGGCCCGGATCCCTCGCCGATCGGCCCCGAAGGCTTATTGCCGGGTGTTGCTCCGGTTGAGGCGGAGCGCGGCGAGCCGTCCGAGGTGAGGACCTGCACGGCCCCGTACGTGCCGAGCGTGACCAACGCGAGGACCAGCACCACCGCCGCGGCGATCAAGGCCCGGCCCCCGGGTGTGTTGTTGACGGTCAACGGACCGAGGGAGATGTGGCTGCCGGACACCCGGCTGCCCGTGATCACGACACTGCCGACATTCTGTGACGAAGGGGCCGATAAGTACACCATGAGTCGGCGTCCCCAGTCCGGATCCGCCTCGATCTCCTCACGCAGCACTTCCTGGGCTCCGTCCCGCGTCGCGGCGGTGCCCGGGTCCGCCTCGAGCCGCTCCAGGGCGGAGGTCCGGGCGGCGGCCGTTGGTGCCGGGCACTCGGGGAGGGTTAGGGAGCCGCCTGTCCAGTTCGATCCCGCTGCAGTGCGAGCCGTCCGAGCGGCTTGAGGTACTTGGTCATGTCCGGGGAGACCGGCATGGTGTCGCTGAGTACGAAAAGGGGCTCGCCGTCGAGGCTCCAGACATCGGGGTGGAGCCCGCCACTGTGGAAAGTGATCCCGTCCGACTCGTGCACCACCTCGACCGGCCGCCCGTCGTCGCCGAACTCGACGATGACACTCAGCCCCGCAGGGACCGTGTACTCGTTGGCCCAGGGCTCGAAGCACAAGCGCAACGGTTCCTCCCGGGCAACAACCATCAGCCGGGTCCTGCAGTCGGTTTGCTCCTGGCCCCCGTGTCCCACTGAATCCACCCATCGCCGAGCCGAAGTCCCCATCACCGTCCCTGGCATCCTTGCAGGGTCCGAGCCTGCGCAGGGCCTTGGGCCAAGGGGTGTCGGTCACGCGTACTACAGTCCCGGCTCGTGACCGACGCTGCCCACCGCACCGCTGCGGATGACGACGCGCTTCTGGAGAGGCTGCACGCCCTTGCGTGGGGTGCGGAAGACGTGGCGCCTACCCCGGGCTGCCTACCGGACCAGCCTTTTCCGCCGCTTGCGATGGCCGAAGTCGAGCGCGCGGAACGGACGCTCGGGTATCGGCTGCCCCGGTTGCTCCGGCGCCTCTACACCGAGATCGGTGACGGGGGGTTCGGACCGGAGGGCGGCCTTGCATCGCTGACGCCGCGCCGCGTTCCGCACTGGCAGGTACCGGACTGGCCGTGCGCGACGACCATGCACACCGATCGGCCGGGGTGGGGGGCGTCGGCGTCGTGGTTCTTCCTGACGGGTGCTGGCTGCACCATGGAGTGGTACGTCTCGCTGATTGCGGTTGATCACCCGGTGCTGCTCTGGGATGCCGACGGCTGGGTACCGGACCGGGGGCAGGATCCTCACGACGGCCTGCGGCACGCGATGCCGTCGCTGCGCCACTGGCTGTGGACGTGGGCGGACGGGGGCAACCTGTGGGATCAGGTGCTGGCACCACCCGACGCCGCTGCTGGCGATTTCAAGGACTGGATGCTCGACTGATGCTCGTTTTCGTGGAAGGAGGGCCCGAGATGCCCACGACACTGCCGGTGCCGATGCCGGAGGGCCGGCTCGTCGCTGCCACTCCGGAGGCCGCCCCGCACACCAAGGCTCAGCGCGACAGAGTCCTGGGAGAGTTCCAGGACTTCGTGCGCACGGTGCGCGCGGACACCGGGGCGGGGGTGTGACGATGGGCCGTCTCTGGGACAAGTGGACCGGCACCAAGTACCCCGACAGCGGTGTCAGACCCCTGCCCACCATCGAGCTCAGGGAGGCGCTGCTCGCGCTCAACGGCCGCAACGTGCCGTTCAGCGTGCGCCATGCCTTGCCCAAGGAGAAGGCCGACCTGGTGGCGGAGTGCGAGATTCCGAAGGCGAAGCTGAGGCTCAAGACCCGCATGCGCCTGGTGCCGGCGCAGCACGAGGTGCTCGTGCTGGAGGAGCGGTGGGAGCCGTCGCACGAATCGGGTCAGCAGTACGGCCGCGGGGGCTTCAAGGTGTACCGGCAGTGGGAGTTCCAGCGTGGTGCCGACGGCCGTCGGCACAAGGTCGAGACGTTGCGCTTCGACACGCGGGACGTGCGGGATCCTCTGCGCACCATGGTCCTCAACGCGGGATGGACCTGGCGCGGAGTGCTGTTCCGGTACTGACAAGGCCAGTCCGGTCCGCCCGGGCCTGGCTCCCTCCGGCTTGTCGGCGGTGGGTGAGCGCGGCGAGTCCCGCAGAGGAGGAGACCAGCAGTCTGCCTCCTGGTGTCACGGCCTGGCCTCCCGAGGCCCACGGGCCGTCCACCACCTGTCCGGCCGGCTCCCGACCGGCCAGGTCCCACCCCCGCATCGTGTCGTCCGAGCCCCCGGTGACGGCGATCGCACGGCCGTTCAGGACCGTGCTCGCCACCGCATTGACCCAGCGGTTGCACGCCACCCTGAAGCGGGCCACTGACAGCCGACTTCCCTTGGGCGCCTGCCCTGCTCGGCCCTGCCCTGCCCGGCCCGGCACGTGATGTGCCGGGCCGGGCGGGCGTTCAGAAGTCCCAGCTCTGGCTCCGCGCGCCGTTGCAGCTCCAGCTCACCAGGAGCTGGCCGATGTCAGGCCGGCCGGCCAGGATGTCGAGGCACTTCCCGTTCACCCGGTTACGGAGCTCGCTCCCGTTCCGGTACCACCTCTGGTGGAGACCGCCGTTGCAGTCCCACATGCTCACCGAGCCCTGGTCGCCCAGATGCGGGCCGTAGATCTCCAGGCACTTTCCGTTCATGCTGGAACGGATCTGCTCACCGTCCCAGTACCACTGCTGGTTGGTGCCGCCGTGGCAGTCCCACGTCACGGTGGAGGCGCCGTTCTCCTGATGGAACATGAAGATGTCGGCGCACCTTCCGTTCAGGTTGGACTTGAGCAGCGGCGCCGCGGCATAGGCGGGCGAACCCGTCAAGACAGGGCCGGCCAGCAGCCCGGTGATCGCCGCCAGCAGCATCAGTCGTCGCACGGACCTCATGATTTCCCCTTCCGATCGCTGTTGCGCGGTTGCGCTGGCCCTTGTCTAGCCGCCGGTCGTTGTCCGGCGCCGGAACGAGGATTCCGGACATCAAAAGCTGGACAAACACCACCCAACACGGCTGCGGAGAGACGCGCGAAGACGCGGAAGGACGCGGAGAGGAAGGCAATGCCACGCCCCGAACGCCCGCTCGACCTGGACTCCGGTCCGCTGACACGGTTTGCGGCAGACCTACGGAAGCTGCGCGAGGCGGCGGGACGGCCGCCCTACCGGGCACTGGCGAAACGGGCGCACTATTCGTCCACGACACTGTCGGACGCCGCGGGCGGACACACGTTTCCCAGCCTCGCCGTCACGCTCGCCTATGTCGAGGCGTGCCAGGGCGACCGCCGCGCGTGGGAAACCCGATGGCACGCGGTCGCTGCCGAGATCGCTGCCGCGCTCGCCGCCGAGATCGCGGCGAGCGCACCACGCGACGAGCCCGGGGAGACCAACCGCCAGAGCGCGCCGTACGCGGGGCTGTCGGCATTCCAACCGGAAGACGCCGATCGCTTCTTCGGGCGCGAGCGGTTGACCGGCGAGGTGCTCGCGAAGGTGCGCGACCGCCGCTTCCTGGCCGTCTTCGGGCCCTCCGGATCGGGGAAATCCTCCTTGCTGCGGGCGGGGCTCGTCGCCCGCACACGGGCGGCGGGGTCGCCGGTCATGCTGTTCACGCCGGGCCCGCATCCCGTGGAGGAGTGCGCGATCCACCTGGCCGCGGCGACGGGAGAGGCCCCCGGCGCGCTGGTGACCGAGCTGCTGGACGATCCCCTGGCGCTGCACCTGCGCATCCGGCAGGCCATGTTCGACCGGACACCGGACGTCGACACGCTGATCGTGGTCGACCAGTTCGAGGAGGTCTTCACCCTCTGCGGGGACCGCGACCAACGAGGCGCGTTCATCGCCCTGTTGCTCGCGGCCGCCACGGCGGCGACCAGCCGGACCCGGGTGGTACTCGGCGTGCGCGCCGATTTCTACGGCCACTGCGTCCAGGACTCCCGGCTGGTCGAGGCGATCCGCGACGCGCAGATCGCGGTCGGTCCGATGAGCAGCCAGGAGCTGCGCGAGGCCATCACCCGGCCGGCCGTGCTCGCCGACTGCACGGTGACCGGCCCGCTGCTGGCAGCCGTGGTCGCGGACGCGACCGGTCAGCCGGGCGCGTTGCCACTGGTGTCGCACGCGATGGTGGAGACCTGGCGCCGGCGCAGCGGCAGCCGCCTGACCCTGGAGGGCTATCTGGCGGCCGGCGGAATCCAGCACGCGCTCGCGCACACCGCGGAGGCCGCCTACGGGGCCCTGTCGCCGGTGCAGCAAGACCTCGCCAGGTCGCTGTTCCTGCGGCTGACCGCGCTGGGCGACGGTACGGAGGACACCAGGCGCCGGATCACCCGGGACGAGCTGGACCCGGGCCCCGACATCGTGCACGTGCTCGAATCCCTCGCCCGGCAACGGCTCGTGACGCTGGACGAGGGGTGCGTCGAGATCACCCACGAGGCGATCATCCGGTGCTGGCCGAGGCTGCGCGGCTGGCTGACCGAAGACCGGGACCGGCTGCTCCTGCACCGGCAGCTCACCGACGCGACCGCCGGCTGGGAGGTGCAGGACCGCGACCCGCACGCCTTGTACCGGGGTGCCCGCCTGGCCGCGGCGCTGGACCTGGCCGCCGCGGACGACACCCGGCTGACCTGCAAGGAACGGCGCTTCCTCGACGCGAGCCGGGAGGCGCAAGCCGGCGAGATCGCGGCGGTCAGGCGACGGACGGTCCGCCTGCGGCAGCTGGTCACGCTGCTCACCGTGCTGGTGGTGATCGCGGCGACCGCGGGCGGGCTGGCCGTCGACTCGCGCGACTCCGTCCTCCGGCAGCGCAACGTGGCCATCGCGCGGAAGGCCGCCGCGGACGCGGCCGAGGTGCGGCAGCACAACCCCTCGCTCGCCGCGCAGCTGAACCTGGCCGCGTACCGGCTGGCAGCCACCGGCGACGTCCGCGACCAGCTCATGAGCACCTTCGCGACGCCGTACACGAGTCGGCTCACCGGCCACACCTCCGACGTGGTCTCGGTCTCCTTCGCCCCGAAGAGCACGGTCCTGGCCACCGCGAGCTGGGACCGCACGGCCCGGCTGTGGGACGTCGGGGACGCCCACCACCCCGTACAGCTGGCCGTCGTGGACCAGCCGGAGCGGCTGATGTCGGTGGCCTTCGACGACGGCGGCCGGGTCCTGGCCACGGCGAGCGAACGCTCCGTACGGCTGTGGGACGTGACCGACCGGCGTGCGCCCGCCGAGCTGAGCACCCTGCCGGACCAGCACTCCGCGCCGACGTGGGTGGCGTACCGCCCAAGCGGCGGCCTCATCGCCACCGGTCACACCGACGGTGCGACGCGGCTGTGGAACGTGCACGATCCCCGCGAGCCGCGGCTGCTGGCCACCTTGCCCGGTCACTCCGCCACGGTCACCTCGGTGACGTTCAGCCCGGACAGCCGCACGGTGGCGACGACCGGCGACACCACCACCCGACTGTGGGATGTCGACGACCCCGCGCATCCGCTCCTCCTCGACGTCCTGCGCGGACACACCGACACCGTGACCTCGGCCGCCTTCAGCCCGGACGGCCGGACCGTGGCGACCGGGAGCTGGGACCGCACCGCACGGGTCTGGGACGTCTCCAGTAGCCGGCGAGCGCAGCCACTGGCCGTCCTGCCCGTCCATCCTGCGATCGTCTGGTCGGTGGCGTTCAGCCCGGACGGCGGCACGCTCGTCTCGGTCGGCGGGTCCACCCAGTTCTGGGATCTCGCCGCCCGGACCGCCCCGAAGCGGACCAGTACGCTTCAGGGCGGGTTCTACCAAGCCGCGTTCAGCCCGGACGGCCGCGTGCTCGCCACCTCCGACCGGCTCCTCGACCTGCGGGATCTGTCGCTCGCGACCCACGACGACGTGGTCACGTCCCTGGCGTTCGGCCCCGGCGGCCACCTGCTCGCCAGCGCCAGCTGGGACGGCACCGCACGGCTGTGGCAGGTCACCGGCGGCCGGGCGCTGTGGCCGCTGTCGGTCCTGCACGGGCACACCAGGTTCGTCCGGTGCGTGACGTTCAGTCCGGACGGGCGCACCCTCGTCACGGCGAGCGAGGACGGCACCGCCCGCGTCTGGGACGTGACCGATCCCCGCAAGCCCCGGCAGACATCGGTCATCAGCCCCGACGGCGGCGAAGTCGCCGGCACCGCCTTCGCCCCGGGCGGCCACCTGCTGGCCGTCTGGGCACAGGACACGGCCGGACTGTGGGACCTGACCGATCCCGGCAACCCCCGGCGCCTGAGCGGGATCGCCGAGGACGGGCCGCACGTCACGATGGCCTCGTTCCGGCCGGACGGCCGCACGCTGGTGACGAGCACCGGCGAGTCGGGTTCGCTGAGGTTCTGGGACGTCGGCGCACCGCGCAACCCCCGGGAATTGCCGTCCCCGTTCCGGTCCGATCCGCTGACCGGCGGCGTGTTCAGCCCCGACAACCGGAGGCTGGCCGCCTTCCACCGTACGGACAAGACGGTCTGGCTGATCGACGTCAGCGACATCAGCCACCCGGCGAAGGTGACGCAGCTGCCGGGGTCCGGCTCCTGGCTCTACACGGTGATCTTCGACGCGGACGGCCGCCGGCTGGCAGCCGGCGCCGCGGACGGCAAGGCGCTGCTCTGGGACCTGAGCGGTGCGGCCGCTCCCGCCGCCCTCACCGGCCACGCGAACCCCGTACCGGCCGTGGCGTTCAGCCCGGACGGCCACACCCTGGCCACCGGCGGCAACGACTTCACGATTCGGCTGCGGGACACGGGCCTGGACCGGGTCGCCACCCGCATCTGCGCCGGCGCGTACCCCCGGATCACCAGAGCCCAATGGGCCCAGTACTTCACGGCGGTCGACTTCAACCCACCCTGCCCCACCCCATGACGGCCGCCGGCCCCCCACGCGGGCACGCGGTACTCGTTCCTATTCCATGGACAACCTTTGGGCCCCGGTGAAAATGGCGCGGTGATGTCCGGCCCCGGCCGATGGGCCTGGGCCTACGTCATGGACGACTCGCCGTGGCCGGCCGAGCGGCACGAGTACGTCATGCGCCACTACGGAAGGTCCTTGCCGGAAGCCCATCGGCACCATGTGTTCGTCTTCCACGACGAGTTCATCGAAGCGATCGGCAGAGGACTCCGGCTGGACCGCGTCGATCGGGACGCCCTCGTGGCCAAGGGTCTTCGCACCTACCAGGACCGGTTCGGCCGATCACGTGCGGAGTCGAGGGTCGGAGCCCGGTGGCCGGTCCCGCGGAGCGCCAACCCGCGCCCAGACGCGGAAAGTCCGTTGCGGGGGGCCGCCCGGTCCGTGAGGATCGACGGCGATGACTATCGCCATGGAAGACGTCCGCCGGCTGCTCAAGGCAGGGGATCTGCCCGGAGCCGTGCGTTCTCTGCGCCCGCGCGCGGAGACCCTCCCCGTCGCCGAACTCGCCTCAGCCACAAGGGCCTTGGCCGAGAGTGCCGGCTTCACCGACCTGGCCGACGCCGCCGGGGCCGCCGCCGAGCGAGCCGGCGAACCGCAGGCCCTCTACGACCTCGGCTACGCCTGCGTGGAGCGCGGCGTCGCCTTCCTGGCCGTCGCGCCCCTGCGCGAGGCGCTCCGGCTGCTTCCCGACTCGCGGCCGCTCCTCGCCGAGCTGGTCTCCGCCCTGGAGGACGAGCACCGCCACACCGAGGCCGCCGCGCTGCTCTCCGGCCGCGGCGACCGGCTGCCCGCCTGGCCCGAGACGTACCTGCTGGTCCACCACACCCTGCTGGCCGGGGACCTGGACGCCGCGGAGCGGCTGCTGCACGACCTGCCCGCCCCCGAGGACCCCCAGTGGTCGGGCGCGCGCGAGCGCCAGGCGCGCCAGGTGCTGCGCAGTGGCCGGTCCCGAAGGGCCCAAGAGGCCGCGGGGCACTCCGATCCGCTCGGCGCGGCCGACCTGCGCGGCTGGCACTACGGGCTCACCGGCGGCCTGCTCGGCACCCTGTCCCCGTACGGCTGGGACGCCGGGATGACCGGCCGGTACGCCTACCTCGGCGACAGCCCCGAACAGTGCCGCCGCGGCCTGGCCCGGCTCGCGCAAGCGCTGGAGGCCGCCGGGCGCACCCCCGCCACCGTCTCGCTGCTCCCCGGCCGGTCCGACCGGATCCTCGGGCTCGCCGCCGCCCGCGTGCTCGGGCTGCCCGCCGTCCCGTACGAACCCAACCGCGGCGACACCCTCGTCGTCGCCTACGACCTGAACGCGGCCGACCAGGAACTCGTGCGCACGCTGCGGGAGCGCGCCGACGGCCAGATCCTCCACGAGCACGCCACCTGCTGGACCGATCCGCCCGCGGTGAGCGCCGACTCCAGCGCGCTGCTCTGCCAGTACGTCGCCCCGCCGTGGCAGGACGACGACCGGCCCGAGGCGGAGATCGCCGCCGGGATCGCCGCGGCCGACCCGGCCCCGGACGAGGGCGACGGTGCCACCCCGGCCGACCCGGACGAGGCCTTCCGGGCGTTCGTGACGGGGGTCCGCACCGGGTGGCTCTCGGCGCCCCGCGACCGGGTCGCGTCACCGGGGCCCGTGCCCAGCTCGCGTTTCGCCTGAGGCGGCGGCAGGCTGGACCCATGCCGGAACTGCCCGAGGTCGAGGCCCTGCGGGAGTACCTCGACGAGCACCTCACCGGGCGGGTGGTCCAGCGCGTCCTCCCGCTCGCCGTCAGCGTGCTCAAGACGTACGACCCGCCGCTGTCCGCCCTCGAAGGACAGCCGGCCGGCGCCACCGCCCGGTACGGCAAGTTCCTGGCCCTGCGGATCGGCGGGCTCCACCTCGTCACCCACCTGGCCCGGGCCGGCTGGCTGCGCTGGCAGGACACCCTGCCCGCGCAGCCGCCGCGCCCCGGCAAGGGGCCGCTCGCGCTGCGCGTCGTACTGGAGGGCGGCGGCGGCTTCGACCTCACCGAGGCCGGGACCCAGAAGCGCCTCGCCGTCTACGTGGTCCACGACCCCCGGGAGGTCCCCGGCATCGCCCGCCTCGGCCCCGACCCGCTGGCCGAGGACTTCGACCGGGACGCCTTCGCCGCACTGCTCGACGGGGAACGGCGCCAGATCAAGGGCGTGCTGCGCGACCAGAGCGTCCTCGCGGGCATCGGCAACGCGTACAGCGACGAGATCCTGCACGCGGCGAAGGTCTCCCCCTTCAAGCTGGCCGCCTCGTTCGACGACGACCAGGTGACCCACCTCTACGAGGCCGTGCGCACCACCCTGGGCGAGGCCGTCGCCCGGGCGCACGGCGTGGCCGCCGGCGCGCTCAAGGCCGAGAAGAAGAGCGGGCTGCGCGTGCACGGCCGGGACGGGGAGCCGTGCCCGGTGTGCGGGGACACCGTGCGCTCGGTGTCCTTCGCCGACTCCTCGCTCCAGTACTGCCCCACCTGCCAGACCGGCGGCAAGCCGCTGGCCGACCGGCGGCTGTCACGTCTCCTCAAATAGCGGGGCGCTGCGTAGACTCCCACGCCATGGCGGAGGAGCAGCAGCAGGCGCCGCCCCGGCGCGAGATCGTCACCGGGGTGCCGCGGGGCGCCCGGCGCCGGCCGCCCGCACATGCCCCGGCCCGCTCGGAGATATCCGAGCAGACCACCCTGGGGGCCACCTACGTACGGGCGCTGATGCGCAGCCAGCTGCGCGCCGGGCTGGGGGCGCTGGCGGCGCTCGCGGCGCTGGTCGGGACGCTGCCGCTGGTGTTCGTACTGCCGCGGGCCGCTTCGGGGCCGCTGGTGTGGGCGGCGCTCGGCCTGCTGGTGTATCCGGTGATGTGGCTCATCGCCCGGTGGTACGTCACCCGGGCGGAGCGCAACGAGGCCGATTTCACCGGCCTGGTGACGGACCCCGCCGAACGTTCCCCGTAGCGGCGTCAGAACAGGTGCATCGCCAAGTGGCCCAGCGGCAGCCCGAGTTGCCAGGCCGGGGTCCACACCCGCGCGTTCTCGTCCAGTCCCGGCGGGGTGTCGGCGTGGCCGTGCCGGCCGGGGTCGAGATTGGTGGCGAAGAGCTCGGTGCGGTCCAGCCAGCGCCACGCCGCCCGGGCCAGCTCCAGGTCGGGGTCCTCACCGCGGTCGCGCTCCCTGGCCTCCTCGCCCAGCGCGAGGAACCGCGTGTGCACCCAGTCGCGCCAGGGGTGTCCGTACGCCGTCAGCGACATCCACTCGTCGAGCTGCGAGACCACGCGGATCCCGGAGAGCTCGCCGGCGGCGTCCGAGAGGTAGATCGTCAGGGCGAGCGTGTCGCGTCCGGCCCGGAACTCCAGGGTGCTGACCGGGATCAGCCGGCCCGTACGCAGCAGTTCGTCCGCGATGTATTCGGCGTAGAGCCAGGCCATGGGCACCGCGAGCCCGCCGTCACTGGTGCCGTTCATACCCTCGGGCTGCACCGTTCCACCTTCTCCCACGCGTCGTGCGCGTCGTCGTCGTCAGTCCCGAGCCTTCACCGCGCGGCTCACGCAGCGGGGGATGTTTACGCAACTTGGACGCACTTATGCCCAAATCCCTGCGTTTTTTGTCCGGTCCGCGTCCCTTCACGGCCTTCCCGGACCCGTTGCCCCGAAGTCCGCACGCGCCGGAACCTCACGCTCCGAGGCCGTAGCCGTACCCCTGGAGTCCCTTCCGCAGGGCGCGAAGGGCGTAGTACGTACGGGACTTGACGGTGCCGGCCGGGATGCCGAGTTCGGCGGCGGCCTCCGCCACCGACCGGTCCCGGAAGTAGACCTGCATCAGCACCTCGCGGTGCTCCTGCCCCAGGGACCCCACGGCCCGCCGGACGTCGATCGCCGTGACCGATCCGGCCACCGCGTCGTCGGGGGCGGGCGCCTGCTCCAGTCCCTCCGCCTCCACCTCCAGCGGCCGTGACAGCCGGGCCCGGCGGGCGTCGATGGCGAGCCGCCGGGCCACCGTGAACAGCCACGGCCGCATGGACTCGTGCCCGCTCGCCAGGGCCTCCGGGTGCTGCCAGACCCGTACGAGGGTCTCCTGTACGAGGTCCTCCGCGCGCTGGGCGTCCCCCGCGGTGAGGCCGAGCAGGAAACCGAACAGGGCCCGCCCGTGATCGCGCTGGAGTTCGGCCAGCGCCTCGGGGTCCGTGTGCGGGAGGGCGGGGGAGAGCGGCACGAGGGGCTCCTTCCGAGATGCGTGGGGGCTGCCGGGGGTCCGTACGGGGTCCGCAGGGGAGGCGTCGCGTCCACCCTGACCTGCGGCGAGCCGCCCGGGAACCGTCCCGCCGCGGCGATGCGCCCAAGGCACCGGGTCGTCCGCCGGGCGGCCGTGGCGGGCGGTGAACGGTCGAACGGCGCGGCGAACGGCAGGAGGCGCCGCGGGTGTCCGCCGTTGGGGTGGGCCCGGTGCCCGTGTCCGGATCCGCTCCTTGACTTGCGGCGTCGACTTCTATGGATTGCAGGTGATCGGATATCAGATAGTCGTACTAATGAGAGCTGGGTAGATGACCAAGCGAACCCTGCCCCAGGCGGTCGCCCTCCTGTCGGCCCTCCTCCTGTCCGCGGCCGCCGCCGGATGCTCGGGCAGCGGCGCCCCCGCACCCGCCCGCCTCGGGAACAGCGACGGACCGGCCCCCTCCAGCGCCGCCGGATCCCCGGCCGGCCAGGGCTTCACCCTGGTCGCGAGCGGGGACGTACTGCCGCACAACTCCGTCATCCAGCGCGCGTCGAACGACGCGGGCGGCGACGGCTACGATTTCAAGCCGATGTTCTCCGGGGTCAAGCCCGTGGTCTCCGCGGCCGACCTGGCCCTCTGCCACATGGAGACCATCTACGGGGAGGAGGGCGGACCGTTCTCCGGCTACCCGGCCTTCAAGTCCCCGCCGGAGGTCGCCGACGGGCTGAAGGACGCCGGATACGACGGCTGCTCGACGGCCTCGAACCACACCCTCGACGACGGGGCCGCGGGGCTGCGCCGCACGCTGGACCGCTTCGACAAGGTCGGGCTGAAGCACGCCGGTTCGGCCCGTACGGCGGCCGAGGCGGCCACGGTGACCACGTACACGGCGGGCTCCGCCAAGGTGGCGCACCTCGCGTACACCTACGACACCAACGGCTACCCGCTGCCCGAGGGCCAGCCGTGGGCGGTCAACCTGATGAAGCAGGACAAGATCATCGCGGATGCGCGGGCCGCCCGGAAGGCGGGCGCGGACGTGGTGCTGGTGAGCGTGCACTGGGGCACGGAGTGGCAGACCGAACCGGACGAGACCCAGCTCTCGCTCGGCAAGGCGCTGACCGCCTCGCAGAGCGGCGGCCGGCCGGACATCGACATGATCCTCGGCACGCACGCGCACATCCCGCAGCCCTACGAGAAGGTCAACGGGACCTGGATCATCTACGGCATGGGCGACCAGGTCGCGGGCGAGATGTTCAACTACACGGGCGCTCGCGACATGCGGGGCAACTACGGCTCGATCGGCCGCTTCACCTTCGCCCCGCCTGCCGCCGCCGGGCAGCGCTGGCAGGTCACCAAGGCCGAGTTCGTGCCGCAGATGATGGACCTGTCCGCCGGCCGGGTCGTCAACCTCGCACGGCCCTCCGACCGGGACGACCACGAGAGCGCCCGGGAGGAGATCATCGAGGCCGTGCTCAGCCGGGGCGCCGCCAAGGACGGCCTCACCCTCGCCCAGTAGGAGGGGGGGAAGCAAATGCGTCGACAGCGCCCCTCGGCACCCGGCAGAGTGGCCGCCCGTGACGAGCAGTGAGCTGTGGACCCGTGAGACCGCCGACCGCTACGACGCCGAGGAGGCCGGGACCTCCTCGGCCGCCGTTCTCGGACCGACCCTCGCCTTCCTCGCCGAGCTCGCCGGAGACGGCCGGGCACTGGAGTTCGCCATCGGGACCGGACGGGTGGGCGTCCCGCTCCGGGAACGCGGCGTGCCGGTGGTGGGCATCGAACTGTCCGAGCACATGGCAGGGGTGCTGCGGCGCAAGATCGACGAGGGCACGCTCCCGGTGGTCATCGGGGACATGGCCACCACCGTCGTCCCCGGCGAGTTCACCCTTGTCTATCTCGTCTACAACACCATCACGAACCTGCTCACGCAGGACGAGCAGGTCGAGTGCTTCCGCAACGCCGCACGTCATCTGGCGCCCGGCGGCCGGTTCGTCATCGAGCTGGGGGTGCCGCCGCTGCGGTTCCTGCCGCCCGGCCAGGTCGCGGTGCCGTTCGACGTCTCCGAGCAGCATCTCGGCTTCGACACCTTCGACCTCGTCGAGCAGATTCTCGTCTCGCACCACTTCACCCGCGAGGGCGAAGGCGAGGACGGCCGCTACCGCCGCGACCACTCCCGGCACCGCTACGCCTGGCCGGCAGAGCTCGACCTGATGGCACGGATCGCCGGGCTCGAGCGGGAACGCCGCGTCGCGGACTGGGACGGGGCGCCGTTCACCCAGGACTCCGCGAAGCACATCTCCGTGTGGCGCAAGCCGGCCTGAGGCCGGTTCCCGGGCCGTTCTACGGGACGACGGTCACCGGCCAGCGGCCCGCCTTGACCAGGCGGATCGCCACCGAGCCCACGATGCGGTGGCCGGCCTGCTCGGAGGCGCCGACCACCACCGCGTCCGCCATCAGCTCCTCCGCCGCGCTCACCAGCCCGGTGTATGCATCGCCGCGGAAGGTGTGGAACTGCCAGCGCACCTCGTAGACGCCCTTGAGCCGCTCCGCCGACGCGCGGATCTCGGCCACCAGGCCCTCCGCGATCTCCCCGGTGGTGTCGGCCACGGGCGCGCCCAGCGCCGCCCCGGCCGGCATCACCGGCTGGACGTACACCAGCGCCAGCAGCGCGTTCTGCCGCCGGGCCAGCCCCGCCGCGTAGGCCGCCGCCCGCAGTGAGGACTCGGACCCGTCGACCCCGGCCAGGATCACCTTCGGTCCGTCGGTACCGCGTTCGAATCCCGTGTTCACGTACTCCGTCACCCTGCCGAGGTTAGGCGATGCCCCGTTCCGCTCGGCGCGCGCACCGGCGCGGCCCTCCCTACAGTGCGAACCATGAGTGCCACCGTGGAGGAGACGCGCGGGACCCGGAACCGCTTCCTGAACCGGGTGCCGGACGGGTTCGGCGCGTTCTTCGGGGCCCTCGGCCTGCTGTGCGCGCTGCTCTCGCTCTCCCCGACGCTGCGGCGGCTCCTGCGCCACGTCGTGCGGTTCCTCGACCTGATCGTCGTCCCGGTCAGCGCGAACCTCGCCTACGCCGTGTTCCTCTTCCTCCTCGCCGCGGCCCTCGGCACCCGCAAGAAGGTCGCCTGGTGGATCGTCATCACCTATTTGGCCCTGCTGATCCTCGACGACGTGCTGGACATGGCCGTCGGCGACTACTGGATCGGCGTCCCCTCCATGGCCATCGCCGTCGCCGCCATGGCCGTGCTGATCGCCGCCCGCGACGAGTTCTACGCCGCCTCCCGGCCCGGGGCCCTGTGGCACGCCCTGTTCGTGCTGGGCCTCGGCCTGCTCGCCGCCGTCCTCGTGGGCTGGGGGCTCGTCGCCCTCTTCCCCGGCACGCTGCCCAAGGGCCAGTGGCTGGACTGGGCCGCCAAGGAGGTCTTCGGCGGCCTCTTCTCCGCCCGCCAGTTCGACGGCCGCCCGCCCCGCCCGCTCTCCTTCCTGCTCGGCCTCTTCGGCGCCCTCGCCCTGCTGAACGCGGCCGCCACCCTCTTCCGCTCCCAGCGGCTGACCGCCGCCCTGCACGGGGACGAGGAACCCCGCATCCGCGCCCTCCTCGGCGCCTACGGACGCAACGACTCGCTCGGCTACTTCGCCACCCGGCGCGACAAGGCCGTGGTCTTCGCCCCCAACGGCAAGGCCGGCGTCACCTACCGCGTCGAAGCCGGCGTCTGCCTCGCCAGCGGGGACCCGGTGGGCGACCCCGCCGCCTGGACCCCGGCCGTCGACGCCTGGCTGACCGTGGCCCGCCGCTACGGCTGGCAGCCCGCCGTCATGGGCGCCTCCGAGGACGGCGCCACCGCCTACGCCCGCTCCGGACTCAGCGCCCTGCAGCTCGGCGACGAGGCCATCCTGCAGGTCGCCCACTTCGACCTCGACGGCCGGGACATGCGCGTCACCCGCCAGGCCGTCAACCGGGTCAAGCGGGCCGGTGCCACCACCCTCATCCGCCGCCACTCGGCCCTCTCCGAGGACGAGATGCAGACCATCGTCGACCGGGCGGACCGCTGGCGGGACACCGAGACCGAACGCGGCTTCTCCATGGCCCTGGACCGGCTCGGCGACCCCGCCGACGGGGACTGCCTGCTGGTCGAGGCCTTCGACGCGCAGGGCGAGCTGATCGCCCTGCTCTCCTTCGTCCCCTGGGGCAAGGACGGCATCTCCCTCGACCTGATGCGCCGTGACCGCACCGCACCGAACGGGGTCATGGAGTTCATGGTCGCCCAGCTGTGCGCCGCGGCCCCCGGCCTGGGCGTCCGGCGGATCTCCCTGAACTTCGCCGTCTTCCGCTCCGCCTTCGAGGAGGGCGGCCGGATCGGCGCCGGCCCCGTCCTCAAACTGTGGCGCAGACTGCTGCTGTTCTTCTCCCGCTGGTGGCAGCTTGAGGCGCTGTACCGCTCGAACGTCAAGTACGGGCCCGAGTGGTACCCCCGCTTCCTCTGCTACCAGGACGCCGGCTCGCTCGCCCGGGTCAGCCTCGCCTCCGGCATCGCCGAGGGCTTCGTCTCCGTACCCAGCCTGCGCACCCTGTGGGGCAACGCCCACCCCAAGGGACTCACCAACCCCGTCACCACCGAAGGGCTGCCCTCCATCGACTCCCTGGGGCTGGACGCGGTGGGGGAGGAGGGCGGGGGCCTCGCCGCCGCCGAGCGGCTGCCCGAGCAGGTCCGCGTCCGCCACGCCAAACTGGAACGCATCCGGGCGGCCGGCACCGACCCCTACCCGGTGGGAATCCGCCCGCGCACCCACACCACCGCCCAGCTGAAGGCCGCCCACCCGGGCCTCCCGCCCGGCGCCCGGTCCGGCGAACAGGCCACCCTCGCCGGGCGCGTGATGGTCGTACGCGACCTGGGCGGCGTGGTCTTCGCCGTCCTGCGCGACTGGTCAGGGGACATACAGCTGATCCTGACCCGCGACGAATCCGGGAGCGAGGTGCTGGACTCCTTCACCTCCCAGGTCGACTTCGGCGACCAGGTCCTCGTGAGCGGCGAGGCCGGTGTCAGCAAGGCCGGCGAGCCCTCCCTCCTGGTCCGGTCCTGGCAGCTCACCGGCAAGTGCCTGCGCCCCCTGCCCGACAAGCGCAAGGGACTCGCCGACCCCGAGGCCCGGGTCCGGCGCCGCTACCTCGACCTCGTCGCGAGCCCCGAGGCACGGGACGTCGTACGGGCCCGGTCCAGTGCCGTCCAGGCCCTGCGCCAAGGGCTGCTGGAGCGCGGCTACCTGGAGGTCGAGACCCCGATGCTCCAGCAGATCCACGGCGGCGCCAACGCCCGGCCCTTCCGCACCCACATCAACGCCTACGACCTCGACCTGTACCTGCGCATCGCACCCGAGCTGTACCTCAAGCGGCTGTGCGTCGGCGGCATGGAGAAGGTCTTCGAGATGGGCCGCACCTTCCGCAACGAAGGCGTCTCCTACAAGCACAACCCCGAATTCACCATGCTGGAGGCCTACCAGGCCTTCGCCGACTACGACGTGATGCTCGACCTCACGCGCGAACTGATCCAGGGCGCCGCCACCGCCGCCTTCGGCTCCCCGATCGCCCACAAGGCGGGTGCGGACGGGAAGCTCCTCGTCCACGACATCTCCGGACCCTGGCCGGTCAAGACCATGTACGGGGCCATCGGCGAGGCCCTCGGCGAGGAGGTCGACGCCGACACCGAGGAGCACGTCCTGCGCAGGCTGTGCGACCGGGCCGCCGTTCCGCACGCCCCCGAGGACACCCGCGGCGACGTGGTCCTGGAGATGTACGAACGGCTGGTGGAGGAGAAGACCGAACTGCCCACCTTCTACAAGGACTTCCCCACGGACGTCTCCCCGCTCACCCGCCAGCACCGCAAGGACCCGCGGCTCGCCGAGCGCTGGGACCTGGTCGCCTTCGGCACCGAACTGGGCACCGCGTACTCGGAGCTGACCGACCCCGTCGAGCAGCGGCGCCGGCTCACCGCCCAGTCCCTGCTCGCGGCCGGCGGCGACCCGGAAGCCATGGAGCTCGACAACGACTTCCTGGACGCGCTGGAGTACGCGATGCCGCCGACGGGCGGCCTGGGCATCGGGGTGGACCGGCTGGTCATGTTCCTCACGGGCCTGACGATCCGCGAGACCCTCCCGTTCCCCCTGGTGCGGCGCGGCTGACCGGCCGCCCGGCTGGTCCGGGCGGGTGACGGGGACGAGGCGCGTCCGCGCCTCTCGACATCCGCGGCGATGTCGTTGATACGTAGTAATAATGAAAAATGACGAGCCGACAGTAGGGCGGCGCGCGCTCCTGCGTACCGCCGTCTTCCTCGGGGTCGCGGCCGCCGCCGGCCTGGTCTCCTCGGGCGGCGAGGGCGGCACGCCCGGTACGCCCGGCGTGCCGCGGGCGGGCGGTGCCGGCGGTGCTCCGGGTGGCGCCGCCGGGCCGGGCCCGAATCCCGCGGCGGGAGCACCGGGGGCCGCCTTCCCCCAGGGACTGCCCGAGAAGTCCTACCGGCTGCGCCCCATGACCGCCGACGCCCCCGCCCGGCAGGGCACCGCGAAGCCGGCCGTCCGGACCCGGCCCATTCTGGAGCTCCCGGCCGACGCGACCACGGCGAGCGCCATGGTCCTCACCTTCGACGACGGCCCCGATCCCCGCTACACCCCGGGCATCCTCGACACCCTCGCCCGGTACGGCGTACGCGCCATGTTCTTCGTCTGCGGGGAGATGGCCGCGGAGCACCCGGACCTGCTGCGCCGGATGGTCGCCGAAGGGCACGTCATCGGCAACCACACCTGGACCCACCCGCTCATCCCCAAGCTCAGCCGGCCCGCCCTCGCCTCCGAGATCGGCCGCACGAGCGAGGTCGTCCAGCAGACCGTCGGCGAGGCGCCGGTGTGGTTCCGGGCGCCGTACGGGGCGTGGAACCGGGCCGCCTTCGAGATCGGGGCCGAGCTGGGCATGGAGCCGCTCGCCTGGACCGTGGACACCCTGGACTGGAAGGAACCCGGGACCGGCACGATCATCTCCCGGGTCCTCGGCGGCGCGGGACCCGGCGTGATCGTCCTGTCGCACGACGCGGGCGGCAACCGCTCGCAGAGCGTCCAGGCGATCTCCTCGTACCTGCCCCAACTGCTGGCGCGGGGCTACCGGATGACCCTTCCGACGCTGCCGCCCCGCTGAGCGGGGCCGGTCCGGGCCGGTGAGGACTCAGCGGGCCTCCACCATGCGGGCGAAGACGACCACGTTGCCGTCGTAGCCCCGGGCCTTCGAGTAGCCGCCGCCGCACGTGATCACCCGGAGTTCCGGGTGCCCGGTGTCCCCGTACACCCGGGCTCCGGGGAAGGCCTCCTTGGAGAACACCTCCACGCCGTAGACCTCGAACACGGCCGTGCGCCCGTCGTACCGCTGCACCTCGATGCGGTTGCCCTGCTTGACCGAGCCCAGGCCGTAGAAGACCGCCGGGCCCTGCGCGTTGTCCACGTGGCCCACGATCACCGCCGAGCCGCGCTGGCCCGGCGAGATGCCGTTCAGGTACCAGCCGGCGAGATTGCGGTCCTGCGGCGGCGGAGCGTCGATCCAGCCCTGTGCGTCCAGCCCGACCGTCATCACCGGCGCGTCCACGTTGATCGTGGGAATCCGGATGCGCTGCACCGACGAGTGCTCCAGCACCTCCATGCCCGCGGGCGGCAGCGGCGGATTCGCCGGCAGCTGGTCGGCCGTCACCGCCACGGCCGAGGCCGCGGTGGGCTGGGGCGGTCCGCCGCCGACGTCCACCCCGTTCCGCACCATGGCGAGGCCGGTGAGCATGACCAGGGCGAGTACGCCCCACGGTGAGCGTTTGCGTGACTGCCCGGTCTCGTCCTCGCCCATCGTTCTCCCTTCCCGACGCGGGGGTCCCGACCCGCGTTCCTGTCCCGCCCCTGTACGCCCTACCTCACGCACGCTAAGTGCGAGTCGGCGGGACGGCGAGGGGGAAGGTGCGAACGGGTGGCCGCGGCGCCGGAGGGGGCCGGAAGAGGTGCGCCCATCCAGGTAATCGTCACATAAATGCCTGACGGGTCGTGACCTGCGGATCCGTCAGCTCCGTCGTCCGCGCTTCGGCGTGTCGCTCAACCGGGCGGCCCAAAGCCGGAAATGCGGAGCTTGCGGGGCCACCGGAGGGTTCGACGTGGGAGGCGTTCTCGTCGATCATCCGGGGCCGACGCTCCGGGGCGCTTCCCGCTGGAGGTTCCACCATGCGTGTCTTGCGCGCTCTTACCGTGACGGCGGCAGCCTGCGCCGCGATCGGCCTCAGTGTCCCGTTCGCCTCCGCGAACCAGAACCCCGGTGGTCAGGGCGGGAACGGCGGCGGCGGTCCCAGCAACATCTCGGTCAACCCGTATTCCGTGCACCAGGGATCCACGATGCAGGTGAGCGCGGCGGGTTGCGGACACGGCGGTACCGTCACCTCGCACGGAAACTTTCCGCCGGCCAACCTGTCCGCCGGGTCGATCGGCTTCGCGAACGTCCGGATCTTCAACCACGCCTCGCCCGGCCACCACACGCTGTCGGTCCGGTGCAACGACAACCCCCTGGTCGCCACGCACCGCTTCACCATCCTCGAAGGCAACCCCTCGCAGGGCGGCATCGGCGGATCCTTCGGCCCGTCCACCGCCGAGACCGCCATCGGCGCGAGCCTCGTCGGCGCCGCGGCGCTCGGCGCGGGGGCCCACGTGGTGCGCCGTCGCCGTCCGCTCCGCAGCCGGGCCTGACCGGACCGCCTCCCCGGTCAGGCGGTCCCCGCCCGTGTTCCCGGAAGCGGGGGACACGGGCGGGTTTCTTCAGTGGCCGCGGCCCGAGCCCCTGCGGCGCAGGGCGTACGCGGTGCCGGCCGCGGCGGCGAGGAAGAGGCCGGCGCCGGCGCCGAGCTCCACCGGATCCATGCCGGCCACACTGCCGCCGAGGCCGCCGCGGACGCCTCGGGCGGAATTGGCGACGGTGGCGTTCGTGGGATTGACGGCCCTCGTGGCGGTGATGGTGGCGGTCCGCGTGGAACTCGTGGTCGGCCGGGTCGTGCCGCCGGCGATCGTCAGGTCGGCCGACCCGGTCTCCCCGTTGCAGGTGAAGGAGACGGAGTAGACGGCCCCGCGCCGGGCGTCCCGGTCCACGTTGACCCGCACGGTCTGCCCGCGCGCGATGCTCACGGTGTCGAATACCCCGGAGGATGCGGTGGAGTAGGCGGCGTTGCAGCCGCTGACCGCGAGCACCGTCTGACCGCCCGGGGCCACGGTGGAGGGGGTGAGCGTGAAGCCGAACGAGGTGACCTGCCGGGCCTCGGCCGCGGCCGCGCCGGACGCGCCGAGGGCGCCGAGCGCGAGTACGGCGCCCGTGGCGCCGGCGCTGAGCAGAACGATGGCGGAGCTGCGTATCGCACCCATGCTTGAGTCTCCGGATCCCCGAGGAGCAGCCGCGGAACGGTTTCCGCACGTGGGGGGTCGTGCGCCTCGATGTCCGCCACGCTAGGTGCGGGTGCGGTGACCCGCGATCAGGAACGGGCGAATGGGGCATGGCCGTAGGCCGAACCGGGGACGGGAGGCCCGTCCCCGGTTTGCCGGGCGGCGGCCGGCCGCCTGCCTGCCGCCTGCCGGACGGCTGTCAGCCGCCGAGGTCCAGGTGCGGGAACTGCGCGAGGAAGGGTTCGGCGGTGGCCGCGATGCCCCGCCCGAAGGGCGCGTCGAAGTCCCAGATCAGGAACAGCAGGAACGCGATGAGCGCGCTGAACAGGCCGGCCAGCAGCAGCTCCCGGAACGACCGCCTGATCTGCAGCGTGAAGATCAGCCCCACCGTCACCAGGGCGCCCGCGATCAGGCCGAACCACACCACGCCCGGCATCGTGGCCCCGGCGCTCTGGCCGCGGGCACTGCGGGCGTCGTCCGCCACCGCGACCTGGTCGACCAGCGGCTGGTACGCCTGCCCCTCGTGGTCGGTCTGCGGCTCGTAGTCGGTGACGTCCCGGCGGATACGTTCCAGCAGCTCACCGCCGCGGTCCGTGAGGACGCCGTGGTCGGCCATCTCCTTCCACTCGGTGTCCACCACGTACGTCACGTACGCGTCGACGTCGGACCGGATCTTCTTGCGCACCTCGGCCGGGTAGACCTCGGAGCGGACACTGATCTCGTGCAGGGCCTGCGCCTCCTGGCGCACGTACTCCTGGGCGGCGCCGCGCCCCTCCCAGACTCCCGCGATCGCCAGGCCCAGCACGATCGCGTAGATCACGCCGATCATCATCGTCATGTACTCGATGACGTCCGGGGTTTCGTTCGGATCGTCGTCCTCGCCGATCCTGCGGTGATTGAAGAAGGCGATGGACAGCACCACGGCACAGGCCGCGGCCATCGCGAGGGACAGGACGAGCCATTCCGACAAGATGACTCCCGATCGGTTTCAGGTGGGGCTGGCTAGCGCGGGCGCAGCGCGACGATCGCGAGCACCGCGGGAGCCGCGGTCAGCAGGGTGAAGGTCACCGGCGAGATGCGGTGCTCCACCGGTTTGCGGGCCGGCGCGTGGTACGCCGGGCGGGCCACCGGCTTCGGCGGTGGTGGAGTCACCACGGGGGCGGGTGGGGGAGGTGCGGGAGCCTTGGCCGCGCGGGGCGGCTGGGGCGCCGGTTTCGGCGGTGGTGGTGGGGGAATGACGGGCTTGGGTACGGGTTTGGGCGCCGGCTTGGGCGGCGGAGGCGGGGCGGGCGTGGGCGTGGGTTTGGGCGGTGGCGGAGGGGGCGGCGGCTCGGGCGGCGGCGTGGGCTTCGGCGGAGGCGGCGGGGGTGGCGGCGGCTTCGGCGGGCACGGCGGTGGCGGAGGCGGCGGCGGGCAGTGGGGACCGCCGTGACGGCCCCCGCCGTGATCGCCCCCACGGCCCCCGCCGTGCTCCCTTCCGTGCTCCCTTCCGCGGTCCTTTTCACGGTCCCTTCCGTGGCCGGAGCCGCGGTCGGCACCGTGATGTCCGCCACCCGAACCGCCTCCGCGGCCGCCTCCGCCGGCCACCGCGACCACCACGGTGGCGGTCGCGGCGTCGCCGGAGCAGGTCGTCGCGTAGGCGCAGCTATCAGCCACGGCCGGTGCGGCGGCCAGGGCCGCCCACAGCAGGACCGGGACCGCCAGCAGACGCTGGGCACAGGCTCTGTTCACCCGGGGAGCATGGGCTCGCGCGCGCCCGCGCACGCGAGGCTCGGCCCCGGTTCGCCCGAACGGGTGGAGCCGCGACCCGTGAGGTTTGAGCCAGTCATGGGACGGTCCCGCAGCGAGCCCGATCACCCGCCGGTCAATTCTCAAAAGGGATTTGTCGGTATCGGTCATTCGCCCCACGGGGCGCGCCGGACGCCTTTGGTGTGTGACGAAGAACGGATCGCCAATTTCCGCTTTTGCTCGCCCTGTTGGGCAATGATCAGTACATTCGGCTCGGACAGGAGTCCGACCTCGGACGGACCGCCGCAGGAACAACGCTTGGAGACCCCGATGGAGCGCCCCGCCTGGGCCCCGCCAGGTATCGACATATCGGTGCCGAGCGTGTCCCGCATCTACGATTACTACCTGGGCGGGTCCCACAATTTCGAGGTCGACCGCCAGGCGGCCCGCCGCGCCATGGAATTCATGCCGGGACTGCCCAAGATCATGCAGGCCAACCGGGCATTCATGCGCCGCGCCGTCCGGCACGCCGTGGCCGAGGGCGTCACGCAGTTCCTCGACATCGGCTCCGGCATCCCCACCTTCGGCAATGTCCACGAGGTCGCCCAGGCCGCCAGCCCCGAGGCCCGCGTGGTCTACGTCGACCACGACCCGGTGGCCGTCGCGCACAGCCGGGCCGTCCTCGACGGGGACGACCGCACCGACATCGTCGCCGCCGACCTGCGCAAGCCCAAGGAGATCCTGGCCGCCCCCGAGGTCGGCCGGCTGCTCGACCTCGAACGCCCGGTCGCCCTGCTGCTCGTCGCCGTCCTGCACTTCCTGGAGGACTCGGACGACCCGTACGCCGCCGTCGCCGGACTGCGCGACGCCCTGGCCCCCGGCAGCCTGCTGATCCTCACGCACGCCTCGTACGAGGGGATCCCGCTCACGGAGGAGGTCGCGGGCGGCGTCGTCGACGTCTACCGGGACATCCGCAACCCGCTCGTCATGCGCACCGGGCAGCAGATCGCCGGCTTCTTCGACGGCTTCGAGCTGCTGGAACCCGGACTGGTCTCCATGCCCGACTGGCGCCCGGACCGCCCCGGCGGCGAGGCGGAGGGCGAGACGCCGGAGGACCCGTACGCCTTTTCCGGCTTCGGCGGAGTGGGACGCAAGGCGTGAGACTTCCGGCACAGACCGCGGGCGCGCCGGACGTTGCCGTGGCGTCCGCCCTCGCTCCGGCCGCGGTACCGGCCGCAGCGCCACCGACGCAACCGGCGGCACCGGCCGCCGGTGCCGCCGCGGCCCCCCACGGGGGCATCGAGGACCGGATCGCCCGCTTCGCCACCATCTGGGGCCGGGCGATCTTCCCCGTCACGGCCACCTCGCTGACCCGCACCGAGTTCGAGCGGCACCTGGTGCCGCTCACCCGGACGCTCACCGAGGCCCTGCACGCCCGGCCCTTCGACGCCGCCGTCGCCCAGCGCGTCGGGGCGGAACTCGTCGCCGTGCACTGCACCGACCCCGAGGCCCTGGCCGGCACCCTCGGCGTGGTCGAGTCGTACCTGGTGCTCTACTGCGGCCCGGAGGGACCCGAGGGCTGCGGTGTGGAGGGCACCGAGGAGTACCGGTCGCGCTGTGCCCGGCTCCAGCACGGCATCGCGGCGGGATACGCCCGGGCCCTGCGCGAGCGCACCCTCCGGGAGCAGGAAGCCATCGCCCGCTCCGCGCTGACCGCCCGCACCGACGCCCAGCAGGCCCTGCACGCGAGCGAGGAGCGCTTCCGGGCCGTCTTCGAGGGCGCGGCCGTCGGCATCGGCATCGCCGACCTCGACGGGAACGTGCTGGAGGTCAACGACACGCTCCTGCAGATGTTCGGCGGCCTGGAGGGCCATGTCCGCAGCCGCAACGTCAGCGAGTGGGGCCACCCGGACGACACCCCGCACGTCTGGCGGATGTACGGGGAGCTGGTGCGCGGCGAGCGCGAGAGCTACCGCGTGGAGAAGCCGTACTACCGGCACGACGGAACCGTCCTCTGGACCAACCTCACCGTGTCGCTGCTGCGCGACGCCGACGGCAAGCCGCAGTACCAGCTGGCGCTGATGGAGGACACCACCGAACGCCGGCTGCTGAACCTGCGCCTGCGCTACGAGGCCACCCACGACGCCCTCACCGGACTGCCCAACCGGACGCTGTTCTTCGAACGGCTCGAAAAGGCCCTCGCCGGGGCCGGCGGCAGCCGCTACGGCCTGTGCTACCTGGACCTGGACGGCTTCAAGGCGGTCAACGACAGCCTCGGGCACTCGGCGGGCGACCGGCTGCTGGTGGAGGTCGCCGACCGGCTGCAGAGCTGCGCGACCGGCCCCGGCGAGGTCGTCGCCCGGCTCGGCGGCGACGAGTTCGTCGCGCTGACCACCGGCCCCGACACCGAGCAGAAGGTGACCGACCTCGCCGTCCGCATCCTCTCCGCCCTGTCGACGCCGATCCGGCTGGAGGGCCGGGAGCTGACGGTCCGGGGCAGCATCGGGATCGTCGAGGGCCCGGCGAAGGAGCGCACCCCGGCGGAGGTGCTGCGCAGCGCCGACATCACCATGTACCGGGCCAAGGCGGCCGGCGGCAACCGCTTCGAATTCGCCGACGCCGAGGCCGACGCCCGCGCGATCACCCGCCACGGGCTGACCAACGCCCTGCCTGCGGCACTGGAACGCGGCGAGTTCTTCATCGAGTACCAGCCCCTGGTCCACATGCGCGACGGCAGCGTGCGCGGGGCGGAGGCCCTGGTGCGCTGGTCGCACCCGCAGTACGGGGTGCTCGGCCCGGACCGCTTCATCCCGCTCGCCGAACGGACCGGGCTGATCGTGCCGCTCGGCCGCTGGGTGCTGGAGGAGTCGGTCCGCCAGGCCCGGATCTGGCAGGGCCAGAACGGCGGCTCGGCCCTCCGGGTCAACGTCAACCTCTCGCCGACCCAGCTGCACCACCCGGGCCTGGTCGCCGACACCGTCGCGGTGCTGGAGAAGTCCGGACTCGCCCCGGGCGCCCTGTGCCTGGAGGTCACCGAATCCGCCCTGATAGGGGCCGACGACGAACTCCTGGAACCGCTGCGCCGGCTCGCCGCCCTGGGCGTGGACATCGCGCTCGACGACTTCGGCACCGGCTACTCGAACCTCGCCAATCTGCGCCGCCTGCCGGTCAGCGTCCTCAAGCTCGACCGCTCCTTCACCCAGGGGATGCAGCAGCAGCCCGCCAATCCGGTCGACGTCAAGATCGTGGAGGGGATCGTCGCCCTCGCCCACAGCCTCGAACTCGCCGTCACCGTCGAGGGCGTGGAGACCGGAGCCCAGGCCGCCCAGCTGCGCGCCCTCGGCTGCGACACCGCCCAGGGCTGGTACTACGCCCGCCCCGGAGCCCCGGACCGCATCCACGCCCTCTCCCTCTCGGACGCGGTGCCCACGCCTTCCTGACATCACCTCCACGACCACCTGAGCCCGAGTAGGAGCCGCTGCCCGGGCTGCAGCCCATGCCGGAGGCGACCCGGGCAGCCTCCGGTTGGCCCTGGCCCTGCCCCGACCCGCCCGGTCAGTCCAGGCCGGCCTCCGTCCCGCGGCCGGGTGTCCGGACGGCTTCCATGACCCGCTCGTACCGCCGGGCCGTGTCGGCCAGGACCTCGGCGGCCACGGGCAGCCGCTCGGCCTCGTACCCGTCGAGTACGTCCTCCCCGGCCGGCCCGCCGAGAGCGGCGGCCAGCGTCCGGCCGAGGGCGGCGGCGTCCTGGATCCCGGTGTTCATGCCGAGCCCGCCGGCTATGGGGTGCACGTGCGCGGCATCCCCGGCGAGGAAGGCCCGGCCCTCCCGCATCCGCGTGGCCATACGGACGTTGACCCGCCAGGAGGAGAGCCAGGTGGGATCCGCGAGCCGTATCCCGGGCATCCGGGCGTGCCGGTCGAAGAGTCGCTGGAAGCTCTCCAGCGAGGGCGGCAGCGGTTCGCCGTGCTCGTCCTGCTCGGGCGAGGCCTGCAGCTGGAAGGTGTCCGTCCCCGGCATGGGGCAGAGCAGTATCCCGGCGCCTTCCGAGGTGAACCACTGGTGCCAGACGTCCCGGCCGAGTCCGGGTGCCCTGACGTCCCCGAGCACCATCGCGGGCTCGGCTTCCGCGCTTCCCTCGAAGGGGATGCCGAGGAGCTTGCGGGTGGTGCTGTGCCCGCCGTCGCACCCGGCGAGGTAGCGGGCCCCGATCACGGTGGAGTCCGCGAGCCCGGCGCTGACCCCCGCCGCGTCCTGGGTGATTCCGGCGAGCGGAGACCCCCACTCGACCCGCACGCCCAGCCCGGCGAGCCGGTCGCGCAGCGCCTCCTCGATCTGCCACTGCCCGATCAGTAAGCCGGCGTCGACGACGGTGTCGTTGACGTGTGCTCCGTCGAAGTACTTGCGCAGGACCACCTTGCTGTTGCCGGTGGAGATCAGGGGATCGGCCGCGCCGAGTCCCCGGAAGATCTCGAGGCTGCTCGGTTGCAGTCCCTTGCCGCGGGATTCGCGGTGGGGTGCCGGCCGCTGGTCGATGACGCGCACGGCGATTCCGCGCAGCGCGAGATCGCAGGCCAGTGTCAGTCCGGTGGGGCCGGAGCCCACGATCAATACGTCGGTCATCGGATGTCCTCTCCTCGTCGATGTCTCAAGGAAAGCCGACCCCACCCAAAAAAGCAACCCGGTTAAAAAAATAACTTGGTCACCAATTCGTGCTACGCTGTGAGGCATGGAGAACACGACAGGTCTGCGCGAGAGCAAGAAGCTCCGTACGCGCCGCCAGCTGGCGGCGACGGCACTGGAGCTCTTCCTGGAGCGGGGCTTCGACGCCGTGTCGGTGGCGGACGTCGCCGCCGCGGCCGAGGTCTCCAAGCCCACCCTCTTCCGCTACTTCCCGAGCAAGGAGGACCTGCTGCTCGACCGGTTCGCCGACCACCAGGACGAGGCGGCGCGCATCGTGCGCGAGCGGCCCGCGGGCCAGACGCCGGTGGGCGCGCTGCACGCCCATTTCCTGGCGGCCCTCGCCGAGCGGGACCCGATCACCGGGCTGTGCGAGCACCCCGGGGTGCTCGCCTTCCAGCGGCTGCTCTACAGCACCGCCAGCCTGCAGGCCCGGATCGGCCACTACACCGACCGGGAGGTGGAGCTGCTCGCCGCCGTGCTCGAGGCGGAGTCGGTCCCGCCGCTCACCGCCCGGCTGGCGGCGATCCACCTGGTGGCCGTTCGCCACGAGCTCGGCCGGGAGAACTGGCGGCGGCTCGACGCCGGCCGGAGCGCCGACCAGGCCCACCCGGCCGCCGTGGCCGACGCCGATCGGGCCTTCGGGATGCTGGCCGACGGCCTCGACAAGGCCCTGCTCATACCCCGGCCTTAGCCCGGCCATGCCCCGGCCCCGGCCCACCGCCCCGACCCCCAGCCGCCCCGGCCCCGCCCCCGACCACCCCAAAGAGGTCAGCCCACCAGCATGCGCTTCAGCTCGCGGGCCGCACGCGGAGGAGCCACATCGGTGCGGTGGGCCAGGGCCACCGTGCGGCGCAGCGGGGAGCCGGCCAGCGGGGTCGCCCGCAGACCGGGACCGGCGCGGTCCACCACCATCGCCGGGACCACCGCGATGCCCAGCCCGGCCCGGACGAAGCCCAGGACCGCGTCCATCTCGCCGCCCTCCACGGTGAAGACCGGCTCGAAGCCCTCCGCGCGGCAGGCCGCCACGGTCAGCTCCCTCAGGTCGTAGCCGTGCCGGAACATCACCATCGGCTCGTCGCGCAGGCCCCGTATGGTCAGCTCGCCGCCCCCGCCCGGCGCAGGCCGCTCCGTCGACGAGACCACCACCAGGTCCTCCGTCAGCAGTTCCACCGTGGTCAGGGCCGGAGCCGAGGGCGGCAGCGGCAGCGCGATCAGGGCGAGGTCCAGGGCCCCGCGCGCGAGCTCCCGTACGAGGTCCAGCGAACCGCTCTCCTCGATCAGCAGCTCGATCCCCGGATGCGCGGCGTGGAAGGCCCGCAGCACGTCCGGCAGCAGGCCGGTGCACACGCTCGGGGTGGCGCCCAGCCGGACCCGCCCCCGCCGCAGCTGTGCCAGTTCCTGCACCTCCAGCCGCGCGGTGTCCGCGTCCGCCAGGATCCGCCGGGCCAGCGGCAGCAGCGTCTCGCCGGCATCGGTGAGCGTGATGTTGCCCCGCGCCCGGCTGAAGAGCTCGGCTCCCAGTTCCCGTTCGAGCGCCTTGATCTGCTGGGAGAGCGAGGGCTGGGCCACGTGCACCCGCTCCGCGGCCCGGGTGAAGTGCCGGGTCTCGGCGACGGCCACGAAGTACAGGAGCTGCTGGAACTGCATCGGCCCAGCGTAACCCGCCTCATAGGCAATCCCTATCGATTTGAGCTCCTTCATGTCTTGGACCTTTCGGGACCTCGGTCCCTAACGTCGAAGACATGGCTCTGGCAACGCGGACGGGTCGACGGCCGTCCACCACGCGCACACTCTGGGACTCCTCCGTCGGCAAGAAGTCCGTGATGGCCGTCTCCGGCCTGATCATGCTCGGCTACCTCGTCGTGCACATGCTCGGCAACCTCAAGATCTTCTTCGGCTCGGACGAGTTCAACGGCTACGCCCACTGGCTGCGCACCCTCGGCGCGCCCTTCCTCCACCACGAGTGGGCCCTGTGGATCGTCCGCGTGGTGCTCCTCGCCGCGGTCGTCGCGCACGCCGTGTCCGCCTACCAGCTCAGCCGGCGCGACATCAAGGCCCGCCCCGTCAAGTACGCGCACAAGCGCCGCCGCGCGAGCTACGCCACCCGCACCATGCGCTGGGGCGGCATCATCCTCGGCCTCTTCATCGTCTGGCACCTGCTCGACCTCACCACGCTCACCGTCAACCAGCGTGCCTGGGCCGGCCACCCGTACGAGAACGTCCTCGCCACCTTCTCCACCTGGTACGGGAACACGATCTACATCGTGGCGATGGCCGCGCTCGGCCTGCACGTCCGGCACGGCTTCTGGAGCGCCGCCCAGACCCTCGGCGCGGGCAACGCCCGCCGCGACCGGACGCTGAAGTCCCTCGCCAACGCCCTCGCCCTCGTCCTCTTCGCGGGCTTCGTCTCGGTGCCCGTCGCCGTCATGACCGGAGTGGTGAACTGACCGTGAACAGCTACGCGAACCACACCACCGGTGCGCCCGTCGCCGACACCAAGGCCCCCGAAGGCCCGATCGCCGACCGCTGGGACCGCCGCCGCTTCGAGGCCAAGCTGGTCAACCCGGCCAACCGCCGCAAGCACACCGTCATCGTCGTCGGCACGGGTCTCGCGGGCGGCGCGGCCGGCGCCACCCTGGCCGAACAGGGCTACCACGTCGTCCAGTTCTGCTTCTCCGACTCCCCGCGCCGGGCCCACTCCATCGCGGCCCAGGGCGGCATCAACGCGGCCAAGAACTACCGCAACGACGGCGACTCCGTGCACCGCCTCTTCTACGACACCGTCAAGGGAGGCGACTTCCGCGCCCGCGAGTCCAACGTGCACCGCCTCGCCCAGATCTCCGTCGAGATCATCGACCAGTGCGTGGCCCAGGGCGTCCCCTTCGCCCGTGAGTACGGCGGACTCCTCGACACCCGCTCCTTCGGCGGCGTCCAGGTCTCCCGCACCTTCTACGCCCGCGGCCAGACCGGCCAGCAGCTCCTCCTCGGCGCCTACCAGGCGCTCTCCCGGCAGATCGCCGCGGGCAACGTCGAGATGCACGCCCGCACCGAGATGCTCGACCTGGTCGTCGTCGACGGCGTGGCCCGCGGCATCGTGGCCCGCGACCTGATCACCGGCGAGATCTCCACCCACTACGCCGACGCGGTGGTCCTGGCGAGCGGCGGCTACGGCAACGTCTTCTACCTCTCCACCAACGCCATGAACTCCAACGCGACCGCCGTCTGGCGGGCGCACCGGCGCGGCGCGTACTTCGCCAACCCCTGCTTCACCCAGATCCACCCCACCTGCATCCCGCGCACCGGCGACCACCAGTCCAAGCTCACCCTGATGAGCGAGTCCCTGCGCAACGACGGCCGGATCTGGGTCCCCAAGGCCAAGGGCGACACCCGCCCCGCGGCCGAGATCCCCGAAGCGGAGCGCGACTACTACCTGGAGCGGATCTACCCCTCCTTCGGCAACCTCGTGCCCCGCGACATCGCCTCCCGCGCCGCGAAGAACGTCTGCGACGAGGGCCGCGGCGTCGGCCCCGGCGGCCAGGGCGTCTACCTCGACTTCGCCGACGCCATCCGCCGCATGGGCCGGGACAAGGTCGCCGAGAAGTACGGCAACCTCTTCGAGATGTACGAGCGGATCACCGCGGAGAACCCGTACGAGGTCCCCATGCGGATCTACCCCGCCGTGCACTACACGATGGGCGGCCTGTGGGTCGACTACGACCTCCAGACGACCGTCCCCGGCCTGTTCGCGATCGGCGAGGCCAACTTCTCCGACCACGGCGCCAACCGCCTCGGCGCCTCCGCCCTGATGCAGGGCCTCGCCGACGGCTACTTCGTCCTGCCGTCCACGATCAACGACTACCTGGCGCGGCACCCGCACCGGGACACGGTGGACGACGACCACCCCGAGGCGGTGGCCGTCGTACGCGAGACCCGCGAGCGGCTCGCGCGGCTGCTCGCCGTCGACGGCGACCGCACCCCCGACTCCTTCCACCGCGAGATCGGCGAACTCATGTGGGAGTACTGCGGTATGGCCCGCAGTGAGGACGGGCTGCGCAAGGCACTCGACCGCATCCCCGAGATCCGCGCGGAGTTCTGGCGCCGGATCAAGGTCCCGGGCAGCGGCGAAGAGTTCAACCAGTCGCTGGAGAAGGCCAACCGCATCGTCGACTACCTCGAACTCGCCGAGCTGATGTGCCTCGACGCACTCCACCGCGCCGAATCCTGCGGCGGCCACTTCCGCGAGGAGTCCCAGACCCCGGACGGCGAGGCGGCCCGCCAGGACGAGGCCTTCTCCTACGCCGCCGCCTGGGAGTTCACCGCCACCGGCGCCGCCCCCGTCCTGCACAAGGAAGACCTCGTCTTCGAGTACGTCCACCCCACCCAGCGGAGCTACGCATGAAGCTCACCCTGCGCGTCTGGCGCCAGCGCGGCGCCGACGCCCCCGGCCACATGGCCTCGTACGAGGTCGACGGGATCTCCGAGGACATGTCCTTCCTGGAGATGCTCGACACCCTCAACGAGGACCTCATCCTGCGCGGTGAGGACCCGGTCGCCTTCGACCACGACTGCCGCGAGGGCATCTGCGGCGCCTGCAGCCTCGTCATCAACGGCGACGCCCACGGCCCGGAGCGCACCACCACCTGTCAGCTGCACATGCGGTCCTTCGCCGACGGCGACACGATCGACGTCGAGCCGTGGCGGGCCGCGGCCTTCCCGGTGGTCAAGGACCTCGTCGTCGACCGCGGCGCCTTCGACCGGATCATCCAGGCCGGCGGCTACATCACCGCCCCGACCGGCGCCGCCCCCGAGGCCCACGCCACCGCCGTACCCAAGGCCGACGCCGACTTCGCCTTCGAGCACGCCGAGTGCATCGGCTGCGGCGCGTGCGTGGCGGCCTGCCCCAACGGCTCGGCGATGCTCTTCACCTCCGCCAAGGTCAACCACCTGAACGTCCTCCCGCAGGGCTCGCCGGAGCGGGAGACCCGGGTGCTGGACATGGTGGCCCGGATGGACGACGAGGGCTTCGGCGGCTGCACCCTCACCGGGGAATGCGCCACGGCCTGCCCGAAGGGCATCCCGCTGCCGTCGATCGCGGCGATGAACAAGGAGTGGCTGCGGGCGGTACGCAAGGGCCCCCGCTGAGCGTCCCGCGACGCGGGGGCGGGGCTCCCGCAGCGGCCTGACCGACCTCCCGTACGGGCGCCCGCGGGGGCCGGCCCTGCGCCGATCGGCTGACCGGCGCGGCCCGGCCCGCGCCGCGGCCCGGCGGCGCCCGGGCCATGGGGGACAGTGACCCCATGCCAGAAGCCCCCACCGGGTCCGGACCGCGCCGTCGAGCCGTACTGGCCGCCGCCCTCGCCCCGCTGGCCGCGGCCGGCTGCTCCGGCGGGGACGACACGCGCACCCCTGCGGCCGGCCCGGAGGCCGGGCCCAAGGACGCCCTGATCATGGTGATCCGGCACGCGGAGAAGCCGTACGCCGGTGACTCCGGCCGGGACGAGGAGGGCGAGGACGATCCCGGCTCGCTGGCCGGCCGCGGCTGGCGCCGGGCCGAGCAGCTCCCGCGCCTCTTCCCGCCCGCCAAGGGCTTCTCGCTGCCCCGCCCCGCCGCCGTCTTCGCGGCCGGCGGCAAGGACCGTGCCCCCGCGCGGTGCAGGCAGACCGTGGCGGCGCTGGCCACCGCGCTGCGCACCCCCGTCCGCCGCGAGTTCGCCGTCGGCGCCGAACCAGCCCTCGTCCAGGCCGTGTTGGCCGCGCCCATGCCCGTACTCGTCTGCTGGGAACACCACGGCGTCCCCCGCCTGATCCGGGCCCTCGGCGCCCATCAGGTCCCCGGCATCCCCGCGACCTGGCCCGACCGCTACGACCTCGTCTGGGAGTTCACCCGGCGCCGGGGCCGGTGGAGCTTCCGCGAACTGCCGCAGCACCTGCTGCCGGGGGACGTGTAGGCCTGCGGCCCCCGGTGATCGGGACGGGCCTTCCGTGGAGGTCATCTTCCCTGCGACCAGCCGGTGTTGGGGTAGCGGAGGCGCCCGCGGGAAGGCTCACGGGTGTGCGCCGAACCCCTGCCGCCCTGGCCGTCCTCGCCGTCACCCTCACCTCCGCCCTCTGCGTCCTCGCCGCGCCCGGACCTCCCGCCGCGGCAGCCCCCGCCACCGTCCCCGCCACCGTCCGAGCCGCCGCCGAAGCCGGCACCGCTGCCGGCATCGTCCGGCTGACCAGCTACAACATCTGCGGCAACATGTGCTCCGGTCCGGCCTACGACGCGGAGCGCCGGATCGCGGCCGTGGCCGCCGAGGCCGACCCCGGGGGCTGGGGTGCCGACCAGCTCTTCCTCCAGGAAGTGTGCGAGCACCAGTACGAGGCGCTCCTCGACCGTCTGGGTCCGCTCGGCTACGGCGGGTTCTACTCCGCCACCCTGCCGCCCGGGAACCCGGCCATCTGCGCCGGCCACGCGTACGGGAACGCCGTCCTCGTGCGCGGCCCGGTCTCGGACACGGCCGACCTCGACCTGACCGTGGGCGGCGAGCGCGAACCGATCACGGTGCCCTGCGCCCTGGCCTCCCTCTCGGACCGGCCCACCTGGTCCTGCTCGGTCCACCTCTACTGGGACGACGGGACCCTCGCCGTACCCGAGGCCGACCGGCTGGCGGAGCAGGCCCGCAAGTGGCTGGACGACGGATTCGCCGTCGTCCTCGGAGGGGACTTCAACCACTCCCCGCGCACGGCCACGCTGTCGCGCTTCTACCTGCCGGAACGAGGAGACGGCGCCCACGGATCCTTCATCGAGGCCGACGAGAACGACCCGGCGTTCTTCGACCCCGCGGTCTGCCCGCCCGCCTCCACTACCGCGTGCCGGTCGGGCGAGACGACCTTCGGCGCGAAGAAGCTCGACTACCTCTTCTTCAGCGCCCCGCACTTCCGGGGCGCGAGCGCCGACGCCCTCCCCCTCGACACGAAGGTCTCGGACCACAACCTGCTGCGCGTCTCGGCCACCGCCTTCTGAGCGCCACCCGACCGCCGTCCCCGCCGTCCCGGTTGTCCCGGTCGTCCCGGTCGGGCCGCGGAGCCCGTCCGCCCCTACCCGTCGAGCGCCCGCGCCAGGTAGGACGCCGTACGGCCCCGGCCCGCCGCCGCCACCTGCGCCGGGGTGCCCTCCGCGACGACCCGGCCGCCCGCCGTACCGCCGCCCGGACCCAGGTCGATCACCCAGTCCGCGCCCGCCACCACGTCCATGTCGTGCTCCACGACCACCACCGAGTGCCCGGCGTCCACCAGCCCGTGCAACTGCCGTAGCAGCACCCGTACATCGGCGGGATGCAGCCCGGTCGTCGGCTCGTCCAGCAGGTACAGCGTGTGGTCCCGCCGCAGCCGCTGCAGCTCGGTGGCCAGCTTGATCCGCTGCGCCTCGCCGCCCGAAAGCTCGGTGGCCGGCTGTCCCAGCCGCAGGTAGCCCAGCCCGATGTCCTGCAGCGCGCGCAGGCTGCGCGCCGCCGCCGGGACCTCCGCGAAGAAGCCGGCCGCGGACTCCACCGTCAGCGCGAGCACCTCCGCGATGTTCAGGCCCGCGTAACGGACCTCCAGGGTCTCGGAGTTGTACCGGGCGCCGGCGCACTCCGGGCACGGGGCGTACGTACTCGGCAGGAACAGCAGCTCCACCGACACGAACCCCTCGCCCTGGCAGGTCTCGCACCGGCCGCCCGCCACGTTGAAGGAGAACCGGCCCGCCTTCCAGCCGCGGGCCTTCGACTCCGGCGCCGCCGTGAAGAGCCGCCGCACGACGTCGAACAGGCCCGTGTACGTCGCCAGGTTGGACCGCGGGGTCCGGCCGATCGGCTTCTGGTCCACCTCCACGAGCCGCCGTACGGGAAAATCCGGCTCGGCGAGCCGCTCGCCGACCTCGCGGGCCAGCACCTGCCCCACCAGTGTGGACTTCCCCGATCCCGACACCCCGGTCACGGCCGTGAACACCCCCAGCGGGAACCGCGCGTCCAGGTCCCGCAGGTTGTGCCGGTCCACCCCGGTCAGGTGGACCGCCCCGGTCGCCGCGCGCACCGGCCGCGGCGCCGGGGCCGGCTCCCGCGCCGCGAAGAGGTGCCGGGCCGTCGCCGACCCCTCCACACCGGCCAGCTCCTGCGGCGGACCGCTGTGGAGCACCTGCCCGCCGTGCTCCCCGGCCAGCGGCCCCACGTCCACCAGCCAGTCCGCGTGCCGCACCACATCCAGATGGTGTTCGACGACGAAGACGGTGTTCCCGGCCTCCTTCAGCCGGTCCAGTACGCCGAGCAGCGCCTCGGTGTCGGCCGGGTGCAGCCCAGCCGACGGCTCGTCCAGCACGTACACCACGCCGAACAGGCCCGACCGCAGCTGAGTCGCCAGCCTCAGCCGCTGCAGCTCGCCCGCGGAGAGGCTCGGCGCGGTCCGGTCCAGGCTCAGATAGCCCAGTCCCAGCTCCGTGACCGGCCCGATGCGGGAGCGCAGGTCCTCGGCGAGCACCCGGGCGGCCTCCCCGTCCAGGGGCGCGGCGGCGAGTACCCCGTCCAGGTCGGTCAGTGGCATCGCGGCCAGGTCGGCGATGCCGTGTCCCGCGAAGGTCACGGCCAGCGCCTCCGGACGCAGCCGCCGCCCTTCGCACACCGGGCAGGGCGAATCGGCGAGGAACCTCTCGGCGCGCGTCCGCAGAGTGGCGCTCTTGCTGTCGGCGAAGGTCCGCATGACGTAGCGGTGTGCGCTCATGTACGTGCCCTGGTACGGCCGTTGGATCCGCTCGGCCTCCCGCACCGGGTGCACGGTCACCACCGGCTGCTCCTCGGTGAACAGGATCCACTCGCGGTCCTTCGCGGGCAGTTCCCGCCACGGCCGGTCCACGTCGTGGCCGAGCGTCTCCAGGATGTCCCGCAGGTTCTTGCCCTGCCACGCTCCGGGCCAGGCGGCGATCGCACCCTGACGGATCGACAAGCCCGGGTCGGGTACGAGGAGTTCCTCGCTGGTGCGGTGGATCCGGCCGAGACCGTGGCACGAAGGGCAGGCGCCGGAGGCGGTGTTGGGCGAGAAGGCGTCGGAGTCCAGCCGCTCCGCGCCGGGGGGATAGGTCCCGGCGCGGGAGTACAGCATCCGCAGGGAGTTGGACAGCAGGGTCACCGTGCCGACGGAGGAGCGCGAGCCGGGGGAGGAGCGGCGCTGCTCCAGCGAGACGGCGGGCGGCAGCCCGGTGACCGAGTCCACCTTCGGGGCGCCGATCTGGTGGATGAGCCGGCGGGCGTACGGGGCCACCGACTCGAAGTAGCGGCGCTGGGCCTCGGCGTAGAGAGTGCCGAAGGCGAGCGAGCTCTTGCCGGACCCGGACACCCCGGTGAACACGGTCAGCGCGTCGCGCGGGATGTCCACGTCGACGCCGCGCAGGTTGTGCTCCCGGGCGCCCCGGACCCGTACGAAGGGGTCACGGGGGGCCTGAGGATCGGTGAACTGGTGCATTCGCCCCAGTTTAGGGCCTGGCCGGCCGTGCGGCGGCGTCAGGGGCCGACGGCCGTGATGGCCTCCGCCACCGCCGGATGCTTCAGATAGTCGAGCACGCTGTGCGGCCACAGGGGAGCGATGCTGATGTCCGGCCGCCCTTCCACCCCCTCGAACACCCGGGCCAGCTCCCCCTTCGGGACGGCCACGAAGTCCCCGACGTCCGCGATGTCGACCCACTGCCGCACACCCGGAGGCCTGGCCCCGCGGCCCTCCAGCGGCCCGGGATCGAGACGGTGGAACACAGCGTTCGGCAGCGCCAGCGGGGAGCCCAACGTCAGCAGGAGCCGCACGTCGACTTCGCCCGCCAGGTCGTGCAGGGCCTCGTAGGCGACCACGCTGCCCAGCGAATGCGCGACGACGACGTCCGGCCGGTGCCGGACCATCGCGGACTTCACCCGCTCGCGGACGGGCCCGCGCCCGGCGGCGAAGTACCGCGCCACCTCGGGGAAGAACCGCTTGACGCTCTTCTCCACCACGGCGGGGTTCTGCTTGGTCCGCTCGGCGACCTGCCCGCAGATCCACCGGAGCCAGCCCGTGGCCCGCCCCTGCGCCCCGCTGGGGTCGATCCCCCAGACCCTTGCCCACTGCTCGACCAGCGCCAGCTCGTCGTCGGCCGGCTCCGCACCCTGCTGCTCGCTGCGCAGCAGGTCGGCGTAGTAGGCCGTCTCCAGATCGAGCCCGGGGGCGGCCGGCCCGATCGCCGCGAGCCAGTCGGCACGCAGCCGGGCACTGCCGAGGTGGGGCGTGGTGTCGGCGGCCTTGTAGTTGCGGACGCCGTGGATGCCGAGGACGCGGGTCATGCGGGGGGCTCCTCTGTGCGCGTGCCGTCGCAGCCGTAGACGGCGACGGCTCCGTCGATGGTGACGAACAGCTTCTCGGGCCCGGCGAACCCGAAGCTGGCCGGCTGCCCGGGCAGCGGGATCCGCTGGACGAGGCGCGGGTCGTGCACTGTCCAGACCTTGATCGCATACGTACGGGAAGGGGGTTCCTCGACCACGAGCGCGACCAGCCTGCTGTCGGAGGAGAAGACGAGCGCGGATGTGGATGCGGCGTTCCCGTCGATCCGCACGGTCTCCGCAGGTGGGACGGGCCCGGGACCCGTGCAGATGAGATGGAGGACGCCGGTGTAGGCGACGACGACCAGTGTCTGGCTGTCGGGGGAGAAGGCCAGTTGGACGGCGTTCTTCATGGGCCCGGCCGACGCGAGTGTGTGGCCGGTGGCCGGATCGCGAAGTTCCAGACAGGACGTGGTCCGGTTGAGGATCGCGATCAGGCGACCGTCGGGCGAGCCTACGGCGCCGGCGGATTCGAATCGGGTCAGCCGGGGGACGGCCCCGGTTTGTGCGGGCGTCCTCCACAGGCGTAACTGACCAGTGGAGTCACAGCTGACCAGCAGCGACGGGTCCGAGGGGTGGAACACCATGGACCTGATGTACGCGCCTGGCGCGGTGGGGTGGGTCACGGTCCGTCCCGATGCCAGGTCGACCACGTCGAGGGAGTCCAAGGAACCGATGGCCAGAAGGGATCCGTCCGCCGAAAACGCCATGCTGACGCGGAACCCACTTGCTCCGCCCGCTTGGCGGACGAATTCGAGTGTCTCGCCGGACCACAGTCCGACGCCCCCGGCGTTGAGCGCGCCGAGCAGGCGGCCGTCGGCCGAGAAGGCGACTTCCTGTGTGTTGTTCGTGCTCAGGGACGTCGGATGCCAGTCCGTGGTCCGCCAAACGGTCAGGCCGCTTGATCCACCCGCAGCGAGTAGCAGCCCGTCGGGGCTGAAGCACACTTGGCTGACGGCCCCGCTGAACTCCAGACGAGCTGTCTCCACCTGGCGTCCGCCGGTCACATCCCAGACGGAGACGTCGAGGTCCGCGCTGCCGACCGCGAGGTGACGACTGTCGGGAGAGAAGGCCAGGGAGCGGATCGCTCCGGTGCGGCACTCCCACGGCTGTCCGACGAGAGCCCGCCGCTGGACGTCCCAGAGGTGGATGTTCCTCGTCCAGCGCTCCGTTCCGAAGACCAGCAGACGGCCGTCGGGCGAGAAGGCTACGTCCCTGGTGTCCGCATGTCCGAGCAAAGGTCCGACGGACTGCCGGGTATCGGTGTCCGTAACCTTCACCCCACTCGTCGTCGCGGCCGCGAGGAGGTTCCCGTCAGGGGAGAAGGCGATGCGGTGCACCACCGAGTCCAGGTGCTCGATGCAGCGGGCGTTCGAATCCACCTGCCCGCCCTCGGCCCAGAGCACGGTGTGGGCTTCCTCAGGCTGAAAGGCGACCTCTCGTGCGATCCGGGTGAACTGTTTCTGGTGCTCGGGCAGGTTCAGCCGGTGCGCGTCGAAGGCGAACACCGAAGCACGGTCGGACGCGTTCCTCAGCTGTGAGTGCGAGGGCCACGAGACGCTCAACAGCCGTACGTAGTCAGTGGCCCGCTCCGACTGTGCCAGGTCGATCGCCCCGGGATCCTGTCGTGGGTCGAAGCGGATGAGGAAGTATGGATCGGTGAGGAGCGTTTCGGCGTACGCGGGGGAGTCCGCCCGGCTCACGTGCCCCAAAGCGTGCCGCAGCACGTACGGCTCCGCCGAGTCCCAACGGTCACCCGGCCGGCTCGCATCCGCCGTGAAGGGGCCGACGGCCTCGGACAGCAGCCGCCGCTCCAGGTCGAGGCTCTGGACGGCGTCCACCCGGTCCGAACTCACGGGATGATCGCGCAGGTAGTCCGCCAGTCCCTGATGGAAGATCCGGTAGAGGGCCACATCGCTCTCGGGGTCGACCCCGGTACGGAGGAACGGCGTGGCCTCCCGCAGCGTGGCGAGGAACCTCCCGTCGGTGAGGTCATCGGTGCCCAAGGCCCTCAGGCACCGGCGCAGGGTCGTCCGCGGCATGCCGTCTCCCTGTGACCTCGCGAGGACGGCGAGGACCGAGCGGAGCGAGCCGAACTCGTCCTTGCGCGCGGCGAGCACCGCCTCCATCAGGTGCGGCAGCTCCGCCGACGCCGCCAGGGTGTGTGCCCGTGCGGTGGCCTCGTCCTGTGGGGGGTTCTTCAGGGTCACCAGGTAGTGGACGTACAGACCCGCGATCAGGAACGGCCCCCAGAGACCGTCCGATCTCAGCCGCCGGACGATGTTCTGTGCCCCCTGCTTCGCCAGGTAGTCGACGAAATCCGCGGGAGGGCCGTAGGAGTAGGGCTTACTGGCCTTCAGCAGCCGCTCGACGTAGCGGTGCACGTCGTCCTGGAGCGCGACCGGATCAGCCGTGTCCAGGTCGATCCGGTCCACGGCGATCCCGGAGGCCTCCGTGGTGCCCGACAGTTCGGCCGCCACTTCCCGTCGGCCGCCCAGCAGGATCCTGCACGGCGCATTCGGGGCCGCCCCGTCCCGCTTGGCCGGTGCGATGAGTCCGGACACCAGGCGCAGGACCGCCCGGGGGTCGGTGCTCTCGTCCACGGCATCGACCACGACGAGCCGGTTCCTGCGCTCCTGCGTGAGTGCCTCACGCAGGAGGTGTTGGGTCCATTCGAGGGATTCGGAGCCACCGACGCCCTGCCCGAGGGTTTCGCCATCCGGGTCGTCTCGTGTGGGCAGGACGAGCCCCGCCTGGTCCGCGATGGCCGTCATCACCTGCTGCGCCGAGCGCTGTCGTGCGTGGACGGCGACGACGTCCGGAACCTCCGGAAGATCGGGTCCGGCGGGCTCCCACAGGGCCCGGACCGTGCGGCGCAGGTGGGGATGGGCCGCGCACACGATGAGGCCCAGCAGCCCCGACTTGCCCGCCCCGGCCGCGCCCGTGACGGTCAGCAGCGGGCTGTCGCCCGCCAGCCAGGTGCGGTAGTGCTCCAGTTCGGCGGCCCGGCCCGAGAAGAAGCCCGTGCCGTGGTCGGTGGAGAAGAGGCCGCGGCCGGAGGCGCGGTCGATGAAGTAGAGGCCGTCGGTGATCTTCTCGCCCGCCGCGATCCGGTCGCCCAGGTCCTCGCCGGGGACGTAGCCCAGGGAGCGCCGCAGCAACTGGATCTGTTCCGGCGTGTTCTGCAGCGTCAGCGGGTTCGGCAGGAACGGCCACTCGCCGTCACCCTGTTCCACGCTGAAGCCGAGGGACATGCGCCACGTGGTGTCCGCCTTGATCTGGGCGATCAACTCCTTGACGAACCGCGTGAATCCGACCGTCTCGACGTCCGGGGCGAAGTCCCGGTACCGCAGCACGTCCAGCGCCGCGGCGATCCACCCGCTGAAGCGGCCCTGTTCCGTCGGTGAGCTGCTCACGGAGGCCCCGAGCGACCACACGCCCCGCCGGCCGTCGAGTTCGGAGATCGGCTGCCGGCCCGTCGCGGTGCCGGCCGAGCAGGTGTCGATGAGGAACACCACGCGGCGCTCCCCGCCCCCGGCCCGTTCGGCCTCCTGCTGCGCCTTCTCGATCCACCGGTCGACGTCGACGTCGCGGTCGTCGTACGCCACGAAGGAGAGGCGGCCGCTGCGGTCCGCCCGGCCGTGGCCGATCAGGTGGACGACGAGGACGTCGGCGGGGCCGGGCTCGTCGACGATCCACTTCCGTAATAGGGCCTCGATCTCACCCTCCGGCCGGTCCAGCGAGGTTTGCCCCTCCGCGCCGAACTGCCCGAAGGCCGCCTGCACTTCCTTGACGCGCGAGCCTACGAACCCGAGGTCCTCCAGCTCGGAGCCCTCGGCGAAGCTTCCGACCCCTATCGACAACACCATGAGGCCGGGTGCGCCCCGGCCTTCCGTCGTCCTGCTCAACGCGCCCCTCGCACAGATCGGTTGACCCCGCGCCACCACCGCCAACGGCACGGCTCACCGACGCTACCCGATCCCGGGGCTTCCCACCGCAGGGTCCCGGAGGCCCGCGACCCGGGCCAGCCGTGCGTACGAGTCCAGGAGTGCCGTGCGGTCGTACGTGGAGGTGGTGACCAGGAGTTCGTCCGCGTCCGTCAGGGCGGCGACCTCGGAGAGCTGGGCCGCCACCTGCTCCTCGGTGCCGTGGATGTGGCCGGCCAGGGCGCCCTCGTACAGGTCCCGCTCCTTCGGGGTCATCTCCAGGGCCTCGATCTCCTCCGCCGGGCGCAGCGGCGGAAAGCTGCCCCGGGTGCGGGAGTACGCGAGGGACCAGGCCTCCGGGATCAGGATGCTGCGGGCCTCCTCCGCCGTGGCGGCGACCGCCACCGTTCCGGAGACGACCACGTACGGTTCCGCGGCCCGGGCGGAGGGCCGGAACTCCTTGCGGTACGTCTCCACGATCTCGCTCACCCGGCCGCGGGAGCGCAGGTCGCCCACCACCAGCGGCAGTCCGGCCCGGGCGGCGATCCCGGCTCCTTCGCCGGTGGCCAGGACGTACGCGGGTATCCGCAGCCCCTCGGCGGGGCGGGCGTGCACCTCGGGGTGCGCCTGCTGGGTGCCGTCGAGCCAGCCCAGCAGCTCGGCCAGCTGCTCCTCGAACCGGTCGGCGTCCCCGGTGTCCCGGCCGAGCGCGCGCCGGATGCCGTTGGTGAAGCCGACCGAGCGGCCGAGCCCCATGTCGATCCGGCCGGGGAACAGCGACTCCAGCACCCCGAACTGCTCCGCGACGACCAGCGGCTGGTGGTTGGGCAGCATCACCCCGCCCGTGCCGACCCGGATCCGGCGGGTCGCGCCGGCGACGGCCGCGGCCAGTACGGTCGGCGCCGAGCCCGCGACCCCGGGCACGCTGTGGTGCTCCGACACCCAGAAGCGGTGGTAACCGAGCTCCTCGGCCGCCCGGGCCAGCTCCACGGTGTCGCGCAGGGCCTGCGGGGCCGGGTGGCCCTCGCGGGTGCGGGACCGGTCGAGTATCGAGAGTTTTCGGATCACAGAGGGGTCAACGTCCTGGGGCTGTCAGGATTCCCCCCACCACCTCGTCCGCCGGGCTGCGCCCGTGTTCGTTCCCGTGTTCGTCCCTGTGTCCGTGCCCGGCTCTAGGCTGGCCGGATGAGCGAGAAGCGCACCTCTCGGCCGCTGGCCGTCTTCGACATCGACAACACCCTGGCGGACACCGGCCATCGCCAGCACTTCCTGGAGCGCCGCCCCCGCGACTGGACCGGCTTCTTCGGCGCGGCTCCGGCCGATCCGCCGCTCGCGCGCGGGGTCGCGCTGGCGGCGGAGAGCGCGGCCGACTGCGAGGTGGTGTACCTGACCGGGCGCCCCGAGCGGTGCCGGGCCGACACCGTCGACTGGCTCACCCGGCACGGGCTGCCCGAGGGGCGGCTGTGGATGCGGGGGAACCAGGACCGGCGGCCGGCCCGCACGACCAAGCTGGAGGTGCTGGGGCGGATCGCCCGCGGCCGGGAGGTGCGCATGCTCGTGGACGACGACGAGCTCGTCTGCCAGGCCGCGCGGGCCGCCGGCTTCCGGGTGGTCCTGGCCGACTGGGCGGCCGAGGCGCCGGAACTGGAGTCCGCGCAGGAGGTCGAGGGCCGGACCTGACCGCGGCCGGCGGGCCGGGCCCCGGCGCTTCGCAGGGCCGGCCCGGCGGGCTCAGTCCTCGCCCTCGAGGCGGAAGCCGACCTTGAGGCCCACCTGGTAGTGGGCGATCTCCCCGTTCTCGATGTGGCCGCGCACCTGGACCACCTCGAACCAGTCCAGGTTCCGCACGGTCTGGCCCGCCCGGGCGATCCCGTTGCGGATGGCCTGATCGATGCCCTCGTGGGAGGTGCCGACGATCTCGGTCACCCGGTACGTGTGATTGGACATGGGGGTCTCCCGACAGTGGGTGGCTTTTGCCTGTTTCTACGGTGCCCCAGTAAGTCCGGCTCCGCGAACTTTGCGCCAACAATCCCGAGCGAAAGGCCCTTGACCGGCCTATTGGTCTATGCCAATTTCGAGCCATCTGAGATCGAGCCCCCAGAAGGTGACCCTCTTGAAGATGCGCTTCCCCGCCCTGGCCACCGTCCTCGCGGTCACGACCGCCCTCACGGGCTGCAGCCGGCTGGCCGACTCGGCCGAAGGACCGCAGAAGGTGACGCTCTGGCTGATGAAGGGCAGCGCCTCGGAGGACTTCATCGACCGGTTCACCACGTCGTTCGAGAACGAGCACCCCGGCGTCGACCTGGACGTCAGGATCCAGGAGTGGACGGGCATAGGCGACAAGGTGAACGCCGTGCTCGACGGCACGAGCAAGGAGACCGCCGACGTCATCGAGGTCGGCAACACCCAGGTGGCCCAGTACATCGAGAAGGGCGGCCTCTCCGAACTCACCCTCGAGGGCCTGCGCGAATGGGGCAGCAAGGACTGGCTCAAGGGCCTCGCCGAGCCGGGCAGCATCGACGGCGCCCAGTACGGCGTCCCCTGGTACGCCGCCAACCGGGTGGTCATCTACCAGAAGGACCTCTTCGCGAACGCCGGGATCAAGACCCCGCCCAAGAACCGGCAGGAGTGGATCCAGGCCACCCAGAAGCTCGACAAGGGCGACCAGCAGGGCATCTACCTCGCGGGCCAGAACTGGTACGTCCTCGCCGGCTTCATCTGGGACGAGGGCGGCGAACTCGCCGTCGAGACCGGAGGCAAGTGGGTCGGCACCCTCGACGACGAGAAGGCCCTGGCCGGCATGGACTTCTACAAGCAGCTCCAGGCCCTTGGCGACGGTCCCAAGGACGCCGACGAGGAGACGCCCCCGCAGTCGCAGGTCTTCGCGCGCGGCCGGACGGCGCAGATCATCGCCCCGCCCGGCCAGGCCGCCGAGATCGAGGCGGCCAACCCCGCCCTGAAGGGCAAGCTGGGCTTTTTCCCGATCCCCGGCAAGACCTCCGACAAGGCGGGCGCCGTGTTCACCGGCGGCTCCGACCTGATCATCCCGGAACGGACCGGACAGCGGAAGCACGCCGTCGACGTGATCACGGCCCTGGTCAGCGAGAAGTGGCAGACCGAACTCGCCCGCACGATGAGCTACGTGCCGAACAAGACCACCCTCGCGCACGTGGTCGAGGGCAACGAGGGCGCCACCAACATGGCCCCCGGCGCCGCCCAGGGCCGGGCCACCCCCACCTCCGCCCGCTGGGCCGAGGTGGAGGCGAGGAATCCGATCAAGCCCTTCATGACGGCCGTGCTCACCGGCCGGGACCCCAAGCAGGCGGCCCGGACGGCCTCCGAGGAGATCGGCAAGGTCCTCAGCTCCGACCGCTGAGCCGGGCCACCACGGCAGTCACCGGCGGGGCCCCACGGCGGTCACCGGCGACGCCACCATGGCGGTCACCGACGTGGCCACCGCCGCGTTCACCGCCGAGTTCAGCGTCCGCACATCCAAGGGCCGCTGAGCGGTCATGTCGAATCCAGCCGGTCACGGAAGAAGTAAAGGAGCCAGGCCACGCACCTGCCGGCCTGGCCCTCCGTGCCCGGATCAGGAGCCGCCATGACCATCGCACCCCTGTCCCCGTCCCCCCTTACCTCCCCCTCCCCGCTCACCGTCCCCGCCTCCCCCGCCCCCCTCACCCCCACCGCCCCCCGGGGCACCGCGCCGGCCGCCGGCCCCCACTACGCCGTACGCCTCGCCCGTGACGAGTCCGAGGTGCGCGCCGCCCAGCGCCTGCGCCACCAGGTCTTCGCCGGCGAGCTCGGCGCCCGCCTCGACGGGCCCGAGCCCGGCCTCGACTCCGACGCCTTCGACGCGTACTGCGACCACCTCCTCGTCGTCGAGGAGGAGACCGAGCAGGTCGTCGGCACCTACCGGCTGCTGCCCCCGGAGCGCGCCGCCGTCGCCGGCCGCCTCTACTCCGAGGGTGAATTCGACCTCTCCGCCCTCGCCCCCATCCGCCCCGACCTGGTCGAGGTCGGCCGCTCCTGCGTTCACCCCGACCACCGCAACGGCGCCGTCATCGCCCTGATCTGGGCCGGCCTCGCCCACTACATGGACCGCTCCGGGCACAACTGGCTCGCCGGCTGCTGCTCGATACCGCTCGCCGACGGCGGGGTCCTGGCCGCCGCCACCCGCGAGGCCGCCCTGACCCGCAGCCTCGCCCCCGAGGAGTACCGGGTCACCCCGCACCTCCCCTGGAAGCCCGAGGGCATCACCTTCCCCGACCGCATGGAGCTGCCCCCGCTGCTGCGCGGCTACCTGCGCCTGGGCGCCTGGGTCTGTGGCGAACCCGCCCTCGACGCCGAATTCGGCTGCGCCGACCTGTACGTGCTGCTCTCGCTGCGCCGTACCAACCCGCGCTACCTGAACCACTTCCGCTCGCTCGTCCCGGGCGCATGAGCGTCTGGCTGCCCACCTCGCCCTGCACCCCCGAGGCCTGTGCCGGCCACGAGGGGAGCACCGCGAGCGTCCCGCGGGCGGTGCTCAGGCTCGCCGCCGCCGTCGCCCTGATCCTGCTGGGGATCCTGGGCGCCCCGCCCGCCCGGCTGCTGCCGCCCGGCCCCCGGCACACGGTCGTACGGGCCTGGTCGGCCGCCCTCGTACGGGCCTTCGGCATACGGATCACCGTGCACGGCAGCCCGGGGCCGGGCGGCGGCCGCCTCCTCGTGCCCAACCACGTCTCCTGGCTGGACATCCCGCTCGTGGCCGCCGTCATGCCCTGCCGGATGCTGGCCAAGAGCGACATCCGCGCCTGGCCGGTCCTCGGCCGCCTCGCCGGGCGGGCCGGGACCCTGTTCATCGAGCGCGACCGGATCCGCGCCCTGCCCGCCACCGTCGAGACCCTCACCGGCGCGCTGCTGGCCGGCGACCGGGTCACCGTCTTCCCCGAGGGCTCCACGTGGTGCGGCCGCGCCCAGGGGACCTTCCGCCGGGCCGCCTTCCAGTCGGCGCTGGACGCGCGGGTTCCCGTACAGCCCGTGCGGCTCGCGTACCTGCTGTCCGACGGCTCTCCGGCCGGGGCGCCCGCCTTCGTCGGGGACGACCCGCTGACCGCCTCGCTGTGGCGGATCGCGCGGGCCCGCGGGGTACGGGCCGAGGTCAGGCTGCTGCCGCGGATCCCGCCGGGCCGGTACGCGGACCGGCGGGACCTCGCGGCAGCCGCTCAGCAGGCCGTGCTCGGAGCCTCAGCCCCGACCCTGCTGCCCGGCATACCCGCTCAGCCGGCCGCGCCGTCGGCGACCGACAAGGACAGCGCGAACCGGCCCGCCGCGTCCGTCCACCACTGGGTCAGCTCCAGTCCCGCCGCCGCCAACTCCTTCCGCACGCCCTCCTGACGGAACTTCGCCGAGACCTCCGTCAGGATCTCCTCACCCGCCGCGAACGGCACCACCAGATCCAGTGCCCGGATCTTCACCACCAGCTCCGCCCGGGCCCGCAGTCTCATCTCGATCCATTCCTGCTCCCTGTTCCACACCGCCACGTGCGCGAAGTCGGCGGTGTGGAAGTCCGCGCCCAGCTCCCGGTTGACGACCGCCAGCACGTTCTTGTTGAACTCGGCCGTCACACCCCGCGCGTCGTCGTACGCCGACACCAGCACGGCCTCGTCCTTCACCAGGTCCGTGCCCATCAGCAGCGCGTCCCCGGGCGACAGCATCGCCCGTACGGACGCCAGGAACACCGCACGCTCCGGCGGCAGCAGGTTCCCGATCGTGCCGCCCAGGAACACCACCAGCCGGGGCCCGGGGGAATCCGGCAGTTGCAGCGCGCGCGTGAAGTCCGCCAGCAGGGCGTGCACCCGCAGCCCCGGATGCGCCGCGAGCAATGTCTCGGCCGCGCCCCGCAGGGCGCTCTCGCTCACGTCCACCGGGACGTAGGTGTCCAGCGCGGGCATCGCCTCGATCAGGTGCCGGGTCTTCTCCGAGGACCCGGAGCCCAGCTCCACCAGCGTGCGGGCGCCGCTCTCGGAGGCGATCTCCCTGGCCCGCTCCAGCAGGATCTCCCGCTCCGCGCGGGTCGGGTAGTACTCGGGCAGCCGGGTGATCTCCTCGAAGAGCTCGCTGCCCCGCGCATCGTAGAACCACTTGGGCGGCAGCACCTTGGGGAAGCGGGTGAGCCCGTTGAGTACGTCCGTGCGCAGCGCGGTCTCCGCCGCGTGCTCGTCGAGGGTCCGGGTCAACTGGAAGTTGGTCACGGGGAGTTCTCCTTGAGCGGGGTCAGTTCGACCCGCGTGCGGGTGGCGGTCAGCAGGGTCCGGTCGGGCACTTCGCACCACCGGGGGTCTTCGTCGTACGGCTCGGAGGCCACCACGGTGCGCCGGGCGCCCGCGTCGGCCAGGTACCAGAGCGAATCCCCCCACGCCGTGGCGGCGATCGCGGTACCGTCCGTCACCAGCAGGTTCAGCCGCGAGCCGGGAGCCGCCGTGGCCAGCTCCCGGACCGGCTCGGCGAGTGCCGTGCCCAGGTCGTCGCCGGCCCGCAGCCGGTGCAGGACCAGTGCCCAGACCAGCGCCGAGTCGGTGCGCGCGGCCAGCCGGAGCAGGTCCTCGGGCGGCAGACCGGCCGCGAGCGGGGCCGCCGTGTCGGGCCAGCCCCGTATCGCGCCGTTGTGGCTGAACAGCCACGGCCCCTCCGCGAACGGTGCGGCCGCCGCCTCCCCGTCGGCCCCGGGCAGCGTGGCGTCCCGTACGGCGGCCAGTACGGCCCCGCTGCGCACCACCCGGGCGAGATCGGCGAAGGCCAGGTCGGACCAGATGGGCCCGGACCGCCGGTAGCGGGCGGGCACCGGGTCGCCCTCCGCGTACCAGCCGATGCCGAAGCCGTCGGCGTTGACCGTGCCGGACCGCTGCCGGCGCGGCTCCCAGGACTGGCGCACCAGCGAGTGCTCGGGCTCGCTCAGCAGCCTCCCGAGCTCCACCACCGGTCCCAGGTAAGCGAGATGACGGCACATCAGACATCCCTCGCGGTTCGGAAGCCGGAGAAGATCTGCCGCCGCACCGGAAGGTCCCAGTTGCGGAAGGTGCCCCGGCAGGCCACCGGGTCCACCGCGAAGGAACCGCCCCGCAGCACCTTGTGCTCCGGGCCGAAGAACACCTCCGAGTACTCCCGGTACGGGAAGGCCCGGAACCCCGGGTACGGCAGGAAATCGGACGCGGTCCACTCCCACACGTCGCCGATCAGCTGGCGCACCCCGAGCGGGGAGGCCCCGGCCGGGTAGCTGCCCGCGCGGGCCGGGCGCAGGTGGCGCTGCCCCAGATTGGCCAGGGACGCGGTCGGGTCCGCGTCGCCCCACGGGTAGCGGGCCGAGCGGCCGGTCGCCGGATCGAACCGGGCGGCCTTCTCCCACTCCGTCTCGGTGGGCAGCCGCCGCCCCGCCCAGCGGGCGTAGGCGTCCGCCTCGTACCAGCTGACGTGCAGCACCGGCTCGTCCTCCGGCACCGGTTCGGTCACCCCGAAGCGGCGGCGCAGCCACTGGCCCGCCTCCCGGTGCCAGAACAGCGGGGCCTCGATGGAGTGTTCGCGGATCTGCTGCCAGCCCGGAGCCGCCCACCAGCGGGGCTCGCGGTAGCCGCCGTCCGCGATGAAGGCCAGATAGGCGGCGTTGGTCACCGGCACCGTGTCGATCCAGAAGGGCGCGACGTCCCGGACGTGCGCGGGCCGCTCGTTGTCCAGCGACCACGGCTCGGCGGAGGTGCCCATGGTGAACGGGCCGCCGGGGACGAGGACTTCGGCGTCGCGCGGCGGATCGTACGGGGCGTCCGGATCCGGCGCGGTCAGCACGGGCGCGCCCTGCCGCAGCTGATGGGTGATCAGCATCGTTTCGTCGTGCTGCTGTTCGTGCTGGGCGATCATCCCGAAGGCGAAGCCGTCGTCGAGGAGCGCACTGCCCTCCAGCGGGGTGTGCTCCAGCAGGTCGAAGACCCGGCCGCGCACCTCGGCCGCGTACCGGCGGGCCTCCCCGGGCCCGAGCAGTGGCAGCTTGGGCCGCTCGGCGCGGGGATGCTCGAAGGCGTCGTAGAGCGGATTGATCTCGGGGCGCATGGACTCGCGCCCGGCCACGTTGCGCAGCAGCCAGAGCTCCTCCTGGTTCCCGATGTGCGCCAGGTCCCAGACGAGCGGGGACATCAGCGGCGAGTGCTGGGCGGTCAGGTCCGCGTCGCTCACGGCGTCGGTGAGCCCGGCCGTGCGCACGCGCGCGGCGGTCAGGGCGGCGGCCGCCCGCTCCCGCAGGGCTTCCCGGGACGGGTGCGAGGTGGTCATCGGCGGGCCTCCTTCCGGGCGGGCTCCAGGGAGGACGCGTCGTCGGCCGGGCAGCGGCCGCGCAGCACGAAGCGCTCGGTGAACGCCCCGACCGTCTCCTGGACGTGCTCGCTCGCGCCCAGCCGGGGCAGCGCCTCGGCGGCGGCCAGGAAACAGGCCGTCGCGGCCGTCCGCAGCTCCGGATCGGCGAGGCCGTGCCGGGCGGCGGACCGCCACAGCGGATTGCGGGGAGAGGGCCGCGGGCCGTGCGCGTCGGACAGCGCCTTGGTCGCCCGGTACGCGGTCTCGGCGGCCTCCGGATCGTCGAACAGCGCGTGCACGACGGCCACCGGGACCAGCCAGCCGTCGTCGCCCGGCTGCGCGTCGATCATCCGCAGCTCCAGGTGGCCGCGCGGCCGCACCGGTGGGAACAGCGTGGTGAGGTGGTACTCCAGGTCCTCGACGGTGGGCGGCCGCAGGGCGGGGCGGCCCGCGAGGGCGGAGTGCGCCGGCTGCCCGAGGTCGCCGCCCGTGCGCAGCCAGTCGCGGAAGGTCGTGCCGCGCGGGATCTCCCACGCCTCGCCCTCGTACGACCGGACGCACATCAGCTCGGTGTCCAGCGCCTGCCGCGTCCACCCGGCCCGCGGCTCCGCGTCCAGCGGCGGGGCGAGCGCGCGCCGGCTGTCGATGTCGCTCCAGACCCCCTGGCGGGCGCAGCGCCAGCCGGCGTACGGGCCCTCGTGCGCCGGGGAGTTGGCGAAGGCGGCCACGAGGACCGCGCCCAGCAGGTGCGCGAGCCGCCAGCGCCGGCCGTGGCCGAGCACGCCCGGCTCCTCGTACCCGGCGTCCACGCAGACCTGTACGGAGGCGGAGGCGCACATCATGACGCGCCCGGCCGGGCCGGTGCGGTCGAAGTAGGCCTCCATCGCGTCGTAGCGCGGGCTGTTCAGCAGCCGGCGGTAGGGGAGCCGGGGGTCGCGGCCGAGGCCGCGCAGGACCAGTCCGCGGGCCAGCAGGGCGCCTCGTACGGCGGTGAGGTCGGCCTGCAGGCCGTCCACGCATCCGCTGAGCGAGGCGGCGGGGGCCGAGCTGAGTTCGAGCTGGCCACCGGGTTCGACGGTCAGCCGCGAGTTCAGTGGCAGGGCGCGGGCGGCGGCGTGCGCGGCCCGCAGCCGCTCGGCGGACAGGGGCTGTTCGGGCCGTTCGGCATCCACGACCAGCCATTCGAGCTCGGCGCCGATGAGGCGCGGCGGGCCGGTCTTGAAACAGATGCCGTGGATCAGCTCCTCCGCCTCGGTTTCGGTGAGGGAGGGGGCAGGGGGTATGGCGGGCGGGTATGGGGGAGTGGGTGAGTCCTGGGACATACCGGGTCCTCGTCTCCTGTCGTCGGCCGTGACTTCACCCGTGCCTACCCCTCCCTGGGGCACTAATTCCTTTGCCGCCGGTGGCCGGGGTGCGGAGGATGGCGGCGTGAGCAGCAGATTGCGCGAGATCGCGCGGGAGAACGCGGAGATCCTGGCGGCCGGTGGGTACCGGACGCGGTCGGGACGGCAGGTGTCCCTTGCCGCCGCCCTGGCGGACGCCAAGGCCGGAACCAGGATATATGGACCAAACCGGGTCGTTCCAGACGAAGAGATCGTTCGTGGGAGCGGGCCGACGGCCGTCGAGGTCACGGGCGAGAGCACCACGGTCGCGGCCCGCAGGCTCGCGACGGGCGGCCCGGATGCCGCGGCGGGCCCGGAGACGGTCCCGGTGGCGGCCCTGAACTTCGCCTCGGCCCGCAATCCCGGGGGTGGTTACGTCCGCGGGGCCAAGGCCCAGGAGGAGGCGCTGTGCCGCGCCTCGGCCCTCTACGAGACGCTGCTGGAGGCCCCGGAGTACTACGAGGTCCACCGGGCGGAACGCAGCACCTTCTACACCGACCGGGTGATTCACTCGCCCGGGGTGCCCGTCTTCCGCGACGACCGGGGCGAACTGCTGGAGACCCCGTTCCGGGTCGGTTTCCTCACCTCGCCCGCCCCGAACGCGGGCACGATCCGCCGCCAGGAGCCGCAGCGGGTGGCCGAGATCCCCGGGGCGCTGGTCCGGCGGGCGGAGCTCGTACTGGAAGTTGCGGCGCTGCACGGATACCGGCGGCTGGTGCTGGGGGCGTGGGGCTGCGGGGTCTTCCAGAACGACCCGGCGGAGGTGGCCGAGGCTTTCCGGGGGCTGCTGGCGGGCCGGTTCGCGGGGGTATTCGAGCGGGTGGTGTTCGGGGTGCTGGACCGCAAGCCCGAGCCGCGCGAGGCGTTCGAGAGGGCCTTCGCCGGCTTCGGGGTCTGAGGACGGGCACTGGGCCGCTGGTGACCGGTGACGGGTGACCGCGGCCGCCTGCGCCCGTCCGGCCGGCGCGCCTGTCCGTCCCGCGCCCGTCCGGCCGCCTGCGCCCGTCCGTCCCGCGCCCGTCCGTCCCGTGCTACGTCCAGCCGTAGCGCTCGCGCAGCCGGTCGACGACCAGCCCGAAGCGTCCGCGGTCCAGCGCACAGGCCTCGCGCCGCATTCCCGACTCGTGCACCCGGAGCACCCGGTCGACGTCCACCCAGGACTCCCGGCCCGCGCTGTCCCACGGGCCGGTCCCGATCGGCACCCACTCCCGGTCGTGGTCGTGCCGCTTGCTGGACAGCTGTACGGCGAGCAGGGTCCGCCCGCCCGCCTCCCGCGCGACGACCAGCACCGGGCGGTCCTTCCCGCGTCCGTCGTTCTCCTCGAAGGGGACCCAGGTCCACACGATCTCGCCGGGATCGGGGTCCCCGTCGGGGTCGGGCGCGTACTCGGTGCGCACGGGGCCGATGGCGCGGGGGTTGGCCTCGGTGGTGGCCGTGTCCCCGTCGCGGCCGGGCTGGTCGGTGTAGCCGTTGCCGTGATGCGAAAGTGCCGTCATCCCGCCGAGATTACCGGGCCGGCAACCGCGACCCTGTGCAGCCGGGTCCGGCGGTCAGGTCATGTCCGACTCCCGGTGCGAGCCCATGCACAGCGCCCAGACGACGAAGAGGTTGACGACGACCAGCACCAGCGCCCACCAGGGGTAGTACGGGATCCAGAGGAAGTTGGCGATCGCGCCCAGGCCGGCGACCATGATGCCGAAATAGCGGCCCCACAGGGCTCCGGCGAGCACGGCGCAGCCGGCGACGACGAGGGCGATGCCCAGAATGAGGTGGACCCAGCCCCAGCCGGTCAGGCTGAACTCGAACACGTAGTGGCGCGTCACGACGAACAGGTCGTCGCTGGCGACGGCAGCGATCCCTTCGAGGAACGCCATCGCCCCTCCGAAGATCATCAGCACTCCCGCCAGGAGGGTGGTACCCGACGTGGGTGCGTGCCAGGGGCGCGGTTGCCCGTGGCCTGCCTGGGGCCTGCTGGCGTCACTGGCCATTTCGATCTCCTTGGGTGCAGGGCCGGCCGAGTGGCCGGACCGGCGAGATCCCCCCATTCAGCGTGTCACGGAGGCTCACTGTCGGCATTCCGGCCCGCGGCCCTCGAAGGCCGGCCTGTGACCGCGCACGCCCGGCCCGCGGCCCTCACACGCCGGCCCCCACCGGGTCCGGCCGCCGCGCCGCCCAGCCCCGCGCCGCCTCCAGCTGCGCGGCCAGCGCCAGCAACAGCGGCTCCGAGTCCGCCGGACCCAGCAACTGGGCGCCCATCGGCAGCCCCTCGCCCGTGAACCCCGCCGGGACGTTCACCCCCGGCCACCCCAGGACGTTCCACGTCCAGGCGTACGGGCAGGCGGCTATCATCGCGCGGTCCGTGGCCATGGCCCCCAGTCCCGCCAGCGCGCCGACGCGCAGCGGCGGTGTGGCCGTCGTGGGGGTCAGCACCACGTCGAAACGGCCGAAGATCTCGCCCACCCGGTGCCGCAGCGCCGACTCCGCCCGCCGGGAGACCCGCAGGGCCAGCCCGCCCAGGATCCGGCCGGTCCGTACCGCTTCGTGCGTGCGCGGGTCCAGCAGCGCCGGATCCGGCACCCGCGCCGCCCAGTCCCGTACGCCGCTGGTCGCGCGCGGTACGAAGGTCAGGCCGATCGGGCCGTACCGCGGGTCCTCCGGGACCACCTCGTGCCCCAGCGACTCCAGCAGCCCGGCCAGCCGCTCCACCGCGGAGCGCACCCGCGGGTCCAGCGACTTGGGCGTGGCCGTGAAGGGCATTCCGAAGGAGAGGGCGATCCGCAGCCGGCGCGGGGTGCGCCGGGCCGCCTCGACCGCCGAGATGCGGGCCGGGCGGTGCAGGTCCTCGGGGTGCTGGCCGCTCGCGGCGTCCAGCAGGAGCGCCGCGTCGGCGACGGTGCGGGCCAGGACGCCGTTGACCGTGAGCCCGTGGAAGGATTCCGGCTCCGGCCAGGTGGAGATGCGCCCGCGCTGCGGTTTCACGCCGACCAGATGGGTCCAGGCCGCCGGGATCCGGACCGAACCGGCTCCGTCCGAGCCCAGGGCCGCCGGAACCAGGCCGGCCGCCACGGCCGCCGCCGAGCCGCCCGAGGAGCCGCCGGGCGAGTAGGCCGGGTTCCACGGATTGCGGGTCTCGCCGAAGGCCTCGCCCTCGGTGAAGGGCCACTGGCCGAGCTCCGGCGTCTGGGTCTTGCCGACGATGACCGCACCGGCCGCGCGCAGCCTCCGTACCGCCTCGCTGTCGGCGGTCTTCGGGGCGAAGGACCCGGCGCAGCCGAAGGCGGTCGGCTCCCCGGTCACGTCCATGTCGTCCTTCACCGCGAGCGGTACGCCCAGCAGCGGCAGCCGCTCTCCCGCGGCCAGCCGCCGGTCCGCCGCGTCCGCCTCGGCGAGCGCGGCGTCGGCGCGCACGGTCCGGAAGGCGTTCAGCTCCGGCTGCGCCGCCGCGATCCGGTGCAGCGCCTCCTCCGTCAACTGCCGTGCGGACACACTGCCTTCGGTGAGCGCGGCGGCCATTTCGACCAGGCCGGCCGAAGAAGCTGAAGAATCCGGCATCGCGAACCACTCCCCCTATTACCGTTCGGTAGGTAGACGGTACGGGGGACCCGCCGGGCACGACTACCCGTGAAGGCCCCGATGTTGGGGGCCGGGGCGGTCAGAGCAGGGACGAGACGTCCTCGCCCCAGGAGGAGAGCGTGTCGACGGCCCGCCAGCGGTGCGGGCCGGCGCCGAAGGCCGCGGCGAGGACCTGGTCGCGGTGGGCGGGGCCCCGGTCGGCCAGGGCGGGCAGCCGGAGCAGCGGCAGGAGCGCGCCGAGGGCCGCCTCGCGTATCTCGGGGGAGCCGGACGTGAGGAAGGGGCGCACGGCCGCGTAGAACTCCGGCGCGAGGTCGAGGAACGCGTCGAGGTCCTCCTGGTCGCCGTAGGGCCGCCCTTGCTGGGCCATCGCGTCGACGACCGAGTCCCCCAGCCAGCTCATCAGGCCGGCGCGCAGCGGGAACGGGGTCTGCGGACCCAGGTCGTACACCTCGTGGACGCTGCGGTCGGTGACCTGCGCCAGGGTCCGCGGGTCCCCCAGGATCGCGGCCACGTACCGGGCCGCGGGAGCCGTGGCGGTGTAGAAGACGTTCCCGCGGACGAGGGCTTCGGCCAGGCACCGCAAGGCGAAGCCCTGGACGTCCGGGTCGTCGTCCAGCAGCTCCCGCAGGATCACCGGCGTCTCCGGTGCCACGTCCGGGCAGCAGTGCTCCACCGCGTTCCAGTCCGTCTGCAGCAGGAGGGCCCCCGGGTCCACCCGGCCGTCGTGTTCGGCGTCATCGTTCATGGCACCAGTCTCGCAACCGCCACTGACACCGGGCGGCCCCGCCGTCCGCGGAGACCGCCCCGTGCCGGCAGACCTAGATCCACCCCTCCAGGGAGGCCATGAACCCGTCGAAGTCGTCGCGGTGGATGGTGTGTCCGGCCCCGGCGACCGAACGCACCTGGAAACCTCGGCTCTTGAGCAGCTGCGCCCGCTCCTGTGAGATCAACTGGCTGGGGTCGGCGAGCTGCACCAGCGACGGGACCACCGGCGCGGCCGGCATCAGGTCGGCGCCGAGCAGCGGGGCGAGGCTCAGGGCCGTCTGCTCGTCCCACAGCGCCAGGGTCGCCAGCTCGATGTCGACGTCCACGTCCTCCCAGCGCGGACTCATCGCCCGGATCTCCTCCCTGGTCGCCGACTTGAACCGGGCCAGCAGCTCCGGTCCGAAGCCCTCCGAGGGAGCGGCCAGGTGCCAGCCGGGGTCGGAGTACACCGCCCGGCGCGGCCTCAGCCGGTCCACCGCGAGCGACAGGGTCAGGCCACCGAGGGAGTGGCCGATGGCGAGCTCGGCGCCGGCCGGCAGCGTCTCGACCACGTCGTCCGCGTACAGCTCGGGGCCGTACGCGCCGCGGCCGCTGGCCCCGTGGCCCCGCAGGTCCACCGCGATGACGCGGTAGCCGTGGTCGGCGAGGGCGGGGCCGACCCGACGCCACGTCCGGTGGTCGGCCATGATGCCGTGGATCAGGAGGGCGATGCGGTCGCCCTCGCCCCAGGTGTGGGTGTGCAGCTGCACGGTGGTGCCCTTCTCGGTGGTGTGAACGGTATCGGGTGAGCGGTGTCGGGTGAGCGGTCAGCGCACGCTGCGGATCGGCTTCACCGCCAGCGCCCCCGCCACCGCCAGCACGGCCGCCACGACGAACAGCGCGGTGTACCCGCCACTGAGCGAGACGATCACCGAGGCGATGAACGGGGCGACGATCTGCGGGCCGGCGTTGGCGATGTTGAGCACGCCCATGTCGCGGGCCGCGTCCTCGGCCTTGGGGAGCACCATCGTCACGAGCGCGGTGTCCACGGCCATGTAGCAGCCGAACGCCAGCCCGTTGACCACGGAGAAGGCCAGCATCGCGGTCCAGCTGGTCGACACGGCCGGGATCACCAGCGCGACGGCCGACAGCAGTGCGGAGGCGCCGACGAAGAGCTTGCGGCGGTCGAACCGGTCGGAGAGGTATCCGCCGAGGACCGTGGAGAGCACCATCGCCACACTCGTCAGCGGCATCATCACCGCCACCGCGGCCTCCGGCTTCATGCCGGCGGGCAGCACGGTGTGGTCCTGCAGGATGTAGAGCTGGTAGCCGGTCACCGCGAAGTACCCGAGGACGAGCAGCGCCCGCCCGATGAAGGCCCACCGGAAGTCGTGGTGGCGCAGTGCGCTCGCGAAGGCGCCGAGCTGGGCCCGTACGGGCATCGGGGCGCGGGCCGGGAGCCGCTCCTCGCGGCTGCAGGCGGTGAAGAGGACGGCGGCCCCCGCCACGAGCGCGCCGAACACGAGGTACCCGGTGCGGTAGTCCTCGGAGAAGGCCGCGCCGAGCAGCGCACCGAGGGTGGAGCCGAAGGGCAGGCCGAGGCCGACGGCCGCCGAGGCCTTGCCGCGGGCGCTCAGGGGCACCCGGTCGGGCACCACGGAGGTGAGGGCCGCCTGGTAGACGTTCATGACGGCCTGGCCGAGGCACCAGGCGATCGTGATCAGCAGGATCGTGTCGGCGAAGCCGAGCAGGAACATCGCCGGGACGGCGGCCAGCCCGCCGCCGAGGATCCAGGGGTTGCGCCGTCCGCTGCGGTCGGACAGGGCGCCGGCCACGGGGTTGAAGACCGTGGCGAAGATCGCCGATACCCCTGCGATCAGGCCGAAGTTGGACACCTTGTTCGCCGGGTCGATGTCCTCGACCTGGAGTGCGAGCAGAACGCCGGCCACGCCGACGTAGAGCGCGTACATGGCGCTGTTGCCGACGAGCAGCAGGGGGAGCAGGCCGCGGCGTGCGGGGCCGGGTCCGGTGGACGCGTCGGTGGTGGCGGCGGTGGAACCGGTGCCGGGGGAGGAAAGGGCCACGGTGCCCTCCTGGGCGGTCGCGGGCGGACGAAGGGAAGGGGGGAGGGGCGGGCTGGATGTGATGAGGGCGCGGTGCCGGGTGCGGTGGGGGTGCGCGCCGCCCCGTCGCGACGGCGGGGGTGCGACGGAGCGCGACAGGGCGGCGGCACGGCGGACCACGTGCCGGGGCACGTGCGGTGACACCTCCGTCGGCACGTCCGTCGACGAGGATGTGACACCGTGGTTACACGTGTCAATGACTCGTGTAACCACTGTGTAGCATTCGTTTCCGGCCATTCGCTAGCCCCTGGGCCCAACCGGTCTGGAAAGATGCCACGGCAATGTCTCAGTCATCGAAATCGCCGAAGCCGCAGACCCCGGCCTCCGGATCGACCACGCCGCCGCCTCCCGTTCCGACCAGCGCCGACGTGGCCCGCCTCGCGGGCGTATCGCGCGCGACGGTCTCGTACGTGCTGAACAACGCGGAAGCCGTACGCATCAGCGAGCCGACCCGCCGCAAGGTCCGCGAGGCCGCCGAGGAACTCGGTTACGTCCCGCACGCGGCCGCCCGCAGCCTGCGTGCCGGGCACACCCGGATCGTGCTGCTGCCCACCCCGAACGTGCCGATCGGCCCGCTCTACAGCGCCTTCCTCAACGAACTGCAGTGGGCGCTGCGCCGCCTCGACTACACCGTGGTCCAGTACGGGAGCCTCGGCCTCAGCGGCGACGAGGCCGTGCGGGCGTGGGCGGAGCTGCGTCCGGTGGCGGTGATATCGCTCGGCGAGATCACCCTCTCCGCGCACAACGTCGCCACCCTCAAGCGGGCCGGGGCGCGCGCGGTCATCACCCTGGGCCCGGTCGGCGTGCCCGGGGCGCACGCGCTGGTCATGGACCAGCAGGAGGTCGGCGCCCGGGCCGCGGCCCATCTCGTCGAGCGGGGCCGGCGGCGGATCGGGGTGGTCGTCCCCGAGGAGGAGGGGCTGGAGCTGTTCTCCGCGCCCCGGCTCGCGGGCGCCCGCTCCGTGGCGGATGCGGGGGGCGCACGGGTCGAGCCCGTGCCGATGGCCTACTCGGAGGAGTCGGCCGCGGCGCTCGCGGCCCGCTGGCGCGGCCTCGGGCTGGACGCGGTGTTCGCGTACAACGACGAGTACGCCATGCTGCTGATGCGGGCCCTCCAGGACGAGGGGCTGCGCATCCCCGAGGACGTCGCCGTCATCGGCGCCGACGACCTGCTCATCGGGAGGCTGCTGCGGCCCCGGCTGAGCACGGTGCGGATCGAGATGCCGACCGGTGACCACCTGGCGTCGCTGGTGGACCACGCGGTGCGCGACCCGTCGGAGGTCACCGAGCGGCGCGACCTCATGGCGGCCGAGGCCGTCCACCGCGAGTCGACCTGACGGAGCCCCCCGCCGGGCCACGTCCGCCCGCCGGGTCGCGGGCCGGGGTCGCGCGTCGGGTCGCACGGGCGGGGTGGCGTGCAGGAGGCCGTTGACAGGCGGTGACGTGCGGACGGAGACTGCGGGCGCGCCCCACCGGGCGTGCCCGGCGGCGTGTCGCGATGCCCACACCGGCGTCGTGCCCACACCGGCATCGGTGCCCACCCGGCACCGATGCGCCACCGCCCGTACGGATCCGCCCAGGAGAGACCCCATGAGCATCCGCACCGTCCGCGACGTCTACGTCGTCGACGCCGTCCGCACCCCGATCGGCAAGTTCGGCGGAGCCCTCGCCGGCGTCCGCCCGGACGACCTGGCCGCGCACGTGGTGCGCGCGCTGGTGGACCGTACGCCCGATCTCGATCCGGCCCGCATCGACGACGTGGTCTTCGGCGACGCCAACGGCGCGGGCGAGGACAACCGCGACGTGGCCCGGATGGCCGTCCTGCTGGCCGGCCTCCCGGTGAGCGTTCCCGGGGTCACCGTCAACCGGCTGTGCGGGTCCGGCCTCGAAGCCGTGATCCAGGCCGCCCGCGCCATCGCCCTGGGCGACGCCTCCGTGGCCATCGCGGGCGGCGTCGAGTCGATGAGCCGCGCCCCCTGGGTGGTCCAGAAGCCCGAACGGGCCTTCCCCGCCGGACACCAGCAGATGTGGTCCACCACCCTCGGCTGGCGGATGACCAACCCGCGGATGCCCGCCGAGTGGACCGGCTCGCTCGGCGAGGGCGCCGAACTCGTCGCCGACAAGTACGCCGTCACCCGCGAGGCGCAGGACGCCTTCGCCCTGGAGAGCCACCGCAAGGCCGCGGCCGCCTGGGCCGACGGGCTGTACGACGGCGAGGTCGTGCCGTACGGGGGAGTGGACCTGGTACGGGACGAGTGCATCAGGGAGGGTTCCACCCCCGAGGCCCTGGCCCGGCTGAAGCCCGCCTTCCGGACGGACGGCCGGGGCACGGTCACGGCCGGCAACGCCTCCCCCCTCAACGACGGCGCCGCAGCCCTGCTGTTGACCGACGAGGCGGGCCTGGCCGCCACCGGCCGGGAGCCGCTCGCCCGGATCAGCGCCTCCGCCGTCACCGGGATCGAGCCCCAGCTCTTCGGGCTCGGCCCGGTGGACGCGGTGCAGCGGGCCCTCGGCAAGGCCGGCCGCGGGCTGTCGGACCTCACCGTCCTCGAACTCAACGAGGCTTTCGCGGCCCAGGCGTTGGGCTGTCTGGCGGCCTGGCCGGAGCTGGATCCGGCCGTGGTCAACCCGCGCGGCGGCGCCATCGCGATCGGCCACCCGCTCGGCGCCTCGGGCGCGCGGCTGGCCGGATCGGTCGCCCACCAGCTGGCGGCGGCCGGCTCCGGTACGGGCATGGCGGCGCTGTGCATCGGCGTCGGGCAGGGCATCGCGCTGGTCCTGGAGCGCTGAGCCCGCTCAGGCACCGCTGAGCGCCGCTCAGGCACCGCTGAGCGCCGCTCAGGCACCGCTGAGTCCCGCTCGGGCAGCGCTGATCCCCGCTCCGGCACCGCCCTGGTGGCGCACCCGCCCCACCAGGGCGTCGACCATTTCCGGTCAGCGCCCGCCGTCAACTGCCCAATAACTGAACAGAAGTGGAGCCTCCGGTCTGGCACGATGACGCGTGCTGCCGCCCCCCCCTCGCCCGGCACCCCGCCCATCCCCACCCGGAGGCCCCGCGCCATGCCGCTCCTCGACCCGACACTCTGGCAGGACGGACCCACCCTCACCGGCGGCGCCGCGCCGGTCGTCGAACCCGCAACCGGCCGCACCCTCGCCACCCTCGACCTCGCCGCGCCCGGCGACGTGGCGGAGGCCGCCGTACGGGCCCGGGCCGCGCAGCACGACTGGGCGCGCACCACCCACCTGGAGCGGGCGGCCGTGCTGCGCCGCGCCGGGGACCTGTTCGCCGCCCACGCCGACGAGCTGCGGGAGTGGCTGGTCCGCGAATCCGGCTCGATCCCCGGCAAGGCCGGCTTCGAACTGCACGTCGCCGCCCAGGAGTGCTACGAGGCCGCCGCGCTGGCCTCGCGCCCGGTCGGGCAGGTGCTGCCCAGCGAGGCACCGCGACTGTCCTTCACCCGCCGGGTCCCGGCCGGGGTGGTCGGGGTCGTGGCCCCCTTCAACGCCCCGCTGATCCTGGCGATCCGCTCGGTCGCGCCGGCGCTGGCGCTCGGCAACGCGGTGCTCCTCAAGCCGGACCGGCGGACCGCCGTCTGCGGCGGCCTGGCGCTCGCCGCCGTGTTCGCCGCCGCCGGACTTCCCGCCGGGCTGCTGCACGTCCTGCCCGGGGGCGCCGAGACGGGCGCCGCCGTGGTCGTCGACCCTCGGGTCCGGGTGGTGTCCTTCACCGGATCCACCGCCGCCGGCCGCACCGTGGGAGAACTGGCGGGCCGTCATCTCAAGCGCGCACACCTGGAGTTGGGCGGCAACTCCGCCCTCGTCGTGCTCCGCGACGCCGACGTCGAGGCCGCCGTCGCCCAGGCGACCTGGGGCAGCTTCTTCCATCAGGGCCAGATCTGCATGACCGCCGGGCGGCACCTCGTCCACGCCTCGCTCTACGACGAGTACGTCGAGCGGCTCGCCGTGCGCGCCGAGGAACTGGCCGTGGGGGACCCGTACCGCGAGCAGGTCCACCTGGGCCCGCTGATCGACCGCGCCCAGGTGGAACGCGTACACGCCCTCGTGGAGGCCAGCACCGGAGCGGGGGCCAAGCTCGTCGCCGGCGGTACCCACCGGGACCTCTTCTACCGGCCGACCGTCCTGGCGGGCGTCGGCGACGACACCCCCGCCTACGCCGAGGAGGTCTTCGGCCCGGTGGCGCCCGTACGCTCCTTCGCGACGGAGGACGAGGCGGTGGCTCTGGCCTCCGCGGGCCCCTACGGCCTCTCCCTCGGGATCGTGACCCGGGACGCGGCGCGCGGGCTCGACCTGGCCGAGCGGATCCCCACCGGGATCGCGCACGTCAACGACCAGACGGTCAACGACGAGGCCGTCGCCCCGTTCGGCGGAGTCGGCGCCTCCGGCACCGGCGCACGTTTCGGCGGCGAGGCGAACCTGGACGCCTTCACGGAACTGCGCTGGACCACGGCCCGCAGCACCCCGGCCGGCCACCCCTTCTAGCCCTTCCAGGCACCGCCCCGCCCCACACCGGTCCTTCGCCGGATCTCCGGATCCGGCGAAGGGACACGGGCCGGATGTCCCGGAGATTCCGGACAGGTCGAGCAGGTCGGCCGCGTTCGTGTCGAGGATCATCGCGGCCTCCTCCTCGGTGAGCCCCGACTCGGAGACGTACGCCGGGTGGATGCACAGGACGGCGCCACACGCCGGTCGAGCTCCTCGTACACGGGGCGGGCCGGTCGGGGCGGCCGGCCCCCGGAATGCCCGGGGCCGGTCGTTCGTTCAAGGAGCAGTCGGCTCAATCAGGAGGTCTGGACACCGTGGCTACAGTCGAGCTCACCAAGGAAAACTTCGACCAGACGGTCAGCGAGAACCCGTTCGTGCTGATCGACTTCTGGGCGGGCTGGTGCCGGCCGTGCCTGCAGTTCGCGCCGGTCTACGAGAGGGCCTCCGAGGCCCACCCCGACCTGCTCTTCGCGAAGGTGGACACCGAGGCGCAGCAGGAGCTGGCCGGTGCCTTCCAGATCACTTCGATCCCAACCCTGATGATCGTCCGGGACCAGGTGGCCATCTTCGCCCAGCCCGGCGCCCTGCCCGAGGCGGCGCTGACCGACCTCATCGGGCAGGCCCGCGCGCTCGACATGGACGAGGTGCGCGCCAAGATCGCCGCCACGCAGCAGGGCGGCGCGCAGGCCCCCGGCACCCGGGAGAACGGCACGCCGGAGGCCTGAGTGCGTGACGCGGCAGCGGACCGGCGTGACACTGGCCCGTATGACTGAAGCCGTGGAGTACGACGTCGTGGTGCTCGGCGGGGGCCCGGCCGGCGAGAACATCGTCGACCGGACCCGCGCCGCCGGGCTGAGCACGGCGCTCGTGGAGAGCGAACTGGTGGGCGGCGAGTGCTCGTACTGGGCCTGTGTGCCGAGCAAGGCGCTGCTGCGCCCGGTGCTGGCCCGGGCCGACGCCCGCCGGGTGCCGGGACTGGCGGGGGCCGTCGAGGGGCCCCTGGACACGGCGGCGGTGCTGGCGCACCGCGACTACTGGACCGGTGACTGGAAGGACCAGGGCCAGATCGACTGGCTCGATTCCATCGGGGTCCACGTCTACCGCGGCCACGGCCGGCTCTACGGGAACCGCAAGGTCGCCGTCACCAGCCCGGAGGGCGAGCACCACGTACTGGCGGCCCGGCACGCGGTGGTCGTCGCCACCGGCACCAGGGCCCTGATCCCGGACCTGCCCGGCATCACGGGAGCCCGCCCGTGGACCAGCCGTGAGGCGACCTCCGCCCAGGGGGTCCCCGGCCGGCTGCTGATCGTGGGCGGCTCCGTGGTGGCCGCCGAGATGGCCACGGCCTGGCAGGGCCTCGGATCGCAGGTCACGGTGCTGGTGCGCGGCTCCGGGCTGTTGCCGCGGATGGAGCCCTTCGCGGGAGAATTGGTGGCCGACGCGCTGCGCGAGGCCGGGGCGGTGGTCCGTACGGACGTGGCTGTCGAGGCGGTCGTGCGGGACGGCTCGACCGGTCCCGTCCGGGTGGTGCTGGAGGGCGGCGAGACCCTGGAGGGCGACGAACTGCTGATGGCGACCGGCCGGGCGCCGCGGACCGACGACATCGGGCTGGAGACCGTGGGTCTGCCCGCCGGGACGTGGATCGACGTCGACGACACCTGCCGGGTGCCCGGCCACGACTGGCTGTACGCCGTCGGGGACGTCAATCACCGGGCGCTCCTCACCCACCAGGGCAAGTACCAGGCCCGGATCGTGGGCGCCGCGATCGCCGCACGCGCGGCGGGCGACCCGCTGGACACCGCTCCCTGGGGCGCGCACACGCCGACCGCGGACACCCGCGCCCTCCCGCAGGCGGTCTTCACCGACCCGGAGGCCGCCGCGGTGGGCCTGACCCTGGCCGAGGCCGAACGGGCCGGCCACCGGGTGCGCGCCGTCGACTACGACCTGTCCAAGGTCTCCGGCGCCGGGCTGTACGCCGACGGCTACCGCGGCCGGGCCCGGATGGTCGTCGACCTCGACCGGGAGGTCCTCCTCGGGGTCACCTTCGTCGGCCCGGGCGCCGCCGAGCTGATCCACGCGGCCACCATCGCGGTCGCCGGGGAGGTTCCGGTCGAGCGGCTGTGGCACGCGGTGCCGTCCTTCCCGACCATCAGCGAGATCTGGCTCCGGCTGCTGGAGACCTACCGGGGGTGAGGCCGGGGCGACGCGGGGGGTGGGGGGGGGGGGGGCCCCCGGCCCCCCCCCCCCCCGGCAATGGGCGGTGTGGGTGGCGGGCCACCACAACGGTACCGGGCGTCGCCCTAGGGGGCCGTCCGGGGGAGCGGCCGGGGGGGGGGGGGGGGGCCCGGGGGGGGGGGGGGGGGGGGGGGGGGGGGGGGGGGGGGGGGGGGCCCCCCCCCCCCCCCACCCCCCGCCCGTCATTCGGCGATCTCGGTGCGTTCCCACCACTCGTAGACCTGCAGTCGCCCTTGTGGGCCGTCCTGCTGCCGCGCGGTGGGCTTGAAGTGCTCGTATCCGCCGCGGTGCGGGACCTTGAGGTCCTCTCCGGGCGAGGCGATCGGGACGATCCGGTCCGGGAGATCGTCCGGGCCGCCCTCCAAGGCTGCCTTGTTCGTCATGGCCCCAGTGTTGCCACGCACGGGGTCGCGCGCATCACGAGGGCGGTCGGGCCGGCCGGACCGACCGCGCCCGGAACCGGAGCGGGCGGCGGCCGGCGCGCCGACCCGACGGAGGCCTCGCCATCGGGGCCGCGGCACGGTTCGGCGGTCGCACAAACGGAAGTTGACGGACCCTCATGGCGGCGGTGGTGCGGGCACGAGGGGGTTCAAGCTTGATCGAAATTAGGTTAGCCTTACCTCAGTTCTGGCGCTTCCGTACCGGAAACCACTCCCGCACCTGAAAGGTGTTCCAGTGATGCGTGCTGCCTCCCTGCCCCGTACCGCCGCCCGCGCGGCCGTCGCCGCCTCCGCCGCCGTCGCGCTCGCCGTCGGCGCGGCCGGCTCCGCCTCGGCCGCCACCTCGACGCGTACGGTCACCGACGGCGCGGCCACCTTCAACCTCAGCGTCACGGCGCCCTCCTCCGCCGCCGCGTCCGGTCAGAACGTCACGGTCACCGGCAGCGGCTTCAACACCGGCAAGGGCATATACGTCGGCCTCTGTGCGGTCAACGGCGCCCAGGGCGCGAACAAGCCCACCCCCTGTCTGGGCGGCTCCGACCAGTCCGGCACCACCGGCGCCTCGCACTGGATCAACAACATCTTCGGCGGGACCCTGGCCAACACGTCCAAGTACGGTCCGGGCGGCACCTTCAGCGTCACCATCCACGTCAAGGCCGACCTGGGCGGCGGCCAGATCTGCGGCGAGACCGTCCAGTGCGCCGTCGTCACGCGCGCCGACCACTTCAACTCGTCCAACCGCAAGTACGACGTCCACGTCCCGGTGACCTTCAACTAGGCCGTCCGGCCCGGCCCGATCGGGGCCCGGGCTCCGGTATCGCTCCGGCATCCGTCCGACCCGTCGACGAGGAAGTCATGACACCCCGACACCCCCTCACCCCCGGCCGCCGCACGGGCACCGCCTCCGCCGTGCTCGCGCTCGTGCTCGCCTCGGCCGCCACCGGCGCCGGCCCCGCCTCGGCCGCCGGGGGCGAGGGGGCCGACGTACCGCAGGGTGCCGTCGTGTACCGGCCGGTGGCGCAGTTCACCACCGCCGGGAAACCGCGCGACCTGCTGCTTCACCCCGACTCGAAGAAGCTGTACGTCGGTTCGGACGACCTGCCCGAGACCGCCGAGGCCAACGAGGGCGGGCTGCACGTCCTGGACCCCGCCGACGGCAAGCTGCGCAGCAGTGTCGGGCAGGCCCCGGGCCCCACCGGCACGCTCGGCCGGCGGGCCGTACGGCAGCTCGTCGCCCCGCTGCGCGGCGACGGCGCGGTCTTCGTCTATCCGCTGCGCGGCATCGGCACCGCCAAGGACGGCGACGCCGCGGCGGCGGGCGCGTGGGTGCCGGGTGCGGCCGTCACCGACGCCGCCCCCGGGCTCACCCCGTCGACGGTGCTGGTCGCGCAGGGCTCCGTCCTGTCGGAGGTCGACATCGCGACCGCGACCGTCAAGCGGTCCGTGACCCTGGCGGGCGGCGAGGAGTTCGCGGTCGACGCGGCGCGCGGCGCGGTCTGGTTCACCGACGTGGGCAACCGCCGGATGTACCGGGTCGACACCGCCGCCTTCCAGGTCACCAAGACCGTGGAACTCCCGGCGGGAGAGGGCTTCGGAGGGTTCACGGAGGTGGATCCGGAGACCGGCGCGGTGTGGGTCGGACTGGACACCTCCGTCGTCGTCCACGACGCGACCGGCAAGCGGCTGCGCACCATCGAGGGTGTCGACATGCCCCGCGCGGCGAGGTTCGACACCGCCACGCACGAGGCGTTCGTGGTGTGGCAGGACGCGGGGGACACCTCGCAGCCGGGCAGCGACAACAACGGAACGCTCACCGTCCACCGCACCGGCGACCTCCAGGAGGCGGCGAAGCCCGTCGTACTCCCGGGCAACCACGCGCAGTTGGGCAGCGCGGCCGTGGCCGTCGAGCCCGGCGGCGCGGTCGTCTTCGTCGCGGACCCGGCGGGGGCGAGGATCACCCGGCTGGAGCGGTCCACACCCCCGAAGGTCACCCGGAGCCCGGCGGACCGGTCGGTCACGGCCGGATCCGAGGTCGCGCTGACCGCGTCGGCCGAGGGGACCCCGCGGCTCACCGTCGCCTGGCAGGTCAGCACGGACGCGGGCCGGACCTGGCGGGCCGTGCCGGGCGCCACCTCGCCGACCCACACCTTCACGGCGGCGGCCGCCGACCACGGCAGCCGGTACCGGGCGGAGTTCACCAACGACGCCGGGACCGCCCGCACCGAAGCCGCCACGCTCACCGTCACCGCCGCGGACGCCACGACCGGCGGCGGCGCCTCCACCGGAGGGACGGACGGCGGATCCGGCACGTCCGGGAGCACGTCCGGGGGTACGTCGGGAAGCACGACCGGAGGCACGGGCGGTGGTTCGGGCGGTGGTTCGGACACGAGTGCCGGCGTAGGGTCGGTGGACGGCTCGGCCGGAGGTTCCGTGGGCGGTACGGTCGGCGGTACGGGCGCCACCCCCACCGGCGGTGCGCTCGCATCCACCGGAGCCACCGTCGCCTCCCTCGCCGCGGGCGCGGCCGTCCTCACGGCGGGTGGCTGGGTGCTGGTACGCCGCACGCGCCCGCGGAAGACCACCCGAGCCTGAGTCCCGGCGCGGGCCGCCCTGTTGAATGGGTGTCGAACGCATCTCTTGACCAGAGACGAAGGAGACACCGCTCGTGATCGTGATCGCCCACCTCAGCGACGTCCATCTCGACGGGGGCCCGCGCGCAGCCGACCGCACCCGCGCCGTCATGGAGTACCTCGACGGTCTGCCGTACGACCTGGACGCCGTGCTGGTGAGCGGGGACATAGCCGACCACGCCGCCGCCGCCGAGTACGAGGAGGCCGCCAAACTGCTGCGCTCGCGGCACCCGCTGGTGATCTGCCCGGGCAACCACGACGACCGGACCGCCTTCCGGCAGGGCCTGCTGGGGGAGGATGCCCCGTCCGCGGCGCCGGTCGACCAGGTGCTGCGCGGCGCCGGCTTCGTGCTCGCGGTGTGCGACTCCTCCGTACCCGGCGCGGACCACGGCCTGCTGGAGGAGTCCACGCTGGCCTGGCTGGACGGCGTACTGACCGACACTCCGCAGGAGACCCCGGTCCTGGTCGCCTTCCACCACCCGCCCGTGCCGCTGCACACCCCGTACGTCGACGAGATCCGCCAGTTCGGCGAGGAGCGGCTCGCGGCCCTGGCCGGACGGCACCCGCACCTCACCGCCTTCCTGTGCGGGCACGCCCACACCGCGGCCGCCACCACCTTCGCGGGGCGGCCCGTGCTGGTGGCGCCGGGCGTGGTCTCCACCCTGCGGCTCCCGTGGGAGCACCCCTCGGCCGGCTCCGAGCACGTCCACCTCGACGAACCGCCCGCCGTCGCCTTCCACTTGCTGGGCGACGACGGGCGGCTGACGACCCACTACCGGGTGGTCGTGGACCGCCGGTAGCCGCGTCCTACTCCCCGGCGGGCAACGGAATCTCCGGCGCGAAGGCCCCGAGCGCGTCCTCCCCGCCGGTCCACAGGACACCGAGCCGCTGGCGGACCAGGAGCCAGCCGTCCGGCCCCCGGCGGAACTCCCATGCGTACGGGCCGCCCATCGAGTAGGTGGCGGAGGTCGTCCCGGACGCGGTGACCGCGACGAACCACATGTAGCCGATGCCGCTCGCGCGGTCACCCTCCACCTCGAAGTGCATGTTGAGGAGGTGGTGCTGCATGCCCGGATAGGGTGATTCGGCCTCTTCCACGGTCGCGCGGATCGCCTCCTTCCCGCGGGTCTCGCCCCACGGCCCGAACTCCAGCACCGCGTCGTCGGCCCAGCAGTCGATCCAGGTCTGCCAGTCCTTGCGGTCCAGTGCCCGCCAGCCGCGGACCAGCAGGCTACCCAGAGCCTCCTTGTCCTCCAGGACCTGCAGCCTCCGGACCAGGATGTCGTACTCGGCCGCCGTGGGCACCGCCTCGGCGCCCTGCCTCCCGGCGGGAGTCACCGGGCGCTCGCGGCCGGGCGGACGACGATCTCGTTCACGTCGACCTCCGGAGGCTGGGAAACGGCGTAGGCGATCGCCTCCGCGACGGCCGAGGCCGGCAGTGCCACGGCGCGGTAGGCCTTCATCGCCTCCCTGGCCTCCGGATCGGAGATGCCGTCCGCGAGTTCGGACTCGGTCACGCCGGGGGAGACCAGGGTGACCCGGACCTCGCCGCCGGACTCCTGCCGCAGGCCTTCGGAGATCGCACGGACGGCGAACTTGGTGGCGCAGTAGACGGCGGCCGTGGGGGAGACCTCGTAGGCGCCGACGGAGGCGATGTTCACGATGTGCCCGCCGCCCTGTGCACGCATCACCGGCAGCGCGGCGGCGATCCCGTGCAGGACGCCCCGCACGTTCACGTCGATCATCCGGTCCCACTCGTCGGTCCTGAGCGCTGCCAGCGGGGAGAGGGGCATCACCCCCGCGTTGTTCACGAGGGCGTCGATCCGGCCGTACTCGTGGCACGCCGCGTCGACGAACGCGCGCACGTCCGCCGCGTCGGTGACGTCCAGCGTCCGGAAGGCGGCGGTGCCGCCCTCCGCGGTGATCTCCTCGACCAGCCGTTCCAGCCGGCCGGTGCGGCGCGCACCGAGCAGGACCCGGTGTCCGTCCGCGGCCAGCCGGCGTGCCGTGGCCTCCCCGATGCCGCTGCTCGCGCCGGTGACGGCCACGGTCATGGCGGTCTGCTTCATGTCTGTTCCTCCTTGTGGCCGGCTTGCGGCCGGCTCGCCCTCCGGAGTCTGGGCGGCTGAGGAAGGAGGGACCAGGACAGGCCGTGCCGGGGTACGACGCACCCAGGCAGGCGCCGAAGGAGCGGTCTAGCCTGGCGTGATGACAGGCAACGCCCTCGGGGACTTCCTTCGCGCGCACCGTGCACGGCTGCGGCCCGACGACGTCGGACTGGCCTCCTACGGCCCGCGCCGGGTGGCCGGGCTGCGGCGGGAGGAGGTCGCCGTCCTCGCCGGCATGAACTCCGACTACTACGCCCGTCTGGAACAGGGCCGCGAGCGGAGCCCCTCGCCGCAGATCCTCGACGCGATCGGCTCCGCCCTGCGCATGGACCACGACGCGCGCGACCATCTGTTCCGGCTGGCGGGCACCCTGCCGGACGGGCAGCGGACCCGGCCGAGCGAGACCGTCAGCCCGGCGCTGCGCCAATTGCTGGACGGGTACGCGCACACCCCGGCCTTCGTCCTCAACCCGGCGCTGGACCTCCTGGCGGCCAACAGCCTGGCCGACGCGCTCTTCTCGCCGTTCGAGGAGGCGGACAACCTCGCCCGCATGACCTTCCTCGACCCCGCGGGCCGGTCCTTCTACGCTCAGTGGCAGCGGGCGGCCGAGGCGGTCGTCGCCGCCCTGCGCCAGTCCACCGGCCTCGCACCGCACTACCCGCGCCTGCGCGAACTGGTGGGCCATCTCACCGGGGCCAGCGAGGAGTTCGCCGCGCTCTGGGCGGCGCACACCGTCTACGGAAAGACCCTCGACGCCAAGGCACTCGTGCACCCGGAGGTGGGCGCCCTGTCCCTCACCTACCAGTCCTTCGACGTACGGGGAGCCCCCGGCCAGCAGGTGGTGATCTACCACGCGGAACCGGGGAGCCCCAGCGCCCACGCGCTCTCGCTGCTCGGCAGTCTGAACGCAACCGGCCCGTCAACCGGCCCGTCAACCGGCCCGTCAGCCGGCCCGTCAGCCGGCCGGGCAATCGGCCGGTCAACAGGCCCGTCCGGCACCGGAGTTCACCGGACCGGACGGGCTCGGGCGTGAGCGGAGGGCGGGACGGGGTCAGGGGCCGACGAAGATCTGCTGCGCGGGATCGGTGGTGTCGGCGACCCGGTAGACCGCGTTGAAGGTGGACGAGGTCGCGCTGGTGGGGCAGCCGAACCCGCCGGTGACCTTGACCGGTACGGACGCGTTGGTGAAGGTCAGGCTGGACGGGGCGCCGTTGGCCCAGGTGCCGCCGACGCTCGCCGGGGCCGTGGGGGCGGCGGTGACCGTACAGGAGGCGAGCCCGGTCGTCTTGACCACCAGCCCGCCGACCGGCAGACCCATCGTGGCGGTGATCGGGGAGCCGTCCTGCATCGACACGGTCCAGGCACCGGAGGTCGTGACCGTGGGGGTCACCCCCGGGATGCTGGAGGTGCAGGAGCTGTACGTCGGCGCGGAGATCGGCGAGGACACCGGCCCGGCCGGGTTGCTGTTGCCGGGAGCGGCCGGCACCGTGCCGGTGGCGACGGAGACCGTGCAGGTCACCGTCACGGAACCGGCTTTGAGGGTGGCCTTGCCGGTGAGGGTGGCCTGGAAGGCGTGCCCGGCCGGGGTGACGGTGGTCGACCCGGCCGCGGGTAAGGGCGCGGCGGTGACCGGGGCGGTGACCGCGCCGAGCGCGAGGGCTCCGGCGGCGGTCGCCCCGAGGGCGAGCGCGGTGCGCGAACGGCTCATGGCTGTGCTCCTTGGGGATCGTGGTGCGAGGTGGGGGGAGGGGGCGCGGCGGCCGCCGCGGCGCCCACGGCGGACTCCGCGTTCCCGGGGCCCGGCACGGCCTTCTCCGCGGACTCCGGTTCCCCGGCGCGCGGGGCCGCGCGCGGGGCGGCGTACGGCTGCCACGCGAACATGAGGCCGCCGCCGAGAATGCCGAGCAGGGTGCCGATCAGGAAACCGCCCAGGTTCGACAGGACCAGCGCGGCCGTGGCGATCAGGGTGGTGAGGACGCCCGCGAGCGTGCGCTGAGCGGGGGAGAACCAGGTGGTGAGGCCGAGCACGATCATCACGATGCCCATCAGGACGGACGGGATTCCCGCCACCCCCTGCTGGAGCATGATCTTCAGCGGCGCCAGCGGCAGGACGCAGATCCACGCCCCGGCGAGGATCGCGAGCAGCCCGCCCCAGAAGGGCCTGCTGCGCCGCCACCGTTGCCACCGCCGCCGACGGCTCAGAAGCATTCCTTCTTGCCCTTGCTGACGTTCATGCTGAGCCCGGAGAGCTTGAAGGTGCCGGCGTTGGTCGCCCACGCCGTCTGCTGCAGACCGGTGATGCGGACCGTGTCGGCCTGCTGGGCGAAGAGGTCCTGCATGCCCTGCGCTTCGGCCGGCCCCTTGTCGAGGGTCGAGGCGTCCCGCCCGATCTCGATGTTGCTGAAGACGGCGTCGCCGGCGAGCTGGGTCGCGTCGACGAACAGGTTGCTCGCCTCCACCGGGGCCTTGCGGCCGGCGGTGAGGTTGAGCGAGATGTCGCCGACCACCGGGAGCGTGGTGACCACGGACTGGCACAGGTTGTGGAGCTTGGCCTCCCGGATGGCGGTGACGGCCACCGGGATCAGTTCCTCGCGGGCGTTGACGTCGACGCTGCCGTACTGGGCGAAGCCCTCGCCCTCCAGGCTGCTCGCCGAGACCTTGAACTGCTGGCCCGACACGGCGAAGGAGGCGGCCAGCACGCCCTGCGCGAGGGCGATGCCGAGGCCGGCGGTCACGGCGACGGCGGGGACGGTCAAAGCGGCGAACCGACGCCAGCGCACGCGGCCGGAGTCACCGCGCTCGTCGGATGAAGGGTCGGATAAATGGGGGGAACCGGTCATGAGATCGTCCCTTATTTCGGCTGTGCACCGTTGTTACCGACGAGTTGAATGTAAGAGTGCCAATGGAGGTTGGCAAGGTTGTGCGAGCGCACCCTTTGAGCCGACTCCTACTGCTCCGTACGCAGCAGTTCGGCGACCTCCGCGTCCACCCTCCGTGCCATCGCCCGGGCGAACTCCGTGGCCACGACCTCCCCGGCCACCGGCCGCAGCGCCGCCACCGCCGCGGTGATGTGCTGGAGCCGGGTGGCCGAAAGCCGCTCCAGCCCCTCCGCCCCCTCCGCACCGATCACATGCCGCCGGAACAGCCCGACGAACCGGTCCGCGACCGTCGCCGCCTGCGCCTGTACGAACTCCCCGGCGTCCAGGATCTCCACCAGCGGCACCCCCTGCCGCACCAGCGCCAGCGTCGCCTCCAGCAGCTGCCGGCTCGGGTAGGTGACCAGGTCCCCGTCGACCGTGACATAGCCGAGTTCCGCGGCCCGCCGGGTGTCCTCGGCGGTGGCCGTCGGGCCGAACAGCTCGCGCAGCTCGGCCCGGGTCATCGTCACCGGCTCCTCCTGCACCCAGTCGCGGGTCATCTCCCGCTCCAGGCCCAGCAGTTGGGACAGGCCGCCGCCCTCTTCCCACGCCTGCAGCAGCTCCGCGATGCCGTTGACCGTGTAGCCGCGCCCCAGCAGGTCGCTGATCAGGCGCAGCCGGGTCAGGTGGTCGTCGGAGTACCAGGCGATCCGGCCCTCCCGGCGCGGCGGCGGCAGCAGCCCGCGCTCCTGGTAGTAGCGCAGGTTGCGCACCTTGACGCCGGCCGCCCGGGCCGCGTCCTCCCGGCGGTAGCGCCCGCCACCGCTCCCGTCCTCCACCTGGCTGCTCACGGGCCAGAGTGTAGGAGCTACCGACAGGTCACATCGGCAGCTCACACGGGCAGGTCACACGGTCCGCGGACGATCCTGCTTGACCGCCCGCAGGACCACGAACTTCGGCTCGCTCGCGACGACTTCGCTGTTGCCGAAGAGCCGGCGCAGATGGGTGTGGTAGCCCATGTGCCGGTTCGCGACGATCCACAGCTCGCCGCCGGGCCGCAGCACCTTGCGCGACTGCGCGAACATGCGCAGCGCCGTGGCGTCCGTGGTGGCCTGGTGGGAGTGGAAGGGCGGATTGCTCAGCACCAGGTCCACGGACGCGGGCGCCAGCATGGCCACCCCGTCGCCGACGAGGAACTCCGCGGTCCGCCGGCCCTCGCGGACGTTCGCCCGGTACGTGGCCTGCGCCGAGGCGACCGCCTGGTACGACTCGTCGGTGAAGACGACCTCGGCGTCCGGGTCGTGGACCTGGACCGCCGTGCCGACGACGCCGTTGCCGCAGCCGAGGTCCACGACCCGGGCCCCGTCGGTGTTGGTCGGCAGGTTCTGCAGGAAGAAGCGGGTGCCGACGTCGAGCCGGTCGGCGCAGAAGATCCCGGCGTGGTTGACGACGGTCAGCCCGGAGCCCGACCCCGCGTCCTCGTCCACGGTGTACGTCAGCGGCCACGGCCCGGGGGTCGTGGGGCGGGTCGCCCCGGGGGTGCCCGGCGTGCAGAAGATCAGCCGCGCCTTCTTCTCGGCGAGCGAGGTCTTCGTGGGGCCGAGGATCTTCTCGAAGAGGCGCAGCGTGGAGGTGTGGATCTCCTTGACCATGCCGGCGCCGACCACGACGGTGCCCGCGTGCACGTGCGGGGCCAGCCGGTACAGCTGGTCCTCCAGCAGCGCCAGGCTCTTGGGCACGCGCACCAGCAGGACGTCGATCTTCCCGGGCGGCGGGTCCTGCGTGGTCAGCAGGGTCACCGTCGCCTTGGCCGTCCCGATCCCGTTGCGGTCCAGGTTGGCCGCGGTGGCGGAGCGGGTGAGGGCGGAGTCGGTGATCTGCGTCGGGCGGTAGGCGGCGAGCGCCGTCGTCAGCGTCCCCCAGCGGTCCCCGAGCACCGTGATCTGGCCGGCGGAGGCCAGGTCCACCGGCCCGCGCTCCCCGGTACCGGAGTCGAGGTGGCGCAGTAGGTACTCGTCGGCGGCGTCCCAGGCACGGAGCCGGTCGCGCGGGTCCTCGGGGAAGCGGGTGAGCTCGTAGGAGCCGAAGGGTGTGGTCAGGCGGTTCATATGGCACCCAGGCTATCCGAGCCGACCGCCGGACCCCGCACGCACGGGGCCGGGCGGCCGAAGTAGGAAGCCGGACGTCCGCATGCCGGGGCCTGGCGTCCGGATGTACGGGCAGGTGTGGCCCGGGGGGCCGGGGGCTGGCAGCTACTCCGGGAAGTCGCCCGCCATCGCGGCGGCCACCCGCAGGTACGGGCGGGCCTCGGCGGCCCGCCCCAGGCGCTCCAGCGTGCGCCCGAGCATCAGCTGCGCGTAGTCCTCCACCGGCCAGCGCTCCAGGATGGCGCGGAGCTCGTGCTCGGCGCGGGAGAGCTGGGCGGAGTGGTAGTAGGCGCGGGCCAGCAGCAGCCGGGGCGCCAGCTGCTCGGGCACCTCGCCCGCCAGTCCCTCCAGGATGCGGGCGGCCGTGGCGTACTCCTTCGCGTCGAAGAAGAGCCCGGCGCGCGCCCAGCGCTCCGCTGCCGTTCCGTGCTCGAAGTACGTCGCCGGCGCGTTCATCGCGTCCCTTCCGCCGTTCAGGTGGTCCGTTCGGTGCCTCCAACACGCCTGGGCGGTGGAACATTCCACCCGCCGGAGCCGCCGCCGCGGGGCTAGGTTGTCCGCATGAGCAATCTCGATCGCCAGCCCGCTCTCTCCGCCTGCGGCGGCCGCGGCTTCGTCGTGGCCGAGCCGGTGCGCGAGCTCCTCAGCCCGCGCACGGTCAAGCTCGGAGAGTCCACCGAGGTCCGCCGACTCCTGCCGAACCTGGGCCGCCGCATGGTGGGTGCCTGGTGCTTCGTGGACCACTACGGCCCGGACGACATCGCCGACGAGCCCGGCATGCAGGTCGCACCCCATCCCCACTCCGGCCTGCAGACCGTGAGCTGGCTCCATGCGGGCGAGGTGCTCCACCGCGACAGCGAGGGCAGCCTCGAGACGATCCGCCCGCGCGAGCTGGGTCTGATGACCTCCGGCCGCGGCATCAGCCACTCCGAGGAGAGCCCGCGCCCGCACGCCCGCTTCCTCCACGGCGCCCAGCTGTGGGTGGCCCTGCCGGACGCCCACCGGAACGTCGAGCCGCACTTCCAGCACCACGCGGAACTCCCGCAGGTCACGGCCCCGGGCCTGACGGCGACGGTCATCCTGGGCACCCTGGACACGGCGACCTCGCCCGGCACGGCGTACACCCCGATCGTGGGCGCGGACCTGACCCTCACGGCCGGCACCGAGACCCGCCTCCCGCTCGACCCGGACTTCGAGTACGCGGTCCTGTCGATGTCGGGCGAAGCCCACGTCGACGGCGTCCCGGTCCTCCCGGGCTCGATGCTCTACCTGGGCTGCGGCCGCACGGAACTCCCCCTGCGCGCCTCGTCGGACGCGGGCCTGATGCTCCTGGGCGGCGAGCCGTTCGAGGAGGAGATCGTGATGTTCTGGAACTGGATCGGACGGTCACACGATGATATCGCGCAGGCTCGAGAAGACTGGATGAACGGGTCGCGATTCGGTGAGGTGAAGGGCTACGACGGCCCTCCGATTCCGGCCCCAGAGCTTCCCCCAACCCACCTGAAGGCGCGAGGAAGGGTGCGTTGACCTGCTGGTTTGTGCGCGCGAGGGCTGGGTGTGGTAATCGCGCCCGGCCCTCCGGTTTTGGTTTCGCAGGGGAGGCTGTCGAATGCGGGGCGAGAGCCTTCGGCGCCGACGGTCGAGTCTCATGTGTCGCAGGCTGTAACCAGGTTTGGTCGGACGAATGCTGACCTTTGCTGACTTTACTGACGAGTAGTTAGATCTGGTTGCCGGTTACGTCGCCGCCTCTTGGTAGTCAAGGGCGATGGTGGTCGCCGCCGGGCCGTCGCCTCCCACCACCCTGGCGGCGAACCCGGCCGGGGTCTGCGATCCATGGATGAGGGGGGCGGGTTAGTGCGCGGCGGGTGTTGTGCACAAGTGACAAGACATTGCTCGGCCGGTCCTCTTCGCCGGGCGGAGCTGGAAACGTCGTGTGAGAGCGGGAAGCCTACGGCTCCGATGTGACGGGGCGCTCCAGTGGAGTGCCCTCTTTGAGGAATCGGGTGACCGCGTCCATGCGGTCGGAGAACCCGACTGGTGTGTAGTCCGCCAAGAGGTCGAGGTGATCGGCGGGCCAGACTTGGGGGTTGCCCTTCAGCAGCACGAGGCGCTGGTCGAAGGCGTAGTCCGCGCGCTCGATGCGCTGCACGAGCGACAGAGCATGCTCCAGGCCCTGCTCAGAGCCGCCGACGGCCTGCACCAGGACTGTTCGCTTGGGCAGGTTGATGCGCGCGGTGGGGCGTACCTTGGCGCCGCGGGGGAGCTCCACGGTGGGGCGCCGGTCGTAGGCGATGCGGGCATCGTCGAGGTACGCGTAGAACTGACGCACGAGCTTGCTGTCCCGGTCAGGGGCTGCGAGCCATCGCAGCCCGTCGGTGGTCAGCATCGCACTACTGATGTCCGATACGAGCGTCGCCGCCTGTTGCAGGGGTCGGCGGCCAACGATTCGTCCGTCCACTTCGCTGAGGCGGAATGCGCTGAGTGTCTCGGTCCAGGCGGTCGCTGCTCGGGTTGGGCCCCAGACGTCGACTCCAGCATCGGCCAAGCGAGAAACCATGGTGCCGCCGTCGCTGGCCAAGGCGTCGTCTCCGGACACTCGGAGAAGGACGGTCAGGCCGTCTCCGTCAGCGAAGTACGAGCGTCCTGTGAGTGCGACGGTTCCCGGGCGGCCTGCCGGTGCGATGTGCCAGCAGCGCAAGTCCTCGGTGAGGCGAGGGTCGAGGGGGGAGGCGCTCATGGGTATTCCTCGAATCCCTCTAGCATCGGGGCCGGTATCGGCGGCGTGGGCGGAATCCAAACGTAGCCTGCGGAGATGTCCATTTTGCATTCCAGGACGAAGTCCCTGACGACGCGGTCGTACTCTTCGTCCATAGAGGTGAGCGTCGCATTGGCGATCGGGTCCGGCGCGTGACGGATGTCGTCCGGGGCGTAGACGTCCCGGTTGCCTCGGTGTTCGCTCCACCTGTGTTTGTGCGTGCGATTGATGAAGTGCTCGCCAGTTTCACGGTCGAGGTGTGTCCCCCGAACATCGAGGCGGCGGAGGACCGTGCGGCTTCCGGAGTGGAGGAGTATCAGGCTGTACTCCCACGGCTTGTCGAGGCCTATTCGGAAGCGGAGGTCGAGGCGGCAGGAGAGATCGGTGCGGACAGGAGTGTTTGCCTCGACGTGGATCGGGGAGTACGCGCGACACGGAGCATTCTTCTGTTTCCACCGGAACGGAAGGTGGAGAGCGCCTCCGACCTTGCCCCCGAGGATCTTGTCGGCCAGGGCATCGATCATCACGTCGTCAGGGTCCATGCACTCCCCCCTCAGCATCGAGACGACGAACATAGAACCAGCACCCCGGGATTGATAGTGGAACGGATCGACGTCTTGCGTCTTCCTCGAGGTCTTCGGCCACACCGCGCGCGCGAGCCTCCACCGCTCCAGCAAGCCGCCGGTGGTCTGGGCTCGGTCGACGCGGAGGGCGGTTCCTCTGTGCGTCGGCGTTGGCAGCAACTTGCCGACCGGGTTCGGAAGTCTGCGCAGTCGCCGTGACAGCCGCCGACACCAGAGAGCCGCGCCGTACGGCTCAGCAGATTCTTCGTCTCCTGGTGGTACAGCAGCCACAGCCACGCTGACCAGGGGAAACGGAAGTTGGTGCGGCGCCTCGGCTGGGGCTGGTCCGGAATTGGTCCGGATCTTGGTCCTGCCTGGTCCCTGGCGGAGAAGCTGGCGTGAGATGGGAGTGGGGGAGCGCCCGGCTGCTTGGGTGTTCCACCAGCAGTGGGAGTCGGGCGAGAACGCGGCCTTGGTACACGGCGGGCGAGTCGTACCATTCGGCGTCACCGATCACTCGCAGGGAGCGGCGCGAGCCCGTGCAAACGCCTGGATACTGGGCCCAGAGGAGGTAGTGTGCCGGCCACGGCAGATCGATCTCCTCGCGTCCGTCGTAGGCCACGACCACCGGCTCGGCCATGGGAGCAGCGATGCGATGCCGGTCAACAGCCCGCGCCCCGTGTGGTGCAGTTGATCGGTCAGCCTGGCCACCCACGGCTCATCCTGTAGGTCGCGTTTGATAACCCACTCCAGGGCGTCGCAGGCACGCGCCCATCGTGCCGCTACCGGAGAGGCGTCATTGCAGAGAGGCGGCCGCCCTTGTCGGGTGATCACCCGACAAGGGCGGCCAACCGTCTCACCTCAGCCGCCGTGTTCGCGCAGAAGCTCGATCATGTTGCGGAGCATCGGAATCGCCGAGTCGCCGGCTTTGTCCTTGTCGTTGAAATGCATCAGCTCGTTGCGGATCTCCCGCAGTTCGTCGAGGCGGGCGATGAAGGACTTGCGGTCCAATGGCCAGCCCAGCTTGTCCCACTGCTCCTCGTTGCCCAGGACCTGCTGGTAATCCCCATAGGACAGCTGATCGAAGGCAACGAGCTTCCGGCGTCCGTCGGGATCGCAGAGCGCAATCACCTCCGCGAGGTCCAGGCCCTCCGAGATGACTCGGCGCAGTTGCCGGTCGAGATCGCCGATGAGTAGGAACGGCCGCGCCGTGGCGCCATATTCGGCGGCCACGTCGGCGACGGTGATGATTCCGGCGATCTGATTCGTCTGGTCTTTGACCAGGAGGAAGCCGAACCGCTCCAGATCGGGCAGGACGTCGATCAGGTGGTCGGCATAGCTCACCGCGTGCGCGGCGACGATGGCATCGGAGAAAGGGGCCTCGAAGTCCGCGTAGCGGGCTCGTGCGATGGATTCCCAGGTGACGGCACCTCGCAGATTCCGAGGTCCGCTCAGCACCGGCAGTTGCGAGTACCCGTTGAGCCGCATTTTGGTGAACACCTCCTCGAAGCTCGCCGAGGAGGGAACCGACACCACTCCCTTGAGCGCTGAGGGCAGGTTGCCGACCGTCTGGCCCTGGATCGGCTCCCCCTTGTCCTCCTCGTTGCCGGAGGTGGTGGCGGATCCCGGTGCACTGGTTTCCCCCGGCTCCCCCTGCCCTGTTACAGGCTCCTGCTCGGCAGCCTCTCCTTCGCCGTCAGTGTCCTCGGAAGGTCCGGTCAAGGTGACCCGGTCATCGATCCCCACAGCTGCGAAGTCCGGCACAGTGGACAGGCCGTGGTTGGCCAGTTCGGCGGCTATGTGCTCGGTGACCAGATAGCCGCGCCGGGCTGCCCCCCACCACCCGAGCAGATCCCGGACGGTGACGGTGACCGGTGTCTCGGCGTCCGCCTGCCTCCGAGCGTCCTTCAACCGCGTGTGCCTGGCAACGGAACCGTCAGCTGCGACGTCGCCGGAAGGCGGCAGCTCGGCCACCGTATCCAGGAGCCTCTGTCTCAGAGCGTCCAGCAAGGTGCCGTCGTCCAGTGCCCAGGACGTCCACCCGTCGTAGGGGCCGCGCCCTGTAGCCGCGGCAGCGGCTGCCGAAGGAGACTTGAACCGCTGACCGTCACCCAGCTCGATCCTGCCATCCGCGGTCACCTGGGCAAGGTGCTTCTGCCCGGACCGCCGCTGTCGGAAAGTGAGGCGCTGCCCTGTGCTCAGCAGGCCGGCGTGGATGAGGTCGGAAAGCAGTACCCGCCGTCCTTCGATCAGGTAGGAGGCTCGCCCCAGAGGCTCGTCCGCACTGCTGCCTACTGTGTGATCAGTCATTGATTCCCCCCGCTCGACCTCTTCGGATCGCTGCGATCATCGCAGAGCCGTGTCCGGCATCGAGGCGGTTCCAGACAAGCGCTTCGCCAGTTGTTGTCAGGGACGGCTGATGCGGGCCGGCCCTCGCCGTGTCTGCTCCAGCACGCCGACGACCGGGACGACTCCACCCGTGGTCCCATAGGAATCCATTCACTGGAGGGGCCATTTGACGCGCCATGCCACTTCGCGTCATGGCGGGGCATGGAGTACCAGAGTCAAGGTGGTCGGGCCTTCCCCCGCCTCTCCCTTCGACGGGAAAGCGCCCGCGCGGAGCTACGGCCGGCTCCTCCCTGGTGATGTCCACCTGCGTTCATCCGTAGGTACCGGAATCCACCGGGCGACAGCGTCCGGAGCCGACAGCGCCATGTTCAGAACGGCTTCGCTCGGCTCAATGGCGCCAGGCCCGACGTGATGACGAACAGCAATCCGCCTTGTCGTTTGATCAGGAGTTTCATCGTGCGAGAGATGCCCGACGACCATTCATCGGAACCCAGATTCACCGTAAGCTGCCGCCGAGCCACGGTCGCAGTCCCGGAAACGATGTTGAGGGCTTGGCCAGCACACGTCATACCGTGCTGCTGGTGCCAGAAAGATGGGGCCAACTGCCCTGTATTCTGAGGATGAAGTGATGGGATAGGCCTCTCGGCACGCCGCGAGGACGGCAGGCGGGGTGGCCGCGACATGATGATCGACTACAACGTCAGCGATCATTGGCCCGCGGACACGCCGGGCTGGTTGAAGTCCCTCGTCTCGTCCCTCGACCGGCGCCACGGCGGAAGCAGCGTTCTGCCCCTGACTGTGATTGTGGACGAGGTCTTGGAATGGCTGGAGCTCGCCAGCGGCGTCGACGCCTGGAAGAACTCGGCCAACCGCGCATCGTTGCGCAGCGATCTGGAGGAGTCCGCACGGGCACTCGGTCCCGGGCTCCGGGCCCACATCGCCACATCGCTCGCCGACTTCCAAGCCGCCTTCGCGCGGCTCGTCAACAGTCCCGGAACGGTCCTGAAGCAGCCGCCGGGAAGCCGCACCGATGCGGTCTGGACCGATGTCGCAACGGCTGGGGAGAATCTGCTCGCCGCGCTCGAAACCGACGAAGGAGCCCGCGCCAGCTGGGACGACCTGGTGGCCACGGCGCGGGACCGCGCTTTGGCGGGCCGGGAGTACCGCCCGATCGCCGACCTGCTCTTTGACCAGTTGCGCAGGCGTGGCCTCGATGCGAAGGGGATCTTCCGGGGGCTTGTCTCCGTGATGGCGTTCGGCCGGGAACCTGACAGCCCTCACATCGGTGAGAGGGCCGTACCGCTGGAGGAGCGCATCGCGAGCGCCCGGACGTACGTCGGCACTCGGGCCGTGGCCGAGCCGGTCGTAGTGTGGCTCGGGTATCAGGGCCGGACCTTCCTGCACCTCTCGGCCGGACGGGTGTCCTTCCTGGACGCCCACTGGGCAGTGCCCAACGCCCGGCCAGGTAGGCAGGACTTCGAGCACAAGGCGGAGCTCTGGGAATTCGTCCGCCACGGTGACCTCTTCAAAGTCGCGGAGCTGGTCGACGAAGAATCCGACGTGGACTTCCTGGTCCGCGTCGACCTCGGCACCACCACGGCAGCCGATGCGGTGGACCGCGCCGTCCGCACCGTCGAGACGATCATCGACGTCGCCATCCACAACGCTGGCGGGATCCGCCCGTACCTCGTCCAACACGGGCTCTTGTGCTCCGGTCGCCCAGGCTCGCAGAGCTTCGTGCTCCCCAGACGCGAGACGGGTTTGCCCGATGACCACTACGGTGCAGGCATCACCGCGAAGGCGATCGAAGAGCACGGTCCGCGCATCGCTTCGGCGCTCGCCCGCGAAGACCTGCCGCGGTTCCTCGCCGCCGCGATCGAAGTGCAGACCACCGCCGACCATCCGTTCAGCCGTGACATGGCGATGCGCAAGCCTTCCGAAGCGGACATCCGCAGCGTCATCCCGCTCACGGACCGCGTGGTGCAACACGTCGCGGCGTACGCGGCACTCGCACCGGGCGAGGTGTTCGGTCTGCTCGGCGAGCGCTGGCCACATGCGCGGTGGCTCGCAGATGTTCGACGAGCGGTCGGCATGTGCCTGCTCGGCGGAGGAAACCGCAGTGGTCTGGCCAACGAGCTGACCCGGGAGTGGTTCGCGAGCGATCCGTCGCGCCCATGGATCCTGTTCGTCGCCGACCGCTCCGCCGATCTGCTCTCGCTCTGCCGCATCGAGCACGAGCGCGCATGGATCGGCCGGATGTTCTCCAGCGTGAGCGATCACGCCGGATACCGGACCCTGGTCGAGCGGTACGCCGCTCAAGGCGCCGTCTTGGAGGGGCGGCGGAGCCGCGTCCGCAACGCTCTGGTGCACGGTAATCCCGCTGGCTTCACGATCGTCGGGTCCGTGCGCGAGTACGCCGAGTTCCTCAGCGGTGGCGCGCTCAACATCGCTCTGGAGTCCTACATCGAGGGCGAGGCGCCGACCGCCGCGCTGGCCCGGAGGACCGGAGAGTTCACTGCGATGCAGGAAGGACACGACGCCGCCGCCTACTGGAGGGCTCGACTCGCGGCCCGGACCGCAACGGGTACGGCCACTCCGGGATAGCAGGCCGACCGTCTCATCGAGGAGGCCATGGAAGAGCAGGACCTCGCCAGTCAGGGCGCCCACCCGCGTGGTGAGCTCGGTTTGGTCCGTGGCTGGTCCGGAGCAGCCGGTCTGGAGCGGAAGACGGGCGGGCGGAATCGGGAGGAACAGCAAGAACCTCTGTCCGCGTCCAGCAGGTCGAGCCGACGGCGCCTGAGGACAAAGGCCCAGTTCAGACGCTGTTTCTCGTGAACCTAGAAGAACCCGAGCTTTTTCGGGGAGTAGCTCACCAAAACGTTCTTCGTCTGCTGGTGGTACGCGCGCCACACCCGTCCTGAGCAGGCAAAATGAAGCAATCTACCTTCGATGGCTCGGTACTGGCCCGCATCTGGCCCGGATCGTGGTCGTGGGGGAGCCCAGGCCCCGACCTGCGGCCCGACGCACTCGCGTTGGGGCTCCAGCGCCCGATGGCGGACACGTCACTGACCAGGTCGTAGACCCGGGCGGCGCGGCATCGACCCAGCCGTGCCGGGTGAAGGCGAAATCCGATGTGTCCAGGACCCGCTGTTGCCTATCCACGCCAGGGTCAGGCTGTGCGGTCGGGCCCCGCCCATACTCGGATCCATGAAAGCAAAAGTGCGGCTCGGGGAGTTCCTGCAGACGCGGCGATCCCAGCTGCAGCCGGAGGATCTCGGGATACCCGACTACGGCGAGCGGCGCCGGGTGCAGGGTCTTCGACGCGAGGAGCTGGCGTCGCTGGCGGGTGTCAGCGTGTCCTACTACACCCGGCTGGAACAGGGGCAGTCCCTGAACGCCTCACCGCAGGTGCTGGACGCGATCGCACGGGCCCTGCGGCTGGAGGAAGCCGAGCGCCTGCACCTGCAGAACCTGGCCCGATCCTCGGCCACGGGCTCGGTACGAGGCCGGCGGCCCGCCCCGGAGCGGGTGACGGAGGCGACCGGCCAGCTGCTGGAGGCACTGGTCCACGTCCCGGCGATCGTGACCGGCCGCCGCAGTGACGTCCTGGCATGGAACCGGCTGGGCCATGCGCTGTTCGCCGGACACCTGGACCCGGGCACCCCGGACCGGTCGGCGGATCGGCCCAACATGGCCCGGCTGGTGTTCCTCGATGCGCACACCCGTGACCTGTACGCCGACTGGCCGGCGAAGGCCAGGGCCGTGGTGGGGAATCTGCGCCTGGTGGCGGGCCGGCACCCGGACGACACCGCGCTCCATGCGCTGGTGGGCGAACTGAGTGCGAAGAGCTCCGACTTCGCCTCGATGTGGGCCGACCACCGCGTCACGGCCTGCGCCGTCGCGACCTACGAGATGCGGCACCCGCTGGTCGGCCCGCTGACCGTCACCCAGCAGACCCTGAGCCCAGGCCAGGACCCGGATCAGGGGCAGAGCATCGTGGTCGCCACCACCGAGGCCGACTCGCCCGCGCGGACCACCCTGGCCCTCCTCGCCCAGGTCACCCCGCAGCACGACCCGGCGCGCCCGGGAGTCCGGGCCGGGTCCGGCTGACCCGGCCCACACCATCGGACGCCGCACAGACGTCCGCGAGTGCCCGTCCGTCCCTCCACTCGCCCCGGTACGAGCGGCCACCGGCCGCCCCTCCCTGAAGCCATCCCCAACCCCCGCGCGTCGGCGTACCGCTGCCGCATGCCCGAAAACAGTGAAGGAACCATGTTCAAGAACACGTACACGTGGTCCAAGACCGCCACGGCAGCAGCCGTCGTACTGACCGCGGCAGCGGTCCTCGCGGCCACCCCCGGCGTCGCGTCAGCCCTCTCCGCCCCGCTGAGCTGCGCACGCATCGCCACGCACTTCGACCTGGCCCGGCACCAGACGCCGGAGAACATCGCGCTGGCTCCCGACGGCAGCGCGTACGTCACCTTCGCCGCCGCCCGCCAGGTCGCCCGCATCACCCCCGGGGGATCCACCCGGATCCTGGCCACCCTGCCCGCACCCGCCGACGGCGGCATCCACACCCCGGTCCTGGGCTTCGCCCTGACCACCGGCATCGTCCGTGCACACGACGGCACCCTGTACTTCCTGTACGCCACCGGCACCTCCGAACTGACCGGCCTGTGGCGCCTGCGCCCCGGCGGCACACCGCAGCGCATCGCCGCGCTGCCCGCGGCCGGCCTGCCCAACGGCCTGGCCCTGGACCCGCGGACCCGGACCCTCTACGTCACCGACTCCGTCCTCGGCACCATCTCCAGTGTGCCCACCACCGGCGGCACCCCCCGCACCTGGTCCGCCGCCCCCGAACTGGCCTCCACCGGATTCCTCGGCGCCAACGGGCTGAAGATCCGGGGCGGGGCGCTGTGGGTCACCAACCTCGACCGGGGCGTCGTCCTCCGCATACCCGTCCAGCGCGACGGTCGCGCCGGCCAGGTCCAGACCCGGGCCACCGGCCTGGCCGGGATCGACGACTTCGCCTTCACCGGCCACGGCGACCAGATCCTGGCCGCCCTCAACGGCCCCGGCGAGGTCGCCCTCGTCCAGCCCGACGGCACCCACTCCACCGTCCTGACCGCCGCCGACGGCCTGCAGAACCCCACCTCCATCGCCCTGCGCGGCGACACCGCCTACGTCCTGAGCGCCGCGTACGTCACGGCCAAGGACCCCAACCTCCTCCTGGCCCACCTGAACGGCTAGCCCCAATGTCGTGAGGGTCCATCAGGATTTATGGCACTCGCCACCCGCCGTTGCGGCCGGTGCGACGGTCCCCGCAGCCGACGCCACATCGGCCGAGGCGCTGATCGCGGTTCTTGGAAACGTTCGGTGCTTGGCCGCGGCATCGCTACGCCTCCGAGGGTGTGGCCGGCCGCGTCGCGTAACGGTGGCGCATGGCGTCGCTGGCTGCGGGGCCTGCGGTGAAGACGTAGGTGTCGCTGTCGTCGAGCCGGCGGCCGGTCTTGGCGTCGACGACGACGGGCTCGACTTCCTCGCCGCTGTGCGCGTTGACGAGGATCATGCTGCGTTCGGCCGGTGTGAGGCGGGAGTTTCCCCACGCGGCCAGGGCGACGATCACCGGTCGCAGGGAGTGTCCGAGTTCGGTGAGGACGTACTCGTGACGCACGGGGTTGGTCTGGTAGGGCCGGCGCTCCAGTAGTCCGTCCGCGACGAGGGTTTTAAGCCGGGTGGTGAGCATGCTGGAGGAGATGCCCAGGCTCTCCTGGAACTGGTCGAAGCGGGTGTAGCCGTCGAAGGCGTCGTGGAGGATCAGCAGCGTCCACCACTCGCCGACGTGTTCCACCGTCGTGGACAGCGGGCATTCCCGGTCCTCCAGCCTGATCCGGCTTGCCAAGGCGACCATCCCCTCAGTTACTGCTAAAGTCGAAGTTAGTGACTTCCATTTTAGCAGTAACAAGGGATGGGGCGCCCTCTGCGCCCCGCACCCGGGAACGGAGCACAGCGTGACCGCATCCATCAGCGAATCTCTCGAAGGCCGGCGCGCTCTGGTCACCGGAGGCACCAAGGGCACTGGAGCCGCCATTGCCCGGCGTCTCGCCCAGGTCGGCGCGACCGTACTGGTCACCGCCCGCAGCCGCCCCGACGACGTGGAGGAGAAGACGTTCATCACCGCCGACCTGTCCACCGCCCAGGGCGCCGCAGACGTAGCCGCCGAGGTGGGGGCCCGCGTGGGAGGCGTCGACATCCTGGTCAACACCCTCGGCGGGTCCGAGGCGCCGGCCGGCGGGTTCGCGGCGCTCGGAGAGGACGACTGGGCCAAGGAGCTCAACGTGAACCTGCTGGCCGCCGTTCGTCTGGACCGCGCGCTCCTGCCGCACATGATCGCCACGGGCAAGGGCGCAGTCGTGCACGTCACCTCGATCCAGCGCCGCATGCCGCTGTGGAACGGAACTCTGGCCTACGCCGCAGCCAAGGCCGCCCTGACCACCTACAGCAAGGGCCTGGCGAACGAGGTCGCCCCGCACGGCGTCCGCGTCAACACCGTCTCGCCCGGCTTCGTGCAGACCTCCGCCGCCGACAACCTCATCGCCCGGATCGCACAGGAGGCAGACATCACCCAGGAAGCCGCGCTGGGCCGGCTCATGGACTCCCTGGGCGGCATCCCTCTCGGCCGCCCCAGCCGGCCCGAGGAGGTCGCCGAGCTCGTCGCCTTCCTCGTCTCCGACCGCGCCTCGGCCATCGTCGGCGCCGAACACGTCATCGACGGCGGCACCACCCCCACCGTCTGAACCCGCCACCACACCGAGGAACGTCATGCACGACAACCAGCCCCGAACCATCACCCCGGACACCCTGCCCGAGGTGATCACCCGCTACCTCACAGCGCACCGCGCCCACGACACCGTAACCGCAATCGCGGCGTTCACCCGCGAAGCCACGGTGATCGACGACGGCAACACCTACGAGGGCACCAAGGCGATCGAGGGGTGGCTCGGCCGATCCGCCACCGAATTCACCTACACCATCCACCTCGCGAACGCTCAGCAGACCGACGCGACCCACTACATCGCCACCCACCACCTCGAAGGCAACTTCCCCGGCGGCACCATCGATCTGCGCTACCAGTTCGCACTCCGTGGCAACCTCATCGAACGCCTTGTCATCGAGCCCTGAGTCCGCTCACCTGTTGCCGCCTGCGCGACAAGCCCCGCTCACCCAGGGGCGCCCCTCCCAGCCGTGCCCAGTATCCGCCCGACCGCCGGGCCAGCCCGCGGTGCTGCCCGCCGGACTGGACGTAGCCGTAGACCTCACGACTGGTCTGGAGCCCGTTCACGACGGGCGGTTCGCTCGTGGAGGTCAGCCGCGTTGAGATACTCGATCGTCGCCTCGGTGTCCGACGTGATCTCGGCGAGCTCCCGGGCAGACGGTCTCACTTGGCTCTGACATCGAAGTCATCAACGTCGACTGGCTCCCGCTCCACTTCGACGCCGAGTTGCCGCGTGTGCCCGGGGCCCGTGACAGCCCGGCTCGAGTGGCACTGGCGTCGGGCCAAAACATCCCGGTCAGTCTGGAAGGGTTGGCCCGGCGCAAAACCTGTGCCGGAACGCGTACCACCTCCGTCGACCGGGAGAGAAGCATGACCATCAAGGACATCGGGCCCGAACCTCAGAGTTTCGACCTCGAGCAGGCGACGCTGGAGAACACCAGCTACCGCTCGGTCGCCTGGTCCGGGAAGTACCTCCAGCTGACCCTCATGTCGATCCCGGTGGGCGAGGACATCGGCCTGGAGGCGCACCCGGAGACCGACCAGTTCCTCCGGCTCGACGCGGGTCGCGGCCGCGTTCAGATGGGCAGCGCGAAGGACCGCCTCGACTTCGATCAGGAGGTCGAGGACGGCTGGGCGGTCTTCGTACCCGCCGGCACGTGGCACAACGTCACCAACACCGGGGACGAGCCCATGCAGCTCTACGCCGTCTACGCCCCGGTCCACCACGCCCCGGGCAAGATCCACGCAACCTTCGCCGACGCGGAAAGCGACGAAGGGTCGGGCAACGACGAACCCCCGACCTGGTCGGTCCAGCCCACCCACCACCCCGCGGACAAGCACGCCTGACCACAGTGGGGACCCAGGAGAACAGACGAGCACCAGGTCGCTGACCTGGGCTCCGCTATGGAGCGGATGCCGGACCCGGATCGGCTTCCGGCACACGATCCGCTGACCGGGTCCGGTCGGTCCTCGCGGTATGCACCGCGCGTGGCGCCGGTTGCCGCGCAGTCCTCCCGCGACGACACCGCAAGCCCGGTCCCCCTCACCCAGAGGGAGCCGCCGATCGCCGGCGGGTGGCACGCGAGGCGCCATCGCGGCCTCAAGGCGCTGGCCGACGTCGGCGCGGCCCGGGAGGTGCTCGGCGGCGATCGTGGGCGTCGCCACCTCGGGCCGTATCCGCCCCGCACGACCACGTCCACCCGCTGCACCCCGCGCTCCGACCGGGCGGACCCAGTCCGGTCCCAGTCCGGTCCCGGTCAGGGACGGGCCGGGCCGGTTCCCGCGAGCACCTCAGGGCGCAGCAGGGAGGTGAGCCGCTCGGCCGGCAGCAGCCCCCGTTCCAGGACCAGCTCGGCCACGCCCCGGCCGGTGGCCAGGGCCTCCTTGGCGATGTCGGTGGCGGCGGTGTATCCGATGTGCGGGTTCAGGGCGGTCACCAGGCCGATGGAGTTCTCGACGGTGGCGCGCAGCATCTCGGTGTTGGCGGTGATGCCGCTCACGCAGCGTTCCGCGAGGGTGAGGCAGGCCGCGCGCAGGTGAGTGACGGACTTGGACAGCGAGTGCAGGATGACCGGCTCGAAGGCGTTGAGCTGGAGCTGTCCGGCTTCGGCGGCCATGGTGATGGTGATGTCGTTGCCGATGACCTCGAAGGCGACCTGGTTGACGACCTCGGGGATCACGGGGTTGACCTTGCCGGGCATGATGCTGGAACCGGCCTGGACCGGGGGCAGGTTGATCTCGCCGAGTCCGGCGCGGGGCCCGGAGGACAGCAGGCGCAGGTCGTTGCAGGTCTTGGACAGCTTGACGGCGACGCGCTTGAGGACGCCGGACATCTGGACGAAGGCACCGCAGTCCTGGGTGGCTTCGACCAGGTCGGGAGCGGTGACCAGGGGCAGGCCGGTGATGTCGGCGAGGTGGCGGCGGGCGGCCTCGGCGTATCCGGCCGGGGCGTTGAGACCGGTGCCGATGGCGGTGGCGCCGAGGTTGATCTCGTGGATCAGTCCGAGGGCCTCCGCGAGTCGGCTGCGGTCCTCGTCCAGCATGACGGCGAAGGCGGAGAACTCCTGTCCGAGCGTCATCGGCACGGCGTCCTGGAGCTGGGTGCGGCCCATCTTCAGGACATCGTGGAACTCGGCGGCCTTGCGGGCGAAGGCGTTCTGCAGGACGGCCATGGCGTCGAGGAGACCGCGCACCGCGAAGACGGTCGCGATCCGCACGGCGGTCGGGTAGACGTCGTTGGTGGACTGGCCGAGGTTGACGTCCTCGTTGGGGTGCAGGTGTCCGTACTCCCCCCTGGAGTGGCCCAGCAGCTCCAGCGCGCGGTTGGCGATGACCTCGTTGGCGTTCATGTTGGTCGAGGTGCCGGCGCCGCCCTGGATCACGTCGACGACGAACTGGTCGTGGAGCTCGCCGCCGCGGATCTCCTGGCAGGCGGCGACGATGACGGCCGCCTTCGTGGGCTCCAGCAGGCCGAGTTCCCCGTTGGCGAGGGCCGCGGCCTCTTTGACGGCGGCGAGGGCGTCGATCAGGTGCGGGTAGGTGGAGATGGGCGTGCCGGTGATGGGGAAGTTCTCGGTGGCGCGCAGGGTGTGGACACCCCAGTAGGCGTCGGCGGGGACGTCGCGGTCTCCGAGCAGGTCGTGTTCGGTGCGGCTGGAGGCGGTCAAGGCGATCACGGGTGTACGGATCCTCTTCCTGAGGTGAGCGGATCAAAGGTGGGGAGAGGGGCAGGCGGGTGTCAGGCGGTTGCGGTGACGGGGGCGCCGGGCGGGTTCAGGGCCGCTACCGGCCGGATGCCGCCGACGGTCCGGCCGCCACCGGTGACGGGCTCGCCCGTGAACCCGGCGAGCAGCCGGGGCTCGACTCCCGCACGTGCGAGGGCGGCGGCCGTCACTGCCGTACGCGCGCGGTCGGCCCCGTCGGCGACCTTCACGGCGACGGCCCGGCCGTCGGGCAGCGCGGCCACCTGGACGCCCTCGAAGCCGTCCTTGGCCAGCAGTCCGGGCACCGCGCGCATCAGTGCGGCGGTGTCCCGCCCGGTACCGGAGGCCATCTCCGGGTGGAGGCGCAGTGCGTTCGCCACACGGTGCTCGGCGGTGTCCGGGGCGGCGGTGGCGATGCGGGCGGCGGCGCGGGCCAGGCCGTGCAGGGACACCGCGAACAGCGGGGATCCGCAGCCGTCGACGGTGACGTTCGCGATGTGCTGGCCGGTGAGCTCCTCGACGACCTCGGCGATCGCCCTCTGGAGCGGGTGGTCCGCGTCGAGGTAGCTCTCCGGGGGCCACCCGGACAGCTTGCACAGGTACAGCATCGCCGCGTGCTTGCCGGAACAGTTCTGGGCGAGCCGGGACGGCCCGCGGCCCTCGCGCAGCCAGGCGTCGCGGACGGCCGGGCCGTAGGGCAGGTCGGGGACGTTGCGCAGGTCGGCCTCGGTGAGACCGGCCAGCTCCAAGACCAACCGGACACCCGAGAGGTGGTGCTCCTCGCCGGAGTGACTGCCCATCGCGAGGGCGAGCAGGGCTCCGTCGAGCGGCAGGCCGGCCCGCACCATGGCGACGGCCTGGACCGGCTTGAGTGCCGAGCGTGGATAGCAGGCGGCCTCGATGTCTCCGATGCTCGTCCGGACCTCGCCCTCGCCGTCGAGGACGGCGATGGAACCGTAGTGGACCCCCTCGATCATGCCGCCCCGCATGACGTGGGCGACGGGGGCGTGCCGGGGCTCGCGGATCGCGGGCGCGTCCGCGGGGAAACTGCTGCGCATCACTGCCTCGTTCTGTGGTGGGTCGCTGCTGACAGGGGGTGGCGACCGGCACCCCCGGGCGCAGGCGGACGGGCGGGCGCCCGGCTCAGCCGTCGCTCCGGGCGGCGGCGCGCGCCACGCGGCCGCGGACCGCGTACCAGCCGGCGACCAGCGCCGCGGCGATCAGCGGTACGCACAGCACGGTGGTGCGCCCCGCGCCTCCGTCGGCGTACATGAGGACCAGGACGGAGGCGAGGAAGGCCAGCGTCACGAGTTCGGTCCAGGGGGAGCCGGGCAGGCGGTAGGAGGGGCGGGTGAGTTCACCGTTGCGGGTCTTCCGCCAGAAGAGGAGGTGGCAGACCATGATCATGCCCCAGGTGGCGAGGATGCCGATCGCGGCGAGGTTGAGGACGATCTCGAACGCGTCAGCGGGGACCACGAAGTTGAGCCCGACGCCCAGGACGCACATGCCGCTGGTGAGGAGGATGCCGCCGTAGGGGACCTGGGTGCGGCTGAGCCGTGCGGTGAACTGCGGGGCGGAGCCGTTGACGGCCATCGAGCGCAGGATGCGGCCGGTGGAGTAGAGGCCGGAGTTGAGCGAGGACATGGCCGCGGTGAGGACGACCAGGTTCATCACGTCGGCGGCCGCCGGGACGCCGATGTGGGAGAGCACGGTCACGAACGGGCTCTGGCCCGCGTTGTAGCTGCTCCAGGGCATCAGCATCGACAGCAGGACGACCGAGCCGACGTAGAAGAGGCCCACGCGCCACATGATCGAGTTGATCGCCTTCGGCATGATCTCCTCGGGCTTCTCGGTCTCGCCGGCCGTGACGCCGACCAGTTCGACGGAGGCGTAGGCGAAGACGACGCCCTGGATGATCAGCAGCATGGGGAGCAGGCCGTTGGGGAATATCCCGCCATTGCCGGTGATCAGGGCAGGGCCGGGGACGGCGCCGTCGACGGGGTGCCGGGTCGCCAGGAGGAAGATCGCGATCCCCATGAAGACGACCAGGGCGCCGACCTTGACGATGGCGAACCAGAACTCCAGTTCGCCGAAGATCCGCACCGAGATGAGGTTCACGGTGAGGACCACGGCCAGGGCTATGAGGGCGATCACCCACTGGGGGACATCGGAGAACAGGTGCCAGTAGTGGGTGTATGTGGCGACGGCGGTGATGTCGGCGATGCCGGTGGTCGCCCAGTTGAGGAAGTACATCCAGCCCGCGGTGTACGCGCCCTTCTCCCCCATGAACTCACGGGCGTAGGAGACGAAGGCGCCGGAGGACGGCCGGTACAGGACCAGCTCGCCGAGCGCGCGCACGACGAGGAACGCGAAGATCCCGCAGACGGCGTAGGCGATGAACAGGGAGGGCCCGGCCTCGGCGAGGCGTCCGCCCGCGCCGAGGAAGAGCCCGGTACCGATCGCGCCGCCGATGGCGATCATGTTGACGTGGCGGGGTTTCAAGGACTTGCTGTAGCCGGTGTCACCGGCGTCGACGTGACGGGTCGTGGGGCGCTTCTCGTCTTTGAGGAACTGCTCGCTCACGCCTCGGGTCTGCCTTCTGTAGGGGCGGTCGTGCGCTGGGAGCGCACGATGTCGGTAAGGGTCGTCTCGACCCGGAGCAGGTGGTGGGACATGGCCTCCACCGCGTCGTGCTCGCTGCCGTCGGCCAGCGCCTCCAGGATCGCCCGGTGCTCGCAGTTGGACTGCTCGCGCCGGCCGCCCAGTTCGTTGAGGAAGGTCGACTGACGCGCCAGTGCGTCGCGGATCTCCTCGATGACGCGGCGGAAGACGGGGTTGCGGGAGGCCTCGGCCACGGCCAGGTGGAACACGGTGTCCATCGCCACCCACGCGGTGGTGTCGGTCTCCTGCTCCATCCGGTCCAGCAGATGGCCCAGGTGGTCCAGGTCCTCGGGGGTGCGGCGCAGCGCTGCGTACCCGGCGACCGGGATCTCGACGTGCCGGCGCACTTCCAGCAGGTCGCTGGCGGCGTAGTCGCCGAAGGTGGGCTCATCGACCGTGTTCGCCAGGACGAACGTGCCCTTGCCGCTCTTGGACACGGTCAACCCCATGGCCTGCAGGGCCCGGAGGGCCTCCCGCAGCACGGGTCGGCTGACCTCCAGGGTGCGGCACAACTCGGCTTCCGAGGGGAGCTTGTCGCCCACGGCGTACTCACCGCGCTCGATGGCGCTGCGCAGGTGGCCGAAGACCGCTTCCATGGCACTGACGCGCCGCGGAAGGGGGCCACCTGTCTGGCTGTCTGACAGGTTCACGGTGTGATCCTGGGGGGTCCGCCCCGGGGTGTCAAGGCACCTGTGCCGGGAAAGTCCGGCCCGGCGCGTTTCGCACCGTGCGCGTGTTCCGTCCGGCCGTCCGTGCAGGACCGGTACCTCCGGCGGAGCCCGCGGCAGCCACCAGGGCCCGCACGACCGGCGCGTCGTCGCCCATCTCCGGGTGCCACTGGACGCCCACGGCGAAGCGGTGCCGGGTGCTCTCGATCGCCTCGACGGTGCCGTCCGCCGCACGGGCGGCGACGACCAGTCCCGCGCCGAGGCGGTCCACCGCCTGATGATGGTGCGTGGCAACGTGGTGCGTCCCCGGCAACAGGGCGCCGACCCGTGTCCCGGGTACGGTGGTCACGGCGTGGGAGCAGAAGTGGCCCCGATAGGGGTTGTGGCCGTCGTGGCCCACCCGGTCGGGCAGGTGCTGGATCAGGGTGCCGCCCTCGTGTACGTTCATCAGCTGCATCCCCCGGCACACCCCGAGCACGGGTATGTCGCGGGCGAGGCCGGCAGCCAGGACGGCCCGCTCCCATGCGTCGCGCTCGCGCACCGGCGGCCCGGCACGCGGATGGGGCACGGCCCCGTACAGGGCGGGATCCAGATCCTCGCCTCCCGCCAGGAGGATCGCGTCCAGACGTTCGACCACGTCGGCCGCGGCTTCCGGCGCGTCCGGTGGCAGCAGTACGGCGCGGCCGCCGACCGCCCGGACGCAGTCCGCGTAGGCCGCGGGCAGCACTGCGGCAGGCAGGTCCCACTCACCCCACTGCGCGTGGGCGAGGTAGGTGGTGAGTCCGATGAGCGGTGGCTGGGGCATACCACTTCCTTTCGGGGCATGAGGGGTGGCCGTCGACAGCCGCAGCCGAACCGCCCGCAGCCGCCACGGCAGGCGGCGGTGGGTGGCGAGGCGGTGCGGACGGAGGCCACCGGGACGGCGGGGGAGGGGAGTTGGCGGTCCGGGAGCGCAGGCTTGCGTTTTCTTGGCCGCAAGCAAGAATCCTGCTGGCGTTCATCTCCAATCACAAGAAAACAGATCTTCGCGACAGATAAGTGAGCCTTAACTCCGTGCACGGACTCGACCCCCGCCTGCTCGCCACCCTCGAAGCCGTCGTGCGGCACGGCTCCTTCAGCGCCGCCGCACGCGAACTCGGCTACAGCGCGCCCGCCGTCTCCCAGCAGATCGCCGAACTCGAACGCCGCGCCGGCCTCAGGGTGCTGGAGCGGCGACCCGTTCGCGTCACACCGGCCGGCGAAGTCCTCCTCGGCGCGGAGCAGGGCGTCCGCAGCACGCTGGCGGCGGCGTCGGTCGAACTCGGCGCCATGCGCGCCGGGACGGCCGGACGGATCCGGCTCGGCGCCTTCGCCTCGGCCGCCACCGGCATCGTTCCGCAGGCGCTGGCCCGACTCCACGCGGCCTACCCCCACGTGCAGGTCAGCCTCAGCCAACTGGAGCCCGAAGCCGGCTACAACCGGCTCAAGCGGGGGGACATGGACCTGGCGCTCAGCTACGACTACGACTTCATCCCCGCCCCGCCGCCGCGGATGCTGCGCCGGACGCTGGTCGCACGGGATCCGGTGGTGGCCGTCGTCCCGGCGCGCCACCGCCTGGCCGACCGGGAGGTCATCGACCTGGCCAGCCTCGCCTCCGAGACGTGGATCGCCGCTCCGGAGGCCGCGCTGCGCCTGGAACTGCTCTCGCAGATGGCCAACACGCCCGGCTTCCAAGCCCGCCTGCAATACGAGGGGGACGACTTCAACACCGTGCTGGGGTTCGTGGCCGCGGGCCTGTGCGTGGCCGTCATGCCGCGACTCGCCCTGCCCCGCACCCACACCCAGGTGGTGGCCCGCCCCTTGGCCGAGCCGCAGCTGACGCGCTTCATCTACGCCGTCCGCATCGACACCCGGCACGCCCCGCGCGTCGTCCTGGACCTGGAGGAGATGCTCGCCGCCCAGGCGTTGGCCGCGCTCGCGTAAGGCGCACGGTGTCCCGGGGTCAAGCGGGTGAACGGATCGTGGGGGAACGCGAAAAGCGGCCAACTTGACGGCCGTCGCACGCGCGTAGACCTCACCGGCACGCCGCACTTCCCATCGTGTCCGACTACCGGACACTGTGGCTGAAAGTTAAACTATTGTGTGACAGGCGCACTACGTTTGCCGCGGTTGACGTTCCAGCGAGAGGAATCCCCTCATGACCGCAGCCGACAGCGCGCCGGGAACGGCGCGCGTCCTCACCGGCTACCGCCCCGAGGACGGCTTCATGGCCGCAGATCTGGACCCGCCCCCGGCCGAGTACGTATGGCACGACGAGAACGCCGAACAGCAGGACCAGCGTTACGGCCCGGGAGTCGGCTACCAACAGTGGCTGGCGGTGGACGCTCGCGACGGCGCCGTCTGGTTCGGCGACACCGACTGGCGGGCCCCGCAGGAGTCCCCTGGCAGCCGGCTCCCCGGCATCCCCCGCAGGGCACTCGGAGACGGGAACGTCCCCGCCCCCGGCATCATGGTGCAGCTGCTCGGCCACCTGAGCCACGACGAACAGCGCGGCTGTACATGGCGCTTCTTCGACGCCGAGGAACTGCACGCGCTCGCGGTGCGCGTCCTGCCCGCCGTGCAGCGGCTCGTGGACTCGATCCACCGGATCGGGCCCGACGGCGAGCTCGAGTGGTCGGCCGAGGCGGCCACCGCATGGGACGACATCGAACAGGCCGCGACGCCCGCCTTCGACCCCTCCGGGGAACTCCTCTGGCCCAGACCGCGTACCACACTGGTCCCGGCCTGGCGCGTCGAGGTCGGCGCCTTCCTGGCCGCCAACCCCGGGCTGTGCGATCCCTCCTGGGACCTGGCCACGGACGCGGAACTCGACACCTACGCCGACTACAGCCCCCAGAACGGCTACGGCGGCGTACCGGGCCGGATCTGCCGCGACGCCGACCGGCAGATAGAGGACGGCTTCACCTTCTACGGCCACCGCGCCGCCCTGTACGCCCACCGGGCACGGGCCTGCGGCGACCGTACTCCGACAGACGCCCGCGTCTGGCTGGAGACGACGGGGGCCGGGCGGGACACCTGGGAGGCGGCCAAGCCCCTCGGAGCCACCCTCGCCGACGTCCCCGACTGCGTGCTGGTGTCCCTGGCCGAAACGTTTCAGAACGCCGCGCACGAACACGGGCTGGCCCTGACGGGCCTGACCGCCCATCTCCGGCAGCTGCGCGGCGCGGAACGCTCCGCCGTCGACCGGCAACTTGTCCACGAGGGCGAGGAAGTCGAACGCCTCGAAATCATGCTCAAGGACTTTCGAGCCGCACGTAACCGCACCGTGACGCGGATCCTGGCCTGGTCCGACGGACGCGGGGACGCGGAGATCGCCCGCCTGGCCTCCATACCCGATGCATACGTCAGTGACTGGAGGGCCCGCCTCACCGACGAACAGACCACCATGCCCCCCGGACCGTGAAGCACGCGCGGCCACTGCCAGAGCGTCAGGCTCCGGCCTTGCGCTTGTTGTAGAGGTCGAAGCCGACGGCCGCCAGCAGGACCAGGCCCTTTTGGGCTCCTGGTGGTACAGCAGTCGCACTCACGCTGACCTGGGAAAACGGCGCTGCGCAAGGCTCTTGGGTGTGAGCTGGTCCGGATTTTGGTCCAAGCGGTCGTCGGGCGGGGAGGGGACGCCGAGTTCCAGCACACCGTAGGCCACGCACCCGAGTGCGACGGCGAACGGATGCTGCCCGCCCCTCAGGGCCTGGCGCACATGCCCGGCGCGGTCCGGATGGCCTCGTGGAACGTCCGCCAGCGCCGGCTTCCCGCCTCCAGCTCGTCCCACGCCCGCCAGGGCCCCGACGGCCGAGGCCTGCGGGCAGCTGCGAACCACCACAGCCGCCGCCGCGGTCTCTCCCACCCTGCCCTGGAACGCCTGGCATCGGCTTGGCATCCGCTTGGCGTCGGCCTGTCGCGACGGGAACTGCCCCGTCCGAACATGTGGTTCCCGTCTGCGCCCGACTCTGCCCGAACGGACGCGGGAAGGCGTTCGATCAGGCCGCCGCATGCTGCACCGGGCCGGAATCGAGTATTCCGTCGGATGGAATGGGACGACCGGTGGCCGACCCTGCGGCCACCTGCCCGGAACACCACTTCGAGGAGACACCACCATGGCACTCGCCTGCGGCCACGACGCCCCCGCCTACGGCCTCCCGGTCTGCGAGCACATCCGGACCGCGACCGACGAGGTCTACTTCTCCATCCACTACACCGGGCACGGCCTCGAGCATCAGCGGATATGCGCCCTGTGCCGCGAAGAAGCCCAACACGGCCGGCCGGTCACCACCGGCCGCATCTGTGAGGACTGTTCGGACACCTCGTACGGGAGCGTGGTCGACTCCGTCGGGCGCCCTGAGACCATCGATGCCTCCCGCCCTGTCCCGGGCGCCGGACCCCTGGTCCCGTTCCCCGCGGACACGGGTACGGTCCTGGACCTCGCTCCAACCGAGCGGGGACTGCTGCTGCTCGCGGCCGACGGGCGGATCCTGCTGTGGGACGCCGAGGCGGGCTCCTGCACGCACCTGGCCACCACCGGCGTCAGCGTGCCGGCTGATGCGGAGCCGTGGAACGGGCACGACAAGGCCCTGCGGCTGCACGCCTCCCGCAACGGCCGGTTCGCCGCCGTCGCCGTCGACTTCGGCCGCACCGGCGAGGTGATCGACCTGACCACCGGAGCGGTCACCGCGGTCCTGGAGAACGACGGGTACCACAGCGAGACCGTCCCCTACTCCCTCCTGTTCACCGAGCACGCCGGCCGCGACGTCGTCCTGCACCGCACCCGGTGGAACCGGATCGCGGGCACGGACCCGGCGACCGGCGAGCCCGTCCTCCTGATGCCGGAGTCCGAGAAGGAGGCCGCCTGGGCGCACAGCTTCCACGGCGCGCTCCACCTCAGCCCGGGCGGCACCCGCCTGGCTTCGGACACCTGGCTGTGGCACCCGCTGGGCCAGCCCGTCACCTGGGACCTCGCCCGGTGGTTCGCCGACGGGGAGTCCGCCTGGCACGGCGAGCAGCCCGCCGTCGAATTCCGGCGGCTGCCTCCTTGCGAGTACCACTGGAACCGGCCCATGGTCTGGCTGGACGAGGCGCGGATCGTCCTCGGCGGGCTCGGAGACGACGACGAGGCAGTGGTCCCCGGCGCCCGCGTCTTCGACGTCACCCGCATGGTCGACCTCGGCGTCCACGGCTCGGGGCCCGACGAGACGGCGACGTTCGGAGGCCCGGAAGGCCGGTTCTTCGCCGCCGACGGCCTGCTGTACTCGGCAGGCGGACCCGGCCTGGAGATCTGGGACCCCACCTCCGGCGCCCGCATCGGTTCCGTCCCCGGCTTCCACCCCACCCACCACGACACCGTCCGCCGCGAACTCGTACAGCTCACCGCGGACGGCGTCCGCCGCCGCCCGACGACCGAAAGCCTGCCCACCGGCTGAAGGGCGGAGGCCTGTGTGCTGCGCGGACAGCCACCACTCCTGTCAGAGGGTTGCAGTCTGCCGCTGTTCAGGCGGGAGCTTGATCCGTGACTGGTCCGGAGACGGAGGCTGAGAGACCGAATCGACTACCTCGGGTAATTGTGTGGAGTCGTAACCACGTCGGGCGAGATGCCGAGCAACTCCTGGTCAGGCCCGTGGCCGTGGTGCCCTGATGCTGACTTTTGCTGACTTTGAGGGACGCGTAACGCTCTGACCTGCGGAAACGTGGAGCGATCCAATGGTTCTGGAACTGGATCGGACGGTCCCAGGAAGATATCGCACAGGCCCGCGAGGACTGGATGAACGGCACCCGCTACGGCGAGGTGAAGGGCTACGACGGCCCTCCGATTCCGGCCCCGGAACTCCCCTCAACTCGTCTGAAGCCCAGGGGGAGGGTGCGCTGAACTGCGCCTATGCCCTGATGGTGAGGCCCGGGCCAGTGGCCGCGCTGTCGCTCCGCTTCTGGAGGTTCGTCGTAAGGCTGCGAGGCCTCCGGAAGCGCCTCCCGATCTTGAGGTCGGGTCTCATGTGAAGCAGGCTGTGGTCAGGTCTAGTCGGACGAATGCTGACCCTTTTGCTGACTCTACTGACGAGTAGTTTGATGTTGGGGGAGGAAGTTCGGGCGCGCCTCCCGGCAGGGGAACGTCATGCCGAGGGGGCTGGCCCTGGACTCTTCGGCTGCCGCGAACAGCTCCAGGTGAGCTCTCCTGCGAGGCTGCGGCCTGCTGTCGATCCGTCGCGGAGGTCGGTGCGCGACGTTGTGGACAGTCACCAAAGCGCGGTGTTGAGCCGCCGCTGTCGGCCCTGTTCTCGTACACCGAGAAGATCACCCGGCAGTGCGGGTGTGGGCCTTGATCTCCCGGGGCGCGGCGAGAGCTGCCTCGAACTGCGTGGGCAATGAGAACGAGAGCGAGGGGCGTCACCCCGCTCTCGGCGTTCGGCACCGCCCTGCACGGGCTCGCCGTGGCAGGCCTTGCCGGCGGCTTTGGCGCCGGATTCCTCCCATGCCTTGCAGTCGTTGCGGTTGCCGGGCAGGGGCTGGCCGACCACAACGACCAGGCGGGTGTCGGCGTCGATGACGACCTGGTGGTTGGTCGAGTACCGGTAGTTCTTGGACTGCTCCGCCACGGCGTGGTCCCGGGTCGGGACCAGGGTGCCGTCCACGATGAGCACAGTGTCCTTGGCGAACGGCTTGCGGGGTTGGAGCGCGAGCAACGGCCCGATGTGGTCGATGATGCGGTCCGCTGCAGACTTGGATACCCCGAAGAGCGGGGCGAGCTGGTGCATCGTCAAGTTCGTTCGCCAGTACGCCGCGACCAGTAGAGTCCGGTCCTCCAGCGGGAGACTCCACGTCCGGCCCTTGCGGACCGCATCAGCACTCCAGCGTCCAGCCTCGGCGGCGTCGCCGTAGAGCCGGTACACCTCGGCCAGTGCTTGAGGCGGCCGTACGTCTTCGTGGTCTGGCTGACCTGCTCGGTGATGCGGTAGACGTCGTCGGCGACGAGGCTGTTGAGGTTGACGGCGAAGGCCTCGCCGTTGCGCATGCCGCAGCCGCTCATGAGGTCGGCGATGAGGAGGAGCCGGTCGTCGTCGGCGGTGCGTATGTCGCGGAGCTGGGCGGGGGAGGGGATGACCGCTCGCTCGGGGTCGTACTGCGGGGGCTTGACGCCCAGGACGGGGTTCTCGGTGTAGATGCCGAGGCGGTAGGCGTCGAGGAGGACTGACTTGACCTTGTCGAAGGCGTTGGACTGGGTGGCGAGGCCGGCGCCGTTGCGTTCCATGGTGCGGATGAAGCCGTCGACGACCTTGTGGTCGAAGGTGCTCATACGGCGACTGCCGAGGGTGGGGAGGATGTGGTGCTCGAGGAGGGACTCCAGGGTGCGGCGCGAGGACTCTGGGAGGTCGCGCTGGCCGGCCTTCCATTCCGCGGTGTACTCGCGGAACTGCATCGCGCCGTACTTCTGGATGCGCTCGGCCTTGCCCTGGTTCCTTGGGGCGGCCTTGTTCTCCTGGTAGGCCGCCGTGAGGCGGTCGATGGCCTTGTCCTGGGTGGGAAAGCCGGCCTCCTCGGTCTGCTTGCCGGCCCGCACTGCGGTAACGGATCGTGTACTCGTGTGGGCACTTCGACCAGCGGGTCTGCGGGTGCTCGCAGTCCTTGAAGAAGGTGCCCATGCCGTGGGCGAGCGACTTCGTTGCCATGCGGTGCGGGACTCCTCGGGCGCCAATGCTGACCCCATGCCAACTTTGGCGACGGTTCGTCAGGCTGCCGGATGTCTTCCGTAGCCGTCAGAGGTTTCTCGCCTGGCCGGGACGCAGAGGGCGCTTGCGCGCTCCGACGACGAGCGTCGGCATCGACCTCGAGCCCGAGGAGATCGCCCACGTCCTCCGGGGCGCCATCGGCGCCGGCACCCTTCGGGCAGAGGCTGCGAAGTAGCTTCCCGGCTGTCTGGACTTACCGTCGGGGCCGACGCTGAAGTGCGTCGGCCCCGACGGTGCCTACGGTGTGCTGCGGATGCTGGCAGGCCAGGTGGCGGGAACTGCTCGTACGCCGTCGGCTGCCTGGTGTACTACCCACATGGCAGATCAGAAGCAGTGCACGGTCGTGCGGACCGGCACGTATGAAGGCATCCAGGGCGGCACTTTCGGGGCGGGGATCAGCGCCCAGTCAGCGGGCGCGGAGCGGTTGTGTCTGCACCGACTGGTGATGCCGGCGGGGACGCGGGGGCGCCCTCACCTGCACGAGGGGCACGAGTCGGCCATTTTCATCCAGTCCGGGCAGGTCGAGGTCTGGCACGGGGAAGACCTGGCCGAACACGTCGTACTGCGCGCGGGAGACTACATTCACATCCCCGCGGACACGCCCCACATGCCCGTCAATACCGGAGCTGAGGACATGGTGTGCCTGGTTGCACGCACCGATCCAGAAGAACAAGAAGGCGTCCGGCTGCTGGATCTGCCCTCCTGGCTGGAGGCCCGGATCGCCCCGATGCCGGTCGGGGCCGGCTGAGCCTCGAAGTGACGGGAGTTCAGTGACCCGTGCGGCGCGGGAACGCCTGTTGGGTCAGATGCAGGTGCCGGCTCCCGACTGCTCGGCAGGCCGGCTATCCGGTGCGGGGGCGACGAGCCGCCGCGGGCCGGCCGGACACGGTCCGCAGCGTGGTGCCCGCCATTCGTCGGGCGAGGGCGCAGCCCGGATCGGCAATCCCCGGGTCCAGGCGGTCCCACAGAGCTTGTTCGCCATACGGGCAGCGGCCAGGGGCCGTCGGGCCGACAACCCCGCTGCTTTCCGCTCCGACCATCCCGTGAACGGGGGCGTCATCCCGTCCGGATGCCGCACGACGGCCTTCTGCGTCTACCTCCCGGGGCGGTCAGCCGGCCGATCCGCAGTGGCTGGAATGGCGGGGTGGTCGGCTGTACCGGTGGGACACCGCCTGATGAGGCATGGCCAGGCGCCCGTACGTGGGCGCCGGTGCCCGATGGCCGTCAGGCGGCGCGGACGTGCCTTCAGGATCGTTGATGTGCCAGGCGGGAGCCGGAGGCCAGGAGCCGCATTTCAGGGCCATGAAAGAGACAACGAATGCGGTGCTGGGTGCGGACGCGCAGCATGGAGGCATGGTTGCACTCTCGCGGCCCGGGAGGTGTTCGAGGGGCCCCGCGGCCAGTGTCAGACCGGGATCCCCGTCGAGCGGCTCCCGTTCGGGTGCCGGCCAGGAGAGCTCCGGGATCCGTCGACGCCGGATGCCGCCCGGCCTGCCGAACGTCCTGCACGGCTCTCGCAGCCCTCCTGACGGCCGCTCTGGCCATCGTGCCGATCGGCCCCGCCCGCGCCTTCACCGGCGACAATCACGAGGACATCACCCGGGCCGCACTGCCCTGGGAGCCCGTCACACTGACCGAGATGTCCGATGCCCGCGCCGGGGCGATCAACGCCAACGACCACCCCCCGTACTTCGACGTCGGCCCCCTGCACTGCGACAACGCCGACTACCTTGCGCCCCGCTACGCCTCCGACTACCCCCGTACCCGGGACGAGGCCACCACCGAGCTCCTCGCGTGTATCCGTACCTCCGTCACCCGCTTGCGCAACGCGGTCGAGGCCGCCGACGGCCTCGTCGACGCTGACGGCAAGGTGCGCGCCGACCAGAGCGACCTGTCCTCGCACTGCACGTGGGACGGGAAGCCCGGGCGGGCCACGTGCGCCGTCCTCGAACAGCTCGGCCGCGGCTGGCACCAGATCGAGGACTTCTATTCGCACTCCAACTGGAGCGATCGGCCCGCGCCCGGCCCGGTCGGCTTCGACAACCCGCCCGGCCTGGAACGTACGGACGTCGCACCGTTCCCCGACATCCGCCGCTACAGCGCCATGAAGGACGCCGACTGGACCCGGGACGCGCGCGAGCGTATCCCTGCGGACCTCGCCACCGGCTGCTACACCGACATCGATTCCACCGGTGTCGAGCCGGCCGACTGTGACGGGCGCGTCGCCCACAACAGTGCCCTGAACAAGGACACCGCCGCATCGGCCCGCGCCAAGACGGGTGACAACTTCCGCCACGCGACGGCCGGCGCCACCGCCGAGATCACGCGCCAGTGGAACGACTTCAAGACCGAGCTGCTCGCGAAGTACCCGGATCACCGGCGCGGCGCACAGATGGTCTGCGCCCTCGTCCACGATGAGCCGGCCGGCGCCTGCCCCTGACGGGGGAGGGAACGGTCGGACGCCGTTGTGGCAGCGGGGCCCAGGCTCGGGCTTCCGCAGTTGCATCGCCTACGGGGTGCTGCGGCAGGTGCTGGCGGGTGGTAACAGTGGGCTCGTGGCGCTTTCGGCCTGAGCACGTCGGGCTCTCTGGAACCTGGCCATGCATGGACTCGGCAGCGACCGGCGGGTCCACGGTACGGCCCGCTTACTGGCGGGCCATGTGCATGCGCATCTCGCTCTCGGCGTCGACGATGAGGTCGCCGGACAGGTCGACGGTGACGCTGTGGAGGGTGCCGGTGAAGCGGAACGGCGCCCGGTAGTCGGGGGTGACGGCCGAACCGGGGTTGGCGCCGCAGGTCATGCCGCCGGGATTGAACGTGACCGGGGTGGTGACCGGCATGTCGCTCTCGCCGACCAGGCGGCCGTCGATGTAGAGCTGTGCGCGGCCGGGCGCGCCCTTACCGCGGGCGATGTCGGGGGCGCCGGTGGGCTCGAACTCGAAGCGCAGCGCGTGCCGCCCCTCGGGCACGGTTTCGGCGGAGGCGACGTGGTGCAGGGCCCGCTGGACGTAGTTGTGGGCGTAGTGGAGGTGGCCGTCCTTGACGTAGAGGGACCAGCCGCCGGCGTTGGTGCCCTGGCTGATCAGGACGCCCTCCGCGCCGCCGGGCGGGATCTCGACGTCGGCGGTGACGCTGTGCGGGCGGTTGAGGACCCGGGGGGCGACCGCGGCGGGGAGGGACTGGGTGTGGGGGCGCAGGGTGTAGCTGGTCCGGTTCTCGGTGATCTGCGGGCGCTCGGTCATCAGGCGCGCAAAGGCACTGCCGTCGATCGGCATCACGTTGTACTTGCCGGCCTCCATGTACCACAGGGCGATCATCTCGATGAGTTTGCTGCGGTGCTCCTGCTCCTGGGCGAGGTTCCGGGTTTCGGCGATGTCCTGGTCGACGTGGTAGAGCTCCCAGTGGTGGGCGTCGAGGTCGTCGAGGTCCGCCATGGTGATCGGGGCGCCGAAAGGCCGCCCGGCCTCGGCGAAGGAGGGGCCGGGCCAGGGGCAGACCGCCCGCCATCCGTCGTGGTCGATCGCCCGGTGTCCGAACATCTCGTAGTACTGGGTGCGGTGGCGGCTCGCCGCCGCGGCGTCGTCGAAGGTGTGGGCGAAGCTGACCCCGTGCAGGGGCGACTGGGTGACACCCCGGATGGTCGCGGGTGCCTCGATGCCGAGGACGTCCAGGACGGTGGGCACCATGTCGATGATGTGCGCGAACTGGCCGCGGACCTCGCCGCGGGCCTTGATGCCGCTGGGCCAGTGGACGAGGAAGGGGTCGCTGACGCCGCCGCGGTAGGTCTCCCGCTTCCACCGCCGGAACGGGGTGTTGCCCGCCCACGTCCATCCCCACGGGTAGTGGTTGAACGTGGTGGGCCCACCGAGCTCGTCGATCCGCGCCAGGCTCTCCTCCAGCGTCTCGGGCGCGTTGTTGAAGGCCTGCAGCTCGTTGGTGGTGCCGGTGACGCCGCCCTCGGGACTCGCACCGTTGTCGGAGACCACCATGATCAGCGTGTTGTCGAACTCGCCGGTCTCCTTCAGGAAGTCCAGCAGCCGCCCGAGGTGGTGGTCGGTGTGGGAGAGGAACCCGGCGTAGACCTCCATCATCCGTGCCGCCAGGCGCCGCGCGTCGGGCGTGAGCGACTCCCACGCGGGCACGTCCGGATCGTGCGGGGACAACTGCGCGTCCGCCGGCACCACACCGAGCTCCTTCTGCCGGGCGAAGGTGCGCTCGCGGTAAGCGTCCCAGCCGTCGTCGAACCGCCCCCGGTAGCGGTCCGCCCACTCCTTCGGCACATGGTGCGGGGCATGCGCCGCACCCGTGCACAGGTTCAGGAAGAACGGCTTGTCCGGGGCGACCTGCTTGGCATCGGCGATGAACGAGATCGCCCGCTCGACCAGGTCCTCCGTCAGGTGGTAGCCCTCCTCCGGCGTGGCCGGCGGCTCGACCTGGTGGTTGTCGTACACCAGGTCCGGATACCACTGACTCGTATCCCCGCCCAGGAACCCGTAGAACCGCTCGAAGCCCCGCCCCAGCGGCCACCGGTCGTACGGGCCCGCGGCCGACTCCTGCTCCGATTGCGTCAGGTGCCACTTGCCGACCATGTACGTGTTGTAGCCGTGCTGCAGCAGCATCTCCGACAGGAACCCGTTCTCGAACGGGATCTGCCCGTCGTAACCCGGATAGCCGGTGGCCAGCTCCGTGATCGCCGCCATGCCGTTCGCGTGATGGTTGCGGCCCGTGATGATGCAGGAACGCGACGGCGAGCACAGCGAGGTGGTGTGCATGTTGCTGTACAGCAGCCCGCCCGCGGCCAGCGCGTCCAGATTCGGCGTCTCGATCGGACTGCCGTAGCAGCCGAACTGCCCGAACCCCGTGTCATCGAACACGACGAACAACACGTTCGGCGCACCCGCCACCGCCCGCACCGGCTGCGGCCACGCCGGACTCGACTCCTCGGTCGTCCGCCCGATCACCCCCGGGAACCGCTGCCCCGGCCGGTACTCACTCCACGACGACTGCGCCATCTGTCTCCGTCCCACCATCGGTGCGAGCACCGGTGCTGTGTGTGCGACTGTGCGGCCTGCCCCGAGATCGAGCCGTGCCGCGGCACGCGATGACGGGGCAGACGACGCAGGCCGTCGGACCGGGGCAGGCCCGAACTCCTCCACGCTAAAACGCCACCGTCACCCCGGCGACCGGGCTGCGCCGTCCGGTCCCTGCCACGGGACGGCACCCTGATCGGCTACCGCATCTACGAGGCCGGCTCTCTCACCACGGCTCTCTCACTACGGCGCTCGCGCCGAATCTGCCGGTACTCCTGCTCGGCTGGGCGCTCCTCGAAGGTCGAGCACCGGGCCCGCATTCGGGCCCGCGCCCCTGAACCGACTCGGGGGCGGTGTGGGGGTCGGCCCCGGGTCGGTCCCCGATGTGGGGCGCGAGCACCGTCCCTAGCGTCATGGGCATGCCGAAAAACGTGACCAGCGGGAACACCGGGAACAACGGGAACACCGGGAGCGGCGGCAAGCCCCGGATGCCGCGTCGGAAGCGGACGTTGCTGATCCTCGGTTCGCTGGTCGCGGGCTCCGCCCTGGTCATCGGCGCGCTCTTCACCTGGCTCTACACCGGAGCCAAGGTGTCCACCGTCGGCGCGGTGGATTTCCGCAACGCCCTCGCGGTGCCGCCCCTCGCCCCGTCCACCGTGGACGCGGAGGGGACCCGCGTCTTCGATCTGCGGATGCAGGCGGGGGAGACCGGGTTCACCCCCGGGACCGGGACCCCGACCTGGGGTTTCAACGGCAGTCACCTCGGCCCCACCCTCCGTGCGGCGAAGGGCGAGAAGGTCCGGGTGAAGGTGGCCAACACCTGCCGGAGGAATCCACCGTCCACTGGCACGGCATGCACCTGCCCGCCGCGATGGACGGCGGCCCGCACCAGACGGTGCCGGCGGGCGGCAGCTGGGCCCCCGAGTGGACGATCGCGCAGCCGGCCTCGACCCTCTGGTACCACCCGCACCCGCACGGTGCGACCGAAACGCACGTCCAGCGCGGCCTCGCGGGCCTGTTCCTCCTGGACGACGCGGAGTCGGCGCCCCTGCCCCTGCCCAAGACGTACGGGACCGACGACATCCCGGTCATCGTCCAGGACGTGTCCTTCGACGGCGCGAAGCTCGACCACGGCCACAAGCTGATGCGCAACGTCGGGTTCCTCGGCGACCGGACGATGGTCAACGGCACCCTGGACCCGTACGTCACCGTCGAGGACGAACTGGTCCGGCTGCGCCTGCTGAACGCCTCCACCGCCCGCGTCTGCACCTTCGGCCTCGACGACGGCCGCGCGTTCCGGCAGATAGCCTCGGACGGCGGCCTCCTCGAAGCCCCGCACACGACCAGTCGCCTGCGCCTGTCGCCGGGGGAGCGCGCGGAGATCGTCGTACGGATGCAGCCGGGCGAGCGAAGGATCCTGCGCTCCTACCCCCTGGACGCCGGCCTGGACTTCTGGAACCAGCGCTTCGGGGGCGGCGACGACTCCTTCGACGTCATGCAGCTGCGCGCGGCGCCCACCCTGAGGCCGTCGGCGGAGCTGCCGGCGGCGCTGGTGGCACCGGCGCTCCCCACCGGTGAGGACTCGGCCCGCAGCCGCTTCTTCGAGCTCAAGATGTCCGGCATCAACGGCCGCAAGATGGACATGTCCCGGGTGGACGAGACGGTCACCCGCGGCACGGCCGAGACCTGGACCCTCCGTAACGACGACGGGATGCCGCACAACTTCCACGTCCACGACGTCCAGTTCCGCATCCTTGACATCAATGGGGCCGCCCCGCAGCCGTCGTTGCGGGGGCCGAAGGACACCGTGTTCGTCCCGTCCGGTTCGACGGTCCGCATCGCACTGCGCTTCGACGGCCCCGCGGACCCGGATACCCCGTACATGTACCACTGCCACCTGCTGTACCACGAGGACAGGGGCATGATGGGCCAGTTCGTGGTGGTCGACCCGGGCCGTCCGCTGTCCACCCCGAAGCCCCCACCCGCCTCCGGCCCACACCAGCACTAGGGGGTGTGGGAGAGGGGCAGTCGATCCCACCGCGTTCCGACGCAGCCAACCACTCCTCGGCATCACCCGTGCGCCACGGCCTGTAGTTGTAGTACTGAGGAGCTGCTGCGCGAAGAGGACCTGCGCAGCGAAGGCAGCCGACCCGAGCGCGGCCCCGCGCACGCAGAGCCTGGCAGGAGCCCGTAGTCACCCCGGCCGGGCTCTGTCAGGTCCGGGATGGTTCCGGCTGTTGTCCCCACGTACGGTCCGCACTGGGGCGGTCCGGGCGCACAGCCCTGTCGGGCGGCGCTCACGAAGTCCAGCAGGCCCGACTGCGCCGTCAAAGAGGGGAATCCCTCGCCGTGCGGGGCCGGGATGGCTTCCGTTCCTTGGCTTCTGACCCTGCCTGTCTCCATTTCCTACGGCTACCAGTAGTGCTTGCGTCCGCCGACGGAGTGTCCGAGGGCGCCCAGGATCCAGAGGATGGCTCCGATGACGACGAGGATGGCGCCGATGGTCCACAGGATGCTGATTCCCGCGACGAAGCCGATGACCAGGAGAATGACGCCGAGGATGATCATGGTCACCTCCGATTTCGCTGTGACTCTCCTTTCAGCCTAGGCGCGTCCGGCGCTGTCGGCGTGCCATGCCTGGTAGGTGCCATGCCGACCGGCGGAGTCGCCCGCGGGCGACCGGGGCGCGGCCCCGGACTGCCCGTTCGGCACGCGGTGGGAGCAGCGTGCGCAGGTACCGGCCGGCACCGGGTTCGAGGCCTCCGACGGACTACGGGCGACGGGGCGGGGTAGCCGCGGGGCATAGGCACCACCGAGGGAGGACACGGTGACGGACCAGGAAGAGTCCAGACAGCCCGCGCGGCGGACCACGCCGTCCGAGGCCGTGGGCGAGAGCGGTGACCGTGAGGCCCGGCAGCAGGCGGACGATGCCGTTGTCCAGCGCTCGGGCACGGCGGAGGGCGACGCGGATGCCGGGGGCCACCGTGCCAAGCGCCACCGTCCGGGCATCGGCCGTGAGGAGCAGATCCACCCCGATGGCGAGCTGCAGGAGAACTCCGAGGATCGCTGACGTCAGCCTGAACCGGTCCCACGGCGAGCGCGACCTCTTTGTCGTGGTCCAGGGAGCGACGGTTGAAGTTGGTGGAGCTGGTGAGTGCCGCGATCTGGTCGACGGTGATGACCTTGGCGTGCATCATCGTCGGCTGGTACTCGAAGATCTTCACCCCGCAGGCGAGGAGGTCCGCGTACGCGTTCTGACCAGCCGGCCGGCAGGCGCGCTTGTCGGGGGCCGGGCAGGAGTATCCCGACCTCGATGCCCCGCCGTGCTGCCGCGCACAGCAGCTCGATGAAGTAGGCGTCCGGGGCGAAGTAGGCGGTGGACAGGCGGAAGCGATGCTGGGCGGATTCGATGGCGACCCGGATCAGGGTCTGCATGTCCTGCCAGCCGATACTGGCCGATCCCCCGGACCACCTGCACCACCGCCCCGCGCTGCGGCGCGTGCTCGGTGAAGCGGTCCCGGTCGTCGAAGAGGGTGTCGTGGCACTCGGCCCAGTTCTTCAGGAAAGCGGCGGCAACGCCGTCCACGGCGGGGCCGCGCAGCCGGACGTGGGCGTCGCGCCACTCGTTCTCGTTGCGGGCGTTGCCGCACCGTTCCTCGGCGATGCCGCCTCCGCCGGTGAACGCCGTCTGTTCGTCGACGACGAGCACTTTGCGGTGGCAGCGGTGGTTCGACGCTGTCCAGCATCGGCGTCTCTCGCTGCCCGCTGCCCGCTGCCCGCTGCCCGCTGCCCGCTGCCCGCTGCCCGCTGCCCGCTGCGCCGGTGTGGCCTTCCGCCTGCCACCGTTGCTGTTCGAGGCCGATTACCTATCTGTCGAACACGCGAAAATCTATGGTGGCCAGAGTAGACATTGGGTGGTGGCCTGGTTATGGTTTCTCTCGTAGGCCAGAGAGACAGCAGGGCCCGGCAGAGATGAACTGCCGGGCGCGGTGCCCGTAAACGCAGTTCGTAGGACGGTGCGGTGGTGGAGCTCCGAAGCCAGGGCTGTTGCAGCAGGGCGACGGGGCTGATGACCGGACCGGGTGGCCCGCGGTGATCAGGGGCCGCCATGAGCAGTACGCAGTTGACGCAGCAAGCAGGTTGATCACCGAGGGAAGAACGGAGGAACCGCGCCATCAGGATCGCCCGGGCGGAAGTCCTGAGCCCGGGTACCGCAGGACATCGACAGTGAGGTGGTCTCCGGTCAAGCAACCGCGATCCCCGCACCCCCGACTTCGTTCAAGTCGGGCATGCGGAAACAGAAGGCCGGCTCGGAACTGGTGCCGGCAGATGGTGTAGAAGTTCCCTCGGGGCCCTGGTGCCGTACGGCACCAGGGCCCCTCCATGTGTTTCAGAGAGAGGTGCAATGACAGCAGAGAATCCGACGGGCCCGCTCGGCGGCCACCTGGACGACGACGACTACCCCGCCTACACCATGGGTCGTGCCGCAGAGATGCTCGGCACCACCCCGGGCTTCCTCCGTGCCATCGGCGAAGCCCGCCTGATCACGCCGCTCCGCTCCGAGGGCGGCCACCGCCGCTACTCCCGCTACCAGCTGCGCATCGCGGCCCGAGCCCGGGAACTCGTCGATCAGGGAACCCCCGTCGAAGCCGCCTGCCGCATCGTCATCCTCGAGGACCAGCTCGAGGAAGCCCAGCGCCTCAATGCCGAGTACCGCCGCGCCGCCGCGTCGTCCGGCCCGCCGACCGCGGTCTGAGGTGGGCGAGCCCGCCGGTCCCGGTGGGCCGCGCACCCGCGGGTGTCGGGGCGTGGTGGTGCTCGTATCCCTCTGTTCAAAAAAGCGTTGCGCCTGGGCTGCCAATATCTATCACCGCGATGCAAGGATTTAGCGGTCCATGCGGAGAGGGTTTTTAGCGCGGCGACCACGGTGAATTGTTATTCGTACGCAGACCGCTACGGCATGCTAGTGTCGATCTCAGTTGCAGTCGTGGTTCCCAAAACTTCAAGTGCCTCCAGCCGGTCTCCGTGCCCTATGGGAGTGCTTCGTATTTCCGGGTCATTTTCCGGCGGGGCATCATCGCGGCGACACGGTGTCCGTGCAGTGCGGATCCCGCTGTACTGCCCCAAAGGAGATCTGACATGGCATCTGGCACCGTGAAGTGGTTCAACGCGGCAAAGGGTTTCGGCTTCATCGAGCAGGACGGTGGCGGCGCCGACGTGTTCGCCCACTTCTCGAACATCGCCGCCCAGGGCTTCCGCGAGCTGGCTGAAGGCCAGAAGGTCACCTTCGACATCGCGCAGGGCCAGAAGGGTCCGACGGCCGAGAACATCGTCCCCGCCTGACGCTGACGCGCACTTCGTAGCTGGGGCCCGCATCCTTCGGGGTGCGGGCCCCAGCTGCAGGCATCTCCCGCAGTGGGTTCACCTGCGGGATGCCCTTCACCACCCAGAGGCGCTGCTCCGGCACGCGGACCTCTTCGGACGTGCGCCCGAGTTGATCTCGGGGATTTCACGTCCAGCATCACCCATTTTCACAGCGGCGCCCGCACGGACTCCCTGAGGCCGGCTTCGCTTTCGCATTCCATTCGGCCCGTTCTTGCGATTCCCCGCGCTGTTCTTCTGCTGCCGGAATTCCTTGATGCGCGCCGTGTCAAGGAAGGTTCTGAATGAACCCCGTACGTACGAACAACCGCTCCGCTCGCACCCGCAGCCGCACCGGTGGCCCCGCTTTCGGTTCCGCTGCCGGTTCAGGCCGGGGCAGCCGCTTCGGTACCTCCGCCCCGAGCCGTTCGGGCGGTCCGAGCCGTTCGGGCGGCTACGGCCGGCGGCCCGCCGCGGTGCAGGGCGAGTTCGCCCCGCCGAAGACGCTCACTCCTGCCCTCCCTGCCGTCGGGGCCTTCGCCGACCTGGACATGCCCGGGGAGTTGCTGGCCGCCCTCGGCGCGCAGGGCGTGAGCGTGCCGTTCCCGATCCAGGGAGCCACCCTGCCCAACACCCTCGCGGGCCGCGACGTGCTCGGCCGCGGCCGCACCGGCTCCGGCAAGACCCTGGCCTTCGGCCTCGCTCTGCTCGCCCGTACGGCCGGGCAGCGCGCCGAGCCCCGTCAGCCCCTCGCCCTGATCCTCGTACCGACGCGTGAGCTCGCGCAGCAGGTGACCGACGCGCTCACTCCGTACGCCCGCTCGGTGAAGCTGCGCCTGGCCACGGTCGTCGGCGGGATGCCGATCGGCAGGCAGGCGGGCGCGCTGCGTGCCGGCGCCGAGGTCGTCGTCGCGACGCCCGGACGGCTGAAGGACCTCATCGACCGCGGGGACTGCCGGCTGAACCAGGTCGCGATCACCGTCCTGGACGAAGCCGACCAGATGGCCGACATGGGTTTCATGCCGCAGGTCACCGCGCTGCTCGACCAGGTGCGCCCCGAAGGCCAGCGGATGCTGTTCTCCGCCACCCTGGACCGCAACGTCGACCTGCTGGTGCGCCGCTACCTGACCGACCCCGTCGTGCACTCGGTGGATCCCTCGGCCGGTGCCGTCACCACGATGGAGCACCACGTGTTGCACGTGCACGGGGCCGACAAGCACCGGACGACAACGGAGATCGCGGCGCGCGAGGGCCGGGTGATCATGTTCCTGGACACCAAGCACGCCGTCGACCGGCTGACCCAGGACCTGCTGAACAGCGGTGTCCGGGCCGCCGCCCTGCACGGCGGGAAGTCGCAGCCCCAGCGCACCCGCACCCTCGCCCAGTTCAAGACCGGACACGTCACGGTCCTGGTCGCCACCAACGTCGCCGCCCGCGGCATCCACGTCGACAACCTCGACCTCGTGGTCAACGTGGACCCGCCGACCGACCACAAGGACTACCTCCACCGCGGAGGCCGTACCGCCCGCGCCGGGGAGTCCGGCAGTGTCGTCACCCTCGTGACGCCCCACCAGCGCCGCGACATGACCCGCCTCATGGCCGCCGCCGGCATCGTCCCGCAGACCACCCAGGTCCGCTCGGGTGAGGAGGCGCTGAACCGGATCACCGGCGCCCAGGCCCCCTCCGGCATCCCGGTCACCATCACCGCGCCGGTGTCCGAGCGGCCCAAGCGCAGCGCGGCCTCCCGCAGCCGGCGCGGTCCCGCTTCGGCGGCGCGGCGCCTGAACGTGCGCCGGTCCGCCTTCAACGCGGCGGCGGTCTGAGAACCACTTGATCAGGAAACTGACCCATCTCTGCAGGAGGCACGTTTTGACGCTGGTCCAGATGCAGTTCCGCTCGGTGAGTGCCAACCCCGCGCACCGGGCGGTGGTCGATGCCATGGAGGCCGCCGGGCCGCAGGTCTGCGACGACATGACGGTCGAAGTGGCCTTGTCCGTCATGGCCAGTGCCCGCGCGGGACATCTGCTGGTCTGCGACGAGGACGGCCTGTGTGCCGGTCTGGTGACCCCGGCCCAGCTCGCGGCCGTCCGTGACGGACACGCTTACACGGACCGGATCCGGCTGCGCGATGTCCTCGGTGACTGCGGGCCGTCCACCTCGCCCCTCACCACGATGGCCGAAGCCGAGCACGCGATGCGCTACCGCCGGCTCGATGCCCTGCCCGTCGTCGACGAACAAGGCAGCGCCCTGGGCGTCCTCGCCCTTGCACGCTGAACCGCCTCACCGCGGTCGGACCGTTCCCCCGGCGCCCTGCCGACCGTCTCACTGACGGGACCGGCGTGAGCACACCCCCGACTGCGTCGGCAGTACTGACGCTCCAGACCGATGAACAGGATGACGGGATGGATGTCCTCCGCAGGAACAACGTGAAGGTCAGCGGATCACCCGGCAGCCCCGTGGTGATGCTGGCGCACGGGTTCGGCTGTGACCAGAACATGTGGGGACTGGTGGCCCCGGCGCTGGCCGAGGAATTTCCAGGTGGTCCTGTTCGACTACGTCGGGTCGGGCGGCTCCGACCCGTCCGCCTGGAGCGCCGAACGCTACGGCTCACTGGACGGATACGCCCGCGACGTGGTCGAGGTGTGCGAGGCCCTCGACCTACGGGACGTGGCCTTCGTCGGACATTCGGTCAGCGCGATGATCGGGGTACGGGCGGCGGCCACCACCCCCGAGCGGTTCTCCTCCCTGGTCATGGTCGGCCCTTCCCCTTGCTACATCGACGACGACGCCTACCGCGGCGGCTTCAGCGCCGAGGACATCGACGAGCTGCTGGAGTCGCTCGAGTCGAACTACCTCGGCTGGTCGGCCACGATGGCACCGGTGATCATGGCCAACCCCGAACGTCCGGAACTGGGGGAGGAGCTGACCAACAGTTTCTGCGCCACCGATCCGGCGATCGCCCGCGTCTTCGCCCGCACCACGTTCCTCTCCGACAGCCGTGACGACCTGAAGTCGGTGGGCGTACCGACGCTGGTACTGGAATGCGCCCAGGACGTGATCGCGCCGCGCGAAGTCGGCGGCTACGTCCACGCGGCCATCCCCGGAAGCCGCCTGGTCACCCTGGACGCAACGGGTCACTGCCCCCAGCTGAGCGCTCCCGAGGCCACCACGTCAGCCATTCGCGCGTTCCTGCGGGAGCTGCGGTGATGGGGTGCACGGCCCAGAACCCTGAGCGGCCCGAGGGCGAAGAGTCCGCCACCGACGCGGTGTTCTCCTCCCTGCTGGAGGACACCGCCGAAGAGCTCTACGAATCCGCCCCCTGCGGCTACCTGTCCACCCTGATGGACGGCACCATCGCAAAGATCAACGGAACGCTCCTGGACTGGCTCGGCCTCAGGCGCGAGGAAGTCGTGGGCCGTAGACGCTTCACCGACCTCCTCACGATCGGCGGCAAGCTCTACCACGAGACGCACTTCGCACCGCTCCTGCGGATGCAGGGAAAGATCAGCGAGATAGCGATGGAACTCAAGGCACCGGGCGGCGGGCGTCTCCCGGTCCTGGTCACCTCCCGCGTGAAGACGAGCGGCGACGGCGAGCCGATGCTGATCCGCACCACCGTCTTCGACGCACGACAGCGCCGCGCCTACGAAGGCGAGCTGCTCCGCGAGCGTCAGGTGGCGGAGGAAGCCCGCCGACAGGCCGAAGCCGACAGGGAGCGGCTGCGTGAAGCACTCGCGGTGCTCCAGCAGAGCCTGCTCCCCGCCGCCCTGCCCGCGGTGCCCGGAATGGCAGCGGCCTCCCACTACCACACCGCCTCCGTCGACCGGCTGGGCGGAGACTTCTACGACCTGTTCCCGCTGGACGACAAGCGCTGGGCGTTCTTCCTCGGCGACGTCTGCGGCAAAGGCCCCCAGGCTGCCGCCGTGACCTCCCTGACCCGCTACACCCTGCGTGCCGCAGCCCTCCACGATTCCGACCCCGTAGCCGCGCTGTCCACCTTGAACACCGTGCTGCACGAGCGGTTCACGAGTGGGGACCCGCGCTACTGCACCGCGATCTTCGGTGTGATGGAACCCGACCCCAGCACCGGAACGGTCGCCGTGCACCTCGCGTCCGGGGGCCATCCCCCCGCACTCGTCGTGCGTGCCGACGGCCGGGCCGACTACCTCCCCACCCCCGGCGGCCTGCTCATCGGAATCCTGCCCGACCCCCGCTTCACCCCTGCCTCCACCACGCTCGGCCCCGGCGACTCCCTCCTCCTCTACACCGACGGCCTCACCGAAGCCCGCGTCGGCACGAACCGCGAGCTCTACGGCGAAGACGCCCTGCGGACTTTCACCGCCGGTCTCGCCCCTGCAGGGGCACACGAGCTGATCACCGCCCTCACCGGTCTCCTGGACGGCTTCGGTGAGGGCCTGGACGACGACACGGCTCTGCTCGCCCTCGGCGTGCCCCGTCCCATCCCCGTTGCGCGAGAGCACGATCTGACATGAGCGCCCTGACGATCACCGCCCGAGACGCCTCCACCGGCCCCGTGCTGGAAATCTCCGGCGACCTCGACTACGACCAGGCCCCCCGCCTTCGACAGGCCGTGACAGAGCTCAGCCTGGAGCCAGGACATCGCCTCGTCCTGGACCTCTCCCGCATACGGTTCTGCGACTCCAGCGGCATCACCGCCCTCATCGTCGCCCGCAACCACGCTGTCGCGGCCCAGGCGGACATCGCCCTGGCGGCGGTCCCCGACAACACGATCCGCATCCTGCGCATCGTCGGCCTCGACCGGGTCTTCACGATCCACCCCGACGTCGGCACGGCCACAGCACACCGACCGGCCACCAGGCGTCCCTGATGGCGCGGGTGCCGTAGGAGGTGCCCGTTCGGGACGTGTGACCCGGCCGCCGAGGCCGCGGGAAGTATTTCGGCGGGCGCCCGGCAACCTTTCGGGCTCCGGCGGCAACTGAGGGGTGAACAGCGCACCTCACCCAAGGAGCCACCGCCCATGTCCGCTTCCCCCCCACCGCCGCCCCACCGCACGCCGAAGGCTCGCCCTGGCCGGAGCGGCCACCCTGGTCGCCGCCGGTCTCGGCGCCGTGCCGCTGGTCGTGAAGGCCGACGCCGTGGCACCCGCCGACCTCGCCCACGACGTGCTGCCCGCCCGGGACGGCTGGGCCGCGAGCGGCTCGGGCACCACCGGCGGCCGTGCCGCGGACGCGGCTCACGTCTTCACCGTCTCCACCCGCGCCGAGCTGGCGAGAGCCCTGGCAGCGGGCCCGGCCGGCGCCCCGCGGATCGTCCGGGTCAAGGGCCTGATCGACGCCGGCACCGACGACAGCGGGAAGCCGCAGAGCTGCGCCGACCACGCCGCCGGTACCGGCTATTCGCTCGACTCCTACCTCAAGGCTTACGATCCCGCCGTCTGGGGGCGTGCCAAGGTGCCCTCCGGCGCCCAGGAGGACGCCCGCAGGGCGGCCCAGGCCAGGCAGGCCGCCCGCATGGTGTTCACCGTGCCGGCTCGTACCACGGTCATCGGCGTGCCCGGCACCGGAGCGGGCATCACCGGCGGCAGCCTCGTGGTGAAGAACGCCGACAACGTGATCATCCGGAACCTGTCGCTCACCGACGTCCGGGACTGCTTCCCGCAGTGGGACCCGACCGACGGCTCCACCGGCAACTGGAACTCCGCCTACGACGCCGTCAGCCTGCGCGGCGCCACCCATGTCTGGGTCGACCACAACAGCTTCTCCGACGACCCGCACCCCGACTCCGCCAACCCGGTCCGCTTCGGACGTGAGTACCAGGTCCACGACGGCGCCCTCGACATCACCAACGCCTCCGACCTGGTCACCGTCGGATACAACACGTTCAGCAACCACGACAAGACCATGCTGATCGGCAGCAGCGACAAGGACACCAAACTGCGGGTGACGCTCCACCACAACGTCTTCCGGGGCATCGTCCAGCGCGCCCCCCTCGCCCGCGTGGGTCAGATCCACCTGTACGACAACTATTACGACACCACGGCGTCGGAGGGCTACGCGCACAGCTACAGCGTCAACTCCCGGGCCGGCGCCCAGGTCGTCGCGCAGAACAACTACTGGAAGCTCTCCCCCGACCGGAAGACCTCCCAGCTGCTCAGCGGCGACGGCACCGGAGCCATCGCGGGCAGCGGCAACCTCGTCGGCGGCGCCCCCGTGGACCTGGTCGCCGCCCACAACTCCGCCGATCCCGGGAAGAAGATCAAGACCACCGTCGACTGGCGGCCCACCCTCACCGCCGGACTCGAACCCGCCGCCGGACTGCCGGCGAAACTGGCGGCGAAGGCCGGCGCCGGCATCCTCACCGACACCGGCGGCAAGGCGGCACCCGCCCCCTCCGGTCCGGCCGGCGGCCGTACGCTGACGGTCGCCGCCGACGGCTCCGCGGCCCACCGCTCCGTACAGGCCGCCGTCGACGCCGCCACCGCGGGCGACACCGTCCTCGTCGCGCGCGGCACCTACCGCGAGACGGTGAACGTCCCCGCCTCCAAGCACGCACTGACCCTCAAAGGCGCCACCGGCAACGCCGAGGACGTCGTCATCACCCACGACAACGCCTCCGGCACACCGAAGCCCGGAGGCGGTACGTACGGAACCGCGGGCAGTGCCACCGCGACCTTCTCGGCCAACGACATCACCGTCACCGGTGTGACGGTCGAGAACACGTGGGAGAGGTCGGCTCACCCGGACGTCAGGGACACGCAGGCCGTGGCGGTCAACGCGTCCGGCGACCGCCAGAAGTACCTCAACTCGCGTTTCATCGGACACCAGGACACCGTCCTCAACTGGGCTCCCTCCGCCACCGGCCAGTACCGGCAGTACTTCCGACACTGCTTCATCGCGGGGGACGTCGACTTCGTCTTCGGCAACGCCACCGCCGTCTACGACCAGGTCAACGTCACCCTGCGCGACCGGGGCGCCGCGGCCGGCGGCCACATCGGATACCTCGCCGCACCGAACACCGACGCGGCCAAGCCGTACGGGATCCTCATCACCGACAGCACGATCAGCAGCCCCGCCCGACCCGGGACCTACTACCTCGGCCGGCCCTGGCACCCGGGCCCGAGCGCGGTCGGCCAGCTGGTCATCCGCAACACGAGCCTGCCCGCGGCCCTGAAGACCGAGGGGCCGTGGACGGACATGGGGGCTTCTCCTGGAAGTCGGCCCGGTTCGCCGAATACGCCAACACGGGCCCCGGCGCCGGAACCGGAGCGAACCGTCCCCAGCTCGCCCCGGACCGGGCCGCAGCCCACACCGCCCGCGCCTACCTGGCCGGCACCGACGGCTGGAACCCGACGGACTGATGGGCGTCACCGTGCGGACCAGGCCCGGGCGAACCGAAGCGTCCGAACGAACGCTCGAACGGACTGCTACGCTCCGGCCCCTGCCTGAGAACGCCCCCGTAGCACCGAGAGGCCGTACCGAGGCCATGACCGAAGACGAGGCGGCCGTGGAGTTCCACGCGTTCTTCGAACGCCACCACGCCGAACTCTCCCGCCTGGCGTACCTGCTGACCGGGGAGGCGGATGCCGCCGACGACCTCGCAGCGGACGCGATGGTCGCGCTCTGGCACCGCTGGGACAGGGCCCGCCGTGCCGACTCCGCGGCTGCCTACGCCCGCGGAGTCGTCGCCAACCTCGCCCGCAGCCGGATCCGGAGCACGGTGCGCGAGCGGCGGCGCGTCCTGCTGTTCTGGTCGCACCGCCCGGAGCGGACCGACGGCCCGGACATGGCCGCCGTCATGGACGTACGGGCCGCCCTGGACACGCTGCCGTTCCGCAAACGCGCCTGCGTGGTGCTGAGGTACGCCTTCGACCTCTCGGAGAAGGACACCGCGGCGGCACTCGGGATATCGGTGGGTACGGTGAAGAGCCAGACCTCGAAGGGTACGGCGGAACTGCAGCGGCTGCTCGGTACCCGGGCCGCCGGCGAGCTGGTGGGAAGGGGAAGCCGGTGACCGACGAACTGCGCGGCCTGCTGCGCGAGAGCGCCGAAGCCCACCTGCCCGACCGGGCCCGCATGCTGGCCCGGGTCGAGCGCGGCACGGCCCGTCCCGGCACCGCCCGCCGATCGCGGGACCGCGAGCGCACCCGCGCCCTGTCCTGGCCGAGGATCGTCCTCGCGACCCTGGCCACCGCCGGAACCCTGACGGCGAGCGCCCTCATGGTGGTCGCCGCCGTGCACACCCCGGACCCGCCACGGAATCCGATGGCCGCCGCCCCGTCCGCCGGCGGCCATGCGGTGCCACCGACGGCCGCGGGCAGCCGGACCGAGGACGGTCCCCTGTGGGCCGACGGCTCCGTCGACCCCCACAGCAACGCCTACTGGGCACAGAGCAACGTCACCCTCAAGGCGGGGGAACCGCTCACCGCGCTCGTCGTCGAGCTGCGCATCGCCCTCACCGAGGGGGTGAAGGACACCGGGAGCTGGCGGACCCGCCCCGCCGCGGACTTCGACCTCTCCGCCCGCCAGGAAGGTGGCTTCCTCGTCTACCGGTGGACCCTCAGACCCGGCAGGACCGTCCCGCCCGGCGAGCACGTCTTCGCCGGCCAGTACGACCACGCCGCCGGCGGGCGCGATGCGAAGGACGACACGTACCGGATCGACGCCACTGCCGGTGCCGCGGAGAGCGGCGCCGCCGTGTGGGGCGGGTTCGCGTAGGCCGCGTCCACGCCCCGCGATCGGCGTGGGCCGACATGCCGCGCATGGCGCAATGAGCCGCTCCGGCGGTTTCCCAGGTCACCTTGTGCGGAGGCGGTGACCGGCGCGGGTGGGCAGGAACGAGGCGGCGAGGCGGGTCGTGAACGAGGAGAGCGTGGACCGGGCCGAGGGTTTCGGCGAGCGGCCGCTCGGCCTGCTGCTGCACCGGGCGCGGCTGATGCCACCGCTGCTGATCGGCCCACTGATCGCGGAGGAGATGGCCGGGATCGGAGGCCGTGACGTTTCCATCCTGCTCCAGGACTACGCGCAGGAGCTGCTGGTGCCGCTTCCCGGCAGGAAGCTGCACGTCGGCCGGCCCCAGCCGGTGATCGACTCCCCGGCCGGGCGGGCCTTCCTGCGCGGGGAGGCCGTCGAGGTACCGCAGGCCCACGGCGGCGTCCGGATGTACGTGCCGCTGCCGGACGGCAACGACACGGTGGGCGTCATGGCCCTCACCCTGGACGACGTCGTCGACGACGACCGGCGCCTGCTGCGCCGGCTCGCCGGGCTGGTCGCCGATCTGCTGGTCACCAAGAACGCCTACACCGACCAGTTCTTCCTGGCCCGGCGCCGGGAGCCGATGAGCGTGTCCGCGGAGATCCAGTGGAGCCTGCTGCCGCCGCTGACGATGACCGTGCCGCAGGTCGCGGTGGCCGGCATCCTGGAGCCCGCCTACCGCGTCGCCGGAGACAGCTTCGACTACGCACTCAACGACAACATCCTGCACATGGCCGTGATCGACGCGATGGGCCACGGCCTGAACGCCGCCGCGATGGCGACCATCGCCATCGGCGCCTACCGGCATGCCCGGCGGGTGTCCGTCAGCCTGGCCGAGAAGTACACGTACATGGACGACGCCATCTCCCGGCAGTTCGGTCCCGACCACTTCGTCACCGCCCAGCTGATGCACCTGAACGTCGCCACCGGTGAGCTGGAGCTGGTCAACGCGGGGCACCCCGCGCCGCTGCTGATCCGCGACGGCAGGGTCGTGCGGCAGCTGGAGAGCGCGACGACGCTGCCCGTCGGCTTCGGCGGCGAGGAGCCCCGCATCAGAGAGCACACTCTCCAGCAAGGCGACCGCGTGCTCTGCTACACCGACGGCATCATCGAAGAGCATGTCGCCGGCGGGGAGTTGTTCGGCGAGGAACGCCTCATCCGGTGCGTCGACCGCCTCGGGGAAAGGCCGTCGGAGGGGATGCGGGCAGATCTGCGCAGGCTCTCCCATACGCTGAAGAGCGAACGAGGCGGGCACACCAGCGACGACGCCACCCTCTTCATGATCGAATGGCGCGGGGGCGCCGCCGACCACCTCGCGGTTCTCGACTGAACGCCTCGAAGCCGAGGAGATCGGCGGTCCTCCCCCCCGCCTCCGCCGGAAAATACCTGGTCACAGCGGTCTTTACCCACCGAATAGGCGTACAGTGAAAGCACCGGAAGTACTTCGAGCACCGGCTTCACGCGGGTGTCATTTCCGGCGATCGCCTAAAAACCGGGCTGCCGACGGGCAGTCCGGGGGCAGGTCCGCATCATGACCACGACCCTCGACCGGACCGCGCCCCGCGACCTCGCCGCAGAGCTCCCGGCACGCTTGTCCCTCACCCCGAAGACCACTCTCGCAGGTCAGCTGGACGGTGCCTGGTGGCCGTACTCACGTGACCTCGAAGCCGAGCTCCCCGCTCTCGCCGCCGCTCTGGACGAGACCTGGGGGCGCATCACCCGCGTCAGCGTGAACCCCAGCCGCTGGCCGGTCGTCCCGCGCACGGTTGCCGTGGCCGGGCACGTGCTGCACGTGGGCTGGTTCACCGAACAGGATCCCGACAAGCTGATCCTGCTCTCCTACACCGTCGGCCGCTGGGACCTCCTGGTGATCCCGCCCGAGACCGAGCCCGCGGCCGCGGCCCGGCTGATGGCCGCCGCCGCGATCCCGGGCAGCGTCCTGGCCGCCGACGTCCTGATGGCCAACGAGACCGTCATCGGGCGCGGCATCCGCGACGCCCGCCGCCGGGAAGCCACCTGGGAGGGCGAAGGCGGGGCCTGCATGTCCCCCTTCGGGGAGCCGATGGGACGGACCGCCCTGCCGCTGACCGGAAACGGCTGGAGGTGAGCTCCGTGGAAACCGTCGTCCTCATCGCAGTGATCATCCTCATGATCGGCATCGGAATGCGCTGGATCCACCTGCTGAACGCCCAGCACGACGCGCGGATCGAGGCCTACCGCTTCAGTGACCCCCTGCCGAGGCCTCCCGGCCTGCCGGACGACACCGGTCGTCGAGCCCACCATCCGGGTGCCGACCGGTGAGGAACAGACCTTCCTCCGACCGGGGGCAGCGGGCGGGACGCCTCGGCGCCCCGACCCCCCGCCTCCTCACCCGCCCTCGACGGCAACACCCGCCTTCGCGACCCCCGTCGGCACCGGCGCACACTTCGGCGAGATCTGAGAAGCCCCGACCGGCCCCGGAGCCCACGCCACCCCACACACGAAAGGACGCGGTCATGGCCACACTGCGCGAACGCAAGGCCTACCGCGACCAGGTGCTCCGGGTCCTGTACGAAGCCGTCGAAGGCAACCGCCTCCTCGGCATCACCGGAGCACAGCTACAGCGCGACCTCCACGTACCGGAGGAGGACCTGGCCGCCGCCTGCACCTACCTGGCGGGCGAAGGACTGATCACCGTCGACTGGGAACCCGGCAACACCCCGGCCATGGTCACCCTCACCCACGAGGGAATCCGGCACATGGAAGCCGATGAGGAAGAGCACGGCTGAATCCCCTCACACCCGTGAGCGCCTGGGACGCGGCGAGCTGGGTTCGCCGGGCCTGCCCTGCGGAGGTACCGATGCGGATCCCGCCGCTCGGCCGGGGGCCGGCCGCCACACCCCTGTGCGCCGTGCTGCGCGTCGCCACAGGCGAGGCAGGAAGGCGTAGAAGCGGTCGGGAAGGAACACTGCGTCCGCGATGATCATCGCGCCGGAGAAGAGGGGCAGTCCCAGGAGCACAGCGATGCCGATGTGCATGCCCAACAGGATGGTCAAAACGGGGTACTTGAGCCTGCCGAAGAGTACGAACGGGAAGGCGACCTGCAAGAGCACTGTCACGTAGCTGGCGATCGCGATCACCATCGGGTAGTCGTCCACGAGGTGGGAGAGTGCGGGCCAGGGCTGGAAGAGTTCGAGGTTCAGGGCGTAGTGGAGGGCGGTGCCGCCGCCCCAGGTCGGGCCCTGGATCTTGTACAGGCCGGCCGACCCGTAGAGGAAGCAGACCTGTGCTGCGATGACGAGGATGCCGCAGTTGTGCACCACCGTGGTCAAGGTGGAACGGGCATCGCGGAGTTGTCGTGCGAAGAAGCTCCTCACCGGCTCCGGCGCGTCGTCTGCACGGGCTGCCTTGAGCCGGTTCCTGCGTGCGTCCAGGGACCAGCGCCGACCGCACGCGGTGAGGACGAGGTAGAGGGCCATCAGCAGGATCAGGTTGTCGCCCCCGTCCGTCATGAAGATCGATCTGGCATGGAACGAGGTCACCACGACGGCGAAGAGGACGGACATGGCCCGGGTCCGCCAGCCCAGCATGAACAGCGCGGACGTGACGAGGGCCGTCACGTAGCAGAGTTCGAAGTAGGCGCGGCTGGCGGACAGGATCAGGATGCTGTTCCAGCCCGTCTGGTCGAAGAGCTGCTGTGCCAGCGCCGGTGTCCAGGGGGAGCCGGGGCCCCAGATCTCGTCACGGTGCGGGAACTCGCGCAGCAGGAAGACCAGGTAGAGCAGTCCGTAGCCGATGCGCAGAACCGACGCGGCGTACAGGGAGATCGGCCGGTCGGTGAGAAGCGCCCACAGATCGCCGATCCTGTCGAGGAGCCACCGGTGGGCCGTGCCGGCGACCGAAGTCTCCTGGGCCGCGGGCCGGTGCGGCGTGGCCGCGGTGGAAGGGGGCTGGGGGATCTGTTCACTTCCCATGGGAGTTCACCTTCCACCAGGGCAGGAGCCGGTCCTCGGTGGGTGCCGGCGGGCGGTTCCCGGCCGCTGTGCCGGGCGCAGCGACGGGCAGTGTGACGACCCGGAGCTGAATGAAGTCGAAAGCGCCGCCGTCGTTGTGGGCGGCCATGCGGTCCGCGGCGATGTTGCGCAGGTACGTCTGCAGCATCACGGCGCGTTCCGAGCGTGCCGTGTCGCTTCCTCCGTGTGTCTCGACATAAGAGGTCCAGGCGCGGCGCAGGAGGTTCTGGGACGTATGGCTCGGAAATACATTGTGTTCGACTGCGGAATGGTCGACGGCAGCCAGGTCGAACCAGGGGGTCACCTGCACCGATCCTTTGGAGTCGGTGTGTGCGGTTCGCGCCATGATCTTTCGGTTGAAGGAGTCGGGGTCCGGGGCGAAGAGCCGCCAGTTCTGTTCGAAGAGCGGGTACACCCATCCGTTGACCTGTGAGCTGTAGCGTTTCGATACGGGGTTGGCGGGGGCCACATGAAGGAACACCAGGACGACGTGGACCAGGGTCGTCACCAGGCAGAGGGCTACGGCGGTGCGCAGCCCTGCTTTCACTGCGCGAACTCTCATGGGCCGCTTGCCCGGCATGGCCGCTTCGTCATGGTGCTGTGGGGGGACCGGACCGGAATCGGACCGATGAAGTTCCTTCACGCCCGCAGATTCAATTCCGCTCGACACCGCCCACCCGGTCTTTCTCATGTCTGCTGTTCGCCTGAGGTCTGCGACTCACCGACGGCGCGCGGCGGATTCGATGAGGATCCCGCCGCGCGCCGTCATCCGATGAACGGGCTTCGTGCAGCCTGTTGCCTAGCCCTCGTGGCCTTGGTGACCCTCGTGGCTCGCGGGCTTGTTGCCGTAGCCGTAGTGGTGGTTGGGCTTCCCGTCGTGGCCGTGGCCGTGGCCGTGGTCCGGCTTACCGGGTCCCTCGTCGTGCCCGTTGCCCGGCCCGCCGTGCTCCGGCCCGTGGTGCTCCAGGCCGCCGTGGTCCGGGCCGCCCGGTCCGCCGTGGTCCGGGCCGCCGGGCCGACCGCCGTGCCCGCCGGTTACGTTGCCCCCGGTGATGGTCCCGCCGGTCGTGTCGCCGCCGGTCGTGTTGCCGCCGGTCGTGTTCCCGGCCGTGTTGCCGCCGGTCGTGTTGCCCGCGGTGTTTCCGGAGGTGTTGCCGGCGATGTTCCCCGAGGTGCCGCCCGACACGAGGTCGACGATCGGTCCGCCCAGGAGGCCGCCACCGATCAGACCCACGGTCGTACCGGTCGTCGATCCGGCGGTCGGCGTTCCGGCGGTCGTGCCGGTCGTCGTGCCGGTCGTCGTGCCGGTGGTCGTTCCGGTCGTCGTTCCGGTCGTCGTGCCGCCGGTGGCGCACCCGCCGAGGAAGATCCTGTTGGTGTCCATCGTCACCTCGCCGTTACGCGCCAGCGCCCGGCCCTCAATGTTCGTTCCCGTTCGCAGGAAGATCGAGGTCAGCGCCATGATGGTGCCCACGAAGGTGGTGTTGGTGTTGAGCGTCGCCGAACTCCCGATCTGCCAGAACACGTTGCACGGCGAAGCGCCGTTCGTGAGGAGGATCCGGCTGGACGTCGCCGTCGTCAGGGCCGTAGGAATCTGGAAGACCCAGACCGCGTTGGGGTTTCCCCCGGCGTTCAGGACCACGTCGCCGATCAGGTCCACACTGCCGGCGGGGTCCCTCGTGTAGACGCCCGGAATCAGCTCTGAGGGGCCGGATGACAACGTGCCGATTTCCGCCGGAAGGTCGAAGTCCTCGGCCTGGCCGGCCGCGTTGTTGTAGGCCACGATCAGATCGCTCTTGGCCTGGAGGGCATGAGCGTCTGCAGGGTGCACGGCACCGAGCACCAGCGGGTTTCCGGTGATGGCCGGGTTCGGGTGCGTCCCCAGGTCGTGGTCGATCACCGTGGGGCCGGTGTTGGTGACTCCCTGACCTGCCAGAACGGAATAGCTGGCGGTGGTGCCCAGAGGCACGGGTGTCGCGATGGCCAGGGCCTGCGTCGGCAATCCCGCGACCATGACAGCGGCAACCGTTACGGCGACGGCCGAGGCCAGCCAGCCGGAAAAAGTGCGGCGCTGAGCCGCTTGGATTTTCAGCTTCATCGAGGGGGGCCACTTCCTATGGGGGCCGTGGCATACCGGGCTCCTACCCATTGCCCGGGAAGCCTTGTCGTTGTCGCCCGCATATTACGCAGCAACATTCACGCGTCAAAAATAGGCAAGGGGAAGGAGGGGGAATTACAAGCATATTCAGCACCGCGAAGCGCGATGAAAATACCAAAACTTACCGCGCCTATCATGTTATATCCCCCCGCCGGATGGGTTCGGATTAACTCTCACGGGGCGGAGCCGCTCATATGGAAATGCATTCAAACCCACCACGCGTCAGAAGTGCCGCCAGTAGGGTGATTTTGCGAGGTTGCCGGACGGTGGGCGCGCCGATCGTCCTTCCGTCAATCCATACGACTCTGATCGGGAGCGTTTGCGCTCCCTTTTTTTTTGCGCGGGTTCGAACGCTGACATTGTCGAATTGGTGAGCGATGTCAGTTCCGCCCGATCGAGCGTGAGTTCATCCGCAGGTGACTTCCGACCGCTTTTCGTCTCCGGCCACACCGGTGGCTCAGCTCGCGCACCCTTGGCACACCGCTGCCCGGCAGCAGGCCGGTACCCGCAGCCCCGGAGAGGTATCAGCGGAGTGTGCGGTGGTGCCGGCCGGAACGCCGGATGTGCAGGACCAGGTACACCAGGGCGCCGATGAACACCACGATGCCGATGATCAGCAGATAGAACAGCCCTTCGGCGACGGCGCCGATGAGGCCCAGCACGATCGCCACGATGACGAGGATCAGGAAGAGCGTCATGACGTAGGACACCTCCTCGAAGGGCCGGTCAGCGGCGGGCGAGCTGCCGCTCGCCGTTCACGCCGGGCTGATAGGGCAGGCCGTAGTGCGCGAAGACCGCCGCCTCGTCCTCGGCGGGCAGGACGTCGTCCGTCCCGATCGCCGGGCACTTCTTCACCAGCGACCTGTCGTAACCGACCATGACGTAGCCGGGCCCCACGACCGCGCCGGCCAGCGGGACGAAGACCAGGTGGCGGCGGGTGGGCAGCCCGACCAGGACGGTGACCATGGCCGGCTCGTCGGTGCTGGTGTCCACGTAGACCGCCTCCAGCACTCCGATCTTGCGGCTTGCGGCATCGACAACATCGTGGGTACGCCACTCCCGGATATCCGCGATCTCGATCATCCCGAGCGCCCCTTTCCCGCAACGTTGCGCCGGCAGGCGTTGTCCTTTTCAGCCTGCCCCGCAGAGCCCGCCCGCACCAGCCCGGACACCCCGCAACGTCATACGGCAAGGACGACCTGTTCTCCCGCGTGCGCCGCACGGCCGCCAGACCCCTGGCGACGTCCCCACGCACGGGACTTAGCAGATAAGCGGTCGTTTCCGGCGGATGGGTGGAGGGGTCACGGCATTCGGGTGAACTCTGCTCGGGCTGTGCACGCGGCTGCTCTCGCGCCACGTGACACTCGACAGCGGGGCCCGTTGATCGTCTCTCCCCGCCGCATGCGTTTCACCCGGGCCCGGCCGCGGCAATTTCTGTGGCTGGTAGACAGTCCCGAGCCGGAGGTAGACCGCCCGTGGCGGTGAACGGAAACCCGACCGTCAGGCGACGCCGTTTGGGTGCGGAGCTGCGCCGGCTTCGCCTGGCCCGGGGTCTGACCAGTACGCAGGTGGCTGAGCACCTGTTGATCTCCCAGCCCAAGGTCAGCCACTTGGAGACCGGCCGCCGTGGGATCAGGCCGCGCGATGTGCGGGACCTGTGCGGCCTCTACGGGGTCACAGACCAGCAGGTCGTCGACTCGTTGATGGAGATGGCCAGGGAATCGAACCGGCAGGGCTGGTGGGTCGCCTGCGGGGAAGTCCCGTACGCCGTCTACATCGGCCTGGAGACGGCAGCCGCTTCTGTCCGCTCCTACGAACCCCTGGTGATCCCCGGCCTGCTGCAGACACCCGCCTACGCGGCAGCGGTCACTGCGGAAACGATCCCTCTGGCCACGGAGGAGCAGATCGCCGTGTGCCTTGAGGTACGGCTGCGCCGTCAGTCCCGCGCCCACCACCCGGCCCGGCCTTTCCGCTTAGGGGTCGTGCTGGACGAGTCAGCCCTGCGCCGCGTGGTCGGCAGCCCCGAGATCATGCGCGAACAGCTCGAGTACCTGAACCGCCTCGGCGAGCAGCGGCACATCACGGTGCAGGTCCTCCCGCACAGTGCGGGAGCCCATCCGGGAATCTCTGGACAGTTCTCCATCCTCGACTTCCCGGACACCGCCACGGGGACGGTGTACCTGGAGCGGTTCACCAGCGACCTCTACCTGGAGAAACGATCCGACGTGCGGCACTACGGCGCCATGTTCGACCGCCTTCAGACTCAGGCCCTGGACCCGGAGCACACCCGCTGCTTCATTACCCGCGCCGCGCAGGAGCTGCCGGCCGCCGCAGCGCCGGCCGCCCGGCCGTGATCGCCGCACCGGCCGCAGGTCGCTGCGGCGCGGGTAGCCGTAGGCGCGCGTGGCGATGACGCAACGGCGAGTGGGCGGTTCCTCCCTGCCGATGGAGGCGCTGAACCCCCGGGACGCGGCGAGCCCGCACCCCCGGCCGGGGATGCGGGCTCGCTCGGATCCGGGCCGCCGGGGTCAGGCGGGTCGGCCGCCGAAGGGGCCGCCGGTGCCGTAGTAGGTGCCCAGCTGTTCCCGGTAGCCGACGTCGTCGAGGTGCTTGTCCCGGTGGAACTCGGGGGCGTTCTTGATCTGTTCCTTGGTGTCGGCGACGAAGATCTTCCTGTCCTCGGGGTCGATCCTGACGACCGTGCTCGCCGGCAGCAGGACCTCCTTGCCGAAGATCCACACGCCGGTGTCCACGACCAGGTAGGCGTCACCGACCTCGTCGGAGTGCTTGTCGACCTTGCCGATACTCCCGTCGGTCGCCTCGACCTTGTAGCCAGTCAGGTCCGTACCGGCCAGGTGGCCCGCGGTCGGCTGGTAACTCCACACATGTTCAGTCACGCGAAAACAACTCCTCCGGTCAACGGGGGACGGCGGGGAAATGCCTCTCCGCCGATCCTCCTTGTTCCGTATGCCGTGCTCGGCGGATGTACTGCGTTCCGCCTGGACTTCGCCTGCCCCCCTTCCCCGCTTCACGCACCTGGATCGAACGCGGGACCGGGACGGTCCCCGCCATGTGGTGCCTGGGCCGTGAGGATGCCTTGCTCCGTACGGCTCAATCGGCGGCTCGGGAAGGCGCCTTGAGGGCAGAAGATCACCATGGACAGCAATCGCGAGATGGACCCGGAGCACCAGGTGCCCGAAGGCGTCGACGAGAAGACACTGCGCGCCCTGGGCGCGCTCTCGAAGGCTCTGGAGACCACGGAGCGGGCCCGCGGACACCTCTACGGATTCCACCAGCTGACCGGGACCGCGGACTTCGAGCTCGGCGACGCCGTCCGGCTCCTGCGCGAGGCGGGCCACGAGGAGCAGGCCGCACGCCTCGAGCGCGACATCGTGGGCCGCAACGTCATCCCGGGACACTGGACGTTCCAGATCATCGAGGCCTACGACTCCACCTACCACCGGCCCTTCACCGCAATGGAAGGCGACATCGTCGACGAGCTGGCCGGCGGGCGTGAGCACCTCCTGGAGGCCCGCCTGAAGACGATCCGCCGCACCCACGGCCATCCGGACCACACCGCCACGCCGCCCGCCTCCTGAAACGAGGGCCGAGCCCGGAGGGAGGGGAGCCCGCCGGTGTCGCTCATGTTGCCGGGTAACCTCCGACGGCCCGGCGGTGGGCCATGTGCCCGCCCAGTGCGCCGGTGAGCGCGACGGCGGCCAGCCCGCCGAGGGACCACAGCCGGCCCTTTGCCGGGCGGCCGCGGAGCCGCGAGGTCAGGGACACGGTGTAGCAGGCCACCGCGGCCGCGTTGGAGGCCGCGTGGGCCAGGTCGCCCCGGGCCTGTTCGGGAGGCAGGTCCGCCCAGTCCACCCAGCCGGCCACGGCTGTCGGGGCGATCCCGGCCAGTCCGACGGCGGTGAGGGTCTTGCTCGCACGCTGCGTCCCGGGTACGACGTCCAGCACGGCGGACGAGAGCCAGCATCCGATGGGTACCTGCACCAGGACGGGATGCAGGGGGTGCCCGAGCGGCCTGCCACGCAGCAGATCACGCATCCCGCCCAGGGGGAGTGCGCGGATGCCCCGCTGGAGCACCCTGATCGCCGGATCGGCGACCGTGGTCCGTTCCAGCCGGTCCAGCGCGGTCAGCCACCGGGTCGAGGCGGTGTCGAGTACTGCGGTCCGCCCGGTCACGGCCGAGGCGTCGGGTGTGTGAGTTCATATTCGACGCCTACCCGGTGTCACGCCGCGGTCCCGCCCGGTCCCCACTGGCACCCGAACGACCAGTCTCCCGCCGGGGCGGTCGCACGGGCGTGTCCATGCCCTCGGATCCCGGCCGTCCGGACGGCTGGAGAGGTCATGCGCTGGGGACGGCCAAGGGATCGGACGGGGCGGTCTTCTTCGCCGTTTCCATCTGTGCGCCGAGTTCGGTGAGGCGGTTGCGGCCCATGGCCTTGCGGACGTCCGGGAACCACTCCTTCTCCTCTTCCTCGACGTGGTGGCGGACGTTTTCCATGAGGACCGTCATCTTGGCGTCGAACCGCTCGTCGCTCGCGTCGAGACCCTTGAGTTCGGAGAGCATCCACAGCACGACGTGGTGCTCCTCGATGCTTTCGAGGACGTGGTCCTTGGTGTCGGGGTCGGCCTCGCGGGCAGCGGGGTAGAAGATCTTCTCCTCGATCCAGGTGTGCGTGGTGAGTTCTTCGATGACCTGGTCGGCGATTTTCCGCTTCGTGGCGTGCGCGTTGTCGCCGGCCTTCTCGAACTGCTTGAACAGCTTCTCGACCGTCTTGTGGTCTTCCTTGAGCAGCACGATCCCGTCCACCGGTTCTCCTTCGTTCGTCCATGGGCGCGCGGCCCATCGCCCTGCCCCCGTGTACCCGGTGGGGTGGTGGTTTCACTGTTCTCCGAGCGGGATGCCTCGTACAGGCGACCTTCCCTACGCCGAACGCTGACGCTTCCCCAGCCTGTCGAGGGAAACCCGGCCCCGGCACGGATCAGAGCGCGGCGGGGAACCGGTCCCAGGCCCGGTGCTCGCCCAACGCCGTCGCGAGGGCGTCCACGACCGCGCTGCCGCTGTCGGCGACGGCGATGCCCGGTTCGTCCGCCGTGATGCCGGCGGCTTCGAGGAGCCGCTCCGCGCCGTTCCAGCCGCCGATGGCCTTGCCGTGCCGGTACGCCTCGGTGAGGAGCAGCAGTACGCGCGGGTCGGGGGCTTCGGGGGGCTGGGCAGTGCCGGCCTTGGCATCGCGGGCGCCGTACGCGTCCGCGCCGGCCTGGGGCACTCCGGCCAGCAGGAGGGCGTCGAATTCGACGGAGCGGGCGGTGCCGAAGGTGCGCTGAACGGTGATCGGGTCGCCGTCGCCGTCGAGGGTGCCGCCGGTCGGGGCGATGACGAGGGGCACCATTCCGGCGTCCAGGACGGCCTGGCGGGCGGTCCGTACGCCGTCCAGGTCGGCCGCGGCGTCGGCGACGATGCCGATCACGCGGCCGTCGGTCGGCCAGGTCCCGCCCATCTGGGAGAGGGCGGGACTGGGGTCGGCCGCGACGAGTGGCACGGTCGCAGCGGGGACTGGCAGTCCGAGGCCTGCGGCGACCTGCTCGCACAGCTGCGGATCGATGTTCGCCAGCACCTTCAGGGTGCGTTCCTTGACGGCCTGCTCGTAGCACTTGCTCAGTTCGAAGGTGTAGGCGGCGACGATGTGTTCACGCTCGGGCGGAGACATGCTCAGCCAGAAGAGGCGCGGCTGGGTGAAGTGGTCCGAGAACGAGGCGGGCGCCTCACGGACCTTGCTCGCCGCCGGCACCTGCACTGGCGTTTCGATGAAGGCGGCCGTATCGGCTCCGGCGAGGAAGGGGCAGCCGCCGTCGAGGCTGTTGGGACGGTAGGGGGCGACGCCCGTGTGGACGGCGCTCTGGTGCATGCCGTCGCGGAGCATGTCGTTGACGGGGGCGTGCGGCCTGTTGATGGGGATCTGGCCGAAGTTGGGGCCGCCGAGTCGGCTGATCTGTGTGTCGAGGTAGGAGAAGAGCCGGCCGGCGAGCAGCGGGTCGTCGGTGACGTCGATGCCCGGAACCAGGTGTCCGGGGTGGAAGGCGACCTGCTCGGTCTCGGCGAAGTAGTTCTTGGTGTTGGCGTTCAAGGTCATCAGCCCGATGGGCTGCACGGGCGAGCGCTCCTCCGGGACGATCTTGGTGGGGTCGAGGAGGTCGATGCCCTCGAACGTCTGGTCCTCGGTGTCGGGGAAGACCTGGATGCCCAGTTCCCACTGGGGGAAGGCGCCGGATTCGATGGCGTCGAAGAGGTCTCGGCGGTGGAAGTCGGGGTCCATCCCGCTGATCATCTGCGCTTCCTCCCAGACCAGGGAGTGCACGCCGAGCTTCGGCTTCCAGTGGAACTTCACCAGCACGCTCTCGTCGGCCGAGTTGACCAGACGGAAGGTGTGGACGCCGAAGCCCTCCATCATCCGCAGCGACCTCGGGATCCCGCGGTCGGACATGTTCCAGATGGTGTGGTGGGTGGCTTCGGTGTGCAGGGACACGAAGTCCCAGAACGTGTCGTGCGCGCTCTGCGCCTGCGGGATCTCGCGGTCCGGATGCGGCTTGGCGGCGTGGATGACGTCGGGGAACTTGACGGCGTCCTGGATGAAGAACACGGGGATGTTGTTTCCGACCAGGTCGAAGGTGCCCTCGTCGGTGTAGAACTTCGTCGCGAAGCCACGTGTGTCGCGCACGGTGTCGGCCGAACCGCGCGAGCCGAGGACCGTGGAGAACCGCACGAACACCGGCGTCTCCACGTCCTTGGCGAGGAACGCGGCCTTTGACACCTCCCCGGCCGTTCCGTACCCCTGGAACACGCCGTGAGCGGCAGCACCACGCGCGTGGACGACCCGCTCCGGGATCCGCTCGTGGTCGAAGTGCGTGATCTTCTCGCGCAGATGGTGGTCCTGCAGCAGCACCGGGCCGCGGGGTCCGGCCTTCAAGGAGTGATCGGTGTCGGGCAGCCGCGTCCCTTGGGCCGTCGTCATGTACGCGCCGCTCTGCGCCACGCGCGCCTGGTCCACCCCTGTCTCCCGTCCGGTCGGCCCCACCGTCTCGGGGCCGTCCTGGTCGGGCTTCGGCGGAAGGGGTTCCGTGGGCTCCGTCGGCTCGATCAGCTGCGGAGACTCGGGGCCGGGCCTGCCCGGCAGCTCGCTCCTGGCGGTGCCGGTCGATGACTGCTGCTTGCTCATGATCCTTCTCCTTGGGGCCGTCGACGCGGTGGACGGGCGAGAGCCGTGACATCTCCGGTCCGGGCTGCGCGGTGCGCGGTGTGCAGGGGCGGAGCCGCGGGTCAGGTCGCCGGGTAGGGGGCGGCCTTGAGGCGGCGGGCGAGGTGGGCGGTGTTGGCGGCGAGGGTCTTGGTCGTGGCCGCCGTCTTCTGGGGGGTCTTGTCGAGGTCCTGGTAGTCGGTCTTCTGCATGGCTTCGCCGACCCAGTAGGTGACGGCGTTCGGAGCGAGGGAGAACCCGACGTCGTTCAGCCCTTGGAAGAGATCGGCTCCGACCTTGTGCGCGCCGTCCTCATTGCCGACGACGCAGACCGCGGCAGCCTTGCCGTAGGTGAGCGGGCGGCCTTCGTCGTCGCTCTCGGAGATCTCCGCGTTCAGCCGCTCCAGGACCCGCTGGGCGATGCTGGACGGGTGGCCGAGCCAGATGGGCGTGGAGAGGATCAGGATGTCGCAGCCCAGGATGGTGTCCCGGATCTCCGGCCAGGCGTCCCCGTCGCCCATGTCCGTCTTCACACCGGGCTTCAGGTCGTGGTCGGCGATCCGGACGGTCTTCCCGGTGACACCGTGCTCGGCGAGGGCGGCCATCGTCTGTTCGGCCAGCAGCTGGGAGCTGGACGGCGCGGGGGAGGGGGACAGGGTGCAGACGAGCGCGACAGCGCGGAGCGGCGTGTGCTTGTTGGGGTCCATGGTGTCCGGCTACCCGCACATCCCTCTTTGATGTCGCAAGCGATACGATTCGTCCCCATTGGCTCCGTCGCGCGGTGTGGAAGTCGCGGAAGCGCGTCCCTGCGTCCTGGTCCGACACCTGGCCGCGTGAGCGCACGAAGGGGCCTGCGACGACCGGCGGGGCAAGGCGGTACGCGTAGCGCCTCACGCTCCCGTCAGCCGCCGATGAGTCCGCCGCGCAGCGGGGCGGAGAGAGGTCAGCGCCTCCCTCATCCCTCCTGCGGCATCCGCCGGAGGCCGGAGGCATGACCGCGAGCGGTCCGTGGGCGCGCATGAAATCAGGGTTCTGGCGCATGTGCGGCGTATGGAATGCGTGGTGTACGAGGAGCGGTCGGGCCGGTCGGAGACCGTCGAGTGCGGCGCGGACGACGAGGCCTGCCGACTGGTGCTGAAGCGGTTGCGCGGGCTGGGCGACGGCGAGTTCGGCTGGGTACGACTGGTCGACCCGGCCGAGGGCGAGCTCGTGCAGCTGGCCGAGCAACTGGGCCTGCACCGCCTGGCGGTCGAGGACGCGGTCCAGGCCGGCCAGCGGCCGAAGCGGGAGCGCTTCGGCGACGTACTGGCCGTCGCGCTGAAGACCCTCTGGTACGTCGACGAGGAAACGTCGGTGGAGACGGGCGAGTTGATGCTCTTCGTCGGCCCCGTTACGTACTCACCGTCCGCCACGGCCCGGTGCACCCGGCAGCCGAAGCAGCCCGCCGGCTGGAAGCCGACCCGTCCATGCTGCTCTTCGGCCCGCTGTCGGCTCTGCGCGCCGTGCTCGACGTCGTCGTCGACGCCTACAGCGAGGCCGCCGAGACGGTGCGCGCCGCGCTCGACCGGCTGGAGGACCGCCTCTTCTCGCCCTCTCGCGTCGATCACACCGAGGAGATCTACTCCTTGAAGCGAGAGGTCCGTGAGTTCCGGGACGCCGTGCAGCCGCTCGTGCCCGTCCTGCCCGTCCTGCCCGGTCTGCTGAACGGTCCGGCAGACGAAGGGCGTCCGGCGACGGTCCTGCCCTACTTCCGCGACGTGGCCGATCACCTGCACCGCACCGACACCGAAGTGCGGACGCTCGACGAACCGCTCACCTCCTCCATCGCTCCTTCCGCCGCAACGCCTGGCTCCAGGGGGCTTCTTGCCGGTCAGGTCGGAGTCCGGGGCCGCGCCCCGCGAAGGGGCCTTGTTTCCGAAGGCCGTACGGGCATGAGTTGCGCTGCGGGGGAAAGCCGGGGGGTATGACACCCCTACCGAGCCCAGCTCAGGGCCGTGACCGTGATCGTGCCGACACCAGGCGGGATTCTCTCGCGGGTCCGAGCGAGCGGGTCGAGGAGCGGGCCCCGGACCAGCCTTCCGACCTGCCCGCACGCTCCTGGCGGGCGGTACTGCGCGGCACGGCCGAGGAGTTCCGGAACGACGAGCTGGCCGATCGGGCCGCGGCCTTGACCTACTACGGGGTGCTGGCGCTCTTCCCCGCCCTCCTGGTGCTCGTCTCCCTGCTGGGCCTGGCGGGGGAGTCGACGACCGCGCGACTGCTGGACGACCTGCAGGAGCTGACGCCCCGATCCGCCCAGGACGTGATCAGGGAGGCGGTCGAGCAACTGCAGGGCCGTAGCGGCGTCGGATCGCTGATGGCGATCGTCGGCCTCGTCGTGGCCCTGTGGTCCGCCTCGGGCTACGTGGCCGCGTTCATCCGGTCCGCGAACGCCGTCTACGACGTGCCGGAGGGCCGCCCGGTGTGGAAGGTGCTGCCGCTGCGCCTGGCGCTGACCGTCACGCTGATGGTCCTCGCCTGTGGGGGCGTCTTGATCGTCGTCTTCACCGGCGGCCTGGCGCGGCGCGCGGGCGCCGCCCTGAGGATCGGCGACAGCGCCCTGATGGTGTGGTCGATCGCGAAATGGCCGGTCCTGGTCCTCCTCGTCACCATCACGATCGCGCTCCTGTACTGGGCGGCGCCGAACGCCAAGGGCCGTGGATTCAGGTGGGTGACGCCGGGGAGCTGCCTGGCCCTGGTGATCTGGATGGCCGCCTCGGCCGTCTTCGCCTTCTACGTCGCGAACTTCGCCTCCTACAACAAGACGTACGGCACGGTCACCGGCGTGATCGTCTTCCTGGTCTGGCTGTGGATCACCAACCTCGCCTTCCTCCTCGGGCTGGAGTTCGACGCGGAACTGGCCCGTCAGCGTGCGATAGCCGGAGGGCTGCCCGAGGACGCCGAACCCTATGTCCGGCCCCGTGGAACCCGCGCCTGGAGCGATCAGGACCGCCGCCGCATGGAGAGGTGATCGCACAGGACCGCGCCGCCCGCGCAGAAGCATCTGCTCGTGGCATGGCTGCTCGTTCGTTTACCGGGTAGGCGCGCCCTGACAAACGGCGTGCGCATCGTGAGAGGGATCGCCGAGGCAGGCGCACCCGTCCCGGAGCAGACCATCGACAGCGGCAAGGCCGATCTGGCCGAGATCAAGGAGAAAGCGTTCCGATGACGAACGAACCCCGAACCGATATCGGCACACCCACCCCCGACGGGCTGCGCGAGCAGGTCGAGCGCACCCGCGACGAACTCGGTCAGAGCATCGAGGCGCTGGCGGACAAGGCCGACGTCAAGGCGCAGGCGCGAGAGAAGACGGCCGTCATGAAGCAACAGGCCGCCGAAACGGCCGGCGCCGTCGCCGACCGGATCCGTACGAAGACCCGGCATGCGGCCCAGCTGGTGAAGGACACGACGCCCGAGCCGGTTCTGGACAAGGCGGGCCGGGCCGCGAGCATGGCACGCGCCAACCGCAAGCCGCTGCTCGTGGCCGGCGGCGCCGTTCTGGTCGTCCTCCTGCTGGTGCGGCGCAGCCGCCGAAGCCGATGAAAGCCTCCGAGGTCGCGTACAAGCCGGTGGGTCTGGCCCTGGGTGCTGTCAGCGGCATGATCGCGGGGGCGGCGTTCAAGCAGGTCTGGAAGGTCATCGAGGGAGAAGGCGATGCTCCCAGCGCAACGGACGAAGACCGCTCGTGGAAGCAGATCCTGATCGCCGCCGCCCTCCAGGGCGCGATCTTCGCCGTGGTCAAGGCCGCTGTCGACCGCTCGGGTGCCGTGGCCACACGTCGTGTGACGGGCACCTGGCCGGGCTGACCCCGCACCGACGCCGACCTGCACGTCCAGACCACCGGGCAGGGCCGTGCGGTGCCTCGGTGACTGGGGGAGGTGCTGCTTCCGTTCCGGGAGGGCTTTCGGGAGAGAGTCCGGGAGGGAGATGTCCCGTAAGCCCGCCGATTGTGGGTAGGCGCGAACCATGATTCCTACCGAAATTCTCGCGGCCGAAGGCCAAGGAGCACTTTTCCTCATGTTCGCCGGCGTGGTGGTGGTCGTCCTTTTGCTCGGCGCGTTCTGGTACGGCAGCCGACGCAGCGCGCGGCGCCGGGCCCCTGTCCGGCCGGCCGAGCAGAATCCCGTGGCGCGAGGGCGTGAGGATTCGTGGCAGACGCCGGACGGAAACGCCGACGACCAGGCGCCCCGCGTGTGAGCCGGCCCGGTGCGTTCCGGGACGCGAAGCACCGATTGGCCGCCCGTGGGAATACCGGGAAAGGCCGATGTTCGTCTGATCCTCTGAAGATCGACGAGAATTCGGATGGGCCGCTCGGATCGGGGAAGCCGCAGCATGTCGGTCAATTTCCGCGGTCCGCTCCGCGGGCCGCATCCGAATCCGGGAGGTACGCGGTGCCCGCCACGGCTCTGTCCTTGCCCCCGCTCCCGGTCGCCCTGATGGCCCTGCCGGGCGTCTACCGGCCGCAGGCGGACACCTTTCTCCTCGCGGAGGCGCTGGCCCTGGAGGATCTCGGGCCGCGGATCGACGCGCTGGAGATCGGTACGGGCACCGGTGCGCTGGCCCTGCACGCCGCGGGCAGGGGAGCCCGGGTCACGGCGGTCGACGTCTCCTGGCCCGCCGTGGTCACGGCGCGGCTGAACTCCTTGCGCCGCCGGCTGCCGCTGCGCGTTCTGCACGGCGACTTCGCGGCGCGCACCGCGGGGTGCCGCTTCGACCTGGTGGTCGCCAATCCGCCGTACGTCCCGGCCCCGGGGGTCAGGCTGCCGTCGCGCGGGCCTGAGCGGGCCTGGGACGCCGGTCCGGACGGGCGCGGGGTCATCGACCGGATCTGCGGCGGTGCCCCGGCCCTGCTGCGTCCCGGAGGTGTCCTGCTCATGGTGCACTCGGCGCTGTGCGGGGCCGGGGAGACCCTCGACCGCCTGACCGGGGTGGGGCTGGCCGCGGAGGTCACGGCGAGTGCCTCGGTGCCGTGGGGCCCCGTACTGCGTTCGCGACGGGCTTGGCTGGAGCAGCGGGGTCTGGCGGCAGAAACCGACGAGTGGGAAGAGCTGGTGATCATCCGTGCCCAGTCCCTCTGACGGTTCCCCGGCCCCCGTCCGGGCCTCCGTACGGACGCCGGCCCGCCGGGTGTCGGTGGACCCGCAGGGCCCGGTGCTGGTCGAGGGCCCGGTCGAGATCGTCCTGGACGACGGGACGGTCGCCCGGTCCGACCGCTTCGTGGTCGCGGTGTGCACCTGCCGCCGCAGCCGTACGTACCCCTGGTGCGACACCAGTCACCGCTGCCGTGAGCGGGGCGGCTCGCCCCCCGTGGAGAGGAACCCGCGATGACCCCTCCCGGCCCGAGCGCCACGACGACCGCTGCCGGCCCCCGTCTGGTCGAAGGGCGGGGCGAGCTGTCCTGCGCCGTGACGCAGGCCCTGCGGTCCGGCGGCCCGCCGGTGTACGCCACGAGGTCCGTGCTGAAGGCGGACCCGTGGGGTGAGGACCTCCAGCTCGCCCTCTACCTGCTGTACGAGCTGCACTACCGCGGCTTCGACGGCGTGGACGACGAGCGCGAATGGGACCCGGAGATGCTGCGGCTGCGCCGGTCGATGGAGACCCGCGTGCTGCACGCCCTGCGCACCGAGCTGCCCGACGCGCCCCAGACGATCGAGGAAGCCTTCGCCCCGCTCCTCGTCGAGCCCGTGGACCTCTCCGGCAGTCTCAGCCACCACCTGGAAACCGAGGGCGAGCTCTGGCAGTTGCGCGAGTACGCGGCCCTGCGCTCCCTCTACCACCTCAAGGAGGCGGACCCGCATGCCTGGGTCATCCCGCGGCTGACCGGACGGGCCAAGGCCGCCATGGTCGCCATCGAGTACGACGAGTTCGGCGCCGGCCGCGCCGACCGCATCCACGCACGGCTCTTCGCGGACCTCATGGTCGACCTGGAGCTGGATCCCGCCTACGGCCGTTACGTGGACCGCGCGCCGGCGCCGCTGCTCGCGACCGTGAACCTGATGTCCCTCTTCGGGCTCCACCGCGCCCTGCGCGGCGCACTCGTCGGTCACTTCGCGTGCGTCGAGGTCACGTCGTCGCCCGGCTCCAGACGACTGGCCAAGGCCATGCGGCGCTGCGGAGCGGGACCCGCCGCAGAGCACTTCTACGCGGAGCACGTGGAGGCCGACGCCGTCCACGAACAGGTGGTGCGCCACGAGGTGATCGGAGGCCTGCTGGCCGACGAGCCGGACCTGGAGGCGGACATCGCGTTCGGGTGCGCGGCGACCGTCCTGCTGGAGGACCGCCTCGCCGTCCACATCTGCGAGGCCTGGGACCAGGGGCGCAGCGCTCTGCGTACGCCCCTGCCGGGGCCGTGAGGGCGGGCTCTCGACCAGGGGGAGCGGCGCGTCGGCCTCTTCGGGCAAGGCGCGCCGCTCCCTGCGGCTGATGGTGCATCGGCAAGGTTCTGCGGAATGACAATGGCTGCCGTCAGCGGTGCGCGGCCCGGTGGCCGAACCAGTGGCCTCGGCCGCGGGGGGCGTCGGTCACCGGCGCACCGGTCTCGGCGCGGGGCACGTCGGCCGTCGGAGCACCGGCCCCGGCGAGGGCGTCGTCGCGCTGCTTGATCAGATCGTCGCGCTCGCGGTCGACGACGGCGGCCTCACGGCGTGATGTGCCGCGTTCCCGTCGGGCCTGCGCCGAGCGACGGGCCGAACGACGGGCGCCCATCATGACCAGAGTCAGACCCAAGAGGGCGACGGCTCCGACGATGATTCCGCTCAGGAAGAGGGATCCGGTCGAACCGGTGACGTGGTAGCCGAAAATCGAGAAATCGCTGCCGACGCCGAGATCATGTCCCGCGCCGGTATTGCCGAATACTCCGGCCAGGCCGACGACGATGGCGGCGATCAGAATGATGAGCCCGAGGATGAGAATCATGGAATTGCTCCTTGGATGCGCGCCCGAACAAGCCGCCGGACACGGCTCGCGTCTACCCCGGTTGTGAACCGTCACGCCGAAACGGAGGACATTGGTCCTGTCATCGGCGTCATTCTCCTCGTCATCCGCTTCGTGACGGGAATTCCGATCCTTTGGGCCATCCTCATTCCGCTGGTCATCGGACGTTCGCTGGATCCAGGAAGCGGCCGGTCACGCCGTCAGGGAACGCGCAGCGCCAGTACGACGACGTCGTCCCCGGGAGCCGGGTCCGCCAGCCTTTTGCTGATTCGGTGGAGCAGTTCGGGCAGCGGACGGTCACCGTGGCGGGCGAGCAGGGCGACGAGTTGTGCGAGGGAGGCATCGATGTCGTGGCCGCGGCGTTCAATGAGCCCGTCGGTGTAGAACAACAGCGTCGAGCCAGGGGGAAGGGCACGCCGGGCCTCGGTGCGGCGGGACGGCCCGAGGTCCTTGTGGAGGAGGATGTCGTGTTCCTCCAGGAGGGTCACCCGGCCGTCGGGGGTACGGAGCAGCGGCGGCGGGTGGCCGGCGTTGGACCAGGTCAGCGTCCAGCCGGGACCGCCGTCGGCGAGGTCGAGGCGTGCGTGGACCAGCGTGCCGCCGGCCTCGAAGGGCAGGATCGAACAAGCGGTATCGAGGGCGGTCAGCGCCGTGGCCGGGCTGTACGGCGGGTGGTCGAGGGTGGCCTGCCGCAGCATGCTGCGGATCTGGCCCATGATCGTGGCTGCGTGCATGTCGTGGCCGGTGATGTCACCCACCGTCACCATGAGGGCTCCGGGCTCGCCGCCGGGTGAGGCGGGCGGCAGGTGGTAGGCGTCGTACCAGTCCCCGCCGATCATGTCGCCGACCGCGGCCGGCTCGTACAGGGCGCTGATCTCGATGCCGTCGGCAACGGGGAGGTCGGTGAGCATGGCTTCCTGGAGCTGCCGGGCCACGGAGATGCGTTCGTCGAGGTGCAGGGCGCGCTCCACCGCCTGCGCGATGTAGCCGGACGCGGCGGTGAGCGTGGCCCGCTCCGTGACCCCCACCTCGTGCCGCTTGGCCCAGCAGACGGCGATTACGCCCAGCAGGGCGCGGCTGCCCCAGAGCGGCAGGCACAGAACTGTGGTGAAGCCCATGCGGTCGAAGAAGCCGACCGCCTCGGGGCTGTACCCGGCGACGAGCGCATCACGGTCGGGCACGAAGACCGCCCGCCGTTCCCGCATGGCCCGCGTGCTCGGGAACGCGGCGCTCACGGGCAGTGTGAGGACCTCCCGTTCCACCGAGTGCTCGACGTCCGGGTCGGCAACCCGGTGCAACTCGTCCTTGTCAGCGACCAACAGGCCGACGTACGAGGGCTTCCCGGCACCGACGAAAAGGTCCCGGAGCCGGCGCCGGACGTCCTCCAGCCCGGACGTCTGGGCCAGTTCCTCCGATGCCCTCAGCAGCAGCTCGGCATGGTCCATGCCGGCCTGTGCCTCCTGCTCCAGGCGCTCCGCGTCACTGCGGGCCCGCTCGGCGGCGGCCCGTGCGGTCTCCAGCACCTTCTGTGCGGACCGGCTCTGCGCCGACAGGATGCGCAGGCACAGCTCGGCGGAGCAGGCCGCGGCCAGATCCTTCAGGTCGGCCAGCTCGCCGTCACCCCACGTCCGCGGCTCGTGGTCGATGGCACAAAGGGAGCCCAGGACCAGCCCGTCGGCGTCGGTCAGCGGCACCCCCGCATACGCGATGAGCCCGAGATCTCCTACGGCCGGGTTGGTACGGAGCCGGTCGTCGGCGCGGGCATCGGGCACGACCAGGGGCTGCCCGAAGGCCACCACGTAACGGCAGAGCGAGTGCGACAGCGGCAGCGCGCGGCTCCCCGCCCAGGGCTCCGGCAGACCGAACAGTCCGGGCAGGATCTGCCGCTCCTCCTCGACCAGCGAAACGAAGGCCACCGGCACGCGGAGCAGTCGTGAAACCAGGCGGGCGAACCGGTCCATCCCGGTATCGGAGGCTGCCGAAAGCCCGGCCAGCCTCACGGCCCGCCGCTGTGCGCTGCCCGGGTCCGCTCCGGATTCCTGGCCTTGTTTCGGCATCTGTCCTCCGGCCGCGCTGTCCCGAAGCCCTCAAAGGCATGGTAGGCCAGCGGAGGGCCGCTTCGCCGGTCTACGGTGACAAGGGCGCGGGCGTCGAAGGGGCGGCTCCCGGCCGCGACCGGCGGCCGAGCGGCGGGGTGGGCCCGAGGTGTTGCGCAAGAGCCGGCTGCGGCTCCCACCCGTCCGAGGCCGCGTGTGGTGAAAGCCGACTGCGCTCACGAGCGGACGCCCGCCCGGTGGCCCTCCCCGGTCGCTCGCACGACGGGATGGTGTGCGGCTGCCGCATCCACGTCGGGGCGAACGGGGCGCGGTCAAGTCCTCGCGCCGGCCGACCATATGCGCCTCTGGCTGCTGACACTTCAGGCCTGCGCCGCCGACTCGCCCTTCTCCCTCGGGCGGCACAGCGGGTGGGCGAGCCGGCTCAGCTGCTGTCGCCCTGCCGGATCCGAAGGCCGTGCCCCGGTCCCAGGAGCGCGCTGAGCCCTCCGGAGCCCGGCGCGACCACTTCCGCGAACGGTGGGACGATGGCAAGACAGAGGTAGAGGCGCGCTTGTACCCGTGCGCCCATCCCGAGACAGACAGCAGGCCAGGCCAATGACGAAGCAGCCGAAGCCGTCCCAGCCCGTCCACGGCAAGGGTCCGAGTCGCCACGAGGGCACCAAGCAGCACGGCTGGTCGCCGGACGTGGACGAGACCCGTCAGCAGGAGAACCCGAGTGCCCGCCGTTCCTTCCACCCGGACGAGTACGCTCCGGACAAGGGGCCCGGCCGGACGGTTTCCAAGGAAGAGGCCGGAAACCCCCACGGCAAACCGGTGAAGAGCAGGGGAGCACGCGGGGAGGACCAGAGCAAGGGCTCTGGGGAGAAGGGCATGCACGACCTGGGCCCCCGGGGCCGGTCGCAGCGTCCCAGCGGAACGAAGGACGCTTCCGCCTCGACGGGCGTGGACCCCCAGGACCCGCCCGGCAAGCGCGGCCGCGGGTAGCGCAGTCTGGGCGTGCGCCGTCCTTGCGGTGCGCCACGGCAGTCCCCGGAGACGGTCACAGCCGTCCGTGGTCGCGGGCCGAGTTTCCCGCTGAGCCGACGCGAGGCCGAAGGAAGAGGGCACGAGCGTCGCTACCGGCACACGAAGGGCTTCGCCCAGTGCCCCGGGTCGCCGGCCGGCCGTCGGCGGTCCAGGAACAGTGTCCGTTCCGGCAGAAGGACTTCTCTCATGGCCGTCCGCAACCAGCTGATTCATCGGCCCCCGCAGGCGGTGTGGGCGGTGCTCGCCGATCCGGTCTCGTACGGGGAGTGGGTGGTGGGTCCGTCCGAGTCCACACCGCTCGATCAGGCCTGGCCGGAGGTCGGATCCCGGCTCCGCTACACCGTGCGGCTGGGCCCTTGGTCGACAGAAGGGGTGACGACCGTACGCCACAGGGAAGCCGGCCGGGAACTGGAACTGGAAGCGTCGTTCAAGTCGCTGGGCACTGCGAGGATCTTCCTCCAGCTCCGGCCGTGGGGCGAGGAGACCCTCGTCGTCTGCGACGAGCACCCCCTGCGCGGCGTGGGCGGAACCCTGCACAACCCCGCGATCGAAGTACTGCTCCAGCTCCGCCACCGAGGGATGCTCGCCCGCCTGGCCAGGACCGTGGAACAGGATCACGCAGCGGCTCGCCATGCCTGACGCAGTGGTGATCGGCGGGCCCGACGGGCTGGTCGCTCAGGACTTCCACGCTCCGGCGCCGGAGCCCGGAGGCGCGGTACGCAGCGACCGAGGACGGACTGCGGTCGGCCCGGAACCAGGCCCTGCCGTTTTCCCGGCCGCGCGGCGGTAACGGAGCGTGTATTCGTGCGGGCACTTCGACCAGCGGGACTGGGCGTGCTCGCAGTCCTTGTAGAAGGTGCCCATGCCGTGGGGGAGGGACTTCGTTGCCATGCGGTGCGGGACTCCAATCGGGGCTTTCTTTTCGTTCCGGTTCTCGTGGTCCGGTGACTCTGCTGACGAGTAGTCAGATTCCTGTATCGGGAGCTCGGCGGGTGTCGTCCAGAAGGGCGACGCTACGGCGAGGCGCGAGGTCTGGGACTCTCCGGCTGCCACGGCCGGTTCTGGGTGGTCTCTCGCCCGAGGCTGTGGCCGGCTTGCGCTCTGTCGCGCAGGCCGGGCGGGACGTTGTGGGCAGTCGGCAATGCGCGGCGTAGAAGCCACGCTCAGCCGGGCAGCGGCACGACCAGCGTCGAACGCCGCACCACCAGCTCCGGCTCGAAAACGACTTGCCGGTGCCGGTGGGCCGCACCGCCCGGTCCGGTCTCCTCGGCGAGCATCTCGGCCGCCGTCCGCCCCATCGCCTCCGCGGGCTGGCGCACCGAGGTCAGCGGCACCGCGGCCGCCGCGGCGAACTCGATGTCGTCGTAGCCGACGATCGCGAGGTCCTCGGGTACCCGCAGGCTCGCGGCGAACGCGGCCTGCAGCATCCCGAGGGCCAGCAGATCGTTCGCGCAGAACACCGCGGTCGGTCTCGGCAGCATCCCCAGCAGGCGGGCGCCGGCGTCGCGGCCCGCCGCCACGTCCAGCCCGTCCACCTCCAGGTCCAGCAGGACGGCGTCGCGACCGGCCAGCGCCTGCAGCGCGCCGCGGCGGCGGTCGGCGACCTGCTGCAGCCGGTGGCGGCCGCCCACGAACGCGATCCGTCGGTGACCGCTCTCCAGCAGGTGCCCGGCCGCCAGGGCGCCGCCCCCGACGTCGTCCACCGACACCGAGCAGGCTTCCAGCCCCGGGGCGAGCCGGTCCACCAGCACGAAGGGCACGCCGCCGCGACGGAGCGCCGCCGCTCCCGACCCCTCCGCGTCGGCCGGGGTCAACAGCACCCCGCGCACCCGCTGCTCCGCGAAGAGGGCGAGGTAATCCGCCTCGTCGGCGAGCCGCTGAGCGCTGTTGCAGACCATCACGCCCAGGCCCGCCGCGCGCGCCGCCTGTTCGGCCCCGCGCGCCACGGAGACGAAGAACGGGTTGCCCAGGTCGAGGACCAGCAGACCGATGATCCGGCTGCTGCCGGAGCGCAGCTGGCGCGCCGACTCGTCGCGTACGTAGCCGAGCTGTTCGATCGCGGCCCGGACCCTGGCCCTGGTCCCCTCGCCGACCGTCTCCGGCCGGTTGATCACGTTGGAGACCGTGCCGACCGACACACCGGCCACCCGGGCCACGTCCTTGATCCTCGCCGCGCCGCCCATGTCCCACCATTGAAAGGTTTCACCGGCTCCGACGGCCGACCCGGAGATCAGGTTACGACATCACACCAACAGCTCCTCACCGATGCCTTGACGCTTCCCGCGGTCCCACCTACCGTCTGGCTGAAACGATTCAGATCGTGGGAGGTGCTCCGGTGGCCGACCGATCCGCCGTGAAGGACGCCCTTCGGGCCCAGCGCATCGAGACGCCCTCGTGGGGCTACGGGAACTCGGGAACCCGCTTCAAGGTCTTCGCCCAACCCGGCGTGCCGCGCGACCCGTTCGAGAAGCTCGCCGACGCGGCCCAGGTGCACGCCGCCACCGGCGTCACCCAGAAGGTCTCGCTGCACATTCCCTGGGACCGGGTCGAGGACTACGGAGCGCTGTCCGCCCACGCCCGCGAGCTCGGGCTGGAGATCGGCGCGATCAACGCGAACGTCTTCCAGGACGAGGACTACAAGCTCGGCTCCGTCACCCATCCGGACCCGCGGGTGCGCCGCAAGGCTCTCGACCACCTGCTGGAATGCGTCGACATCATGGACGCCACCGGCTCGCGCGACCTCAAGCTGTGGTTCTCCGACGGCACCAACTACCCTGGCCAGGACGACATTTCGGCCCGCCAGCAACGCCTCTCCGACGCCCTGTCAGAGGTGTACGGGCGGCTCGGCGACGACCAGCGGATCCTGCTGGAGTACAAGCTGTTCGAGCCCGCTTTCTACACCACGGACGTCCCGGACTGGGGCACCGCGTACGCGCACTGCCTGCGGCTCGGGCCCAGGGCCGCGGTCGTCGTCGACACCGGCCACCACGCCCCCGGCACCAACATCGAATTCATCGTCGCGTTCCTGCTGCGCGAGGGGAAGCTCGGCGGCTTCGACTTCAACTCCCGCTTCTACGCGGACGACGACCTGATGGTCGGCGCCGCCGATCCGTTCCAGCTGTTCCGGATCCTGCACGAGGTCGCCGGGAACGGCGGCTTCGCCCCCGAGGCCGGCGTCGCGTTCATGCTCGACCAGTGTCACAACATCGAGGCGAAGATCCCTGCGATCATCCGCTCGGTGATGAACGTCCAGGAGGCCACGGCCAAGGCCCTGTTGGTCGACCGATCGGCCTTGACGGCCGCTCAGAACGCGGGCGATGTACTCGGCGCCAACGAGGTGCTGATGGACGCCTACGCCACCGACGTCCGTCCGCTACTGGCCGAGGTCCGCGCCGAGGCCGGGCGGGACCCGAACCCGGTCGCGGCCTACCGGGCCGGCGGCTGGGCCGAGAAGATCGTCGCCGAGCGGGTCGGCGGCGCCCAGGCCGGATGGGGGGCTTGACCCGATCGCCACGCGAGCCGGCCCACACCACTCGTACCCACGGGCCCGGCCCGCACCCTCCTCGCGCACCCCACGAGAGCGACACCGCCGCCAGACAAGGAAGCTGCTCCCGCCATGGCCCAGCACCCCGTCGTCGCCGCCCTCCTCGCCCGCTCCCACCGGCTCGGATCGGATCCGCGCAACACCAACTACGCCGGCGGCAACACCTCTGCCAAGGGCGCAGCCACCGACCCCGTCACCGGGCAGCCCGTCGACCTGATGTGGGTGAAGGGCTCCGGCGGCGACCTCGGCACCCTCGCCGAGGCGGGCCTGGCCGTGCTGCGGCTGGACCGCCTGCGCGCCCTCGCCGACACCTACCCGGGCGTGGAACAGGAGGACGAGATGGTCGCCGCGTTCGGGTACTGCCTGCACGGCAAGGGCGGCGCGGCTCCGTCCATCGACACCGCCATGCACGGTCTGGTCGACGCCGCGCACGTCGACCACCTGCACCCCGACTCTGGCATCGCGCTCGCCACCGCCGCCGACGGCGAGAGGCTCACCGCCGCCTGCTTCGGCGACGCCGTGCCGTGGCTGCCCTGGCGCCGCCCCGGCTTCCAGCTCGGCCTGGACATCGCCGAGATCAAGCGGACCCACCCGCAGGCCGTCGGCTGCGTCCTCGGCGGTCACGGCATCACCGCCTGGGGCGCCACCAGCGAGGAGTGCGAGGCCAACGCCCTGCACATCATCCGCACCGCCGAGGCCTTCCTGGCCCGCCACGGCAAGGCCGAGCCGTTCGGCCCGCAGCTTGACGGCTACCAAGCCCTGCCAGCGGCCGAACGGCGCCGGCGCGCCGCCTCGCTCGCCCCCGTCCTCCGCGGTCTGGCCTCCACCGACTTCCCGCAGGTCGGCCACTTCACCGACGCCGCGCCCGTGTTGGACTTCCTCGCCCGCGCCGAGCATCCCCGCCTGGCCGCCCTCGGCACCTCCTGCCCCGACCACTTCTTGCGCACCAAGGTCGCCCCCCTGGTCCTCGACCTGCCCGCCACCGCGCCCCTGGACGAGACGATCGCCCGCCTGCGGGAGCTGCACACCGACTATCGGGCCGGCTACCGGGCCTACTACGAGCGGTACGCCACCGCGGACTCGCCCCCCATGCGCGGCGCCGACCCGGCGATCGTCCTGGTCCCGGGCGTCGGCATGTTCTCCTTCGGCAGGGACAAGCAGACCGCCCGCGTGGCCGGCGAGTTCTACCTCAATGCGATCAACGTGATGCGCGGCGCGGAGGCGGTCTCCGGCTACGCCCCGATCGAGGAGCGCGAGAAGTTCGCCATCGAGTACTGGGCACTGGAAGAGGCGAAGCTGCGGCGGATGCCCGCGCCCAAACCGCTGGACACCCGCGTCGCCCTGGTCACCGGCGCCGGCTCCGGCATCGGCAGGGCCATCGCGCACCGCCTGGCCGCCGAGGGCGCCTGCGTCGTCGTCGCCGACGTCAACACCGCCACCGCCCGGGCCGTCGCCGACGAACTCGGCGGCCCGGACCGGGCCGTGGCCGTCACCGTCGACGTCACCTCCGAGGAGCAGATCGCCGAGGCGTTCCGCACCGCGGTCCTCGCCTTCGGCGGTGTCGACCTGGTGGTCAACAACGCGGGCATCTCCATCTCCAAGCCGCTGCTGGAGACCACCGCCGATGACTGGGACCGGCAGCACGCCATCATGGCCCGCGGCTCCTTCCTCGTCTCCCGGGAGGCCGCTCGCACCATGATCCGGCAGGGCCTGGGCGGCGACCTCGTCTACATCGCCTCGAAGAACGCGGTCTTCGCCGGCCCCAACAACATCGCGTACTCGGCCGCCAAGGCCGACCAGGCTCACCAAGTCCGGCTACTCGCTGCCGAGTTGGGCGAACACGGAATCCGCGTCAACGGCGTCAACCCGGACGGCGTGGTCCGCGGCTCGGGCATCTTCGCCAGCGGCTGGGGCGCCCAGCGCGCCGCCACCTACGGCATCGAGGAGGAGCAGCTCGGCGCGTTCTACGCCCAGCGCACCCTCCTCAAGCGCGAGGTGCTGCCCGAGCACGTCGCCGCCGCCGTCTTCGCCCTCACCAGCGGCGACCTCACCCACACCACCGGCCTCCACATCCCCGTCGACGCCGGCGTCGCCGCGGCCTTCCTGCGCTGAGGCGGCCGTGACGCCCCGCACCCCATACACCCCGGCCGCCTTCGCCGCGGCGGACCTCGGCGCCACCAGCGGCCGGGTGCTCGTCGGCCGGGTCGGCCGTGACCGCCTCGACCTCACCGAGACCCACCGCTTCGACAACACTCCCGTCCAACTCCCGGACGGGCTGCACTGGAACGCCCTCGGCCTGTACCAAGGCGTCCTGGACGGCTTCCGCGAGGCCGCCGCGCGCTGGGACCTCGCCTCCGTCGGCATCGACAGCTGGGCCGTCGACTACGGGCTCCTCGACGCCGACGGCGCGCTCCTCGGCAACCCGTTCCACTACCGCGACCCGCGCGGCGCCGCCGCCGTCCAGGCGGTCTGGTGCCGCCTCCCGGCCCGTGAGCTGTACCGGATCACCGGCCTTCAGCACCTGCCGTTCAACACGATCTTCCAGCTTGCCGCCGAGAAGCACCTCGACCGCGCCCGTACCCTGCTCCTGCTGCCCGACCTGATCACCCACTGGCTCACCGGCACCGTCGGCGCAGAGGTCACCAACGCCTCCACCACGGGCCTGTACGACGCCCGCACCGGCGCCTGGTCCGCCCCGGTCCTCGCCGCGCTCAACCTGGACCCGGCCCTCCTGCCCGCACTGCGCCGCCCCGGCGACCACGCCGGCACCGTCCTTTCGCACGTCGCCGCCGCGACCGGCCTGCGCCCCGACACCCCCGTGGTCGCGGTCGCCTCCCACGACACAGCCTCCGCGGTCGCCGCCGTCCCCGCCGCCACCGAGGACTTCGCCTACATCTCCTGCGGCACATGGTCGCTCGCCGGCCTCGAACTCGACGCGCCCGTCCTCACCGACGCCTCCCGCGCCGCCAACTTCACCAACGAACTCGGTATCGACGGCACCGTCCGCTACCTGCGCAACGTCATGGGCCTGTGGCTGCTCAGCGAGAGCCGGCGCACCTGGCGCGCCCGTGGCGAGGGGCACCACCTGCCCGAGCTGCTCGAACGCGCCGCTGCCGCCCGCCCGTTCGCGGCGCTCGTCGACCCCGGCGCCCCCGAGTTCCTCGCCCCCGGTGACCTGCCGGCCCGCCTCGCCGAGCACTGCGCCCGCACCGGCCAGCACCTGCCCGAGGACCAGGGCGCCGTCGTCCGCTGCATCCTGGAGAGCCTGGCCCTGGCGCACCGACACACGCTGTTCAAAGCAGCTCAGTTGACCGGACGCACGATCCGCGCTGTCCATCTCGTCGGCGGCGGCAGCCGCAACGCCCTGCTGTGCCAGCTCACCGCCGATGCCACCGGCCTGCCCGTCATCGCGGGCCCCGCGGAGGCCACCGCCATCGGCAACGTTCTCGTCCAGGCCCGCACCCACGGCCTGGTCGAGGACCTCGGCGCCATGCGTCGCCTGGTCGCCCGCACCCAGCGCCTGCGACGCTACGAGCCGGCCGGAGGCATCCGCGCGTGGGACGCCGCCGCCGCCCGTGTGGGGCTCGCCTGACCTGAGCTGCACGACATGGACGCGGTGTCACCTCCCCGTCGTCCGGACTGTGACGATCAGTCAAATATTGCTCAAGCTCGAATGGTTGTGGATCGCAATTCTGGAAATACTCCATTTACCGAAGGGCAACGTGCTGGCCGTCAGGTGGCCGGGTGCGCGTATTCCCGATGCGATCGCGCGACCAGCGGCCGCCCTTCGTGTCATCCCCGATCTCGCTGTCATCGCTGTGAGCTGCCCGCGCGCCGTCATCAGGACTCCGAACAGCGAGGCCCCGCGTCGACCGAAAGTCGCGCCGCAAAACAATTGCGAGCGGCCCGAACAGATGCAGAAAAAAGACCTGTTCGGAATTCGAAGCCATTTCTCTGAGTTCGGAGGGTTTCCATGCGCACGCGTCGCCGCCGATCCCTGCGTCTCCTGGTGTGCCTGGCACTGTCACTGTATGCAGTGCCGCTGTCCGTCCTCGCCGCGCCTCAGGCCGACGCAGCCGGCGGGCCGACCGTGTGGATCCTGGACGCCACCGACCGGCCCTTCACCTCGACCATCCCGCCGAGCTGGGCGCCGACCGGGATCGAGTTGTACGCGGCCCGCAACGCCTACGAGGGGGCGCAGATCCTGGTGCGGTCCGGTTCGGCGCAGACCGGGGTGTCCGTCACCTCCGGGGCACTGACCGGCCCCGGCGGCGCGGTCATTCCCGCCGCGAACATCACCACGCGCTACGAGTACAACCACCCGAACATCCAGAAGGTCGGCAACGTCCAGAACCCGCCCGACGGGGGGATCGCCTACTACGACGCGCTGATGGACAACAGTCCGCAGCCGGTGGCGGCGAACAGCACGTACGCCGCCTACTACCAGGTCTACGTCCCGGCCGGTCAGGCGCCGGGCGTCTACATCGGCAGCGCCACGGTGAACAGCAGCCTGGGCGCTGTCACGGTGCCGGTGTCGGTGACCGTGTACAGCGCCACGATCCCGCCGACCTCGCAGTCCACGTTCAAGATGAACAACTGGTTCTCCTCGGCGGGCTGGGACTACGCGGGCACCGAGGCGTCGATCCCGAACGCGTACGGCGTGCAGATGTACGACGCCAACTGGTGGAAGGTCGAGGCCAACATCGCGGCGAACATGGCGCGGCACCGGAACAACGTGATCTACGCCGACGCGGTGGCCCTGCTGATCCCGGACACCACCGTCGACGCCGCGGGCCGCTTCACCTTCGGCTGGTCCACCTTCGACCGGTTCGTCAACCTCTTCGTCAGCGCCGGGGCCATGCAGTACCTCTACACCCCGACTCTGCTGGAGCCGCCCGCCGCCGATCCGCAGCTCGACACCCTGGTGCCGGTCAACGGCGTCAGCGGCGCGGTCAAGCACGTGCTCTGCCGACCCAACTCCGCTGCGGCCAACGGCTGCCCGGACACCAACAACTGGTTGAACCAGTTGTTCCCGGCACTGAAGGCGCACCTGGATGCCAAGGGCTGGACGGACAACTTCTACATGAGCGCCCTGGACGAGCCCACCGCCACGCAACAGGCGACGGCTGCCAACTGGCTCTACACGCAGTACGAGAAGTACTTCCCGAACCCGCGGACCAACGAGGCGCAGCTGACCAACTTCACCGGCAACGCTGCACACCTGTCGACGCAGACTCCCCTCACGTCGAACTACGACGCGAACGTCGCGCTCTACCAGAACTACCGGATCAGCGGGAAGGACCTGTGGCTGTACAGCTGCATCCTCCCGCAGGGCTCGTACATGAACCGCTTCACCAGCAACTACCTCAGCGCGACCAGACTCCTCCCCTGGCTGACCTGGAAGATCGGCGGCGACGGCTACCTGCACTGGGGCTGGAACTACTGGCACGACGACTTCAGCGAGCCGTACCCGGCCGCCGACACCTTCAACACCCCGCAGACGGGCGACCACTGGCTTGTCTATCCGAACAAGGCCGCCTACGGCATCTACGACAGCCTCCGCAGCGAGGCCCAGACCGCGGGCCTGCAGGACTTCGAACTGCTGCAGCAGCTGGCCGCGGTCAAGCCGCAGGCGGCCCGCACCCTGGCCGAGACGCTGATCACCAACCCGACGGCGTACGACCCCTCCGGGTGGAACGTCGAGGGCCGGCACAAGCAGCTCCTCGACGAACTGGCCTCGGCGACCGGTGACCTGGCGCTGCCGTTCACGGACGACTTCAGCGGCGGCGACCACTTCTGGACCCACACCCGGGGGACCTGGTCGACCAGCGGCGCCCGGTACACGCAGTCCGACGCGTCGGCGAACTGGGGGTACGTCTCCTACCTGCGCGGCCGGGGCTACACCGATGTGTCGGTCGGCGTGGACCTGCAGATCACCGGAGTGAGTTCGTCCGGCGGAAGCACCAACTGGGCGGGTCTGATGGTGCGTTCGGCCAACGGCACGGACCTGGACTCCGGCTACCTGATCGCCCAGCGGGACAACGGCCAGGTGTTCGTCTACCGCAGCGGCACAAGGATCGGCTCGGCGTCCGTGCCCGGCTACGTGCCGGGGCAGCGCACCCGCCTGCGCGTAGTGGCGCGCGGGAACGCACTGACGGTGTACTCCGGGACCGGGCAGGCGCCGGTGCTGACCGTCACCGACGCGGCGTTCACCGCGGGCGACGTGGGTCTGGTCACCGGCGGCGCCAGCGCGAACTTCTGGAACGCCCGGGTCATGCCGACCTCTCTCGCCCCGGTCGAGAGTGCTGCCGTCACCGCCTCCAGCTCGTACGAGGCCGACGGCTGGGGTATCCGCTCGGCGGTCGACGGACAGCGGCTGTCGGCGCCGAACGCTGCGGGGTGGAGCAGCTCCGGCAGTATCGCCACCAACCACACCGAGTGGGTGCGGCTGGACCTGGGCTCGAGCCGGCCGGTGAGCCGGGTGGACCTCTACCCGCGCAGCGACGGGGCCAACGCGGGTCAGGGCTTCCCGGTCGACTTCACCATCCAGACCTCCACCAACGGCACGAACTGGACCACGGTCAGCACCAAGACCGGGTACGCGAGTCCCGGCGCCACGGTGCAGACCTTCCCGTTCGCGACGGTCACCGCGCGCTACGTGAAGGTGACGGGGACCAACCTGAGCAGAGATCAGTTCGGTGCTTTCCGCATGCAGTTCGCGGAGATCGAGGCTGTCGGCGGAGATCTGGCACTGGGCCGCACGGCGACCACCTCCAGCTCGGTCGAGTACCCCAACGAGGGCTGGCTGACCGCCAACCTCACCAACGGGACCCATCACACCGACCTGTGGAACTCCTCGGGCTGGAGCAGCGCCGGGGCCGGCTCCCCGAACACCACGCAGTGGGCGCGGGTGGACCTCGGCGGCCCGTCACGGATCAGCCAGGTCACGTTGTACCCCCGCGACGACGTCCCGAACACCGGGCGCGGCTTCCCGTCGGCCTTCACCGTCCAGCTCTCGGCCGACGGCACGAACTGGACCACCGTGGTGTCGAAGAGCTCGTACCCGCGTCCCGGAGCCGGCGGCCTCTCCTTCGCCTTCACGGCCACCACCGCCCGGTACGTGAAGGTCACCGGCACCACGCTCACCGCCGACCAGTTCGGCGTGTACTACATGCAGCTGGCGGGGATCGGTGTCTCATGACGAAGCACCGGATCTGCTTCCTGCTCCAGGTGAAGGCCGAACTCGGCGACGAGTACCGCGAGCGCCACGCCCAGGTGTGGCCGGAGATGCTCGATGCCCTCCGGGCCACCGGCTGGACCAACTACTCCCTGTTCCTGCGCCCGGACGGCCTGCTCGTCGGCTACCTGGAGACCGAGGACTTCGATCGCGCCCGCGAGGCGATGTCCGCCACCGAGGTCAACGCCCGCTGGCAGGCCGAGATGTCCCGCTACTTCCAGTACCTGGACGGCACGCCGGCCGACCAGGCGATGGCACCGCTGACGGAGGTGTTCCACCTGGACTGACAGTCCAGAGGAAGTATGTGACTCTTTGTCCGGCTCCCCGTTGTGCGGATGAGGTGCAGTGAGCAGTCGGCGGGGCTAACGGTTGTCCCGTAAATGACCTCTGAGTCGCCCCGGGCGGGGGCAGTCGCCGTTTGAGGCGGCAGCCCGAGGTGGTCGATGATGCGGTCCGCCGCCGACTTGGACACCTCGGACAGGGTGAACGCGTGGGCTGCCCTGGTGGGCGTCATCGAGCGCGGCTACGGCGACGACACCTACGAGTACACCAACGAAACTGGCTGCACGAGGCGTAGCTCCTGCTGGACGAAGACGTCGTCCAGCTCTGGACCCCGCTGATCAAAGCTCTGGACGACCGGTACAAGGTCGCGACCATGGACGCCGACGCCAAGCGCTCGATCAGTTCCACAGGCTACCCGGCCCCGACCTGTGGTGGTGGCGTCATCCCCGCATCCTCACCAGAGACCTCGGGCGTTCGCCTCGCTCGGCCGGTGCCATCGGCGCCGACCCGGACACGGCATGACCCTCAGCCTCGTGGGATTACGGGACGGAGCCGTTGCGTTCCATGGTCCGGATGAAGCCGTCGACGACCTTGTGGTCGAAGGTCTCGTCCGGCGGCTGCCGAGGGTGGGCAGGATGTGGTGCTCGAGGAGGGACTCCAGGGTGTGGAGTGAGGACTCGGCGAGGTCGTGCTGGCCGGCCTTCCATTCCGCGGTGTACTCGCGGAACTGCATCGCGCCGTAGTTCTGGATTCCGGCCTTGCTCCGGTTCCGGGGAGCGGCCTTCTTCTCTTGGTAGACCGCGGTGAGGCGGGCGATGGCCTTCTCCTGGGTGGAGAAGCCCGCCTCCTCGGTCTGCTTCCCGGCCGCGTTGCGGTAACGGAGTGTGTGGTCGTGCGGGCACTTCGACCAGCGGGACTGGGGGTGCTCGCAATCCTTGTAGAAGGTGCCCATGCCGTGGGGCAGGGACTTCGTTGCCATGCGGTGTGGGACTCCTCGGGCGCCAATGCTGACCTTTTGCTGACGCCGGAGGGTCCACCACGTTCCTGACCTGCACGAAGACGGATATCTCGTGTTACGTTCTGGAACTGGATCGGACGGTCCCAAGAGGATATCGCAGGCTTCCGCGAGGACTGGAAGAACGGCACCCGCTACGGCGAGGTCAAGGGCTACGACGGCGCTCCGATTCCGGCCCCGGAACTTCCTCCAACTCGTTTGAAGCCTAGGGGTAGAACGCTGAACTGCGCTGATGCCATCAAGAGAGCGGGCTGTATGTGGCGGCTCGCATCGTTCCGCTTCTGAGGGTCCGGCGAGAGTCGACACGATCTCTGCAGCGGAATCTTGATCTTGATGTCGAGTCTCATGTGGATCAGGGTGTGGTCAGGTCTAGTCGAACGAATGCTGACACTTTGCTGACTCTACTGGCGAATAGTTAGGTATTGGGAGGAGAGGTCAGGGCCTACCGCCGAGCAGTGGAACGTCACGCCGAACGGGTGTGGCGCGGGCAGCTTGGAGGGCCGTGGACAGCTTCAGGTGAGCTCTCCTCCCGAGCTGTGGCCTGCTGTCGTCCTGTCGTGGACGCCGCCGCACGACGTTGTGGACAGTAAACAATGCGTGGTGTCGTAGCAGCTGCGGTTCATCAGTCGGGCCCACCATGCCTGGCGCTCAACGGCTTCATCGCCGAGACCGGACTCGGGCTGGAGCCTCCGTAGCCCTGTCACCCCACCCTTTCAACCTCAGCGGCAAGCTGCGAATAACTTGTTGGACGGGACGGCTGGGCGATGCCACAGTCTCGCTGTGACCATGATCAAAAGCTATTCCGGAGCTGTTTCGTTGCCCGACGGCCTCGTCCTGCGGCAGGCGAAGCCCGAAGATCTTGACCAGATCGGCGCACTCCTGTCCGAGCGCGGTGAGCCGGACGACGCCGTCGACCACCGGCTGGTTGTCACGGACCCCGACGCGGGCTGGTCCGCCTGTGCCGTGGTTGTCGACGGCGACCGGGTCGTGTCCACCGCGACGCTCCTCGACGAGGAGGTGTGCATCGGAGGGGTCCGCCTGCCCGCCGGTCAGGTGGAACTGGTCGCCACCGACAGCGAGTACGAGGGCCGCGGGCTCGTCAGGGCGCTCATGCACTGGGCTCACGAGCGTTCTGCCGCCCGTGGCCACGTCGTCCAGGCGATGATCGGAATCCCGTACTTCTACCGGCTGTTCGGCTATGAGTACGCCATTGACATACCGCAGGTGCTGGACGTGACCGCGCTGCCGCCTGGCGACGCCGGCGGCGGCACGCCCACGCTCCGTGCCGCCCGGCCCTCCGACATCCCCGCCATGGCTGCCCTGCAGGCCTCGGCCCAGAGCGGGTTCGATGTGACCATGCCGCACTCGGCGGCGTGCTGGCGATGGCTCCTGGACCACGAGTCGAGCAACCTCTGGGTTCTCGAGCAGGCCGACACGGTCATCGCCACCGCGCGCACCACGCCTCCCGGTGAGGAGATGCTCCTGGCCGAGGCCGCGGCACGCGACGAGGCGGCGGCACGCGACCTCCTGAGCGGCGTCGCCGCTCTGGCATCCGGCGACGACCCACTACGGATCGTCCATCGGGCTGGCACCGTGACGGGCAACGCGTGGCAGGAGTTCCTCGACCACGAACCGCGCGGGAACGCAGAGCAGTACTACATCCGCATCCCGGATGTCGCAGCGCTGCTCGACAGGCTCCGTCCGCTGTTCTGGCAGCGCCTTACCGCGGCCGGGATCGACCGCACCGGCCGGGACATCGTCATCTCCGCCTTCGGCGCCCACTACCGGATTCCGGTGCTCGCAGGCGGGCTCGGTGAGGTCGTCACCGGCGGACCGATACAGTCGCCGGGAGCTGTGGGAGGCGCCGGTGTGGCGCCCGACCATCTGGCGGCCCTGCTGTTCGGCCCGCACGGAATGGAGGGGCTGACCCGGATCCGCCCCGACGTCTACGCCGCGGACGAGGAGCTGTTCCAGGTGCTTTTCCCTCCGCTCACTGCCGACGTGCTCAGCTACTACCTCCCGTACTAGTCGGCTCAACCGGCGTGACGCGGGGCCGGTCGCGGGCGTTGAAAGCCCGACACGTGCCAGCCGGCCCACCACCCTGGGCTGGTATCCGTTTGTCGGTCCCGCCACCCCGTCCGGTGGCGGGACCGTCGTCAATGCCCCGGCAGCGGCGGGCACAAGCGCTCGCGCAGGTACAGCAGGGCCGCCATGTCCGCGACGGCCGCGAAGTCGGCCAGCAGGGTGCGGATGCGGGCCTCGTCGCCGTCATGGACCGCCCGCACGATGTGCTCGATCGTCTCCCGGGCCCGGGGATCGATGCCTGCCGGACCGGCCGTGGCCCAACCAAGACCGGCCGGCCCGGCAGACTTCCCCGGCCCGGCACCCGCCGGGGCGCCTGACACCCCCGTCATGCCCTCCCCAACGGACCGCGCTGCCGCAAGGTCACTGCCCCCGGCGCACGCCTCGGGGCGCAGCGGGTACAGCCGCCGGCGCTCAACCCATGGCTGCTGCTAGCCCTCCAGGCGGCCCAGGAGCAGGTCCGTGCAACGGATCCCGCCTCCGGGGTGCCACTCCATCGCAGGCGCAGTGCTCCTGTGTTCCGGGCACCAGGACGCCGGGACGCCCCCACAGGCGTGCCGCCCACACATGCACTCCCCGGGAGCCGGCGTACGCGATGACGTGCCGGACCACCCGGACGTGCCTGCGGCGGCGCCCCGAACCCGGGTCGGCCAGGACAACTCCGCCCAGAGCCCGCCCGCCCCCGACCGCGCCCGCTCGGACAGCCGGACATCCCCGAGCACCGCCAGCGGCGCGGACCCGGGCACGGTCAGCTGCTTCACGCTCGTTCCGGTCGGCCCGTCCCCCAGCTTGGCCAGCGCATCGACGTCGTCGTCCGCCTTGGCCCAACCGGACAAGCAGTCCGTCCCCTGCGCGTCGTCCGCCAGGAGCAGCACGGGGTCGTCCACGCGGAGGGTGCGTGTACGGCCGCCGGGGCCGGATACGGCGATCGTGGCCGTGGGACGCTCCCGGAAGCCAACGTGATGAGGCCAGCCTGGTGTCACGCTGCCCGTACGGGCTGGGCGGCGGGTTGATCAGTGGGTCTGCGCCGCGGGCGGGCGGTGGCACGGTAGGAGTGAAAATGATCCATCCTCAGTGGTGTGTGGCTGACAGTTCGGCCCGTGGAAGAAGCAGCGCCCCGACCGGGGAGTTACGGTCTCGGACGTGGCTGTGCCTTCGGCCGACCTGAACGCCATGGCCTACCGGACATCGACGCCGACCGCACCGCGCCCGCGCGGCCCGGGATCTCCCGAGCCATCGTCTGCCAGGCGATCTAGCGTCTGCGGCCGCTGCTGGCGCTCGAGCCGGCGCGCGGCCGGTCGTCGACGTGGACCGGTTGTGGCTCGTGGACGGCACCTTGATCCCGGTGCATGACCGCACCGTCGGTGCCTCGTCGAGGAACTACCGGTTCTCGGCGAACGTGCAGGTCATCATCGACGCGGACAGCCGCCTGGTCGTCGCCGGGCAACAAGGCCGGCGCCCACGTCTGGCGCGACTCGGACCTGCCTGCCATGGCAGCCGGGACGACGGGCATCGCGGACGGCGCCCACCTGGGCACCTTGTTTGGCGGCCGCCGTGCCGGTACCGGCATCCGTCGTGTCGTCATGTCAGTCCGGTGAAGTACCCGATGCGATCCTTCGAAGGGTGACCTGAGGTCCTGCATCATGGATCGGGGTCAGCGCAGGGCCTCGGGCATGCTGGTCTGGACGGTGGCGTTCTTGGTGGCGAAGTAGAAGTCTTCGCTTTCGAAGTCGGCCCGGGTCTGTTCGCCGATGTAGAGGTCGAGGTGCTTGGCGTCGTTGCAGCCGATGCTGCACAGGTCGTCGACGCGCCAGTGCGCGGATTTCACCCGCGCGCAGATCTCGTCGTATACGCCAGGTCCGCAGTCGGTGATGCGGATCCGAGTGCCCGGTGCCAGGTGGTTGGCGGCGACGGACTGCCAGGGCACGAGGGCATTTTCATGGGAGCCCACTGGGGAAGTGCTGGTCGAGAAGTAGCAGTGGCGGTCGAAGTCCCAGCCGAGATAGTCCCCGCGGGTGGTCTTGCCAAAGCCCTCCAGGCCGACGCGCTCCAGGTAGGCGGCGGGGTAACTGTCCGAGAGGCGTCCCCCTCATGTTGCTCACCCTCACCCTGGCTCTGCGCATGCAGGACAAACCGCTTGCCGAGCGGTAGCGGCGCGACCAACCCCGCAGGGCAGGCTGAGGTTGCTTCGGTTTGGCGGACGACACCAGCCCAGGGACGGCACCCTTCCGGGCCTCAGCGCGCGGCCACCACGCGCCGTCGCTCCGGTCAGGGGTTCGCGCCGCGGGGCACGACCATGTCGGTCAGCCGGGCGGCACCCGCTTCGAGGGATGCCCAGCCTGGCACGCGCAGCACGGCGATCGCAGATGTCGGGAACTTCGTACGGGTCTGCTGCAGCACGTAGCCGTCCGCCTCACCGGCAAGCGACAGAACCAGCTCCTGTACGCCGGGGTTGTGCCCGATCAGCATCAGCGTCCGCACCTGCGCGGGGATCTCCCGTACCACCCCGAGCAACTCCCCGGCGCTCGCCCCGTAGAGGCGGGCCTCGTAGATCACCGGTGCGGGGGCGGCGCCGAGCTCGGCCGCGACGAGGTCCCATGTCTCGCGCGTGCGGCAGGCGGTGGAACACACGACCAAGTCGGGAACGCAGTCGGCCTCGCGCAGCCAGCGGCCGGCCGCAGGGGCGTCCCGGCGGCCGCGCGCGGCGAGTGGCCGCTCGGAGTCGGGCACGTCCGGCCAGGCGGACTTGGCGTGCCGCAGGACGACCAGGCGCCGGGAGTCGCGCGAAGTCATGGCGTCTCCCGGTGCTGGTGGCCGACCTCGCGCACAAGGTCCAGCCCGAGGACGCGGTCGAGAAAGGCGAACGTCTCGAATTTGGCTCCGGCGGGCACGTCGGCGCGCATTGCCACGCCGGCCATCATGTCCAGGACGCCGGGGACGCCGAGATCATCGGCGAGCGCGGCATGAGCCCGTCGGAGGACGTCGGCAGGGATCGGCCTGGACGGCTCCTGCGCCCAGTGGGCCACCTGCTGCCGCCAGTGCGTCAGCGTCCGCAGGGCCTCGGCGAGCGCGGGGCTGGTGACCGTGACCGGCGTGCGGTAGGCGTGGCCGAGCAGCAGCATCCTCACAACCAGCGGATCGGTCCCCTCCGGGACGCCCCCGTCTGGGGGTGCCGGGCTGACCGGGCTCACGTCGATCCGGACCCCGCCGACGGCCTCCTGCACAGCGGTTCCGTACTCGACCACGTGCACATCGGCAGCGGTGCAATGGGCCTCGGTCGCCTGGTGAACACCGACAGTGGCAGGCGGGTGGATACCGAGAGCGGCCATGGCGTGATCGAGCGCACGGGCTTGCTCTTGCGGCAGGTCCGGCGTGGTGAGGACCGTGAGGGACTCCAGGCCGTGAAGCTCCGCGGCGCGTGCCAGTAGGTCGCCGACCAGGGGCGCCCGCAGGTGCACCGTGCCGATCCCGGCGTCGGTGACCGGCAGGTGGACGCAGATGCGCAGCAGGTGGCGGCGTCCTGAGGGGATCTCCACGAAGCGGCTGGTGCGAGTGTCGGCAATACGCAGCATGATGCGGAGGCTAGTCGTGGAACCCTCCGGTACCGGGGAGGACGTGACCAAGACGCCGACGTTGTGGCGTGCCGCGCGTCGCGCGAATGCGTGGCTCCGCCGCGATCAGCATGGACGACAAGCCCCTCGGGCAACGCGTCAGGACGGCGGAGACAGGAGCGTCCCCTGCCGACGATGAATGGCGAGGCGCCGGCCACGCGAGGCAACCACGGCGCCGGGTCGGCAGCACTGTTCCCAGCCCGGCCTGAGATGCTCGAACTGCCCCATGGTCGTAGCATTGGCTTCGGGTCGAACACTCTCACGTGCGACGACCCGAAAGGGCGGCCTCGGCGGTGTGAATGCGCCGGGGCCGTTGTGGCGACCGCCGCGGCCATGAGCGCCTCAGCCCATCACGGGACAACGGTATGCCGTACCGGCCAGGCGCCAACGGCGAACGGTAAATGCGCGTTCGTGCGAGCAATGCGCGCAGGCGGCGCCAAACCATGGAGGACCTTCGCCCCATCACAGTGGCCACATGACGTTGGAGATCACCTACAGCATCGCCGTGCCCTATCCCTATCCTTGAGAGCGGTCGACAGCGGTTGATACGGGTGCCCAGATGAGCTGCCGAGCACACTCCCGGCAGGTGATACCTGCAGGTCAGCTGGGGTGTGGTTGTCCGATGCGCCGTTGATTCCCAAGCTTATGGCGCGGGTTCGATTCCCGTCATCCGCTCCACGCGAAAGCCCCAGGTCATGGACCCGGGGCTTTGTTGTTGCCCGAAGAGTGCCGGGCTCCCCGGGAAAATCTCCGGGGAGCTTCAGCGGCGTCGGGGCCTACTCCATACCGCGTCCCCTGACGGGGACGGCGCCCAGGGAGACGACCCCCCTTGGCGAGCTTCACCGCGGGTAGGGCGGTCGGCAGGGCCTCCGGGCTGTTCGCGGCGAGAGTCGGCGGCGGGACGAAGCAGCACAGCCAGAACGATCACCGCGATCCGTCCGGGCGGAAGGATCCGCCACCTGGACCGTATCGCCTTCAGATGGCGTCGCAGCAGGTCAGCGAGGTGGTTGACGGTCCGCGTGGACAGCGGCAGACGGCACTGGTAGACAAGCGAGCACGTGCCCTCGGCGCGTTTTTTGGTTTTCGTCACACAAATCCAACGGCCGCCGGGGGCACCCCGGTTACGCCCGCGCCTCCCAACTCGGGGCGTCGGGCATGCCCGGTCACAGGCAGGTGGTGAACCGGCCGTCGGGCAGCTTCCGCAGCCGGCCGCGATCAACGAGTCTGACCAGCCTCCCCCGCAGCGGTTCAAGCTTGGCCCGCACGCTGACGTCCACTCCCAGCATCTCGCCGCCTTGCCGAGCCATGACCGGCCCCGCGGCAAGGACGCGTTGATAGTCCGGCGGGAGCATGGTCTCCTCCACATCCGGCGTACGGTGCGGGATCAGCATTACCGCCCGGCCGCCCACCTGCCCGGGCGCCAGCGCGGCTGAGGCACGTTCGTCGGCGAGCTGGTCGCTCACACGCTCAAGGACACGTTCGGCGACGGCGAGTTCGTCCCGCTCGGCCCGCACCTCCGCCAGCTGCTTAACCAGCTGTTCTTCAAGTTCGTCCAGTTCCGCGCGCCGCGCGGTGATCCGTTCCAGCAGCTCGGGATCCATGCACCGGATCGCAGAAGGCCGACCGACTCGAGCGAGCAGAATCCAGGGAGCCGTCCGGCCCTGCCAGACGATTTACTCCTCAGACAGCCGCCCACGACCAGCGCGAGCACCCCAACAGTTGAACACAGCAGGTCCTTTGACCTGCGACTTCAGGTTGGCGGAAGCTCAGTCCGCTCGGCAGGACCACCCATATCGTCAGATGCGCAGCGCAGACAGCCCAGCGGGGCGGCGCCGCTGCGGAGATGACCGTCGAGTCGCTCGTTTGAATGCTCATGCCACACATCGTCACGCGCCACCAATCGGACTTCATCACCCTGCGCGACGGACTCAGGCGGCCCTGTGGAGCGCGAGCGGGGCGGTGGCCTCCCCCGCGTGGAGGAGGCCAGAACTGGTCGACAGCCACGGCGCGACTACCTGGCCAGAACACGCCGCGACCGCACCCGCTTCTGGCCGCCAGCGGTGGCGGCCGTGGCGGGGTGCGGCCATGGTCCAGACGTCGCTCCCGAGGGGCAAGGGCAGGGCACCCGTCAGCCCGTCAGGGACGTCCACATGGTCAGGGGTCGGTCCTCGACCGTGATCTGGTCCTCGTGGCCGTGGCCGTCGCGGATCACGATGATCCGGTACTGGTCCTGGTGGAACACCCAGAACAGACTCATGCCGTTGATCCGCTGCATGTCCGGGACCGCGAGGAATTCGTCGACCCTTGTGATCCCGGTCAGTGATCGCCATAGGTCGAGCCCTCGGTCGCCGCGCTCGAGGGCGTCCTGGTGCATCCTGCCGTCGGCGATCGAGATGAGCCGGTAGACCTGGCGGCCCATGAGGGTGTGGAAGACCCAGCAGTGGCTCTTGCCGTTCACCCGCTGCATGTCGGGCACCGGCAGGAAGGCGTCCACCCTTTCGATGCCGCTGAACGAGGCCCAAGCGGAGAGGGAACGGTCCGGCAGGTCGGTCCCGGCCGCCTGCTCGGGAGGGAGCCCGGACTCGGCGCCGTCGGCGATCCAGATCCGCCGGTAGACCTGCCGGCCCTCGACGGTGTGGAACAGCCAGAACCGGCTGCGGCCATTGATCCGCTGTTCGTCCGGGACGGGCAGGACCGCGTCGACCTTCGTCACTCCGATGTAGCACGGCCACATGGTCAGCGGCCGGTCGGGGCGCTCGATGACGTCCGTGTGCTCGTCCCCGTCGGCGATAGAGACGGTTCGGCAGACGGCGCCGTCACTGCCCGCCCCATACGCCCAGTACCAGCTCTTGCCCTTGTCCCGTTGCATGTCGGGGATGGGCAGGAAGGCGTCGGTCGGCCGGACTACGGTGGGCGGCTTGTCGGTGAGCCGGCCGTCACCGAGCAGCCGTAGCAGGGTCAGCGAGGGAGCGAAGGCGTAGACGGACCCCTCGGTGAAGACGAACTGGCTCAGGCTCAGCTGCGTGGTCTTGCCGGGGGTCTCGTAACTGAGCTTGCCGGCGGCGCCGACCATGCCGTCGGGGCCGGGCTTGTTGGTCCGGTTGGGTGGGAAGTCCGGGCTGTCGATCCATGCCTTCTGGATGAACTCGAACTGCTGCACAAGGTCCGACTGGTAGCAGACGAAGAGCAGGCCGCGCTTCTCGTCGGGCCCTCCGGGGCCCTCCGAGGCGGGGTCGAAGGGCGCGCCGTACGGGGCGCCGCGGCGGATGATCCGGCGGCGGTCCATCACCGGATTCTCGTCGAACGGCGGATCACCGGGCTTCTCCTGCAGGCCGTCCCGGGGGTTGGTCTTGCGCAGGTGCGAGAAGAGCGGGGTGATGAAGCCCTCGGGGTCGTTGCGGTAGCCGAAGTCGTTGTCCTCCCCGGCCAGCGCGCTGGAGGGACGGTCGGCATTCGGGCACGTGGCGACGGGGGTGCCGGACCGCCACCGGCCGACGAGGCGGGCGGCCAGCCACTCCGTGGTGGCCTCGGGCGGCACCACCTTGGCCTGCTTGAGCGCCTTCAGCTGCCCGGCGACCTGGAACCAGAAGCCGGGGACGTCCTGGCCGAGCCGGCGCACCACCTGGAAGCTGCCGTTGTCAGCCCATTCGGGCGTCTCGTGCGGCACGCCGCCGACCCGGTCGTGCCCGACGACGAATTCGCCGGGCGGGATCAGCCGGGTGCCGTGATGGCCCTTGACGTACTCGGGCTTGACGGGGTCCGGCTCGTCGAAGCCGATGACACCGGGCTCGCTGACGCCGTCCTTGAAGCCGAAATGCTCCTTCCCCCTCCGGCTGCCGGACAGGGTGGCGGCGTCCTGCTGGAACACGATCACGATCTTGGCCGCGGCGCACGCCTCGCGCTGCTGTCTGACCGTCGCCTGGAGGTCCTGGACGGTGTCCGAGGCGACGGTGAGCACGGCGTGGACGACCTGGCCCCTGCCGTTGCCGAAGAGCCACATCTCCGGCGAGCTGTCGCCGGTGTCCCCGAGTGCCCGCTTGTCCGAGCCCTGCTTGAAGGCCTCCAGACCGCTGCCGGGCTTGACGGTGGGCAGCGGGTCCTTTCCGGTCAGCTCACGCAGGCCCGCGCAGGTGAAACTGACATTGATCCAGGTGGCCTTCAGCGCCTTCGGGTCGTCGCCGGCCGAGGCCTTCCTGGCCTTGCTGAAGGCGGCATTGAAGGTCGCCACCTGCCTCGTCGTGGAAATCTGCGGTTCCAGCGCCTTGACCCAGGTGCGCGCCCGCGCTGCATCCTCGAACTTGAGGAACAGCAGGGTCATCTGGTCCTTCTTGAAGCCGGCGATCACGTCGCCCTGGATGTCGTCGCTCTCACGCAGCTTGAGATCGTCCACGATGCTCTCCCTAGAAGATCGACACCTCCGCGCCGATGCTGCGCAGAGTAATCAACAACGTATGCGGCGCTCCCGTGCCCTCCCGCCGACCGACTGGCCGATTACGCCGACCGCCACCCATTTCCGCCTCGAATGCGCTGGTAGAAGGCGTGAAGAAACCTTTGGGTTGGTCGGAGTCACCCGCCTGCGCATCTCGGAGCGACAGCCGACCGGCGCGCCTCAACACTGAAGATCGTCACTGTGCGTGAACATGTGGCAGTCCTGGTGCAGCCCGTGTCACCCGACGTGTCCCCCAGCCGGGGCTGCTGCGCCTTCCTCTCGCCAGCAAGGAGTCCCATGTCCCGCAGCAATCCGCGCCTACCCGCCCGCCGGAGGCTCGCCACGGCGATCTCAGTCTGTGCCGCCACCGCGATGGCCGTGTCCATGGCCCTGGCGTCGGCAGGCCCCGTACTCGCCCACACCGGTCACGGAGACGAGGGCGATGCCGTCCCGTACGGCCCCGCCTCCCGGGCGGCGAGCGCACCGGTCACCGTCGACCCGGAGGAGGCTGCGACGCTCGGCAAGGAACACGCCGAGGAGCATGCCCGCACCCGGATGGCCATGGCCGGCGTCGGCGAGTACCCGCAGACCACCCGTACGGAGCGGCTCAAGGCGCTGACCGCCTCCCAGGAGAAGGCCAACACATCCTTCGACCCGGCCGAGTTCGGCCGGTTCCAGGAGTACTTCCAGTCCCCGGACTTCGCGGCCCACGTCGCGCTGCTGCCCACCGGCAAAGTCCTGCTGTTCTCCTTCGAGCGGATCGAGACCAACCCGCAGAATGAGCCCGCCCCCACCCAAACCATCGGCAAGGAGAACGCCGGCCGTGCCTGGATCTGGGACCCTGCCAAGGGGACCGGCACCGGCGCGTTCACCGAGAAGAAGCCGCCGGTCATCAACATGCCCGACGGCAAGAACGAACCCCGCCCGGCCCCGTTCTTCTGCGCCGGCCACTCCTACCTGCCCAACGGCATGCTCGGCGTCTTCGGCGGCAACCTTGGCGGCAACGGAGGCAGCGGCGCCAAGCTGTCCCTGGTCTTCGACCCGTGGGCGGAGGAGTGGTACCTGAACAAGGACATGTCCGTCGGCCGGTGGTACCCGAGCGTGGTCACCGGCGCCGACGGGCGCCAGGTGATCATGTCCGGTCAGTCGGAGCTCGGCTGGGGCACTCCCACCCCCGTCGTCGAGCGCTTCCCCGCCGCGACCCACCAGGTGCCCTTCGAGAAGTCGGTCAAGCCGATCGGCTGGGGAGTGGACCAGCTCAAGACCGAAGCCCCCTTCAAGTGGGACTATCCGCAGCTGTTCTCGCTGCGCGACGGGAAGATCTACGGACTCGGCCGCTCCGTGGACCAGCAATGGCTCTTCGACACCGCCGCCGACACCAAGACCGACCTGCCGAACCGCCCGGACATCAACAAGGGCAAGCCGGGCCCGGACGGCGGGGAGTGGAGGCGCAACTACGGCTCCGCCGTCCCCCTGCCGACCGGCTTCAGAGGCCCCGACTCGGTCCTGGTCCTCGGCGGCGACCGCAACGACCCGAACACCTACCGTCTGGCCGGCGGCAAGTGGAACACCGAGAAGCCCCGCGCCTTCGGCCGCACCCAGGACGACACCCTGCTCCTGCCGAACGGCAACCTGCTCACCGTCAACGGTGCCTTCGACATCCGCGACTACGGCAACGGACCGTACAACCCCAACGCCGATCTGAAGTACCGCCAGGTCGAACTGCGCGACGAGAACGGCGACTGGAAGCTCGGCCCCGTGCAGCGGCTTCCGCGCGGCTACCACTCCAACGCCGTGGTCCTCCCGGACGGCCGAGTCATGATCACGGGCGACGAGCTACAGCAGCTCGCCAACGACCCCGACATCACCGACAACAACAACGGCAGCATCGAGATCTACGAGCCCGCCTACCTCCACCAGGGCAGCCGCCCCTCGCTCGGCCTGATCTTCAACCCCAGCGTCGTCTACAACGAGAAGATCACGGTCAGCACGAGCACGCCCAACGACGTCACCCGCGCCGTCCTGCTGGCCCCGACCACCGCCACCCACTCGATCAACACCAGCCAGCGTCACCTCGAACTACGTATCAAGAGCCGCGGCGGCAACTTCCTGGAGCTCCAGGCCCCACCGACCGCCGCCGCGGCCCCGCCCGGTCACTACATGCTCTTCCTCCTCAACGAGGAAGGCGCACCGAGCAAGGCGGGCTGGATCCAGGTCAAGCCCCCGACGACCGCCGCCACGGGTGCCACCGCCACCAAGATGAAGCCCGGCGACTGACACCCGTCGGCGCTTCAGGGCGAGCCCCCAGCCTGGTCACGGGACACGGCTGGGGGCTCAATGCGGACAGCCCGCACACAGTGGACGTCGTGCGCCGGGAGGCCGACGACGGCGGCCGCGCCCCGAGCGAGCGGCTGCGGGCGGGCTGAGCATGGGGTGGGGCGCCACTGGAGGGCCGGCGGCGCAGCTGGCGTCGCAGGGTGCATCGTCGACCGGGGCCAGAAGGACATCGGGAAGATCGCTGTGCGGGTCGGCGGGGGCGGTGCGGGAGGCTGGCAGGGTGGGGCCTATAAGAAGCCGTCGTCACGCGGCGATAGCAGCAACGAAGTGGCACCCGGTGGGGGCGGAGGCGGCGGTGCCAGGTCGGTTGTCTTCGTCGACGTGGACGGTAAGGGAGCGTCCAGCCTGGCCGCTCCCGCCGGTGGCGGCGCAGGCGGCGGAGGCTTTAAACGAGGTGTCGGTCCCCGGCACGGATGGGGCGGCGGTTACGGCGCAGGAGGAGGCGGCGTCGGCTGCCTGGGAGGCGCGGCTACCTGGAGGGACCTGAAGGAGAGCGAGGTAGGCGCCAAAGACGGCGCAGGGCCTCGACTCCATGATCGAGGTCTCCTCCGCAGCCGCCGTCGCCTGGCAGTTCTCCGCCGCCGACCACACCGCACGCCAGGCACGGGAGAAGACCACCCTGCGGATCATCGCCCTCTCCCTATTCGCCCTCGCCGCCTACGTCGGTATCGATGCCGTTCGTGCTCTGACCGGCACCACCGAAGCCGACGAGTCGACTCCCGGCATCGTCATCGCCGCTCTCTCCCTCGGGGTCATGCCCTTCCTGTCCGCCGCACAGCGCCGCGCGGGCCGCGAACTCGGCTCCGCCGGCGCGGTCGCCGACTCCAAGCAGACCCTGTCGTGTACGTACCTGTCGGCCGTCCTCCTCGTGGGCCTCCTCCTCAACGCCCCCCTCGGCTGGACCTGGGCCGACCCCATCGCCGCCCTCGTCATCGCTGGCATCGCCGTCAAGGAAGGCCGCGACGCCTGGCAGGGAAAGGACTGCTGCGCGCCCACCGCGCACGGCGCCTCGCCGGACCCCGTTGAGGTTGCGGACGGGTGCGGTTGCAAGCCGGGCTGTGACTGCTGCTCCTGAGCCTCGCAGCCTGCGGCGCATCGTGATGTGGTCTGACGGCAGGCCTGGCTGGGTGAGTTGCGGTGGCTGGTGGCGGTCGTCGAAATGCGACCTGCACCTGCCTTCGCGCTCCGGTCGCGAGGCCGTCGGCATTCTGTCGTACCGTCAGCTTGCCCAGATCGGCGATGCCGCACGCTGCGGCCTGCTGCAATTATGGGCTGTCACTGGGTAGGTGGGGCGGCGGAGCCGCGCACCGATCCAGTTCCGGAAGGAACAAATCCCCCTGGTCAGACCCGTGGATGAGTGCTCCGATGCTGACGTTTGCTGACTTTCAGGGATCTGCAAGGCTCTGACCTGCGGAAATGCCGACCGATCCAATGGTTCTGGAACTGGATCGGACGGTCCCAAGAGGATATCGCACAGGCCCGCGAGGACTGGATGAATGGGACGAGATTCGGCGAAGTGAAGGGCTACGGCGGTGCTCCGCTTCCGGCCCCGGAACTCCCTCCAACTCGCCTGAAGCCCAGGGGAAGAGTGCGCTGAACTGTGCGTATGTCCTGAGGGTGAGGTTAGGGTAGTGGGTGCGCTGTCGCTCCGCTTCTGAAGGTCCGTCGTACGTCTGCGAGGCCTTTGGGAGCGACTCTCGATCTCGAGGTCGAGTCTCATGTGAAGCAGGCTGTGGTCAGGTCTGGTCGGGCGAATGCTGACCCTTTGCTGACTTTACTGACGAGTAGTTAGATGTCGAGGGGGGAGTCCGGGCGCGCCACCCGGCAGGGGAACGTCATGCCGAGGGGCCTGGTCCAGGGCTCTTCGGCGGCCGCGGGCAGCTCCAGGTGGGCTCTCGGTCGAGGCCGCGGCCTGCGGTCGGTGTGTCGCGGAAGTCCGTGCGCAGCGTTGTGGACAGTCAACAAAGCACGGAGTCGAAGCGGCCGCTGTCGCTCGGTTGGGGCCCATGCCCCGCCGAGTGTCCAGGGGGTGCCCACCTCATGGATCAAGCCCCGGGGTGGGCACTGTTTAAGATGGGTCGTGTGCGGCCCTTGTGGTAGCTCGGCCTACCAGCTGCCATGCTCACTCGCTCATCTGATGAAGCTGTGCTTCAGTCGACAGCAGGTTCTTCGTCTGCTGGTGGCACAAGCTACGCGGCGCCCTGACCGGCGGAGACGCGGCAACTGGGGTGTGGTGGCGTTGCGCTGGTCCGGGATTGGTCCGGATCTTGGTCCACCTGGAGGAGGGAATAACCCTGCACCTGTGGCTGTTACCCCTCGGCGCGTACGACAAGGGGGTGTCGAGTCTGAAGCTGTTCTACACGAAAAACGGCGTGGCCGAGGTCACGCCGCGTTTGGCTGAGGCTGAGGCCGATGTGCAGGCCCTGGTCGAGGGCGCGATGGAGGCGATGCTCGGGGTGCGATTCCTTGCCTCCGAGTACAGCACCGGACCCGTTCACGGTGGACGCATCGACTCGCTGGGGCTCGACGAGAACGGTGCTCCGGTGATCATCGAGTACAAGCGAGCCACGGACCCGGGCGTGCTGTCGCAGGGGCTCTTCTACATGGCCTGGCTGATGGACCACCGCACCGAGTTCCAGGCGCTGGTCCGCGAGCGTCTCGGGATGACGGCGGCGTCGCGACCTGCACGCCGCGGTCGCCTCGGACCTCGCCCACCGGGTGGCGATGGCACGCCTTGGCGGTATGTTCCGCTCTGTCGCCCAGACGAAGACCTCGGCAACCTACGCAGATGCTCGTCACCGCCGCCGGGTGCTGTGCCCCCGGGATGGCCTGGACAAGCCCTTGCGTACAAACATTCGAGCGGGCAGGGTTCCTGGTTCTGATCGCCGATGTCCTCGGCACCCGGGCCGGTCGCCTCGCCCGGCTGATGCTGTGGGCCAACGTCGAGCGCGCGCATCGCCGTACGGGGAAGACCTCCCGGCTGACCGTGCTGGCCCGGACGGCGGCCACAGACGCGCTGAAGTCGCTGAGTTGCCGCCAACTTGAAGTCGCAGGTCAAAGGGCTGGTGTGATCGGTTCTCGGGGTACTCATGCTGGTCGTGGGCGGGAGTCCGCGGAGTAGCTCATCCGTCAGCGGTTGATTTCGAGGTTCGTCAGGACGAGCAGAGCGCGCAGGAGGCGGGGGTGGTGCGGGCGGGCTCGGTGCGGAGCTTGGCGAGGATTCGCCAGTTCTTGAGGTGGGCGAAGCCGTGCTCGACCGGTGCGCATCCGATGGCGAGGACGTGGTTGGCAGGTGGTGCGGGCGTCGATGCCGGTGCCGGCGTGGCTGGAGGGCCGGGGCGGCCGCCCGGAGGGCTATTGCCACCGCGTGATGTTGGACGCGGTCCGCTACGTGGTCGACAACGGGGTGAAGTGGGCGAACCTGCCGAAGGACTTCCCGCCGTACGGGCGGGTGTCTCCCTTCGCCCGCCGCTGGCAGGCCGCAGGCCTGCTGGCCGAGTTCCACGACCGGCTGCGGGAGCGCATGCGCGTGAAGGAGGGCCGAGGCGTGGACCCGACGGCCGCAATCGTGGACTCGCAGTCGGTGCGGGCCGCGACGAACGTCCCGCGCTCGACAGCGGGGTGGGACGGCGGGAAGAAGGTGGGCGGGCGCAAGCGGCACCTGGCGGTCGTCCAGCTTTGTTTGGTGAGCCGGTCCGACCCGACGTGCCCGCTGAATGGCTTTCAGGTTCCCAGTCCATGGGCGGGGCGGACTGGCCAGAGGCCGGGGGCACCACTCTCTTGCTTCACCCACAATCTCCATCCCTGCCCTCCCGCTCAGCACCAGCGGCTACTCGGTCAGGTACGGATCACACCAGGTCCTCCCATGCCCAGCGGGCCGCGGGGCTCCCGTCGGGCTCCCGCCCGAACCTGAAGCGTTCCCGATCAGGCCTGATTGCGAGGAACACGTCGAAGCGCCCCTCGGCAGTGAGACGGTTGACAAGAACGGCAGCCTGTTCCTTCGCCCCGGCCCTCAGCAGGCTGTCCAACAGTCAGGCTACGTCTTGCGGATCGCCCAGGAATAGCCCGTCAATGGGGGCCCGGGCCAGCAACCGAATATGGTCATCCGCCCCGATGGGATTCCGTTTCCCTTGAGTGTCCAGCAGCCACGCAACGGCTGACGGGTCGTCCGGGTCGAGACGGCCGCCGGGGGGACGGGCCAGCCACGGGACCGCTTCCCCGTCCTCCCGAGCTTTTCGCAGCCTTGCAAGCAGCCAGGTCACCTCGTCAGAGGCGTTCTGGGTGACGCGGCCAGCGCTGGCTTGGTGCTTTACTGAACTTGATTGGGTGATGTCGGGGCTGTTCGCCGGACGGTGACCGGTCGGCTCCGGTAGCTCTGGGCTGTGAGGTACGCGCAGGGCGGCGGTTTGACCGACGCCGAGGGCTGCGCGGGAGCGGATCCGGTTGCAGGCCGTGGAATGCTTCGTGGGCGGGGAGAAGAACCGGCAGATCGCGGCTGCGTTGCGGGTGAGCGAGCGGTCGGTGGAGCGATGGGGGTCTGCCGCACGATCGGGCGCGAACTCGGACTGGCCCGCCACACCACCCGCCGCTACGCGCGCTGCGAAAACCCCGAAGCACTCGCCGACCGTGCCATCCACACCACGCGGCTGGACGCCTACCGCCCCTATCGGCAACCTCGCTGCCGCCAACCTCGACCAGCTGGCCAGGGCCGTGAAACGAACCCTCAAGCAGATTCAGTACCGACCGCACCTCGTCGATGGATGCCTCACGGGAACCGGCCTGACCATGGACGACTGACCACGATCAGACCGACATCACGTATTCAAGTTCAGTAGCCGTCCAGGCTCTTGCGCAGCCTGTGCGCGGGAGAGTGGAACACCGCGACCGGCACCACCCCGGCGGCCTCCAGCTCACCGGCCCGGCGCACCAGCTCACGCACATGCAGGTTGCAGATCGGGCAGGCGGCGAAGCGGTAGAACTTCAGGATGACGGTCCGCCCGGCCAGGTTTGGCGGCGATACGCTCTCGCCGGACACGTCAGAGCCTTCGATGTCTGGGGCCTTGCGCGCCGGTTCGAGCCTCATCACGGCCTCCTTCAGACGCGGGTTGCACTTCGTGCCCGAACTCTGACCCGGCCGCATTCCCCGGGCGTTCCCTGACGGCTCGTGCTGTCTTGTCAGGATGGTCAAGGTTTCCGAGCGGGGCCCTTCATAGGGGTGTGAAACTGGCGACCTCGCGTCATCGGGAGTCGCGTATTCACCAGTCGGTGAGGGCTGTGGGCGAATCAGGGGCGCACGATGCACACCAGCTGGGCGTGGGATCCCGACGAACTCCAAGCCCTGCCGAACCCCGGCTGAAAGGAGCCAGCACCCGAACGGCCCGATATTTCTGCGGCAGCAGCAAAACCGTGTCACCGTGTAGTCATCGAGCCCGAACCGGCAACCGGAGGAAGAATGGAAGCTGAGAGAATCAAGGCGGAGCAGATTGCGCGTGCCGCTGCTCAAGGCGTAGCGATCGCACTTTCCGCCCGGGGTGTTTCTGGCGACTTGGATGATTTGGAGGCCAGGGGGCCCATCGTCATGGGAAACTTTCCGGAGGAACTCTTCGAGGTGACGCTGGAGCGGGATGCAGCCTCAGGAGGGATCGCTGTTAAGAGCGTCCGTCCACAGAAGTATGCAGGCAGCCCTTGATGCCGGACGAAAAAGAACTGCTGTGCCCGAGTGCGCCTGCGCACCCCGCAGAGTCGGTTCTGATCGGGGTCGTGTCCGGTACTCGCGAGGAACCGCGAATCATTCCGACAGAGGAGGCGATGCCGGTAGATCAGGAGATCATCGACTTGGCGCGACCGGTGTCACCGGGCGAAGTCTTCCGTTTTGCCAGCAGGTGTAGGACCTCAGCCTGTATTCACTTCAAGAACGAAGCCTGCCAGATCGCTGCGCGCAGCACCGAACTGCTGGGCGAAGTCACACAGCGCCTGCCGCATTGCTCGATCCGGGCGCAGTGCCGCTGGTTCCATCAAGAGGGCTCCGACATGTGCCGGCGTTGCCCGCAGATCGTGACGAAACAGTACGCCCCTTCGGCTGAGGTGCTGCAGATTGTGGGCGAAAACGATCCTCCGCCACTGTCCAAGTCGTCTTGAGTAGTCACGCTGGCCAGAGCTGACCGCAGCCGCAGTGAGGCGCTTCCGGCGCATCCCGTCGGACGACCGAGCGGACCTGGCTTTGTGGCGGCACGGGCCTGGCCAGACGCTGCATCTTTGATGCGTCAGAGTGAATTCTACTGACTCGCTGGTTCCGCAGGGTCAGGCTACCTCACTCGCGGCTTTCTTGTTGGTACGGTCTGCCCGAGTTTAGATCGGCAGACCCTGCCAGCAGTTAGGTAGCATCATGGTCGAGCGCGAAAAGTGTGGCCACGTAGAGCCGGGCGATTCTTGTGACGGTGCCTCTGTGCCGCACCGGGGGCTGGTGCCCATCGAAGCTTTCCGCAGCAAGGACTCGCTGCTGGAGGTAGGCATCGCTGAACCTACCGGCGGCGCAGCGGAGTTGATCGATGTCGTTCGCGAATACTGGGCCGTTCTACGTGATCACGGTTTCGCTGACTCCAACCCCGTAAAAGTGCTCTTTGACGCCGGTAACCGCCGGTCTGTTATTTGGGTATTCCGCTGGAAGATGCCAACCAGCCGCATGCAAGCTGCAGCAAGCAACGAGTGCGTAGGGGCGCTAGCCGCCATTGAGCGTGCTGGGCGGATCGTCGATCATTTCCCTTTCGTGAACGAGGCCTACCAGGGGTTCGAGACCCGGCGCTTCCCTCCGCGCGGCGGTGTCGAACTACTGAGAGGCAAGTGCACCTGCACAGTAAAACTGGACGGATTCGATACCGAATTCGAGCTTGAAGGACAGAACGGATTCGTGATCATGCATCGCGGACCTCGTCATGTGCAGCAGGATGTTCCGCTGATGCCCGTCACTATCCTCAGGCATGGCGCTGATGCGCCGAATCCTCTCAGGGGTTCCCCTGGGCTGAAAGATGCACCTGAAGAGGTCCGCACCACGCCCTTCAGGGTAGAGCAAAACTCGGATCTTCCGCAGTTCGGCATCATCCGCTCTCTCCAGAAGGACCGTGATTTTCCGGCTGTAGCGATGTGGGTGGTGCACTGGGTCGTGCACACCCCGATTGGGACTCTCGTTACCGACCCGAAGCAGCCTTTGGTCTTTGGTCCAACGGTCGTGCGGCACTATCCGCCGGTCGGGACAGAATTCTTTTCCGCGGTCGGCCCTGTACCGGTGTACAAGCAAGAAGACGGCCAGAGGGTCGGCACATTGACCCCGGGGCAGCTCACCGCATTTGATATCGTCGTGACGATGGACGACGAGATCCCGTCAATCCTTGACCGCCCCGCTCGGTACCACGTCGAGATGTTCAACCGGTACATTGATGACCCCGCCCTTGAGATTCCGCTCGAAGGGCTGGTGAATGACTACCGAGTCCCCGAGGACCCTGCTTTCGGGGCCGGCCCTCAAGCCAAGCGTAGACGGCATTAGGCTCGGGCTTTCACCGCGTATGCTGTCCGGCAGGTGATTGGGAAAGCAGAAAGCGCCTCTGCCGAGTAGCCGGGAGGGATCTCACCGCCTGCAGCGTAGCGTGGAAGAAAAGGAGATGAGGGTAATGACCGGACGGGTATTGACCCAGGGGTGTTGCAAAGTCGGGTGATCTCGTGAGTGCGCTGGTCAGGCGATGCCCAGGAGGTCGAGCGGGCGGGTGAAGGGCTCGTAGGAGGCGTGGCGGAGGCCGGCGGCGATGTTGCGGTACCCGGCGGTGCGGAGGGGCGTTGATCGCCAGGTTGCGAAGGGTTGCCATGTTCTCCGGGCCGTGGCCGGTGCGGATCTTGGAGGCGTCCTCGGCGAAGGTGGTGTCGCGGACGCAATGGAGCCGGTTCTCGATGGTCCACTGAGACCTGGCCCTGCGTCCTGCTGGTCACCTACGACATCGACGAGGCGCTCGCGCTCGCTGACCGCGTTCTGGTGTTGAACGCCGGTCGGATCTCCCACGACCTGCGCCCACCCGCCAGCCCCGGCGGGCACCACCGGCTGGCCGCGCAGCCCTGCGCGCCGACCTCCTGTCGGCCCTCGGCGTTCGAGGAGCGACAGGAGCTCCGTCCCGGCGATGCGACGGGCTCAGCAGCCGTGCAGGATGAAGCCTGCCCAGTACTCCGGTCCCGCGTAGGGCATGCGCAGCCGTTCGAGGGCGGAGGGGTGACGGAACGGATGGGTCGGCCTCGGCCGCGCCCTCCTGCCCGCTCCGCGCAGGGTTCCCGATGTTTGGAGTGCTTTGAGCAGCGGGCGTTCGGCGAGATAGCGTCTGGCCGCCCTGCGGGTCAGGGTGCGCATCCACGTCTGGGCCTCGGTCAGTGCCCTCGCCGGATCTCCGTCGGGCTCGGCCCCGAGGAGTTCGTAGAACCTGGTGAGGAGGAGTGCCGTGGGCAGGTCCGGGATCTGCCAGAGCGCCCCCAGCACACCGGCCGCGCCGGCGTGGAGGAAGGCCGTGGACAGGCCGTTTGCCTCCTCGGGCTGCTGGAAGAGTTCCAGCGTCCCGGACTCGCATGCCGCGGCCACCACCAGGCGCAGGTTCTCGCCGGCGAGGCGGCGGATGCGGCTCATGGTTAGTTGCTCGGCGTCGGCGAGGGTCAGCGCGGCGCGGTCCTTGCCGTCGTGCCACATCTTCCCGTGACAGCCGAGGTGCAGATGCGTGGCCCGGGGCAGCTGTTGGGTCAGGAAGGCGCCGGTCGCGTCCGACCCGAACGCGACGTCCTGGGCTTCCGGGGCGAAGCCCGTTGAGATCTGCCGCAGTTCCGCCTCCGCCCCGAACAGTGGCGGGCTGGATCCGCGCGGGTTGGCGATGCCGACGAGGTGTGCGGGAAGCCGCGCGGTTCGAACCGCCCCTTCCCGTGCGGACATCCACGATCCCGCGGAGGGCGCGTAGGCGACGGACTTCAGGGTCGCGGACAGGGAAGTCGTCCCGCGCTCGTCCCGCCAGGTGGCGGCATGCCAGGGAATACTGGCCGTCCTCCCGCAGGGGATCAACACGGCGTCCGTGACGGAGGTCCTGCGCAGAGCCTCCTCCAGAGGCTGGGCCAGCTGGGGCCCGAGTTCTCCGAGGATCTTCCGCAGGAGCAGCCCGAACCGCGGCAGTCCGGAGTGCTCGGCGCCACCGAGTACTCCTCTCCGAAACGGGGACGCCCGGGCGAGATCCCGTCCGGGCTGCCGTCCTCCCGCATTCCCAGACCGAGGGTCAGTGTGACGACCCTGCCGCTTCTGAGAGTCCACAGGTCAAGGCCGATGACGGGGACGGGGTGGCTCGACGGCGTCACGATGAGCGCGCAGCTGCCCTGGGGACAGAGGATCAGGTACACCAGTGCCTGCCGATCGGACAGGGCCCTGCGCGCGTCCGGCAGCGAGGGCGGCAGCCTGCGGGCGAATCCGGCCATTGCGGGCCGGGCCCGGACAGCCTCCAGGAGGGCTTCCAGCCGCGCGGGTCCGCCGTTCGGTCTCCTCGGTCCCGCCGGCGGCGGGCTCGGCCTCGGCCGACTCCTCCCGTGCCTCCCGCAGGGCGGTGACGTACTCCTCGGCCAGCTCCGGGTCGATCGCGCGGAGCCGTGCCAGGTCGGCGGCGTCGGCTCCGGTGCCGGTGCGCAGCGTGGTGGCGCGTCCGTCCTCCATGAGCCGGACCGCCTCGCTGAGCAGGGCCTGGACCTGTGGAGTGTCGGCGGCGTGGCCGTCAGCGATCTCCTGCCACGCCGCGCGGAAGAGCGCGTACGCGCAGTCCCGGTACCGTCCTTCCTGTTCGACGTTGGTGAGCATGTCCGCGAGAGGACCTGTCTCATGGGGGAGGTCTCCTCGGCTCACGAGGTCCCCGCCGGTCGCCCGCCATGCCGCGAGCGCCGTCATGCGCGCCCGGGACGCCGTTCGCCAGTCGTCGAGACGCACGGACAGCTCCGCTGCTCTGTCGGCGACCCTCATGCAGTCCGCCGGGTACTCACCGGGTGTCAGGACCTCCAGGGCCGCCAGGTACAGGTAGCGCGCCTCGTGCAGGGAGGCGGAGGCGGGGTCGGACTCTGCTCGGCAGACCAGGACCCGCGCCAGCTGCCTCTGGGCAAACGGCAGCTCGGCATGGCCGTGTGCGCCGTGGATGGCCACCACATGACGGCTGTGTTCCTCGGCCCGGCGGAGGCGCTGGTCCCGCCGGTCCGGCAGCTTCTCCGCGGTGGCTACCAGGAAGTCGGTGAAGTTGCTGTGCAACCGGGCGCGCAGCCAGGGCGCCAGGTCGGAGGACAGCGCCCCGAAGGCCTTTCCGTAGGTGCTCACGACGTCCCGTAGGTAGCGATCGTCGCTCTCGGAGAGTCGCTGCTGCGCCAGCGCGAGGTTCGCCAGCGAGTAGAAGTAGTCCACCGGGTCCCGCTCCAGGGACCCGTACCGCAGCGCGGCCCGGCACTGGTCGAGGGCGCGCCGTGCGTTGTCCGCCACGGCACCGCGTTTGCGGTCCAGCAGGAGGACGGCGAGGTTGGTGCGCGCCATGGCCACGCCTTCCGGGTCGGGCAGGGCCGTCCAAGAGGCGATGACTTCCTCCAGCAGGGCGATGCCCCGCTCGATGGAGGCGGCCCGGTCCCGAGCCCTTTCGGACAGCGCGCCCGCGAGATGGTGCTTGACCGTCGCCGCCGCGGCATGCTGCTCCAGCTCCTCGTAGAGCGTCACCGCCCGCTCGTACGCCCTGATCGCCTCCTCGGTGTTGGACGCCGACGCGAGCTTCGGGTGCTGCAGGACCTTGCCCCGGGTGTCCCAGAGGACGCCCGCGAGACGAAGCTCGCCGCAGTGCTCGGCCCGCTCCGCGAGGAGGGCGCAGTTGTCGGCCAGTTCCTGGTTCACCACACCGATGCCGTACCAATGGAGGGCCCCCAAGGCCAGTCCGTGGACCTCCTCCAGGTTCAGGGACACCGCCTGCTCGACCTGGACGGTGCGGCGCCACCATGCTTCCTCGATGTCGTACTGGACGAGGTCTGCGAGGAGCGCACCGGTGAGCCGGTCCAGCGCCAGCCGGCCGGCGGTTCGCGGTCCGGAGGCTTAGTACTGCAACGGTGTTTGGCGTGACTGGTAGCCAGGCTGGTCGTTGGTCAGGTTATGGGTGGGCTCTTTGGTGATGTGAGGGTGTGGGCGGCG